>JAIESQ010000054.1 GCA_019745975.1 Pirellulales bacterium
CGGGGGGCTCAACTGGTTCTGGTACGCCGTGGCGAACGACACCGTCAATCGCGCCAAGGCGGGCGAGACACACACGAACTACTTGTAAGCCGGACGCTCAAGCTGCCGCTCCGTAAGTTAGTTGCCGACTCCGTCGGGGCTAACGGGCTGCAATCGCTCGGTTACGAGCCAACCCAGCCGGCCGAGCAGCCGCGCGTACAGTAGCAGGTAGGCAGCCACAAGCGGCCCTGCGGCCAGGCAGCCCCACCAATAGTACGGCGTTATCGCCAATGCCAACGCGCCGGCAATTGGCGTCATCAGCGCTGCTGTCAGCCCGTAAAATAACAGCCAGGCCCAACTCAATCGCGCGAGGCTGCGCAGGATCGGCCCCGAGAACGGCAACAGCGCCGATCCGCTCTCTAGCGCCGAGAGCAACAGCACTGGCAGCGTCAGGAACGTTGTCACTCCCAGCCCAATTGCGCCCGCGGGCCAGTCCGAAAACCCCAACTTCAGCAGCCACCGCACGCCCCAGCCGAGGGCGACTGCCTGCGCCGAAATTTCGAGCAGGTACACCAGCGGGAAGATCCAATTTCGCCAATCAATATCGGGCGACTCGTCTAGCGTGTCGGCCCCTTCGGCGGTTTCACGGACGATGACCAGCATCAATCCGCTGGCGTACGACAAGCTCCATAACAGCGCAAAGAAAATCAGCAAACCCCAGGCGCCGGTGGCGAGCACGGTTTCGCGCCCTAGGCCGTTGGCGCCAACCATGCCCAGCAGGATGGCCGCGATGCAGCCGACAACGAGCAATCCCAACGAAATGCCCGCCCAGCGCGCCACCATGCCGCGGCTCCAAGGAAAGCCGAACACGCCGGAGAAAAAAGTCCAGCGCGGCGGCTCGGGAACTTCGATCCGTTCGACAATCGAACGCGGAGCGACAAAGCTGGTTGGCGCCGGGGGCGGTGCCGTGGCCGAGCCCACGTCGTACACGGTCGCGCGCGATTCGGGCGGCGCGGCGGTGGCTTTCGTACCAGCTTTCGCGTCACGTGGCTTGGCATCCCGCGACCGAGGTTGATCGGGTCGGGGGACGATCGCGTTGACCGTACCGCAATCAGGGCATTTCGCCTTCCGTCCGACGTCGCGCCGCGGGAAGTGCATGCGCGTGCCACACAACGAGCACTTTACCAATACGAGATCGGCCGCCTCGTCCCGCGGCGATGCGTGGCGCTCACCGCTTGAGGAATTGGCTGCCGCCGCGTCGCTCGGCGGCGATCCCGTCGGTTCGGCCGACCAATTGCCCCCCAGCGCGTACTCGCCAGGATCTGGCTGCAGCGGCTGCGGCCGAGCTAGCTCGGGCTCGGGCACAGTGGCCGCTGTGCCACAGTCGGGGCAGTGAATCGTCCGTCCGATCCACTCGGCCGGCGGATGCATGCGCGTGCGGCAGACGCGGCAGACCACGAGCACGTAGCGCTGTTGCCGAGCGGCTTGCATCGACCCTGGCCTCTGTCCATAGGAAGATCATCTTGAGTGCCGGTCGCGCTCGCGGCCGCACCCGGCTTGGCAGACTGGCGATCGCGGAAGATCAGTCTATCCTACTCCGACCGCTGACCGACTTGCAGCTACGCCTCACGGGCTGGCACTGGCTGCTTCGGCTTCCTTCAAGTCGACCAGCCCATCACCGTCGGCATCGAGCTTCGCAAACGCCGCGCGGCTTCCGAGGAATTCGCGCCGCGACAGGTCTTCATCGCCATTGCGGTCCATCCGCTGAAACCAGTCGGGCCCCTTGCCCGTTAGCTTGGCAGCCGTCGACATCGGGCCGCCAAATGCGATGGGCACGGCCAGAGTACCGTTGATCGATCCGCCCGCTCCTGGTGCGATCTGGATCTGGTAGCGACGGGGCAATTCGTTGGGGGCGACCTGTCCATCGCCGTTGGCGTCCCAACTGGCCACAAGCGTGGGCACCGTGCGCAGCTCGCGAATTGATAGTTGCCCGTTGGCATTGGCGTCGACGATCTCCAGCAACCGGCTCCCCTGATCGGAGACGCTGGCCGTCACGCGCCGCTGGGTGAGTTTCTGCGTCGACTCGTGATAGCGCAGGTACTCCTCGAGGAAAACCTTGCCGTCGCGGTCGCCGTCGATCCGCGCGAACTGACCACGCCCGCTGCTAAGATTGCGGACCTCCTGCTCGTCGAGGTAGCCATTCTGATCGGCGTCGAATCGTTTGAATAACGACTCGTACGACGCGCGCTGCTTGTCCCAGTGCGTCGCGCCCGTGGCCGACACGACGAGCTCGCAGCCTCCCAGGCGAAGGGTCAGTTTGCCGGCTTTCGCTTCGACCGCGACGTTGGGAGCCGCGGCCAGCGTGCTGGGTGGGTTTGAGCTCGCGGACGCTACCCGCACGCGCTCGTCGGCCGCCACATCGGCATCGAGATTGACCGACAACTCCACGTCGATCGGCCGCGCCGCCAACCAAGCCGCAAACTCGGCTTCGCTCACCATGCCGCTCGAGTCGGCGTCGGCCAAGGCAAATTGCTCGGGGGCGATGCGCAACTCCTGAGAAGCAAGTTGACCGTCGCCGCTGGCAGGTTGCTTGGCGTCGGGCGAAACGCTCTGGGGGAGGTCGTAATTCAAGAACACGGCGCGTGCCAGGCCGTCTGCCGTCGCGCCGGGAATTGGCGCAAGCGCGGGCGATGTTTGTGCCAGCGGGCGCCCTTCCCGCGAGACAAAGCGATTGGCGAACGGGTTGCCATCAGCGCGCAACTCGAGATCGGTCAACAGCTCATCTTCGTTGAGATCGAATCGGTAGAGTTGGCCCAGCGCCGCGGCGATCTCGTCACGCGTCAATTGCCCGTTGTTATCACCGTCGAGCCGCACGAGAAGGGCATCGCGCACGTCGGGCGACGATGGCGTGGCTGCGGGAGAAGCGGCCAGCCCCAGAACCTGGCTGCCGCCTCCCGCGTTGAGCGCGAAACAGCGGTCGCCCAAGTGTTCGACCAGTTCGGTGAAGGTGATGGCCTCGTCCGGCGGATTGTTGTCGAGATCGAGGAACGAGGTCGCGCCACGCTGGCCGACCATGCGCCCCGCGGCATCCCGACCCTGACCAACCAGTGTCTGCCAGTCGCCAAGCTGAAACTCATCGTTGTCCAGCACGCCGTCGCCGTTCGTGTCCGAGTGGCTGAAGCGCTCCCAGAGGTAGTCGCCCCACGTCGACTGATAAGGCTGCCCGTCGAGTTGAATGTGCAAGCGCACGACAAGCGGCTGCCCGGGCGCCAGCACGACAAGATCTTGCACGTCGGCTGCCGGCGGAACGCTTGGTGGCGTGGCAGGAGAGTCGGCGCAGCGCGCCGCAGCGCCAGACAAAATCGACAGCGCGATCAGCATCCAGGCGGGCTTCATAGCAAACACTCCCGCAGTGGCTTGGCATCGGGATCGGCAAGGCGGATTGGCCGCCCGACGTTCGACGTATTCTGCTGCATGGGATCAAGGCCCAGGGCCAAGAGGATCGTCGCGAGCAGATCGGGGACGGAGACTGGTCGATCGGCGACCTCCTGGCCGTCGTCGCTGGTGCGCCCGATGACTTGTCCGCCGCGAATACCGCCCCCCGAGAGCACTGTCGACCAGGCATTGGGAAAGTGATCGCGTCCCTGATTGTTGTTGATCTTGGGAGTGCGGCCAAATTCCCCCATCCAGACGACGAGGGTCGAGTCGAGCAAGCCGCGCGCTTTGAGATCGGCCAAGAGCGTGGCCCAACCATTATCGAGCACCGGCAGCATCGCCTCGAGTGTTTTGAAATTGTTCTGATGCGTGTCCCAACCGAGGATATTGCCGGCCGCCGCGCTGTTCAACGAAACCTCGATAAAGGGCACGCCCCGCTCGATGAGCCGGCGGGCGAGCATGCAGCCTTGACCAAAGGCGTTGCGGCCATACGCGTCGCGTAACGCGGCGGGCTCGTCCTCGAGTTCGAAAGCCCGCACCGCCGTCGAACGCATCATGCGATCGGCCTGGTCGTAGGCTGCCACGTGGCTGAGCGGCGCGGCGCCCGGATGCAGGTGGGTGAAGTCGTGCTCCAAGTCGCGCAGCAGGGCCAACCGCGCATCGGCTTGCGAGCGTTCGATCCCATTCGCCAACGACAGGTTGGGAACCTTCAACTGGTCTTCGTAGGCCGCGTTGGCCCCGGGTTGGGGCACGATCGGAATGCCTCCGCCGACCATCAACGGGGCATACCGGGGGCCCAAGAATCCCGGCCCGAACGCACCGGGGCTGATAAAGGGAACGCTCCCGATCGAAACGCAGTTGGGAAGCTCGGCCGCTTCATCGCCGAGCGACTTGCCGATCAGCGGCCCCAAGGAAGGATAGGCGACCGGCCCGCTCGGCTGGTAACCCGTGCGCAACAAGTAGGTCGCCCGGGTATGGTCTCCTTCCTTGGTGCTCATCGAGCGGATCAACGCCAACTGGTCCGATGATTGGGCCAGCCGCGGCAAATGCTGGCAGATCGAGATGCCTGGCGTCGCGGTTTGGATCGCTTGAAAGGGGCCGCCATGTTCGTGGCCCGGTTTGGGATCGAACGTATCCAACTGGCTGGGACCACCCGCCATCCAAAGCAGAATGCATGCCCGGCGGCGGTGCCGGTCGGCGCTCGTGGCCGCGGCCAGTTCCGCGAGCCAGCCACTTGCCGAGACTCCCAATCCACCCGCCAGAGAGAGCCGCAGCCATTGGCGGCGTGAAAAACGCATGTGGCGTGACACGTGCAGCCCTCCCCCGATTGCTTGCTAGTTGATGTCGCCAGGCGAGGCGCTTTCGCGCCGGCGCGGTCGTCGGAAGTTTAATGGTTGAACAGGAACTCGCTTGAATTCAACAGCGCCCAGAGAATATCGCCGAGCGCTTCATCGCGGTCTTGTCGCGCGCCGCCGCTGGCCAGGTACGGCTCAAGCCTGGCCAGCTCTTCGTCGCGCGGCGGCCGCGACAGCGTGGCCAGATAGAGCGTTTCGATCCGCGCGCGATCGTCGAAGCCGGGATAGTTCGCGACCGCCCCCAACGTCCAGCTCCGCGGCACCGCCGTGGCATCGGCCACGACCTGCCCGTTCATCAGCGCCATCGCCTGGATGATCGACGTGTGATAGTCCAGCGGCCGGTCGCGCTGATTGGCAAACGTCTCCAAGAACGTCGCACGCGGGGAATTGTACGCGAGCACGAATTGCCCCAAATCGCCAGCCGGATCGCGAAAGCCGATAGCCAAGGCCAGGCTGTCGAACAATTGTTCGGCCGATAGGCCGCGCACCGGCATGGCGGCGAACTGCCGTGGATCGCGCTCTGGGGCGTCACGCACCGCGCTCGAAAGCTGGTACGCGCGCGATGAGGTGATCGCGCGGATCAGGTGCTCCCAGCGAAAGTCATGGCTGGAAAATTCCGCAGCCAACACGGCCAATAGCGCCGGATGGCTCGGTTGGTTGTGCTCGTCGAAGTCGTCCACCGGGTCGACCAACCCGATTCCGAAGAAGTGCGCCCATAACCGATTCGCCAGTGCCCGGGCAAAGAGCGGATTGCCCCGCGCGGTGATCCATTCGGCCAGCTTGCCGCGGGCCGAGGCTCCGTCGGTCCACTCGGGCGCCGTGCCATCGAGGAACGCCGCCGACACGGTGCGCTCGGTGTCAGGAACTTTCAATTCATGTTTCTCGGCAACCTCCTTGAGTGGCGAGAATGGCTGGTCGGGTTGCTGCCGCTCGATACCGCTGAAGAATCCCGCCAGTTGCCAGAACTGGTCCTGCTTCCAATGCGCGAATGGATGATCGTGACATTGCGCGCATTCCAGCCGCACGCCCAACAGCGCGCGGGCCGTGCTGGCCGCGAGATTCTCCGGCTTGCCTTCCTTGGCGAAGTAGTAACTGATGGGGCCGGCGTTCTCCTGGCCGAACGGATTGCCGTTGTTCTGCATCTCCGGAAGCGGAACCGTGAGCAACTCGCGCACCAGCGCATCGTAACCAAGCCCTTCGCGCAGTCGCTTGCGCAACCAGGCCTCAAATATCACGGCCACGAAGCGCACTTGCAGGTTGGCGTCGGCCTCGGGCAAGAGCATCGCCCGCCAGGTGCGCGCGAAGTGATTGGCGAACGCCGGCCCGACCAGCAGGCGATCGACGAGACGCTGCCGACGATCGGCGGACTCGTCTTCGAGGAAGTCACGCGCCTCGGAGACCGACGGGATGCGCCCCGCCAAGTCGAGGTACACACGTCGCAAGAACTCCGCGTCGCTGGCCAGTTCGGCGGGCGTGACACCCCCGGCCTGCCAGCGTGCCGCAAGTTCCTGATCGATGAGGGCCGTCAACGGCTGGGCCGCCCTCCACGCCGCCGCGCTATCGGGAACAGTCGACATTGCAGTTGATGCAGCGGCAGCCGGTGCGACGCTCCCATCCGTTGACACCGCCGCGTCGGCAGCAGCCACACGGCGCACTATCAACAAGGCGGCGGATACCACACCAACCCAGCAAATCGTCGCGCCAACGACTCGTGATCTCTGTACCTTAGTAGACACCTTGACACCTCCACGGCAATCGTTGCTCGATACTTGCGAGGCACTAGCGACCTTTATTTCGCTCTCTAGTTTCACGGCGCGCGGAGCTTTGCCGCGCCGACTGATTCTCCGCCGGCGATCGACAACAGCGCTGGCAGCAACTCAGCGATTTCTCGCTCAACCACGAAACGCGCCTGGCCGTCGGCGGTTGCCAGCACCACGCCCCCCGCATGCAACCCCGCAAGGCGCCGCGATGGGCGGCCGGCGGCGTCGACCGTCACATCCTCGGGCTTTGTCCAGATCGTATCGCCGCGGGCCTCGATCACGAGCAGCGTGCGATCCCTGCCATCGGCCAGGTCAGCCAGGCGGCGAGTAGCCCCCTCGGAAAAGCAAGTCTGCGGCCCTACCAGGGCGAAGAGCGACGTGTTCGTGGTCACAGGCTGTGCGTCGGCCGCGAGCGGGCCACCGTACTCGCGCGGCATCTTCTGCGCCAGCGGCAGGTTGTGCTCGCTGTCCCAGGGCTCGTCCAAATGAAACTCGCGGAACAATTTCTCGTAGCCAAGGTCGGGAAGAATCAGCACGCGCCAGCTCAACAGCGGCGCGCCCGTCGCCGATGCGCTCGCGCAGGGCGGCAGCGTCTGCTGGCGATCGTGATACTTGATGATGGCCGTCGCTACGGCCGAGATCTGTTGTTTTGACAAGTCACGCCGTTTGAGCATCGACGGTGAGTTGACGACCCCAACGAGCACGGGGCGGATCTCCACACTCGTCGGCGTTGGCTCAAAGCTCGCGGAGGCCGCCGCGACACTCGGGCTGAGCACGCCGCCAAGCGTACTGGTGAGAACCTGCAGGGCCATCGCCACTTCGACGTCGCCTTGCACCGTCACCCGCGCCATCGCGCCAGTTTGCGTGAACTCGGCGCTGGCCAGCAGCTTCTCGGTAATGGCATTCCGCTTGGCCGTGGCCTCGGCAGCGGCTTGAGCCCGTTCATCGACACCAGCGTCCGTCTTGGGCACGGGCTTGGGCTTAAACAACTGGCGTCCGAGACTGACAAATCCCTTCAAACCGTTGAGCCGCTTGGTCGCCTGCTGTTCGTCGGCGCAACTCAACAGCAAGCGACCGCGCACGCCGGCGGGCGCGTCGAGCGCGCAGAGCAGAGACTTCGTGTCCTTGAGCAGCCCCTCGAGCATCGCTGCCGGCAGCTTCAAATCGGGCAGACTTTGCACGCGCTCCTTGATGGTGCGCGCCGCCCAAGCGGGCTCAAAGGCGATCACCAGCGCACTATCAGCCAATTGATCCCAAGAATCCGCCCAGGGCAACCTGGCGCCGGCGCCCGGCGCCTGCTCGATGACGCGTTTGATCGTCCAAGGCTCCGCGACGACGCAGGTGCGATCGTCGGCCGGCCAGAAACAGATGTTCGGCTGGTCGGGGATCGTGAAAAAAACGCGACCGGCGTGCTCGGCCTCGCGCATCTCGTACCGTTGCGACTTCCGCTTGGTATCCCAATCAATCGGTTGCACCGCGCGAATGATGTTGATATCGAAGACTAGGCTCGTGCCGCTGGCGTCGCGCGGCGGCCGCTCGGTATTCGGCCGCGTCATGACCATCGTCAGTTGCTCGATTTGTGTGACTGGCACCGGAATGCGATAGTCGGAGCCCTGTTGATTCAAGAGCTGGTCGAGCACTTTGAATTCACCCGGCCCGAAGAACCCCTGTGGTCGCAGCGCGAGCACCGCCACGGCGTCGTCGGTTACCATATCGAGCGACATCGCGCCATGGGCCGACCGCGACGGCGCTGGCTCCGCCGAAGCAGAATCAGACTCAGGGGCTTCGGGCGCCCGAGACTCGGCGACGGGCCCCGATTCCGGCGTGGGCTCGGCATGGCAGAACGGCCCGGCCGTGGCAACCAGGCACCACCATGCCAACACGGCTGCACTGAACTTGCGCAAGTAGACTGACATCACGCGCCCGCTGGTTAAAAATAACGCCGCTCCAGACTAAGACGCCGCTCGACGCTTATTGTCCCGCTCGATTGCGGGTTGTGCCAGTATTTTCGGCAACAGCTAGTCGCGGCGCAGCAGATGTCACTCACGGGCGAGGCGCAAGGGAGCAGGCTCCCCGTAAAGCTGGGCCACCTCGCGCGGCCAATCCCAGGCGGCCGGCTCGCCGCTGTGCAACTCGACGACGCGCGGAAAGGCCAGCGCCACGGCCTCTGGCATCGCGAGCACCTGTTGGATGCCGATCAGCACGGGCCCTTGATGAGGATCGGCCGCCAGATCGATGAGTTCGAAGTCGGATACATCCGACGCGAACAGTCCGGAATAAAGAGCAATTGCCGCCGCCGGTCCGCGCCCGCTGATAGTTAGCCGCGCGTCCCGTCCGATCGTCTCACGCACGGCTGCCACGGCCCGCAGCACATCCCAGATCCGCCCTTCGTCCACCGTCGTGCCGACCAGCACGAAGCGGCGCGGCAGATGCGTCTGCGTCCGCTCATCGGCCAACCAGGCATTCGGGCCCCAGCCGCGCGGGGCGATGGCCGCGACGATCTCACCCGGCTGCGGTAGTGCAACCTTGGGCGCATCATCGGTCGAGGTGTCGACTCGCCCGAAAGCGCTGGGGAAGTGCTCGGAATACGTTCGCCGCCATTCCTGCCAGGCCACGTCGTCGAGCACATGGAGCTTCACGCGCTGGGCCGCGGGACTTCATCGGCGGCGATTAATTTGGCACGTACCGTTGGTTACCGGCACTAACTCCGGGAGCCGTCGGTGCTTTACAATGGGGCCAGTCAGATTCAGATACCGAACTCCTTCGCTGCTGAGTGGATCGCTGTGCCAGCCGTGATCTTAAGAACGATGATTGCCGCCGTCCTGGCGTACTCACTCGCTGAACTGGCGATGCAACCGGCCGCGGCGCAACAAGCGGCCAAGCCCTCTGGCGCTGCGTCCGCTGACCTCGATCCCAACCACGCTGAGAAGATGGCCCGCGGGCTCGAAGTCTTCCGCGGCCAGGTGCGCTCTACGCTCAAAGAGCATTGCGTCAAATGCCACGGCGGCCAACGGATTGAGTCGGAGTTCGACCTCACGGATCGCGACCGCCTGCTAAAGGGGGGCGCGTTGGGCGCGGCCATCGTGCCAGGCAAATCGGCCGAGAGCTTGCTCTATCGGCTTGTCGCGCATCAAGACGAGCCGCACATGCCGCACGAGGCCGACAAGCTGCCGGTCGCGGCCATCGAACAGATCGCCGCGTGGATCGATCTGGGTGCACCGTACGACGAGCCGCTGGTGCCTCGCGAAGCGGCCGCCTCGAACTGGACCGAGCGCGTGCTGCCGGCCGAGGCGCGCAGGCACTGGGCGTTTCAGCCCCTGGCCGCGCCGGAGCCGCCGACCGCGGCGCTCACAACCGAACAAGCGGTCTGGTGCCGCGGACCGATCGATACGTTTATCGCCGCTGGTCTGTCCAAAGCCGGGCAAGGCCCAAATCCGCCGGCCAACAAACAGCAGTTGATCCGTCGCCTCTACTTCGACCTCGTCGGCCTGCCCCCGCCCCCCGAGGAGGTCGCGGCCTTTGTGCGCGACGAGTCGCCCGGCGCTTACGAATCTCTGGTCGATCGACTGTTGGCCAGCCCTCACTACGGCGAACGCTGGGCCCGGCACTGGCTCGACGTCGCGCGGTTCGGTGAGAGCCACGGCTTTGAGCACGATTACGATCGCCCTAGCGCCTATCCTTATCGCGATTTCGTGATTCAGGCGCTCAACCGGGATTTGCCGTTCGACACGTTCGTCCGCTGGCAGATCGCCGGCGACGAGCTTGCTCCCAACGAAAACCTGGCTCTGATGGCCACCGGCTATCTAGCGGCCGGAGTCCATAGCACGCAGATCACCAAGAACGAGGTCGAAAAGCACCGTTACGATGAGCTGGACGACATGCTGGCCACGGTCGGCACCTCGATGCTGGGACTGACGATCGGCTGTGCCCGCTGCCACGACCACAAGTTCGACCCGATCCCGCAGCGCGACTACTACCGGCTGTTGTCGGCCTTCACCACGACGGTGCGCAGCGAGATCGAGCTGAACGCCGACCCGGCCGCTTACGCGGCCGCCAGGGCGAAGTACGACGCCGAACATGCGCCGTATATCGCGGCGCGCGAGAAGTGGGAAGCCGAGCAATTGCCGGCGCGCTTGGCCGCTTGGGAAGCCGAACGCCGTGCGGCAGGCGAAATCGCGCCCGACAAGCTCGCGCTGCCGGCCGCTCCGTGGCGCATCGCTGAACTTGTCGAGACGAAGAGCGCCGGCGGGGCAACATTCAAGCCGCTCGACGATGGCTCGGTGCTGGCCGAGGGCAAGAACGCCGCGAGCGACACGTACGAGTTGGTTGTCCGCACGCCGTCGACCGAGATTCGCTACCTGCGCATCGAAGCGCTCGCCGATCCTTCGCTCGCGAAAGGAGGCCCCGGCCGCGCCGAGAACGGCAACTTTGCTTTGAGCGAAATCGCGGTCACCGCCGAGCCAGCCGATACGTCGGCCGCGCCGGCCGACGTGAAGCTAGTCGGCCCACACGCCACTTTCGAACAAGCTGGATTGCCGGCTGCGGCCACGTTGGACGGCGACGCCAAGAGTGGTTGGGCCATCGATCCGCAGTTCGGTCGCGACCAGGCGATCGCCTATCGGTTCGAAACGCCGCTGGCGCATTCCAGCGGCTGGCTGCTGACAATCAAATTATCCTTCGAGGTCAACACCGGGCACGCGATCGGCCGGCCGCGCGTTTCGGTTTCGAACAGCGCCGAGTCGCCCGACCCTGCGGCAAATAGCTTATCGACGGCGGTCGCGGCGGCGCTGGTGATTACGGCGGGCGAACGCTCGTCCGATCAAGTCGCGGTGCTAAATAAGTGGTATCGCACCCAGGACGCCGACTGGCAGTCGCTCGACCGCGCCGAGCGCGAGCACGCCGCCACGGCCCCCAAACCGAACATGTTCAAGTGCCTGATCTCAAGCGAGGGTTTGCCAGCCTTGCGGTTGCACACTCAAGGGGGCGACTTTCTCGAAGAAACTTGCTTTCTGCGGCGCGGCGATCCGAACCTCAAAGACGGCGTCGCCTCGCTCGGTTACCTGCAAGTTCTCAATACCGCCAGCGACGGCGATCAGCACTGGCCTGCGCAACCGCCGGCGGGCGCGCGCACCTCCTTCCGCCGCGCGGCCTTGGCAAACTGGCTGACCGACACCGAGTGCGGGGCCGGCGATTTGTTGGCCCGCGTGATCGTCAACCGGCTCTGGCAGCACCATCTGGGGCGCGGCATCGTGGCCACGCCGAGCGATTTTGGCACGCGTGGGGCCGCGCCGTCGCATCCCGAACTGCTCGACTGGCTGGCCTCGCGCCTGATCGCCGACGGCTGGCATCTGAAGCCATTGCACAAGCTGATCGTCACCAGCGCCACGTATCAGCAAAGTTCGGCCGCCAGCGATTCACAGCTTGCCGCCGATCCCGACAATCGCCTATTTGGCCGGCAAACGCGCCGCCGCCTCGAAGCCGAGGTGATCCGCGACGCCCTGTTGGCTACAGCCGGCGCGCTCGACGAAGCGATGTTCGGCCCCGGCACACTCGACTCGACGAGCCGCCGCCGCAGCATCTACTTCACCGTCAAGCGCAGCCAGTTGATGCCGATGATGCAGGTGTTCGACGCCCCCGACGCCTTGCAAGGGCTCGGCGAGCGGCAGAGCACGACGATCGCCCCACAAGCGCTGTACCTCTTGAACAACCCGCAGGCCCGCGATCTGGCGCGCCTCTTTGCCCAGCGGGTCGCCGACGGAACAGAATTGTCCGTGGCCACGGGCGGGAACGAATCGTCGACGGATCGCGTTGACTGGCCGCCGCTGGTGCGGCGCGCGTATCTGGCGGCGCTGGGTCGCGAACCGGCCGCCGACGAGTTGGAATCGGCCACGGCGTTTCTCGACGCCCAGGCCGCGCGCCACCAGGCGGACGGCGACGCCGACGCTCGGCGGTTGGCGCTCGTCGATTTCTGTCAAGCGCTGCTTTGCTTGAACGAGTTTGTCTACGTGGAGTGAGCGATGACTCAACTTGGCATGACGATGAAAACGAATTGAGGCCCGCGCCCTGGCGGAGTTCGACCATGACCGCAAAAGAACTGCTCGAAGAATTGCGGAAGCTAACCGCCGCGGAGCGACTCCTCGTGATTGACGAGCTCGCGCGGATGACGCGCGACGAATGGCCGGCGCCGACTATCTCCTTGCAGGACGATCCCATTCTCCGCGATGCCGGTTGCATCGACGCGGACCCCTATCTATCCGAGCAGATCGATACCACGCTTTATGGACATCAGTGAGTTTCGCACGGTCTTTCTTGATACCTGGGCGTTCGTCGCCATCGGGAACCGCCGCGATGTGCACCATCCGACTGCCATTACGATCTATCGGGAGTTGAAGCGCAGACGCATCCAGGGGTTCACCACGGATTTCGTACTCGACGAGACAATCACGATGCTTTTTGCGCGCACTGCGTTTCATCAGGCACGGCAGTTTGTGTCGAGCATACTGGAGGCGGCCGCCGGAGGGAGCATTCATATCGAACGCATCGACGCAGCTCGTTTCGCCGCTGCTTGGGAGTTGCGAAAAACGTACGTCGACAAACCATCGATTTCCTTCACCGACTTGACGTCCATCGTCGTCATCCAAGAGCGCGCGATTCCGTGCGTTGTCTCGGGAGATCGCCATTTCGATCAACTTGGCATCGCGGTAAGTCGCATTCCCGCCGACGATTGATCGATCCATTTCACGGAGTTCGCAGATGCAACTTTCCAACCTCTTCGCCCCACCCCATCCGCGGTTCGCATCGCGTCGCGAGTTTCTGCGCCACTGCGGCAATGGCTTCGGCCTCATCGGACTGGCAAGTTTGCTCGAAAGCGAAGGCCTGGCCGCCACGCCCAACAGCGTCCCTGCCGGCCGCGGCCCCGATCCGCTGGCCCCCCGGCCGCCGCACTTCGCCACCAAGGCCCGCTCGGTCATTTGGCTATTCATGAACGGCGGTCCCAGTCAGGTCGACACCTGGGACTACAAACCTGAGCTGGCGCGCCGCGACGGTCAGGAGCTCGAAGGCTTCGACCGTAACACCGGCTTCTTCACCGAGCAGGTCGGCCCGCTGATGAAGTCTCCTTTCAAGTTCGCGCAGCGCGGCCAGAGCGGGGCCTGGGTCTCCGAGCTCTTTCCCAACCTCGGCGAACATGTCGACCGCATGGCCTTCATCCACTCGTGTTGGACCGAGTCGAACAATCACTCGCCGGCGCTGTTCATGATCAACACTGGCATGGCCCGCATGGGTTTCCCTTGCGTCGGCTCGTGGGTCACCTACGGCCTGGGGAGCGAGAGCCGGGATTTGCCCGCCTTCGTCGTGATGTACGACACGTTGAACCGCGGGCTGCCGAAGGGGCAAGCGCTCAACTGGGGCGCCGGCTTTTTGCCGAGCGTGTTTCAAGGAACCGCGCTCAAGCCGCAAGGGCTGCCGATCGAAGATCTCGTCCGCCCAGCCGATCTGACCGACGTCGAGCAGCGTGCCCAGCTCGACCTGGTGCGGTCGCTCAATCGCCGGCGGCTAAGTCCTAGCGCCGCCGACAGCGAGCTGGCCGCGCGCGTCGAGAGCTTCGAGCTGGCCTATCGCATGCAGATGGCCGCCCCCGAGGCGCTCGACGTCGATCGCGAAACCGCCACCACGCACGCACTCTATGGGCTCAATAACCCCAAGAGCGCGCCCTTCGGCCGGCAATGTTTGATCGCCCGGCGACTGGTGGAACGCGGCGTGCGCTGCGTGCAGATCTACTCCGGCGGCATGGAAAACGAGCGCAGTTGGGACGGTCACCAGAACATCGTCGACAACCACACCGGCTTCGCGGCCGAAACCGAGAAGCCGATAGCCGGCCTGCTAGGCGATCTCGCCGCCCGCGGCTTGCTCGACAGCACCTTGGTGATCTGGGGGGGCGAGTTTGGGCGCTTGCCGATCGTGCAAAAAGGAGGGACGGGCCGCGACCACAATCCGCACGCCTTCACCGTGTGGATGGCCGGTGGCGGCACGCGCGGCGGCGTGCACCACGGCGCCACCGACGAAATCGGCCACAAGGCGGTGGAGAACCGCGTGAGCGTGAACGACCTGCACGCCACGATCCTGCACTTGATGGGCCTGGACCACGTACGGCTGACCTACCGCTACAACGGCCGCGATTTCCGCCTGACCGACGTGGCGGGCAACGTGGTCCGCGAGGTGCTAGGGTGACGCTCGACTATTCGGCGTGGCTCGAGCGCGCGTCAACGCTCCCCTTCGCCTGGCCGGTAGTCGTACATCCGCCAGGTCTTGGTGTGCTTGGCGCCCCCTTTCTCCAGACCAAGGCGGGCCATCTCGTTCGACTCGAGCACCCACGAGAACTCGGCCTCCTCAAGTCCCAGATTGGCTGCCCGTGGCACCAGCGACCGCATCAGCACCAGCCCCACGCCCAGCCGCTGAAACTCAGGCAGCACGTTGATGGCGAGCACGCGCACCCGCTTGATGTCGCGCTTGCGGTGGAGCATCCGTAGAAAGCCGAACGGGAACAGCCGCCCGTCGATCCGCTTAATGCGCGGATTGAAGTCGGGCAAGCAGAGGATCACGCCCGCGGGCTTGCCTTCGACGGTGGCCGCCAGCGCCAGGTCGGGATCGATTAAGAAGCGCAGCGACGCCCCGATGTGCCGCACCTCGCTGGGTGAAATCGGCACGAACCCCCAGGTGAGCACCATCGAGGCGTTGTACATCTGCAGGAACATCTCGACTTCGCTGCGGAAGTTCGCGCGGTCCATGCTGCGGATCTGCACGTCGTAGCGCTCGGCCACCTGATCGGCGATCTGCCCGAGCCGCCCGTCGAGCTCCGGCATCTGCGAGACGTGCCCCGTATAGGCCAGCATGTCTTGCGACTTGCGGAAGCCGAAGTTCTCGATCAGCCGGTCGTAGTACAGTGGAGTATGGCTGAGCATGAACGTCGGCGGCGTGTCGTGCCCTTCGATCAACACTCCGAACTCATAGGTAAGCGAGGGATTGGCCGGCCCGCGCAGCACGTGGATGTCGCGCTGGGCAAACCAGTCGCGCACGGCGCCCAACAGCTCGTCGGCGACATCCTGATCGTCGATCGCTTCAAAGAACCCGAAGAACCCCAAGGGATCGCTGGGGAACTCACGATTATGCGCGTGATTGAGAATGGCCGAGACGCGCCCGACGACCTCGCCACCGCGATAGGCCAAAAACGTCTGCGCTTCGGCGGCCTCGTAAAACGGATGACGGCCGTAGCCGATCAGGCCCCAGTTTTCACCCCGCAGCGGCGGCACCCAATTGGGATCATTCTCGTAGAGCTTCCACGGAAAGTGAAAGAACTCACGTCGCTGCCGCCAGGTGCGCACGGGCGTAACGCTGACGGTCGAGCGCCGGCGCGTGCGAGCAGGCTCAATGCTTACGGACATCAGTCGTTCCGTACCTTTCTCGACCATGCGCGGGAGCGTTTGCCAGGCGCGCGGACGGGGCGCCTTCGCCGGCAGGCGTGCCGCTAGCTATCAGGTCTTGTCGGCAATTGGCCACCATCGGTCTGGTGCTTAATCGTCAGAATCCACGGAATGTCACAAGCATCCTGCGTGCCAAGGGTGCGAAGCCCCAGTTAGATTGCCCAGTTTACCACACCGTGCCGCTCTGGCGAGGGTGTCGGCCCGACCAGCCTTAAGGTCACCGCGACCATTTCGGAGGCGGCATTATAGGCGTTCGGTCCGGCAGTCGGGCAGGGGACTGCGACAGTCAGTCCTTTGTCTGCCGAAAGCCAAAACGCGCGGGTTGAAGCAAAGGCGAAACCCTGTCCTCAACGCGATCACATTGGTTTCCCGTCGACGACTTCGCACGATCGCGTTCTTGTTGCCGCAAGCGCGAGTTCAATCGTACCGTGCGCATCGGCGCACGAACCACTGTTTGTCGTCGCTCGAATCAGCGGGCAGGATCGGCCCACGCACCAGAGCTCCCCAGCCGCCAGTGCGCTCGTACCAGTGGCCGTCACGAATGACGTTTCCAGCTCACAATCGACGCGCTCGGATCATCCGCAAGGCCGATAGTCGATTGTTGTCGGCAAAAACTGGCAAAATTTTTTCGCTGCCAATTTGTGCACTTAGCAGATTGCGTGCCGCGACTGCCTTGCTGCCGTGTGTAACACTCCCAAGTCAAAAAATATTCTTTAGATAGCGCGATGATCGCGCACCTGACAAGGGCATGTTACACGAGGCGCACTTGCCGTCGCGGGCTTTGGCGTCGTCGGCGCTGATGCCATCGCGACCCTTGACGATGCCATTTGCTCCACGTAGCTTCCGGAGCAACCATGAGCACGCCGTTTGCCGGCGGCTCGTTGGTAGACGGCGAATTTTTCGCGGGGCTCTCACCAACCAACGCACGCCTGTCCACTCGCCAAAAGCTTGCTTGCCAGAATCAGGAAATCGCGTGGCTCGTTTGGCGAGCGACGCACGATGGCATGCCTGTCCGATGTCGTGACACCCTTCGTATCGCGACGAACGTCGAATGGTTCGTCGCGGCGGAATGTGTGTTGCCGCACACCGGCGCGCGACACGCTAGTGATTGGTTTCGATTTGCTTTCGAGTACGGAGACGAGTGATGATCAACGTGTTTGCAATTTGCGTGGCGCTAGCCAGTTCGCTTGAGCCGGCGCAGCCGGTGAAACTCGATTCAGTCGCCGAGACGGCGCGGCTTGTTTCGGCGCGCAAAGACGCGCGGCTGCGCGCCATGTTGCCAAAGATCGACGATCCCGAGATCACAAAGCTCTTGGACGATCCGCGGCTAATGCTCTATACCGAATCGGAAATGCCGCGCGCCTACCAGTTCTGGGATGGCGTGCATCCCGGCGTGCACAGCGCGTACTACAACATTTCGGCCAACGGCAGTGAGCCGTTCGGCAATGCCAATCGCGAGTTTCCCTGGGGGCATCCGGCCGGCACGCAAAAGGCCAAGGGAGTCGGCTCGTTCCGCTTCCTCTGGCTGCCGCTCGACGAGAAAGGGCGCACGCTCCCCGTCGTCTGGTACCGCAAGCCCCTGAGTGGCGACGGCCGTAGCGGCTACGCCTGGACCTTCCCGGCGGGCGCAATCCTTGGCGAAGTGCTGACGCTCGAAAGCCCGACTGGCGACGAATACGTTTTCGAGGTCCGCATTCGCCGCCGTGAATTGGACGATTGGGCGGTCGACGTTTTCCGCCCGTTTCCGACAGCCACCGACCTGGCGACGCGAATCCGCGAATTGCGCCCCGATTGGGCCAACCGTGACAAACTGGCCGAGCTGTGCAGCCATCTGGAAGAATCGCGCAAACTGCCGGTGCACCTGGTCCGCGATCGCCAGCCCGGACGGCGCACCTTCAAGCAGGAGATGGGGGTCGACACACTGCCCCCCATCGGCGATGACGCCTTGGTAGTCGAACTCTTGACCACCACGCCGTTCCGTTCGGCGATCAGCACCGCCTGGCGCGTGGCGGCCGATGACACGCACACCTGCGCGCCAACGACCAAAGCGCGCTTCCACGTCGTGCCGGCCGGCTACAGCGCGGGACATATTGAAGTCGAGCGCGCCAGTTGCCGCCGCTGCCATAACACGGTGAACCACGCAGTCGACGAGTTCGACGGTGGACGCGATTGGTACGGCCGGGTGCGCGGATCCGATGGCATCTTTTCGTTCCATCCCTTCGCGCGGTCGAGCATCAGCGACAACGGCTTCCCGCGCACGGTGACGATCCGCAAGGAGCTGAAACGGACCGGCGTCGTGGCGCATTACAACGCGAAGAAGCACCCCGACTCGATCTACCGTAAGACGAAGTACTTTGAGCCGTAGGGCACATCCGCGCCATAGCAAGGCGCGACATGTACCGAGCTTTTGGCCCGTTGGTCCTGGATGCGTCCGGCGCCAACGGGCTTTTCGTTGCGCGCCAGCGACGATCGACCGAGCAGCAGAAGATTGCGCGCCAAGACACGGCGCAGGAGTTCCAAGCGCGGCGCTACTGAGAGCTACTTGGCAGCCGCGGCCTTGGGCGCCTTCCCCTCGGCCCCTTTGACGGCCGCCGAGAGTCGCGACTTCACCCGAGCGGCGGCGTTCTTATGAATCACCCCTTGGGCGGCCGCCTTGTCGAGCCGGGTTTGCACGTCCTTGAGCGCCTCGCTGGCCGCTGTGCCATTTCCCTCTTTGACGGCCACGCGCACTTTCTTGACAAGCGTTTTCAACGTCGACTTGGTGGCGCGATTGCGGGCGCGGCGTTCCAGGCTCTGACGATGACGCTTCTTGGCACTCTTGGTATTGGGCATGGTGGCGGGACTTCGCGGCTCTTAGGATACTTGGCGGGGCAATTTTGAATCAGCCATCTTCCCGCATTTTGCGAATCTTGTCTAGCAGGTCGGCCACGTCTTTGTAGGCAAAATCCAGGCCGGCGACCTCGTTCAAGTAGTTATCGGCCTTGGCGAGGTCTTTCAGCGCCAGCATGGCGATTTTACCTGCCATGTAGAGCGCCTTTTTGCGGCGCTCGACATCCAAGTCGCCAGCCGTGGCTTCGACGGCCGCCTCGTAGCTGCGCATCGCCAGCGGATACTGCTTGATCTGCACAAAGCAATCGCCCAAGTGCAACAGCACCTCGCCGCGGCGACCTGCGTCCGACTGCGCCGCCTGAAACAGCGGAATCGCCTCCTTGTACATGCCGGCGGTCTTGAGCCGCGTGGCCAGTTCGATCTTATAGCCGTAGTGCTGCGGGTTGCGCTCGACGCGGCTGCGAAACACATCCATCTCAAGCCGGTTAAGGGCGGAGTGCATCTCCTTGTAGAGCGCGACCGCCTCCGGTGTCTTCTTTTCGCGGGCCAGACGCTCGGCGGTGACCAACTGCTCGCGCTGGCGGCGCAGTTGCACGTCTTCGAGCCGTTCGCGAACGTTAACGTCCCCCCCGGATGCCTCGAGCGCTTTAGCCAGTACCTTCTCCGCCTCCTCGAAGCGCTCCTTCGTGACGTGTAAGTCCGCGAGCTTGAGATACAGTCCGGCATCGGCTGGGTTCTTGGCGATCTCCTTTTCGAGCTGTCGCTCGGGCGTGATCTGAAGGCCCTTGGGGGCTTCGTCCTCCTTGTTCGCGCGCACGTCGCGCGTGCTCTCAGCCTCTTCGTAACCCCCTTTGCTGATCGTCTTCTCGACGGTCAGGTCAGCGATCGCGCGGTTGGCTTCCTCATCTTTTGGCAGCGCCTTGACGACGCGTGTGAAGCAACGGATGGCGTCGTCGAATTTGCCCTGCTTGGCCAGCGCTCGGCCCGCGACGCGATTGATCTCAGGGTCGGCCATGTCGGCGTCGAGCGCCGCGCGCAGGTACGCCAGTTGGCATTCGTCGTAGTGCAGATTCTCGCAGGCGAGAGCCAGGTCCTTGAGCGTGCCGGTGTCCCAGGGATTGAGCTTTAAGACTTCGAGGCCACTCTTGACGATCTCGGGCCAGTGCTTCTGCATGACCGATTTCTTGATGGCTGCCTTGGGTCCGGCCACCCGCATGCTGGCCAGCTTGGCCCCCTTTTTGTTGTTGTTGTATTTCTTCTGCAGATTGCCGAGAAAGTTGCTCACGTAGAGCAAGTTACCTGGATCGCCAAGCACGCAGGCGGAAAACATCTCGGTGGCGTAGTCGAAGTTGCCCGTCGCGGACATCTTGGCCCCCTGCTGGAATTGGGCCTGCAAGCGGCGGCGCGTACCTTCGTCTATCATGGCCATCGACGAATCTCGGAGCGTTGACGGAAAGCGTTTCGCTGACGAATCTTGAGATCGGTTCTGATAAATTTCCACTTTAACACACGGCCCGTCGGCCGCAACGTGGCCTGCTTCGCTGCTGCCACCGGCGATACGGGGCGATCCGCGTCTCCCATTGAAGCGCTGAAGGCGAAATGTCGACCGCCGTTGGAACGGTATACCTGGTAGGCGCAGGTCCCGGCGACCCCGGCTTGTTGACGCTGCGCGGCGCCGAGTGTCTGGCGCGTGCCGACCTGGTGTTGTACGACTACCTCGCCAGCCCGCGCCTGCTTGAACATGCTCCGGCGACGGCCGCGCGCGTCTGTCTGGGTCATCACGGTCATGGACGAATCATGTCGCCCGAGGAAGTGCAAACCCGCATGATTGACGCTGCTCTGCGCGGCCAGACCGTGGTGCGGCTCAAATCAGGCGATCCGCTGATCTTTGGCCGCGCTGCCGAAGAGATCGCAGCGCTGCGCGCGGCCGAGGTCCCCTTCGAAATCGTCCCCGGCGTGACCGCCGCGATGGCTGCCGCCAGTCACGCCGGCGTGCCGCTAACGCAGCGCGACGGCGCGTCGGCCGTGGCGCTAATCACTGGCTACCAGGAACAGGGACCGGCCACCTCGGAGACGCTCGACTTCAAGGCGCTGGCCGCATTCCCAGGGACGCTTGTCTTCTACATGGGCGTGACGACTGCTGAGCATTGGACGAAAGCGTTGATCTCGGCGGGGCGCGCGGCCAACACGCCGGCAGCCATCGTGCGCCGCGCAAGCTGGCCGGACCAGCTCACCATTCGCTGTCGACTCGATCAGGCGGCAAGTGAAATTCAAGTACGCCGCCTGCGCCCGCCCGTGGTCGTGATCGTCGGCGAAGTCGCGGGGATCGATGTGGGGATCGACTGGTTCGCGCGACGACCACTGTTTGGTCGTCGCGTGCTGGTCACTCGACCTGAGTCACAAGCTGGCGAGCTAGTGCGCCAGTTCGAAGAATTCGGTGCCCGAGTCGACACGCAGCCTGCCATCCAGATTGCGCCGCCGGCGGACTGGGGCCCGGTCGATGCGGCGCTCGACCAGTTGCCGAGGTACGATTGGCTGGTTTTCTCCAGCGCCAACGGCGTGCGCTACCTGCTCGATCGGCTGCTGTTGACCGCCGACGTGCGGCGGTTGGGCCGCGTGCGATTGGCGGCGATCGGCCCCGGATCGGCGGCTGAACTTGCCCGCTACGGTTTGAAGGCCGACGTGCAGCCCGACGAGTACCGAGCCGAAGCACTCGCGGCGGCGCTCGTGCCGCAGGCGGCCGGCAAGCGTTTTCTGCTGGCCCGCGCCAGTCGCGGTCGCGAGTTGCTGGCCGACGAATTGCGCGCGGCCGGCGGGCATGTGGACCAGGTCGTCGTTTATCGAAGCAGCGATGTCGAGCAGGCGGACCCCGAGATTTCGCAGGCCTTGTCCGCAGGTCAGATCGACTTTACTACCGTCACGTCAAGCGCGATTGCGCGCAGTTTGGTCCGCATGTTCGGCGATACGCTACGGCGCACGCAGTTGGTAAGTATCAGCCCGCTCACCAGCGAGGCGCTACGCGCGCTTGGCCATGAGCCAGCCGCCGAGGCCCGGCAATTTACGACCGCCGGAGTGCTCGTCGCCACGGTCAAGCTTGCCGCCAATTCCGAGCAGACGGCCTAGGCAGACTCTGCCGTGTGCGCTCTCGTGGCGCGTCGTGCCAAGAGAGCCGGCAGCAGAACCCGACTCTTTGGCCCGGCTTACTGCACATCAACGCTGGCGATTGGAATGTTCCAAGCCGCGCAGCGCCGCGGGCCGAACTTTCCTTCAGGAGGCTTCGCACGTCAGGGAGGATGCGCATGCCAGCGGCGATTCGTGAAGCGGCCGTCGTGCTCTGGGTCGATGTTCCCGCGACGCCGCGCGACCAATCAAGTGTCCCATCGTCGGGTTCGTCGAGCGCCGACCACGTCCTCGCGCTGCTCGCTGCAAGGGAACTGCCCGCGACCTGGACCTTCGACGACGTCGGTGAGAGCCGGCGGCTGTTCGAGCGGCTGGCGCTGGAAGCCAGGCACGAAGTCGCGCTGCGACTCGATTCCCCGGGCACGTCCGCTGTCGCCCGGAGCGCGCAATCCAAGCAACTCTCCAAGCAGATCGCGCTGGTCTCGCGCGAAGGCTGTGTGGCGAGCACGCTGGTGGTCAGCGAATCGTTGGCGACTGAAATGGCTGCAGCGGCGCGGCGCGCTGGCGTGCGTTCCATCCGCGTCGAACGCGCCGTGCCACCCCAAGCCGCTACGTTGCGCGCGTGGCTTGGCCGCCTGGTGATGCCGCGCCCGGATGACCGGGTCTCGCGGCCTCGGGCGCTCAAGAGCCAGGGGCTGTGGGAAATGCCGATCGACGTTCGCATGATCTGTGCCGGACAGAATTCGCGCAATTCGTTGGCCGCCGCCAGTCGTGAGATCGAACGCGCGGCCGCCCAGCGCGGCGTCTGTCATGCAGTGATCGACCTTGAGCACTGCGATCGGCTTGCCAAGCGCGATTGGCGTCGCTTGGAATCGCTGCTCGATGAGGTTGCCGACCGTCGCTCGTCGACCGGGCTGTGTGTGCTCACGGCGGCGCAGCTTGCCGACCGGCACGATGCGGCGACGCGCGGCGCGCCCGGCCGTTCGATCCTGCGCCGCGCGGCCTGACACCGCGCCGCGCTATTTGCGTTTGATCGAAAACTCGATGTTCGCGACGCTCGTTTTATGACCGAGCGCGTCGTTCACCTTGAGGCGTAGCGTGTAGGCGCCGTCGGCCAGTCTTGAAGGCAGGTGAAACTGGTAGCGGATGAAGAAGTCGCGGCGGCGATTGCGGCAGACCTCTTCAGTCAAACCAAACTCACGGGCGTCGACCGCGGCGCCTTGCCGATCGACGATCTCGTAGTTGCTCGCCAGTGCCGTGCGAAAGCCATCGCGGACCGAATCGACTTTGAAGCCATCGACCTCCGCGTAGAGCAGCACCTCTTGGCCCGGTGCAAACTGGCTGCTAGCGAATGGCTTGTAGACGCCGAAGCTCGTCACTTCGGTGCAGAATAGCAGGTTCCTTAACTCGAGCGGACCGGCCTCGCGAAGGCGGGCCGCGGCAGCTTCCAAAGCTCCGAGTGCCGCCGCCGGGTCGTTCGACGGAGCTGGCGTTGGAATAGGTGCCGCGAAAGCCGGAACTGCCGCCTCAAGCCCAGCAGGTGCGATGCCGGCCGTGCTGGCCGGGGCAGCGGTGGTTGACGACGGCGCTGAGGCGTTCGGCGGTGCACTCGCAACGACAGCCGCGCTCGCCATCGCCGGCACTGGCGGCGCGATGTGCGGCGGGCCTTGCCGCGTGGAACTGATCGGCGCGGCAACGTTCGGGCTTGGCGTGGATGCCGGCGCGACTTGAGTCGATGCCTGGTAAACCGCCGGTTGCACGCGCCGTGTTTCGGCAATGCTGGCACTGGCCGGCGCCGACGACGAAGTGACTGGCTCCCCGTCGACCGCCGCCGCCGAAGCGGGTGCTGTCATCATTGGGTGTGCGGCCGTGGCCTGGGCAGTTGCCGCCGTGCCGCGAGCCACGCGCTGGTAAGCCAGCGTCGCCTTGGCGTAGTCGATCACCTGCGGCCACAGGGCAGGGTCGCTGCTTTTTAAGTCTTCGAGCAAGCGCTCCTCGGCCGCCTTGTCGACGGCGCCGATCGCGTGCAGTTCGGCCAGCACCTCGGCCATTTCGGCGGCCGAGCCACTGCGTCGGTCGTCTCCCGCGGCGAGTCGCGCGCTGTTGTGTCGCTCCTTGCTGGACGCAATCTCGTCGCTGGCCGACGGCAGCTTGCTTCCTTCGCGCGGCGCGCGTAGTTCATCGTCGCCTTCGCCCGGCGAAGGCGCGCCACCAAGCTCGGCGATCGCGCTGGCACGCTCTTTGGCGACATCGTTCGACAGGCTCTCCGCGCGCCGACCGGAAGCGCAGCCCAGACAGATCAAGGTCAGCGCAGCCGCAATGGCGGCCTGCACCAGCCAGTGACGGATGGCGCTGCCGACGACGCTGTCGCGCTCTGCACGTGGCTTCGACACCGACATAGAAGTGTACTTCGGGCCAGCGGTCAGATCGAAATGTTCCCCCGGAAATCGGGCGGGGGAGAATAGGCCATTTGCCGCTCGAGAGCAAGGTGAATGCGTTGCTAGCTAGCGAGCGCCGCCGGCAGTCGAGCAATCAGCGAGCACAATCATTTCGCTAGCGTCCTGTTGCGGCCGCTTTCGCTGGCGCTGCCTGCTTCGACAGTCGCACGATCAACTGTTCGAGCACCAGCCGCGGCGGCGCGGCGCTAGCCCCTTTCAGCGCCAAATCGGCATCGAGCAAAAGTCGATAAAGCCGCTCGCCGCGCTGTCGTCCGATCTGCCGCAATTGTCCTTCGGCCTTGCCGAGCAAAAAGGATTTGATGCCCGCCTGCTCGAGCGCGGCGCGCAGGTTCGCCCGCTGACCGCGTCGTTCGGCCTCGTTCACCACCCTGGTGGCGGCCGCGTACCGCCGCAAGCTCGAGCTGATTTGCGCCAGCAGGCCAATGGGGTTCTCGCCCCCCAACAGCAACCGATCGAGCTGTCCGATGGCGCTGGCGGCGTCGCCGGCCGCAGCCGTATCGAGCATCTCCCAAGTCGTCTTGGCGCGCCAACCGCCCACCAGATCGGCCACCAGCTCGCCTGTGATTCGCGCTTCGTCGCCAAGCGAGGCGGCGAGCTTGGCCAGCTCCTGATCGAGTAGCCCCAGCTCGGGGCCGACCAGTTCCAAGAGCAAGTCGGCCGCCGCTGGTTCGAGCGACTTGCCGTGCGCCTGCTGCGACCAAACGCCGAGCCACTTTTTCAAGCGCGGCGTGGCCGGCACGGTCGCTTCGACAATCAACCCCACGCGGAGTACGGCCTTGTACAGTCGCGTGTTGCTCGGCATCGAGCGCACCGCCAGCGCGAGCACGCCGGTGGGGTGCGGCCGCTCCACGAAGTCTTCGAGCGCCGCGCGGTGCTGCGTGACGAAATCGTCGGCCGTTTCGACGATCACCAGCCGGCGACCGCCGCCGAACAGCGCCACCGTCTGCAGCTCGTCGAAGACGTCGCTGAGTTGGGCCTCGCGGCCGTCGAACGTGGCCAGCGAGAATTCGGCGTCGCCCCCCGACAGCACCGTCTGCCGCAGCCGCAGGGCCACTTGCCTGGCGAGAAACGGCTCGTCGCCCACGATCGCCAGCATCGAACAGGTCGACAAGTCAGGCGTGTCCGAAAGAAAATCGAGTGCGTGCAGCGCGCCAGCCATGCGAGGTATTGTAAAGAACCGCCCGCCGCTAGCGAGCCCGCGGCTATCGAATCGAGCTCGCCGTGTCGGGGCCCTCTGCTGCCGGCGCGCCGCACCCTATGATGATGCGTGCGGCATTCGCGACCGAGCCGCGCTGCGCTTTGTTTCCCTAAATTGGACGACGGACATTCGAGCATGCCAGAGCCATCGGCCAGCGGCGGTCAACCGATCGCATCCACGGCCCACACGGGCGCAACCATCGCCGCCGGCGCGCCCAAGCCTACCGCGCTCGTGCCCGAGCGCACCCCGGCCGAGCTCGAACAGGCACGCCGCTACGCGCGCATCGAGTTGATGACAACGCTGGCCGACCAGGCGCTCGATCTCGTTTACCTGGGAACCATGGCGCTGGTCGTCGCGGTCCCTTTGTCGCGCTGGCTCGGCGGTTCGATCGCCAGCGACACGCTGCGGCTTATCGCCCTCTACGCCATCACGCTGCTAGGGCACGAGCTCGTGTCGTTCCCACTGTCGTTTTACGACGGACACATCGTCGAGCACCGGTTTGGCTTCAGCACGCTGACATTGGTTGGCTGGCTCAAGCGGCACTTGCTGTCGTTCGCTCTGGCGGCCGGGCTCGGGCTGGCAATGTTCGTCGGCTTGTTCTGGATCATTTGGTTGTGCGGGGCCTGGTGGTGGCTGATTGCCGCCGGAGCCTTCTTCGTCGTCAGCGTGCTGCTAAGTCAACTGGTCCCCGTGCTCGTGGTGCCGTTGTTCTACAAAGTCGATCGGCTCGAATTGCCGGCGCTCTCCGAACGCCTGGCGCGGCTAACGGCCGGTACGGGGCTATCAATCGAAGGGGTCTACCGCCTCAAGCTCAGCGACGAGACGACCAAAGCCAACGCCATGCTCGCGGGGCTCGGCCATACGCGTCGCGTGCTCTTGGGCGACACGCTGCTCGACAGCTTTACGCTCGACGAACTGGAAGTAATCTTCGCGCACGAAATCGGCCATCACGTGCATCGTCACATTCCCAAGATGCTGGCGACGGGCGTTTTGTACAGCGCGGCAGGGTTCTGGTGTTGCGATCGTTTGTTGGCCTGGTGGGTGACGGCCCACTACGGTCGCTTCGACTATGCGACCTTGCCCGTGGCGGCCTTACCGTTGTTGATGTTCTCGTTGACGGCGTTTTTCCTGCTGCTGGCGCCGCTGCAAAACGCGATCAGCCGACGCTACGAGCGACAATGCGACCGCTACGCGCTCGCGCGCACCGGCCTGCGCGAGGCCTACCTGTCGGCCTTCCGCAAGCTCGAACGCTTGAACAAGGGCGACCCGGATCCGCACCCCTTGGAAGTCATCTGGCTGCACAGTCACCCGCCGATCGCCGAGCGCCTGGCAATGGCCCTAGAACCCGCCACGGCCGATTGAACCCTGCCGGCGGACGCGTCCACATCGCGCGAATTCTCCATCGCCCGTTACGATGATTGCCAACGCCCTGATCTTCTATCCCTCGAAGTATCCCGCTGGCGACTGGAAGCCTTGGGGACTCGAGTTCGAAGACGCCTGGTTCGCCGCTGCGGACGGCACCGCGCTGCACGGTTGGTACGTACCGTGCGAAGACGCCCGTGCGACGATCCTCATCGCGCACGGCAATGCCGGCAACCTGAGCGACCGGGTCGATATGCTGCGGACGCTGCATCGCTTGCGCGCGACGGCAATGATCTTCGACTATCGGGGCTACGGCCGCAGCGCGGGGCGCCCCACCGTGGCAGGAATCCTGGCCGATGGCCGCGCTGCTCGGGCGTGGCTAGCACAACGCGAGAACCTGCTCCCGCGCAAACTCGTGCTCTTGGGCGAATCGCTGGGCGGCGCCGTGATGATTGATCTGGCAGCTCGAGACGGCGCGCGGGGCGTGATTCTCGAAAACGCGTTCACCTCGTTGGCCGATGTCGCCGCGTACCATTTCCCGTGGCTGCCTGTAAAGCTGTTATTGCGTGGTCAGCTCGACTCGCTCGCGAAAATCGGCAACTATCGCGGACCACTCTTGCAGCGCCACGGCGATGCGGACCAGATCGTGCCGTTTGCACTCGCCGAGCAGCTTTTCGCCGCCGCACACGAACCAAAGCGCTTGGTGGTCGAGCCGGGCGGTGATCACAACGAACCGCCAACGCGACAGTACCTCTCAGCTCTCGACGAATTCCTCGACAGCCTGCCGTGATTCCGGCCGGCTGCTAGCGCGTTGGCAACAGGCGCTTGGCTTCGTCGAGCAGGAACTTCGCATCCATGAACGGCTCGGCGCTGATGTTCTGCCAGCGCACCAGGCCCTGCGCGTCGACCAGCACCGTGGCGTGCAGCGGCATGTTCTCAAAATCGTCGAATGCCCTATACGCCTTGAAAACTCCCAGCTCAGGGTCGGCCGCCAGCGGGAAACGAACGGATTCGTCGGGCGATAAGGTGGCCAGCGATGCCTTCAGCGATTCAAGCCCTTCGGTGCTGATGGCCGCCAGGGAAATGCCCGCTGCAGCGAAATCGCTCGTCAGGGGTGCGAACTTCTGCAATTGCTCGACGCAATGCAGGCAGCCGGCGCCGAGATAAAAGATGAGCACGACCGGCCTGCCGTGGAACTGCTCGAGCGAAACCGATGCACTATCGGCGCCGACGAGCGTCCAGTTGGGAGCCGGCGCGGGTTCCCAGCGAATCGGACCCAGATTTGCTAGCTCGGGGCGTACTCCCGCGTCGGCTGGCGTTTCGCGAGGGATTCGCCAGTCGGTCGGCAAACTCAACTGCACGGCGACCGGTTGCAGGCGTCGGAAGACCTCGCGATCAAGATCCGTATCGGCTGCCAGTGTCCGTAGCGTATTGAACTCCGCCTGAGCCTCGGCCGCTTTGCCTGCGCGCTGCAGAACGTCGATCAATACCGCCAGCGGGTACACTTCGTTCGGCCCCGACGTGACCGCCCCCCGCGCCAGTTTCTCGGCCTCGGCATGATCGCCGGCCAGCGACACCGCGCGGGCCAAATGCTCCTTGCGGATCGCGCTCGTCTCCTTGAGCTTGTCGAACTCCAGCCGCGCCTGGGCCTGATCGCCCGCGGCCAGCGCCGCATAGCCCCGCAGCTCGTCGAGCGCCTGCTCGATGCTCTGGAGCGATTTCCCTTTTTCGACCAGCACGTCGGCCACCGCCTTGGCAGCCTCTTGATCGGGCTTCTTCTCGTCGCGGGCTTTCTGCTCCGCGGCTTCAGCGGCCGCGAGGCGAGCCGTGCGCTTCTGCCGTAATAATTCCTCGATGGCCAACACCTGCTTCTGCCCAGCCTCCACGTTGCCCAGGCCGAACGCGGCCACTCCCAAGAGCCGCGTGCGCTTAAGCTGCTCCTCGGCGCTGTCGCCGACCACCGGGAAATACGGCGAGTCGCTATACGCGACGATCTCCTGCCAGCACTCGAATTGAACGAGCACGTCGATCAGCCGCTCGTACCCGTAGTCGCTGCTGAACTTTCCTTTATCAGGGGGAGTCGCCGACAAGCGCGGCATCTCGATCATGTTCTTCGCCAGCTCGATCGCCTCGCCGACGCGGCCTAGGAACGCCAAATTGCGAATCAACCACTCGCTGTTATGGGCGTAGTTATGAATCTGGTCGGGCAGTACGCGGTCGCGCATCATCTGCGCGTGATCGACGCGGGCCGAGGCCTCTTGTTGCCAGGCCGCGTCGGCGTAGCGATGCAGCTTCGAGTAGGTATGGCCCGGCATGTGCCACATGTGAGCCACGCTCGGTGCCGATTGCCCGCATAGCGAAGCCGATAGCAGGGCCCGTTCGGGCTTCTCGTCGTCCCACAAGTGAATGCGATAGTGGTGCGCCGGATGCATGGGCTGCGCCGCGAACACCTGATCCAGCAGGGCGTCGACCGCCTGATGGCTGGAGATGGGGATGCGCAACTTTTCGTCGGTCATCCAACTGCCGTTCGACCAGATTTCTAGCGCCAGAAAAGCCTTGGCTTCGACGTCCTTGGGATCGTCCTGCACCAGCGCCTCCAGATCGCGCACGTACTTGCGGCGCCGCGGGATCGAATCTTCACCAGTGCGGGCAGCAGCTAGCGCGGCGATCCACAAGCGCTCACGCGGCGTGACCTGAGCGATTTTTTGCACCGCGACATCGATGAACTTCTTGGCCCGTTTTTCGTTCTTGACGTTGGCCATGGCCAGGCCCCAGTAGGCCATGGCGCAATCGGGATCGAGCGCGGCGACCTGGCGAAACGATCGCTCGGCTTCGTAGTACCAGAAGCCGTGCAACTGTCCGACGCCTTGATCAAAGAACTGCTGCGCCAGCGGGCTCTTTGTCGAGACCGAAAAGTGCACGTCGCCCGTGCCGCCGATGAGGTAGGCCTTTTGCCTGGGGCCCTCGTCGAATGCTCCGCCGTGTTGTGAATGGCCCGGTTGTGGAGGCGCTGGCGACGCCGCCGCTTCGTCCACCGGAGCGGATTGCGCACTGGCATCAGCCGTCGATGACTCGGCGCCACCCTCCATGGCGGCCAGTCGCGTAGCGGCGAGAGCACAAAGAACAGTACAACAGCAGATGACCGATTTGTGCGGCATAGCAATTCTCGGAGCGGCGCCCGGTCGGCAGAATCCTTCGACGATACTACCCGGCCATGCTCGTCGCAACGCGCTCAGGGTTAGGGTTTCCACAGCTTCGAGACGTGATTTTGCTCTCCAGGTGCTGTCCGGACCACGCGCCAAATCGATGCGTGGCCGTGCGTCCGACGCGGGCATGCTACGATCGAGAACTCCGTGGGCGCCGAGCTGGCCGGTGCTATGCTGCCAGAATCCAATGGAACATGATTCGGGAGCAACACTCCGCTTTGCAGCGCACCATAGCGCGGAGACGGCGTGCATCGTGACGGCACTCGCCCAGCGGCTGAACCTGCACCCTCATGTCTTCTGGACGTTGTGCCTGATTCTCTTGGCACTTGCCGTTGGTAGCGCCTTGCGCCTGGCTGGCGCGCTTTGGACGCCGCGGGAAGATGCCAAGATCAAAGGGCAACTGGCCAGCCTACGAACCTGGTGGGTGCTGACCATCCTGATGTCGGCCGTTGTGCTGGGGGGACGCTATTGCGTCGTCGGGCTGTTCGTCGTGGTCAGCCTGCAGGCGCTGCGCGAGTTTCACGGCCTGGTCAGCACGCGCATCGCCGCTGGCCTTTGGCCGTGGGCAATTGTCGCGGTCCCCATCCACTATGCGATTGTCGCCAGCGGCGCGCTGGGCCCCTTCTGGACCTTCATACCGGTCTGGGTGCTGGGGGTTCTGCTTGTGCGTTTGGTCGTCGGCGCCCAGACGCGGCAATTCCTGGAAACCACAGGCACGGTCTTTCTTGGCCTCATGCTGTTGGTGTTTCTTCTCTCGCATGCAGCGCTCGTGACCACACTGCCGCTGGTACCCGAGACCCGCGCGGCCGGTCCGCTGGGCCTGTTCGTGTACCTGGTGCTGCTGACTGAGTGCAACGACATCGCTCAGGCGTTGTGGGGGCGGCGCTGGGGCCGGCATCCGATCATGACCACCGTCTCGCCTCATAAGACCTGGGAGGGTTTCTTGCTGGGCGCCGCCACGACTGTGTGCCTATCACTGCTGCTTGGCAGTTACTTGACGCCGCTAGCCGACGCGCCCTTGCACGTTGGCCAGCGCCAATTGCAAGTCCCCTATTTGCCGGCCGCGATCTCCGGAGTTCTTATCGCGATCGGCGGATTCTTCGGCGATGTCACCATATCAGCGATCAAGCGCGAAGTTGGCGTGAAGGACAGCGGTTCGCTGCTCCCCGGGCAGGGCGGAATCCTCGATCGGATCGACAGCTTGACGTACACCGGACCGCTCTTCTTCTATTTTGTGTACATCTTCTGTGGTTGAGAGCGGAGCGGGCACATGAACCAGCGCGAGCCGATTTCGCCGCCAGGCGCTGGCAATCCGCAACTTGGGTCTCGGCCGCAAGTGTCGCGATTGAATCTGCCCAACCTGCTTTCAGGCACTCGTTTCTTGGGTTCATTCGTACTGGTGGCGGTCGCTTGGTTCGACTACACCATGCTCGTGATCCCTTTGTTTCTGGTCTTGCTGATCAGTGATTGGGTAGACGGCAAGCTCGCGATTCTTTGGAAGCAGCAAACGGCATTTGGTGCGCGGCTCGACAGCCTGGCCGATGCGACCTTCTACCTGGCCACGCTGCTGGCGCTTGTTCGACTGAAATCGGAGCTGATTGTGGCCGAGGTGGTCTGGATCGTCCCCGCCGCAGTTGCCTACCTATTGAGCTGCCTCGTCGGCTGGATCAAATTCCGGCGAATTCCGGCCTACCATACCCGCGCTGCGAAAACTGGTTGGCTGCTCGTGGGGCTGGTGGTGTTGGCGGTCTTCGCGCGGGACTGGCATTGGCCGATCCGCGTCTTGGCAATCTGGGTGTTGCTGGTCAATGTCGAGGCCATCCTGATTTCGCTGGTGCTGCCAAAGTCACTGGTGGACGTCGCTTCTCTCTATCACGCGTGGGTGGCGCGGCGCCTAGTGCTCGAGCAAGGCATCGCCACGGAGGGTTCGGCTGAACGCCAGCAGGCCTAGAATAGAGTCGGCGCGACAAGCTGCCAGCTCGCCAGGCGAGTGAGCCACAAGATGATCACGTCACGATGACCCACGCAGTTTTTCGCAATGTTGACCTTATTGCACATCTCCGACTTGCACTTCGGCCCGCCCTATGTGCCAGAAGTCGGTGAGGCCGTGCTCCGCGCTGCGCCGCGTTTGCAGCCCGACGCCATCGTCGTCAGCGGCGACCTGACGCAGCGCGCCAAGGCCGTGCAGTTCGAAGAGGCCCGCGAGTTTCTCCAGCGTCTGCCCGAAGTTCCGCGCGTCGTCGTCCCTGGCAATCACGACGTGCCGCTGTATCGCATCGCCGAGCGACTGCTGACGCCGCATGCGATGTATCGCAAGTACATTCAGGAAGAGCTCTCGAGCGTCTGCCGATTGAACGGCGCGCTCATCGTGGCGCTCGACTCAACGGCGCCGCGACGCGCGATTTCCAATGGCCGCATCGGCAAGGCCGAATTGGCGTTCTGCGAGGCGGCCTTTCGCGCCACGGACGACGACGTCGTCAAGATTGTCGTCACTCACCATCACTTTGTCCCCGCGCCCGATTACGTGCACGATCAAACCATGCCCAAGTCGCGGCGGGCGATCAACCACTTTGTCGACCTGGGCGTGGAATTGATCCTTGGTGGTCATCTCCATCGTGGCTATATCGGCAATTCGCTTGACGTCTACCCGGGCGTTCACCGCGACCGCGGCATCATCGTCGCCCAGTGCGGCACCACGACGTCGCGGCGAGGACGGGGCCGCGAGCGCGCCAAGAACTCGTTCAACCTGATCAAGATCAGCGACGAGATGCTACGCATCACGCACTACATGTACTTTCACGCCTTGGATGACTTCGCCCCAGTCAGCCGACACATCTTTCCACGGCCGGGCCGGTCGTTTGTCGAGGGCACGCTGCACCATGCCGATTGAGCGGTTGGCGCGGCCCGGCACTCCAAAGCTGCGCCGCCGTCTGGCTCAGTTCGCCCCAGCGGTAGTGCCTTGCATCGCGTCACGCACGGCGATGTTGAGCTCGAGCACGTTAACCAGCGGAACTCCGGCCACTCCTCCGAGCGGGGCATGCGCGTGCTCGTCGATGAGTTTCTCGATCGTTTGCCTCACCGTGGCCGGATCGCGCTGGCGAGCTTCCGCCCAGGCCGCGGAGACCCGTTCTAATTGGTACTTGGCGCCCTTGACTGTGATATCCGGATCGAGACCACAGCCAGACGCCATCACCAGATCGGACGGCACCTTCTCGACGTCGGCATCGGCGTGAGCGTTCCACCACGCTTCGAAGAACGCGCTCTGTAAATCCTCGCCATTGGTCTCGGGCCAGGTCGTCGATTGGCCGTTGGCATAGCTCGCAAAGAACAAACCCGCCAGATCGGCCGCGGTCGCCTCGGCACCCTCTTCGGCACCAGCGCGCCATTTCGCGACGTCATCGGGATGCTCACTCGCCCACTTCGTGACGAATTCGTCGTTCGCGCTATCGGCAGCGACCCACCACGCCGACAGATCGGGTGTGACTTCGTGCCATTGTGCGAGTACTTTCGGGTTGGCTCTCAGTTGTTCCCGCACCCAACTGGCGACATCGGGACCAACCGGCTCGCCGCTGCGGTACTTCAGCACCAAACCAAGCTGCTTCAAGACGCGCTTGCGGAGATTGGGGTTGTTCGCTCCCCAGTTCGAGCCGCCAGTCGCCGCCGCGTTGTACGAAACGGCCGATGGGCGGGGCTGAAAGTACCTGGCGTCGCGAAACGGCTGCGCGATCAAACGCGAACCGACGACATTGCCCTGGGCGTCCTTCAGCAGGCTTCCTTCGGCCTTCTCCGCGAACAGAACCCGGCCGACCCCAAGCAACATTGCGGGATAAGCAACAGCGCCAATTGCAATCGTCAGCACCAATAACCAGAGATTAGCACGAACATGCGCATTCATGGATAAGGCTCCTGCCCAGTCGGACCTAAGCGATCAGATTTAAGGTCGTTAGCACGAGGTCGATGACCTTGATGCCAATGAACGGAACGACGACGCCCCCCAGCCCCCACACCAACAGGTTGCGGCGCAATAGCGCGTCGGCGCCCACGGGGCGGTAACGCACCCCCTTGAGCGCGATCGGAATCAGCAGCGGAATGACGATCGCGTTGAAAATCACCGCCGACAGAATGGCCGAAGTCGGCGAGTGCAGCTTCATGACGTCGAACGACTTCAGCCACGGCAACGTGCCTGCGAACAGCGCCGGCACGATGGCGAAATACTTGGCCACGTCGTTGGCGATCGAAAACGTGGTCAGCGACCCACGCGTCATCAGCAGTTGCTTGCCGATTTCGACGACTTCGATCAGCTTCGTGGGATCGCTGTCGAGATCGACCATGTTGCCTGCCTCTTTGGCGGCTTGCGTGCCCGAGTTCATGGCGACGCCGACGTCGGCTTGTGCCAGAGCGGGGGCGTCGTTCGTGCCGTCCCCCATCATCGCCACGAGTTTGCCTTCGGCTTGCTCCTTGCGGATGTAGCTGAGCTTGGCTTCGGGCGTGGCTTCGGCAAGGAAATCGTCGACGCCAGCTTCCGATGCGATCGCTCTGGCTGTCAGCGCGTTGTCGCCCGTGATCATCACGGTGCGCAGCCCCATTTGCCGCAACCGCTGAAAGCGATCCTTCATGCCAGGCTTGAGCACGTCTTCCAGCACGGCCAAACCGGCGACGCGGTTCCCCTCGGCGACCACCAGCGCCGTGGCGCCTTTGGCCGAAACCTTGTGGACCTGCTCCAGCAAATCCTCGGGGACTTTCCCTTGCTGACTTTCGACAAACCGGACCACCGCGTCGGGAGCACCTTTGCGAATTCGGTGTCCATCCGGCAGGTCGACGCCACTCATGCGAGTCGTCGCCGAGAAGGGGATGAACTTTGCCGACTCGGGAACATAGAGCCCATCGCCCGACGAGGTCGAGCCGGCACCGGCCACCGCCGCGCTACCGTGCGACATCAATCGATAGAGCTCGACAATGCTCTTGCCTTCGGGAGTCTGGTCGGCAACCGACGCCAAGGCCGACAGCCGCGCCACTTCGACCGGCGTGTACTGGTCGAGCGGGATGAACTGCGACGCGCGGCGGTTCCCCATCGTGATCGTGCCGGTCTTATCCAACAGCAGGGTATCGATGTCGCCGGCGACTTCGACCGCTTTGCCGCTCTTGGCGATGATGTTGGCGCGCAAGGCCCGGTCCATGCCGGCGATGCCGATCGCTGCCAACAGCGCGCCGATCGTTGTCGGGATCAGGCATACCAACAGGGCGACGAGCGTGGGCACGTCGGTCCCCAGGCCCTTAATCGGAGCGTCCGTGCCAAGGTAACCCTGCATGTAATTCTCGGCGTGCAAGGCCATGGGCCACAGCGCGGCGGTGACGATCAAAAAAATTAACGTGAAGGCCGCCAGTACGATCGACAGCGCGATCTCGTTGGGCGTGCGCTGCCGGATCGCCCCTTCGACCAGCGCGATCATCTTGTCGAGGAACGACTTGCCGGCGCCCGCCGTCACGCGGATCACGACGCGGTCGGAGAGCACCCGTGTGCCCCCCGTCACGCCAGAGCGGTCGCCGCCGGCCTCGCGAATCACCGGGGCCGATTCGCCGGTGATCGCCGACTCGTCGATCGAGGCCACGCCTTCGACAATCTCGCCGTCGCTGGGAATGAACTCGCCCGCTTCGACGAGCACGAAGTCCCCTTCGCGCAATTGCGACGACATGATTTCGTCGATCCGCCAGCCCTTGGCGACTTCGACCAGCGCGCGCTGGCCGTACGTCACTTCGAGCTCCTGGTACTCGGGCAGCCGCCGGGCCGGCGTGTCGCGACGTGTCTTCCGTAGCGCATCGGCTTGCGCCTTGCCCCGCGCTTCGGCCAGCGACGAGGCGAAATTGGCGAACAGCAACGTCATGATGAGCCAGAAATCGAGCGCCACGAGATAACTGGCACTTACATGCGCGCTGTAGCCCAGGAACCGCGCGACGGTGTACACGAGCGTTAGGACCGTCCCCACCTCGACCACGAACATCACCGGGTTCTTCCATTGGATGTCGGGGCGCAGCATGACCAGCGACTGCCAGAGCGCCGTTTTCAGCAACTGCGGCTCGAACAGCCCAGACTGGCGGCTGGCGCGCCGCGCCTCCTTGAGTTGCGTCGCCACCGGGGTCGATCGAGGGGGCTGTGGAGTTAATACCTGAGACATCTCAAAGCTCATTTCCGCTGTCGTGGAATAGGGATCGTGGGGCCTGCCGTTAGCGACCGAACGGGAGCGGGCCAAGGTGCTCGGCCACGGGACCGAGCACTGCCGCCGGCAGAAACAACAGTGCGCCAACCAGCACGACCGTGCCGAACAACACGCACCCAAACGTGACGTTGTCGGTCCGCAAGGTTCCGGCCGTCAGCGTCGTCCGCTTCTTCATCGCCAGGCTGCCGGCGAAGGCCAGCGGCGCAATGATCGGCACGAAGCGACAGACGACCATCACCAGGCCGCAGGCGATATCCCAGTGAACCGCGTACGGCGCGGGCGCCGCGTTGTCGTTGAATCCGTAGGTGTCCGCCAGGCCTTCAAAACCTGACCCGTTGTTGGCCGAAGCCGACGAAAACTCGTAGAGAATCTCCGAAAAGCCGTGCGGACCGGGGTTGTTCAGCGATTTCGCGCCCCAGTCGAGCGCCGCGAACAGACCGGTCGGCCCCAGGATCATCAGGGGATGAACTAGCAACGCGAGCATCGCCAGCTTCATCTCGCGCGCTTCAACCTTCTTGCACAGGTACTCGGGCGTGCGACCGACCATCAGGCCCGCCAGGAACACCGCGACGATCAGGTAGATCAGCAGATTGATCAGCCCGACGCCGACACCGCCGAAGATGCAGTTGAGCCACATGCCGGCTAGCGGCGCCAATCCAGCCAACGGATTCAAGCTATCGTGCATCGCGTTGACCGAACCGTTCGACGTGCAGGTTGTCGACGCGGCCCAAGTCGGGCCGGCTGACGTGCCGAATCGCAACTCCTTGCCTTCGTGGTTGCCCAACGCCTGATCGACCGGCAAACCGGCCACCGCTGGCAGCGGCACGTCGCGCCGGCCACCCGCGGCCGCGGGATCGTCGATCGTGAACTCGCGCTCGGCATGGGCGACCAGCCCCGGGTTGCCCTGCGTAGAGTCGAAGTACACCGCCCAACCGAGGAACGCGGCATAGAAGACCAGCATCACGCCAAAGATCACAGCGGCGTGCCGGAGATTGCCGAGCATCCGTCCGAACATGACGACCACCGCCATCGGCAAGAGCATGATCGAGATGTTCTCCAGCACATTGCTCCAGTCGCTCGGGTTTTCGAACGGGTGCGTGCTGTTAGGGCCAAAGAACCCGCCGCCGTTGGTCCCCAGTTGTTTGATCGCCACGATCGCCGCCACGGGACCGCGCGCGATAGTTTGTGGCAATGCGGTGCCGGCCTCGTCGCTCCCCATCGCGCCGGGATCGAGCGTCGTGACCGCGAAGTTCCCGTCCAGCGTCATCGGCATGCCGCAGGCCATCAGCAGGATCGCCAATACGACGGCGATTGGCAGCAAGACATAGGTCGTGGCCCGCCACAGGTCGACGTAGAAATTGCCCATGTGGGCGTCGCCGCGCAATCCGCGCGTAATCGCCCCAAGCGCCGCCAGACCGATGGCAGGCGTATGAAACTGCTTCCAGCAAATCACAAACAACTGGCTGAAGTACGAGAGGTGTACTTCCCCCGAGTAGTGCTGCAAATTGGTGTTACTCAAGAACGAGCACAATGTGTTGAAGACTGTCGTCGGCGAGAGCATTCCCTTGTGGTCGGGGTTCAGCGGCAGATACGGCTGTAAAGTCAGGATCGCGAAGCCGACGACGAACGCGACTACGTTCCAGATCAACATCGCCACGGCATACTGTTTCCAGTTCTGTGGCCCCGTGTCGATCCGTTGCTCGATCCATGAAAGCCAGCCGGGGAGATGGGCGCGACCATCCATCGTGCGGGCGACATAGAAGCCCAACGGGATCGCCAGCGCGATCATCGTGCCGACAAGGAAAATTGGCAGCGTCCACACGGAACGGGCAGGCCTTTCGCACTAAAACCATTCGGGGCGCAGGAGCGCCGCCGTCAGATAGACAAGCAGCAGCACCGTGACCACGGTCGTGAGCAGAATCATCACAGCCCTCTCAGACTTGGTTACAAGCCGCCACGAAGGCGAACATCAGGCCCAAGGCCGCCAGCCCCAGGATCAAAACCGTCGGTATCCAAACAGCCAGATTCATGGCAGGACCTTTGATCAATGTCGCCCCCTGCGTGAGTCGCCCAGACAACGACGAAACCCTCTAGAGCAAGCGTCATGCCAGCGGTCGCGCATGGCGACGAACTCCACACGAGGGATGGCTTAAGAGAAAAAGCCCTCGCAGATATCAGCTCGTGGAGTTTGCAATTTACCGGGCCGTCCTTGCAGAATGCAATGATTGCCGTGCTGCGCGGCACGCGACGCCAGCACGACATCGCGGAAATACACCTCGTGGCAGCAGCCCATTTGCGTCGCGCCCGCCAAGTCGAGCAAATCCCTCGTGTACCGCCGCAACGACCTTGCGAGTTGGCCTGCCTTTCGCATACAGAACTTTGGGGGGCCAAGCTGGCGATCTCGGTCGCTGTGCGAATCCGCACCCCGCACCGCCGCAACGACCAATCCATATGAACGTCCTCTTAATCGACGACGACGACGGCCTGCGCCGCACAACGCGGCTGGCGCTCGAGGCCATGCAGCATCAGGTCTCCGAGGCACGCGGCAGTTCGCAGGCGCTGGAGCTGGCCGGACATCGCAAGTTTCAGATCGCCCTTTTGGACCTGCGTCTCGCCGCAGAATCGGGCCTCGAATTGCTGCCGCAACTGTTGGCCCTGGCGCCCGGCTTACAAGTGGTGGTCATAACAGCCTACGCGACGATCGAAACCGCCGTCGAGGCGATGCGGCGGGGAGCAGTCGACTACCTGCCCAAGCCATTCACGCCGAGCCAGTTGCGCCTGGTGTTCGATCGCATCGCGCGTGTGCGCCGTCTCGAATCGACGGTCTCCGAGCTCGAAGAGCGCGTTCGCGCCGCGGTTCCCGAGGTCGATCTGCAAACTCAGGAGCCGGCGATGCAGCAGACGCTGGAGGTGGCCTTCAAGGCGGCCCCTAGCGAGGCTGCCGTCCTTTTGCGTGGCGAGAGCGGGACCGGCAAGGGCGTGCTCGCGCATGCTATCCATGCTCGCAGCCGTCGCGCCGATGCCCCCTTTGTGACGGTCGCTTGCCCGGCACTTTCCGCGGAACTCTTGGAGAGCGAGCTCTTCGGCCACGTCACAGGCGCCTTTACGGGAGCGGTGCGCGACACCCTCGGTAAGGTTGCGGCAGCCGAAGGGGGCACGCTGTTCCTCGACGAGATCGGTGACCTGCCACTGGGCTTGCAGCCGAAGCTGCTGCGGCTCTTGCAGGAGAAGCGCTACGAGCGCGTGGGCGAGATCCGCACCCGCGCCACCGATGTCCGCGTCGTGGCCGCCACGAATCGCAAGCTGGAAGCCGAGATTCAAGCGGGTCGCTTTCGTGAAGACCTCTTCTACCGCCTGAACGTGATCGAGATCACGATGCCGCCGCTGCGCGACCGGCCGCGCGACATCCTGCCGCTAGCGGAGAACCTCGCCGCCTTCTTCGCCCGCCAAAGCGGTAAACTTGTCAGCGGTTTCACGCCCGAGGCAAACAGCGCACTGGAGCGGCACTCGTGGCCGGGCAATCTGCGCGAACTGCGCAACGCCGTCGAACGCGCGGTGATCCTCGGTTCGCAAACGATCCTCGGCCTGGCCGACCTGCCCGCTTCGATTGGGCATTCGCTAGCCACCGGGGTCGAGGTTGGCTGCCGCGTAAGCCTCGAGCAATTGGAGCAAGAGCACATCCGCCGCATCCTCGGCGCTACGGCCACAATGGAGGAAGCGGCGCAGGTGCTCGGCATCGATCCCAGCACGCTGTGGAGAAAGCGTAAGCGCTTCGGCCTATGATGGTCGCGAGCTGAACCTGGAATGACCACTCGGCCAGCGCCCGGCGCGGCCACGGTGCCCCATGATCGCGCTTCGACACCGCATTGCTCTGACGCTGCTACCGCTGCTCCTGCTGGTGGCAATCTTCGGAGGTTTCGGCATTGCACTTCTCTCCCGCGTCGGCGGGCGCATCGATCAGATCCTCCGCGAGAACTATGCCAGTGTCATCTATATGGAGCGCTTGAGAGAAAACCTCGAACGCATGGATTCCGCGTTCCAGTTCGCGCTGGCAGGGCGTGAGCCGGAGGCCCGAAAGCAGTTCGACGACAACTGGCGGCTGTTTCTCGAGCACTACGACGCAGAGCGACGGAACATCACCTTGCCCGGCGAGGGGGAACTCGTCGCTCGACTCAATCGACTCGGAGAAGGTTACCACCATCAAGGTATGCAGTTCTTCGGCAGCACCGACGCTGAGTTTCGCCGTAACGCCTACTTCGACCAGGGAGGCTTGCTGGCCACGTTCAACGAGATGAAGGACGCGGCCGATCAGATAGCGCGGATGAATCACGACAACATGACGCAGGCCAATCGCGAGGCGCGCCAAACCGCCCGCTCGTCGCTCGTGTGGTTTGGTGTTGGCGCCGTCCTGGTGACACTCCTGGGCGTCTTCCTGGCTCGTCACACGATCAACACGATTCTGCGCCCCATTACCAGCGTGACCGAATCGGTCGCGGCGATCGGTGCCGGCGACCTGGATCAGTTGGTGCCCGTCGTCTCGAACGACGAGCTCGGTCAACTGGCTGGCGCCGTCAACACCATGGCGCGGCAGCTTCGCGACTATCGTCAGTCGCAGAAAGCGCGGTTGCTGCGGATTCAACAGGCCGCTCAGGCGACGCTCAATTCCTTTCCCGATCCGGTGCTGGTCGTCGATCGTGATTGCCAGATCGAAATGGCCAACCCGGCGGCGCGGCGCGTGCTCGGGCTGCCGATCGCCGACCGTCCTGGCGCCGCTCCCATCGTCTGGCGGCCTCCCGCGGTGCTCGAACATCCGCTAACCGAGGCCCTCCAGGCTCAGCAGGCTTTTTTGCCGGACGGGTTCGACCAGGCGGTGTCGTTGCGCTGCGGCACCGGCGAACGCGTTTACCTGCCGCGAATTCTTCCCATTAGCGAGCCCTACGGCGGCACCCTTGGAGCGGCCATCTTGCTGGCGGATGTCACGCGGTTCCAGTTGCTCGATCAGATCAAGAGCGATCTGGTGGCGACGGTCAGCCACGAGCTCAAGACGCCCCTTGGCAGCATCAGCATGGCGATTCACTTGTTGTTGGAAGAGGCCGTCGGACCACTGAACGCCAAGCAGCTCGAACTGCTGATCGAGGCGCGAACCGGTTCCGAGCGCTTGCTGGCCATGATCAATAACCTGCTCGATCTCGCCAGGTTGGAAAAGGGAGCGAGTCACCTGGTCGTCCGGCCCGAAAGTACCGCCGCGCTGCTGCAAGCCGCCGCCGAGCTAGTCCAGCAACGCGCCGCGGATCAGGGGGTCGAAATCGTGACGAGCGCCGCGGCCGACCTGCCGCCGATCGCGGTCGACAGTCACGTGATCGGCCATGCTTTCCGGAACCTGCTGGACAACGCCCTCACCTATACGGAACAGGGCGGGCGCATCGTGTTGTCCGCCGCGCTAGGTGGCGATCAAATCCAGGTCACGGTCAGCGACACGGGAGTCGGCATCCCGCCCGAGCACCTGCCACACGTTTTCGATCGCTTCTTCCGCATCCCGGGGCAAAGCCGGGGGATCGGCACCGGACTGGGATTGGCCATCGTGCGGGAGATCGTCATCGCCCATGGCGGCGGCATCGAGTGCGCGAGCAAGCCTGGAGTCGGCACGACTTTTCGCATGACGTTGCCGGTTTGGCACGAGCCGCCGCGCGAGCTGCGCGCGGCAGACGACCATGCCGCACCAACTTCAGACAGGGCCGCAGCGTCGCCTTCCTAACAAGGGTCCGTGCGAGATGCGCAATACACAAGCCACCCATTGCCGGTCATGCGACAAGGCTGCGACGAAGCCGCGACGTAGCGAGGGTTGACCCGTGGCCAGCGACGGTCTGCAGCGAACGCCCGAGCAATTCGTCGAATTGATTCGCCGCCAGCAACGCGGGCGACTCAAGATCTATCTCGGCTTCGCGGCCGGCGTGGGCAAGACCTACGAGATGCTGCTCGAAGGGCAGCGGCTCAAGCGACAAGGCATCGACGTCGTCGTCGGCATGGTCGAAACGCATGGTCGCGCCGAAACCGCAGCGCAAATCGGCGATCTCGAGCTCATGCCCCGGCGCAAGATCCAATATCACGGGGTTGAGCTCGAAGAACTGGACGTCGATGCCCTCCTCCAGCGGCATCCGACCGTCGTGCTCATCGATGAGCTCGCCCACACCAATGCACCGGGCAGCCGCAACAGCAAGCGCTATCAGGATGTCGAAGAGTTGCTGCGCGCCGGCATCCATGTGATCGCCACGCTCAACATTCAGCACCTGGAGAGCCTGCACGATATTGTCGAACAGGCCACGGGCGTGCGTGTCAAGGAACGGATTCCCGACTACGTCGTGGGCATGGCCGACCAGCTCATCAATGTCGACGTATCGGCCGAGGATCTGCGCGAACGCCTGCAGGCCGGAAAGATCTATCCCGCCGACCGCATTCAAACGGCGCTCGACAACTTCTTTCAGCTCACGCATCTCAATCAACTGCGCGAGCTGGCCATGAAGGAGATCGCGCATCGGCTTGGGCAACACACCCTCACGCAAACCGGTCCAACCGAGTCCAATCAATCGGAGCGGATCGCGGTGGCACTCAGCTCGCGCAGCCCGAATTCGGCGATGCTCTTGCGCAAGGCGTCGCGACTGGCCGACCGCTTCGACGCGCCGTGGTACGCGGTCTATGTGCAGACTCCCCAGGAGACGATTCACCGCACCGACGCCGCGACTCAGCGCCAAGTGAGCAATGCACTCGCCTTGGCGCGTCAACTGGGGGGGACGCCGCTGGAATTCAAGGGGACCGATGTCCCCAGCACGATCGCGGCCTTCGTCAAGGAATACGGCATTTCGCACCTGGTGCTGGGGCGCACGCAGCGACCGTGGTACCAGCGCTGGTTCGGTCGCTCGACGCTCAATCAGTTGCTCCGCAAAATTCCCAATGTCGACGTGGTCGTGGTCGAAAGCTCGGGCGAGGCGTGATCGGCCGGCAGCGGCAGTTGAAAGCGCCCTAATCTGACGATAAATGCGATTTTTCTGGGCCCTGGCGCCACCTCAAAGCGCTTTACCGGCTGCAGGGTTGCGTTAAACTGGAGGTCTGGTCTGGCCCGATGATTGGGCCCGTTGTCTTGTCGCCGCAAGGACCGCGCGAGTTAACCGCCGAGGGCACCGTGCCGGTGCTGGCCGCGGGGTCCCCCGAACGCGGCCGCCCCGAGACACGCGGCCCCGGCGCCGCCTGGCGCCGGTCCGCCCTGCGTCGACGATCTGGGGCTCAGTCAATCGAGAAACCTCCGTGGATCGCTACGACCTCCTCGTTAACGAAAAGCACGACCTGCTCGGGCGGCTGAAAAGCCTGATCGAAGAGGTCGACCCGAACCCCGCGCTGCTGGCGCTGGCGGTCGGGCTCTTGCTGGCAGTCTTGGGGCTCGCGCTCTTCGGGCGGCGGCGCGAGCTGCTGTTTCTGTTGATTAGCTCCGCGATGCTCTCGGGAGCGGTCTGGCCCGGGGTTGACACCGCCAGCACGCTCTTTCGCTGGTTGATCCTCTCGCTCTTGGCCGTCAACGCCTTGCGGCTCCACACGTATTTCGGACTGCCCATGCTGCTGTTCTTGATGTACGTGTTCCTGGGGTTCGGGCTGATCGCCTTTTCGAGCATGTTCTTCTGGTCGCTGCAGACGGGCGGGCTGTATTTGATGACGTCGCTAGCGGCCGTGGCGCTGGCCGACGAAATGAAAGACACGGCCGGCATCCGGCGCGTGCTGGTCTTCTTCATCGTCGGCAGCTTGCTGTGGTTCGCGATGGGCGCTACCTCGATGCGGCAGTTGGTGGCGGCCAAGGAAGTGCAGGAGATCGGCCGCGTCTCCGGGGCGAACGTTTCGGTCGTCGTCTTCGTCACCGTCGGCGGTTTGTTGCTGCCGATGGCCTTGTGGGCCGCGCTGAGCGATCAGTTGCGAATGGCCTGGCGCGTCGTGGCCGGCACGATGGCGCTCGGCATCGTGTTGATGCTGTTTGCCAGCGGCGAGCGAAGCGGCACGTTCGCCGGCCTGATGGGGATGGTGCCCGTCTTGATGCGGAAGCGCGTGGCGCCGCTGTTGTTTGTCGGCGGCGCGGTGGCCGTGCTGGCGCTGGCCGCCATGCAACTTTCGACCGTCAATCAAAAGCAATTCAAGTATCGCCTTGAGAGGTTTACCAGCGCCGACCTGACCGGCCGCACCGAAATCTGGAGCGACGCCGTTTACGAGTGCATGCAAAAACCGTGGATGGGGCACGGCTTGGGTTCCGATCGCGAATTCACCGTCAAGTACATGCGCCCCACTCACAATGCCTATTTGTCGGCCTGGTACACGCACGGCATCTTCGGTGTCCTGCTCTACCTGGCGGCGTTCGCCGCCGCGGGTTGGCAAACGCTGATCATGACGATCAACGGGCGCACGCAGGAAATTCGCGAGCTCGCGCGCGCGCTCATGGGCGTGCTGATCGTCGAGTTCGCCGTCGGCATGGTCGAGACGTTCAGTTCGCCCAGTAGCTTCGCTACCATCACGCTGGTCATCGTGCTGGTGATGATCGGTCGCTTGCATGCCATCGCCAAAGAGCAACCAGCGACGTCCTCTCCCGGCTACTACTGGGCCTGGGTTCCGCAGGTCGTTCAACAGCCGGCGATGCAGCCGGTCGCCGCGCCCGTCGAACCGCGTCGCGATCTGCCCCTCGTGGCGCGGCGCCGCGTGATTGGCGCCAGCAGTTCCGCCGCGCTGCGGGCCGCACCGCTCGAAAGGTCCTGATCGCGTGCCCAGACGACTGATCGCGCTCGCCGTGCTGGGCTTCGCCGGGCTCGCGCTGGCGGGCCTGGCTGCGGTCGTGTGGCTGCGCGGGGACGCCGTCAGCGAAATTGCAGCGAGCAAATCGCGCGCGGCGCAGTGGCCCGCTCCCGCTCCGGCCGAAACCGACTGGCCCTGGTGGCGCGGAGTTCACGCCAACAACATCGTCGGCCCCGGTTCTCCGCCCACGATCTGGAGCGCCAGCGAAAATGTCATCTGGCGGGTTGCCGTGCCGGGGCGCGGACATGCTTCGCCGACCGTCTGGGGCGATCGCATCTTCATTGCCACGGCCGACGACTCCCAGCAAACGCAGTCGCTTCTGTGCTTCGACCGCGAAACCGGCCAGCAGCGCTGGGAGAAACTCATTCGCCGCGGCGGCTTTCAGGAAAGTCACCAGAAGAACTCGCATGCCTCGCCGACGCCTGCTTGCGACGGCCGTCACGTCTATACCGTGTTCGCGGCCGCCGGCTCGATTTGGGTGACGGCCACCGATTTCGACGGCCGTCAGCTCTGGCAGACCGAAGCGGGCCCCTTCATCGGCAAGTTCGGCTACGGCTCCGCGCCGGCGATCCACGAATCGCTGGTCATCGTCGCTGGCGACAACCGTGGCTCGAAGCTCGGCAGGTTTCTCGAGACCAGCTTTCTGGCAGCGCTCGATCGCGCGACCGGCCAAATCGTCTGGCGGATCAAGCGACCCAACGAAAACAGTTGCGGCACGCCGATCGTGGCCACGGTCGCCGGCAAGCCCCAGTTGTTGCTGTCCGGCAATCGCCAGGTGTGCGGCTACAACCCGCTCGACGGCAGTTTGCTGTGGCGCTGCGGCTGGACCGTCGACCGCAGTGCCGGCACGGTCGCCTTTGGCCCACGGCTCGTCTACGCCAGCGGCACCACGCGCTCCAAGGAGCTCGTCGCGATTGCCGCCGACGGCCACGGCGACATCAGCAGCACCGGCGTCGTCTGGCGCACCACGAAAGGCGCCGCCGATGTGCCCACCCCGCTGCTGTACGACGATTTGCTCTATGTGATCGACGACCTCGGCGTGGCCACCTGTTACGACGCCCTCTCGGGAAAAACCGTTTGGGCGAAACGGCTGGGCGGAAACTTTTCGAGCTCGCCAATGTTGGCCGGCGGCCACATCTACGTCGCCAACGAAGACGGCGTGACCTTTGTCTTCAAGCCAGGGCGCGCCTATGAGGCCGTGGCTCAAAACGATCTGGGAGAAGCCATGTTCGCCACGCCGGCGTTTTGCGGTGATCGCGTCTATGCCCGCACGTTGCATCATTTGTGGTGTCTCGGGACAGCCGCGCCGCAAGCAGCCGCGTTGCCGACTAACCTAAGCCAGTAGCGGCCACGGCACGCGCCGCCCACTTGCGCTCGTTATGCCGGGGCACGCAAAATCAGCGATGAGCACAGCTCCCATCACACCCGATTCAGGCGCAGTTCCGCCTCGCTCTACGCGCCGCCGCTTTCTGCTCGGCGCCGGCGCGGTGGGCGTGGCGGCGGCGATCGGCGGAGCTGGCTATTGGACCTTTCGCCGCCGGGTCAAGATCGGCGTCGTCGGCTGCGGCGTCCGCGGTCACTATTTGGCCAGCATCTTGCGCCGCACGCGCATGCTCCCCTACTACGGCCAAATCGTGGCGGTCGCCGACGTCAACTTGCCGCAGGCCGAAGACCTGGTCGCCCGCCATCGCGCCAGCGAATGGCCAAAGCCAGAGATTTATCAGGACTATCACCGGCTGCTTGCGCGCGACGATGTCGAAGCGGTCATCGTCTCCACGCCCGATCACTGGCACGCCGCCGTCACATTGGCCGCCATCGACGCCGGCAAGGCGGTTTACACCGAAAAGCCGCTCACGCATCAAATCGGCGAAGGGCAGCGCGTCGTCGCCGCCGTCGAGCGCAGCGGCGCGGTGCTGCAATGCGGCCTGCAACAACGCAGCGATTATGGTTTTCGCACCGCCGCCGAACTGGCCCGCAACGGTCGGCTGGGGCCCCTCAAGCGTCTGACCGTCACCTGCATCGAGCAGGGTCTGGAGGGCGGACCCTTCCCCGCGCAGAGCGCACCAGCGGGGCTCGATTGGGACATGTGGCTCGGTCCCGCGCCACTCGTCGACTATTGCCCCGAGCGTCATCAGCACTGGCACGATTGGCGCGAGTACGGCGGCGGCGAGATCACCAACTGGGGCGTGCACCACGTCGATATCGCGCAGTGGGCGATCGGCGCCGAAAACTCGGGGCCGCTTGAGATCGCCGGCCAGGCCGAGATGCCCACCATCGCCCGCGGCTACAACGAGCCGCGCACGTTCTCAGTCGAGCTGCGCTACCCAGGCGAGGTCACGCTCACGATCAAGTCGGTTCCCCGCATCAAAGGGCAAGATAACACGGGATTGGAGATCGAAGGCGCGCGTGGCACGATCTCGGTCACGCGCAGCAAATACTCCGGCGCCGCCTTCGACGAGCTGGCCACCAACCCTTTGCCCCCCGAAGCCGTGCGGATGCACGCCGCGAGCACACCGCACAAGGGAAACATCGCCTTTGCGCACCTCTACCACTTTCTCAAGATGGTCCGCGCCGGCGCGACGCCGATCTCCGATGTCGTTAGCGCCCATCGCTCGGCGACCGCCTGCAACGTCGCGAACCTGGCGCTCGAGCTCGGGCGGACCCTGAAGTGGGACCCCGCGCGCGAGGATTTCATCGACGATCCCGAGGCCAGCGCGCTGCGCGACCGCCCACGCCGCGCGCCCTATGTGATCTGACGGCGCGGCCACGCCGAAGGGGACGGGAGTCGTTTCCGGGCATCGACCTTACTTATGGCGGCGATGTTGGTCGGAAACGACTCCCGTCCCCCTGGGCTTTGCGCGGTGCGCGGCTTGGCGACAAACTACCTCGCCCGACAACGCGGGACCGTCCCCCTCAGTGGCTCGTGCGGCATCGCGATGGCCAACACCCGTTGGCCGAGATCGTTGACCTGTCCCCCTCGCATTCTTGACTTTGCAGTTCTCCTCTCGGGCAACTGGCTGATGCGACATGCCAGCGGCAAGTGGTTTACCCTGCACCTCTTTCGCAACAATCCCCACGGTCCCGCGAACCCCGAGCACTTCTTGGCTGTCCTGACCAAAGTGCTGGCGCTGGCCGAAACGACGATTCGTTAGGCAGCCAGCGGGTTCAAGATCGGGGTCACTCGAGCGAAATACCTGATAAGCGACAGACGGCGACGCGGTTAATAGGCGACTTGGTGTCCCCTGGAAACGCTCGGCTGGCTAATTATCAGGCACTCGAAACAGCAGAGGACGCTCAACAATGCCATTGGCGATGACCGACCTGGGCCTGGGGATCGTGACGGCGTGCTTCGCCGTCTGCCTGGCACTGATCGTGAATGCGATCTTCCCGCGCCGCGCGCTTTCGCGCGCAGTCCATACGCACGGGCGCATCGCTTCGATGGTCTTCGCCGCCGTGGAGTTTCTCGCCCTCTGGTTGTGGCTCAGTCTCGCCCTGCCTGTGCTCTATGCGATTCTCGCGCGGGCCGACAGCTATCACGGGTTCTTTGATTACGCCTGGCTGATCGCGGCCGCCATCGCCGCATCGATTGCCGCGTTGGGATTGCGCCGCTACCAGCGTGGCACCGCGACGCCCGGCTACCGCCGCTTCCACGGCTGGGTGCCGCTTTGCTTGCTGGCCCTCTTCTGCACGATCCGCACGTACGATTTCCTGCTGGGAATTGACGGGCGAACCGCCGCCGCGGCCGCGCAGAATATCGTCGCGCACTTCGCGCTGGAGGAACCGGTTCGCCTGGTGGAGCTGACCCCCGCCGAGGCCGCCAGCGACGTGGTGTTGGGCACGAAGACCTTTTGGATCATGGGGGCCAACGAGCCGCGCGGCCGCCTGACCGTGAAGCCGTATTATGGCTTCTGGTGGACCTATGCCGGCGTGGTCAGCCTGCGCCCCTCGTACGATGAGCTGACGTTGGCCAAGGCGGTGTTGGGCGCCCCCTGGGAGCGCAATCGCGCGATCGAGCTGCTGCGAGGCGTGGTCACAAACTACCCGAACACCGCTGCCGCCAGCGAAGCGCGCGAGTTGCTGCAATCGTTGACGCCGCTGGCCAACGAATCGTAGCCCTACGGCCGGGGACTATCCCGTTTTCGGTGTCATCCGGGTGTGCCACTGCTTGGTAGTCGGCCGTTAGTGCGTTGCGTCGGCACAGGCAATCCGCCGACGAACAAGCAGTGTCGGCTTGGTACACTCTTCGGCGCGCGACATCGCCCGGGGACTGTCCTGTTTTTCACTCCGCTCGGGTGCCACTTCCCTGAAAGAGATGCTCCTGTCAAGGGCTTGGCGGCGCGCAGACTCTTCCTTGGCCCTTCGGC
>JAIESQ010000005.1 GCA_019745975.1 Pirellulales bacterium
CATGGTGAACGAGCAAGTGCCATGATCAGTACCTTTCAACTGACAAGAACAACCAGGCTTTGCCTGGCACACCGGATAACACGGATAAACGTTGCTGCATTGCAGCCGCGAATTGTGTTCCACTGAAATTCAATCCATGACATCCGCGTAATCCGCGGTGACTAATCTCCCTCGCTCCGTAGTTCTTCACTTCGTCGGCCGGTAGGTCGCGAAGCAGTTGGGCGTCTCCCACAAGTTGCATTCGACCACGGGGAAGCCTTGCCCGGCCGCGAACTCATAGATCAGCTTGGCGATGTTCTCGGCCGTCGGGTTGTCGTCGATCAAGAACAGCGGTTCGCCGAGCTTCTCGAGCATCGGCACGGCCGGATCGCGCCGGCACAAGATCATGCGGTGATCGAGCTGGTCGTCGATCCAGCGGCTGACCACCCGCTTGATGTCCGAAAAGTCCATCACCATGCCGCGGTCGTCGAGCGACTCGGCCTCGATGGCGATCACGGCCCGGCCGTTGTGCCCGTGCAAGTAACGGCACTTGCCGTCGTAGTTGAGCAGGCGATGGCCGTAGCAGAAGTCGATCTGGCGGGTGACGCGGAACATGCAAAGTTTCCACAAGATTATGACGGCGCAAAACCCCAGCAAGCCAGTTGATCCGCTTCATTTGCAATGCGGCGCGGTATAAACTCTCGCTCAGCGGCGAACGGGCGGCCGGGCTAGCACTGGGGGTTTCATGGCGCGAACAGGCACAACTAAGGACAGCTACACGGGCAGTGGCGGCCAAACGGCTGTGATGAGCGAACTTCTGGCACGAGAGTGCAACGCCGCGATACCGGTCGTAGATATTGGCACGGACGTGTTCGCGTTTCGTGATAGTCGCGAGGACGTGGCTCGCATCCAGGTCAAGACCGCCCACGCAAGATCGTACAAGCGCGAGCATGGTTTCACCGCGAAATTCAACATACCGATCAAACAGCTCAATCGCGCCGATCCGCTGCCCCTATACTATGCGCTTGCCGTTCGCCTGCGGAGTGAATGGACATGTTTCGTGGTGATTGGTCGCGTGAACTTGCAACAACTATGGAATCAAGGGCTCGGTTCCGAAACTGCGGAGGAGTTGCACCTGCACCTTCAATTCCGTCCGAATGACAGCGGCCATGAGCCTCGTCTCCGCGCGCAGTGCGGAGAGGTCGATCTGACGGAATTCATCAACGCCTGGGAGAGCTTGCCACCACTGAGAGCATTGCCGGAACTTCCCTAAGCTTGAATGAGATCGCCAGGGCGGACGAACACGAGCGTTCTATTGGTGTCGTCCTCAATAAGTGCGTAACCCAGCTTTTCAAGTTCCGGCAACGTCAATCCGGTAAGGGTGGGCACAATCTCTCGTGCCAGGGTTTCAATGCTGCCGTGGGTCGTCAAAAAATCGTTCCAAGTCTCAAAGTTAATCGAGATGGTCGTCTTTGCCGTTCCATTGACGTGGGGCAATGCCGACTGAATCATGGCACGGCTCAATGGATGTAGCCCAAAAACCAATCCAGTAGCGCGCATGCCAACCTGAATGATGATCGGTCCCAACGGACCTTCTGACGGCGGGGCGGCGACTTCGAGCACAATCCAGGAATCGTCGCGAGTGCGCTTTATTAGCTCATCCGCGAAGGCCTGTGCTTGCTCCCGAGCATTCCAAACGTATAACCAACGACGGCTCGTTCCAGGTTCCGGCGCTCTAGGCAGCTTGCCAAGATCGACCCCCTGCTGTCGTAACAGTCGGGCATAGGCCTCAAACTCGGCGTCCTTTGTTCCGCAATCGCTACGAGAAACGGTAAAAGCCATTGACTGTCTCCGGCAAGACTTTCTGCTAATGCAAATTATAGCGTCTTGTAGGAGGAAGTCTCTGGCCACTCCGACCTGGACATCATGCACCAGTCCTAAATCAGCTCCTCGATCACGCGGCGCTCCTCGAGCACATAGCGTGGCCGGCCGGCCAAGTCGTTGAACGTTTGCCCAGTATCGATCCCCAAGTGGCGGTAGACCGTGGCCAACACGTTCTCGGGGCGGTAGGGGCTCTCGGCTGGCACTTCTCCCTTGCTGTTCGACGCCCCGACGATCTGCCCGACCTTCAGTCCGCCGCCGGCCATCATCACGCTCATCACCGATCCCCAGTGATCGCGTCCCTTGTTCTTGTTGAAGCGCGGCGTGCGGCCGAATTCGCCCATCGCCACGAGCATCACCTGGCGATCGAGGCCGCGCTCGTAGAGATCGTCGAGTATCGCCGCCACGGCCTGGTCGAAATCGGCGGCGCGCGGGCGCAGCTTCTTGGCCAGGTCGTTGTGATCGTCCCAGCCGCCGACGCGCACGGTGACAAACGCCACGCCCGCCTCGACGAGCCGCCGCGCCAACAGCAGGCTCTGGCCAGTCGAGTTGCGGCCATAGCGGTCGCGGCTGCGGGGATCTTCGCGATCGATGTCGAACGCTTGCCGCGCCCGCTTGCCGGTCACCAGCTCAAAAGCCTGCTCCGAAAACTGATCGACGGCGGCCGTGTGTCCCTTGCGATCGACCAGCGCGTCGACATCGCGGCGCGAGCGATCGAGCGCGGTGAGCAGGTGTCGGCGGTCGTCGAGCCGCTGGAGCGACAACCCTTTGACCAGCGACAAGTTGTTGACTTCGAACTTCGGCTTGCCGGGATCGGCGACGGTCTCGAACGGATTGAATCCGGGGCCGAGATAGGCCGCCGTCCCCGCGCGCATCGAGCGCGGGATCGCCACGTAGGCGGGCACTCCCGGGCGGTTGGCGCCGTGCACCAGCGCGGTAATGCTCCCGGCCGAAGGCATTTCGTTTTCGCGATTCTGGCGATCGCGCAGGTAGTAGCCTGTCTGCGTCAGGTGGGCCGACGTTTCGTGCGACGACGAATCGTGCCGAATCGAGCGGATCACGGCCAGTCGATCGGCGAGCTGGGCTTGCCGCGGCAATGTCTCGCAGAACCGCACACCCGGAAGTGACGTGGCGATGCTGCGCAGCGGTCCGCGATACTCGGCCGGCGCCTCCGGTTTGGGGTCGTAGGTTTCGAAGTGCGAGGGGCCGCCGGCCATTTCGATATAGATCACGCTGGCCGCGCGGCGCTTAGGTTGGCCGCCGGTCCCTTCGGCGGCGCTGGCCTGCAAGCGCAGTAAGTCGGCGAGCGTGAGCCCACCGAGGGCCAGAGTGCCGGCCGACAGAAAGTTGCGCCGCGAAACGCGATCGCAGTAAGCGTGACCACGACCAAAGACCCGAAGCATGGCTGCCTCCTTGGCGGTTCGCTTGAGGGCAAGTCGACCGCGAGCACGCGCTCGTGTGGCGGCCAGTCGCGTCGCAAGCCCTTTCTAGCGAAGCCGTTTGACACCTCAGTTTAGGGCAGCCGCGAAGCGCGGGTCAAACCCGGTTGGCCGCGGCGACGAGTCGCTCCACCCCTCCAGGAGAACCTGCAATGTCTCAAATGCGAGGGGGACACGTACGAATGGCATCAAGTTAGTACTAAGTCGATTCGCCACAGGGCTGAAGCAGTGCTGTAGCAGCACGCTTGCATCAGACCGCTGTCGCGATGATTCTCGGGTTTCGCGCGCGGACATGGTTCGACGAATCTGCTATCGCAGCAATGCTTAACGAAACTGTGCACAGTATTTGCGCTTAACTTGATGCCATTCGGGACACGTACATGTTTTCGGCCAACGTGAGTTGGCTACGAATGACTTTGGCGAGCCGAAAAATGTACCAGTCCCCGACTTGCAGTTCTCCTCTCGCCCCTGCACGCTTGTTTTCGGCTCCCGCCAGGACTATCAAACAATGGCGCCGCCAGGGGAGTTCCGGCTCCCCACACTTTGCAAAAGGCCACACCGATGAACGAATTGCCCCAAGCCAACCAGCGGATTATCGAGACCCCCTACGGGCGAGCCCTTGGCAACAGCTTTCGCTGGAAAGGGGGGCAGTACTGCGCGATCCACACACTGCGCGGGCTGGTCGGGTGCGGCATCTACGACGTGCGGATCGCCGGCGAGTTTGGTCAGGCCGTGGCGATCGCGCGGGGCACGCCCCAGAAACCGCTCTGCGAGCCCGAAGACTTGTTCAACGCCAAGATTGTCGAAGTCAGCAAGCCGGCCGAGGCCCTCGGTATTCAGCCCGGCATGACGGGGCTCGAGGCCGTGCATAAACTGCTACAGGCCGAGACGAGCTGACGCGCGGCCAACTCCGGGAGGCACGATGCTTTGGCGCGAGATATTCCGAGAGGTATTTGGCCTGACGATTCGACTGGTGGGTCTCGTCTGGGTCTTTAGTGGCGTCAGATACCTGGTCGGGATCTTCAATCCGGACCACGAGTGGAACCCGACCGTCCACCTAGCCGCCGCGTTCATTCTCTTGGTAGCTGGGCTGTTCGGGATCTTCAAGGCGGAGTGGATTGTCAACCGCTCGTATCGTCGAATTCGGCCAGAATCGACAGACCAGTTTTCCGGGAACAGACCTGAAAGTTAAAACCACTGGCGCGAGGATCGTTGTCGAATCGTTCTTCACAGTCGTTGGCCACTCCGACTTCGGTCGGCTATGCTCAGGCGCGGCAATCCATTCGATCTTCGCTAGACCGCTACGCTCGTGCCTTTGCACCCTAGCTCCGCTGCCCGTCCCGCGGCCGCTCAAGCGGCACGATCAATCCGCGCCGGCTGCGACATCGGCTTCGTCTTCGCGTTGGGGATCGAGTCGGGCTTCTTCGAAGACCGATTGACCGCGAGCACCATGCTGCACGGCGCGGGGGGCCGCGTGCGCGTCGGCCAGCTCGGCGGGCATCGTGTCGCACTGGTGCGCACAGGCATGGGGCAAGCGGCTGCACGCCGCGGTGCCGAGCATTTGCTCGCGGGACATCAGCCGCGATTGATCATTTCGGCCGGCTTCTCTGGAGCATTGCATCCTGAGTTGCGTCGCGGCGATCTGGTGCTGGCCGATCGCGTGGGGCTGGCGTCGGGCGAACGTCTGGTAGTCGACTTGCGCTACCAACAGCCGGCCGATGCCCAACCGTGCGTGCATGTCGGCGGCATCGTGACGGTCGACCAATTGATTTGCCGGCCCGAGGACAAGCTCGCGCTGGGCCGCGCACACGAGGCACTGGCGGTCGACATGGAAACCTGGGCCGTGGCCGACGCCTGCCGTGCGGCCAAGGTGCCGTTCCTGGCGGTGCGCGTGATCAGCGACGCGGCGGACGAGCCGCTGCCAGCATTCTTGGACGCAATGGCACGTCGTAGAGGATTTGCCGGTAAAACAGGGGCGGTGCTTGGGGCGCTTTGGCGGCGTCCCGGCAGTTTGCGTGAGATGGTCCGCCTGCGGTCGGAAGGACTGGTTCAAGCCGACCGACTGGCGCGGTTCCTGGTCACGCTTGTCGGACAAATCTCCCCCGCTGCTTGAGCCGAGTTTGGAAAAAAGCTACGTTCGACTAAGCGACGGCGCGAAGAAGTAGCGATTGTTCGACCCTCACCGCCAATCGAACAAGGCGCCGCTGCCCCCCATCGGCGGCAGTCAAAACACTCGGGATGGTGCTGCAATGAACAGGCTGCTTATGTTGACGTGCGTGCTCGTGGCAACCACTTGCGCGGTGACGCCGAGTGCGATGGCTTGGCCGGATGCAGTGGTCGCGCCGGTTGAGGTCTACTCGACGACCTATGCGCCCTACTGGACGTACTATCGCAGCACGGCGCCGGTGGTGTACGAGACACCCGCGACGACCGCTTATTATGCACCGACGACGACGTACTACGCGCCGAGCACCACGACTTACTACGCGCCGGCCACGACTACTTATTACGCGCCGAGCACCACGACCTACTATGCGCCAGCGACGACCACCTATTACGCGACAAGCGTGCCGACGACGACGTACTACGCGCCGGTGACCAGCTACTACGCCGCGCCGACGGTTAGCTACTACACGCCAACCGTCAGCTACTACACGCCGGTGACGTCCTATTATGCGACGCCGGTCTACTCGACCTACTACGCGCCGGCCTTGTACTACGTGCCGCGCCGCTGGTGGCGCTGGTAACCTGCCCGTTTTCGAGTCGACGTGATGCCGCGAGCCGTGTCTTGGTCACCTGGTGACGAGGGCGCGGCTCGTGTTGTTTCTGGGGGCCAATCGGCACGAAAAACCGAGAGCGGGCAGCATCTTTCGGCCCTGACACGATAGAATTGTTTGAAAGGTTCCAGAGCAACCACAATCCTGCCTGGCAGCGATGGCAGACGAGCCTTGGCGAGGTTCAGGAGTTTGCGCATGACAGAAGATGAAGTCTTGCAGAGGATTACAGTCGACCCAGCCATCTTTGGTGGCAAGCCCATCATTCGCGGACTGCGTTTCGCTGTCGAGCACATGTTGGGTCTGTTGGCGGCCGGGGATACGCCCGAAAAAGTCCTCACCGAATATCCGTTTTTGGAAGCAGCCGACATTCAAGCTTGTCTGGCGTATGCGCATCGTTCCATGGCGGGCGAGCAAGTACATGAGCGAATTGCGGGAGCGAAGGCCTCGTGAAGTTCTTGCTCGACGTTTGTGTTTCGTCTCGACCTGAAGGGACAGGTGATTGTGACGGCAACGCGCGGCCGCATTCGCATTCGGCGACATCCATAGCACTGCTCACCCGCAATTATCGATTTCGGATATTCATTGGCGTCGCTTAGGCATGGTGAACCATGTCAGCCGCTCCGTACAACCCCCTGTATCTGCAAGGCATTGATTACTTCAATGCCTGCGACTTCTTCGAAAGCCACGAGGTCTGGGAAGAACTTTGGAGCGAGGAGTTCGGTCCGTCGCGGCGCTTTTACCAGGGCTTGATTCAGGCGGCGGTCGCCCTGCACCATTTTGGCAACGGCAACATTCGCGGGGCGCGCAAACTGAACGTCGGTTGTCGGGCGTATCTCGACGACTACCGTCCCAAACACCAAGGGCTCGATCTCGAACAGTTTCTGGGCCAACTCGACCGCTGCTTTGCCGGCGTGATGCAGTCGACCGATGAGTTTCCCCAGCTTGAGATCGACGCAGAATTGATTCCCGAAATCCACCTCGACCCGCCGCCTTCCGGGCCGGACGATTAATTGGCAGCTCGCGTTAACCCTGTCTGGTGATCGTGCGCCATGTCTGAATTCGAAATCATGAGTTTCGACGCCAGCACGTTCACTGGACGCGTGCGGTTGTTTCCCTTGCCAAACCTGGTGCTCTTTCCGCACGTCCTGCAGCCGCTACACATCTTCGAGCCGCGCTATCGCCAAATGCTCGAAGAAGCGGTGGCCGCCGATCGCTTGATTGCCATGGCGCTGTTGGCGCCCGGTTGGGAACCGCTGTACGACGAGCGGCCACCTTTGCATCCGGTGGCGTGTCTGGGGCGCGTCGCCACGTACCATCGACTGGCCGACGGCCGCTATAACCTGCTGCTGCAAGGTTTGAAGCGCGTGGCCTTGGTGCGCGAATTGCCGCCGACCAAGTTGTTTCGAGAAGCCGAAGTGCAAGTTTGCGAGGACAACTATCCACTCGAAGCGACGGCGCAGCGCCCCGCCTTGCAGCGCGACTTGTTGCAGGCGTTTCGTCACGCGCTACCCCGGCTCCCCGAGGGCATGGATCAGCTCGAGCACCTTCTGCGTGCCGACGTTTCGCTCGGCATGTTGACCGATCTGGCCGCGTATACGTTGGAGTTGCCGCTCGACATCAAACAGCGCCTGTTGGCCGAGCCGAATGTCGATTGCCGCGCTCAGACGCTGCTGGCCGAACTACGGTCACTCCCCGCGGCGTCGGGCGAATCGTCCGCGGGACGGGCGAAATTTCCCCCCGATTTCAGTTGCAATTAGCCCCTTTGCGGCGCCGCGCGGCGGGTGCCCCCCACCTGTCACCATGCCGTTTTGGGGTTATCTTGTAGATACGCGTGGCGGCGATTTTGATTTTTGCTCCGCCCGCTCGTCTCAAGGTCTCCCCGCATATGTCAAATACCCGTACCTCCGGCAGCGTCGTCAACGGTTCGCTCGCCGACGAACTGGAACCCGCCATCGGCACGCACGCGCCCACGGTTGATCAGCCACGGATCGCCCGCGCGGTGCGGGAGATCCTCGCGGCGGTCGGCGAAGACCCAGACCGCGAGGGGCTGCGGGAAACGCCCGCCCGCGTCGCTCGCATGTACAGCGAGCTGTTTTCCGGATTGCACGAAGATCCACGGCTGCACCTGCAAAAGTTCTTTACCGAAAAGTACGACGAGATCGTGCTGGTCCGCGATATCAGCTTCAATAGCACCTGCGAGCACCACTTGCTCCCTTTCATGGGGACGGCCCACATTGGTTACGTTCCCAACGGCCGCGTGGTGGGGTTGAGCAAGCTGGCTCGCGTCGTTGAGGTCGTTTCGCGCAGGCCGCAAGTGCAGGAGCGGATGACCGAGCAGATCGCCGACTTGCTCGAGCAAGAGCTGGCCGTCAAGGGCGTGGCCGTCGTGCTCGAAGCCACGCACACCTGCATGACGATTCGCGGCATCCGCAAGCCGGGCAGTCTCTGCGTGACGTCGGCGATGCGCGGCATCTTCCGCTCGAATCTGTCGAGCCGCTCCGAAGTCATGACGCTAATCTACGGCCAGACGACGCGCTAGCGCCGGGAAGCAATCGAAACTTGATTCTGCTCGCCGACTTTTGTTTGCGGTTAGCTTGCGGGCTTCCCCTGGCCATGGCCCGTGTTTCGCCGCGAGAGGTGCCGAGCGGGTTCTTCCGCGTCCATCTGTATGTCGTGCTTGGGTTGTCGTTGCTAGCGGCGCTGACTTCGTGGCAGCTCGGTTACACTGCGACGGCCATCGCATCGGCGGCCGCCGCGGTGCTAAGTTTCGTTGGCGCCGCGCTGTGGTTATACGAAAAGCCGCGCCCAGGTCGCTTCGTGCTGATCTGGATTGGCGTGATCGCATTCTTCGCAGGCTCGCGATTGATGATCAGCGCCGGCAACGCGGCCACGGCAGCAACGAGCGCCACGAGTTCCATCTCAGGAAGACCGGTAACGAGTGGCGCTGCCAGCACGCAGATCACCGCGAGACCCGGTGGATTCTTCCTCCACGAGCTCGACCTGGCGGTTGGTAGTCTTCTCTTAGGCACCACGTTGGCCGCGATGCTTTTGGGCCATTGGTATCTCAATACACCCACGATGAAACTGGCCCCGCTCGAAAGCCTGATCACCGCGATGCTCGTCTGTATTGTCGCGCGGGGGGCGCTGGCGCTCCTGGGGCTGGTGCTGGTGACCACCCAGGGAGATGAATTGGGAGGCCCCGCGATTTTGTTCCTGGGGCTGCGCTGGTTGGCCGGCATCGCCGGCACCTTGATCGTCGCGGTCATGGCGCGGCAAACGCTGAAAATCCCCAATACTCAGGCGGCCACAGGCTTGTTGTATGTGGCGGTAACTACGGTGTTTCTTGGTGAGCTGACCGCCCGCCTGCTCTCGAACCAGACCTCCTACCCGTTATAATTCCAGATATGCAAGTTACGTATGCGTGTCCGCACTGCGAACGGACGGTGAGCGTCGGCGCGGTCGATGGTCATAGCGCGGTGGTTTGCCCCGCGTGCGCGGCCGGTATCGATCCGCCTGCCGATGCGATGTCGGGCGATCGGCTTGAGCGTTGCCTGATCTGTCCGAGCCGCGACTTGTTCGTGCGGAAGGATTTTCCACAACGGCTGGGCGTGGCGATCGTGGTCGTCGGATTCGTGCTCAGCATCGTTGCCTATTATTTCTATTGGATCGCCACGTCGTTCGGCATTTTGTTTGCCACGGCCCTCATCGACGTATTGTTGTACTTGGGCGTCGGCAACGTGTTGATGTGCTACCGTTGTGGCGCCCAGTATCGGGGATTGCCGCGCCTCGATGAGTACGGCGCGTTCGAACTGGAGACGCACGAGCGCTATCGGCAACAGGCGGCGCGGTTGGCCGACCGTCGACCGACGGCTCCGTGAGCCGCCGCGTGCCGCCGTTCATGAGCGGGCAGTTGCGCCGATCCGCCGCGGCTTGGCACAGCGAGCATCACCAGCCGTCCTGCGACAGCCGAGCATCGAGTTGCAATCATGGTGTCGCTAATTCGGAACCAGGTTGAAGGCCTTGCCGCCGTCGCCTCGAAACACCGTGAAATCGCGGCGGTCGAGCGTAAAGACCGTCGCGATGCCCTCGCGCTCGGCGAGATAAAGTAACGAGACATCGGCCAATTGTGGCCGCAGACTCGCGTACTTTCGTAGACATGACACCATCCAGTCGGGAGCGTGTTCGTCGAATGCCGGGCACACAATCACACCGCCGCTCAGCAGCTGCAACAATCGTTCGACGCCCTCCGGTGCGCGGCGCAGCAGCCATGCAGCTTCGGCCAGCACGAGCCAGGTCGTGAGCATGGGCAGACGCAATGTTTGAGCGGTCGTGGTGCAAGATACGTGCGCTGCATCCGCGTCGCTCAGCAGAGCAACGAGGGGGCCGGCGTCGACCAACACGCGTTCAGTCGTCACGCTCGCCGAAGCCCTCCATGTACTTCGGATTCGTGCTCAAGTCTGGTGGCGCGCCCTTGATGCTCCCGAGCAGTCCAAGTCTCACCAGCGCTTCATAGACCGATTCCACGTTGGCGACTTGCGGGCGATTGTTATGATCCAAGAGCGACAGCGCCTCGGCCAAGACTTCATTCCATGCCCGACCCGTCTGGTCGGCAAGGCGAGCCAACTGCACGCGCTGCTCTGGCGTCAGAATGATCTGGTCGGGCGATGTACTCATGCAAGTATTCTACCGTAAATTGGCGGGTGCCAGCAGTGCCGAATAGACGATCTGCCGGTACGCGAAGGTCTCGCTGGCGTGGTTGCTCCACCAGTGGCCCGGACACCTGGCCGCTATCCGCGGCATAGAATTAGGCTGCCTGCATCACATGCTTGACGCGCCAAGCCAGATAGCACGCCGATCCTTGGTCAATTGATCACTCAAAATGGACGAAGTTCGACAGCGCATTCAAGACGACCTGCGCGGCCTGCTTGAAGGGACCGTCCAAGCTGACGACGTCACGCTACAGCTCTACGCGACCGACGCCAGCATCTATCAAATCCGGCCGTTGGCGGTCATCTGTCCGCGGTCGGTGGCCGACGTGGTGGCCGTGGTCGGTTACGCCGGCGACAACCAACTGCCGATTCACGCCCGCGGCGCCGGCACTGGGCTGGCGGGCGAGTCGTTGGGGCCCGGGCTGGTCCTCGACTTCTCGCGGTTCATGCGCCGCCTGGTGAGCGTCGACGATACGAGCGTGCGCGTGCAGCCGGGCCTGGTACTCGAACGCCTCAATCAACAGCTCCGCGCCCAGGAGCGCTGTTTCGGCCCCGATCCGGCGATGAGCCACGTTACGACCATGGGGAGTGTGATCGCGATCGATGCCGCCGGCAGCCATTGGCTGCGCTGGGGCTCGGCGCGCCGCCATATCCGCAGCTTGCAGGTCGTGCTGGCCGACGGCTCGTTGCTCGAAGTCGGGCGCGAGCCGGTCGACGTCGAAATCAGCGGCGGGGCCAGCGCCCGCAAACGCGCGCTAGTCGCCGACTTGAGCGACGTGCTCGCGCGCCATGCCGATCAGATCAAGCGCCAGCCGACTCGCAGCCTCGTCAATCGCTCGGGCTACGCGCTGGGGGGTGTGCTGGCCGACGGGCAGCTCGATGTCGCCAAGCTGCTGTGCGGTTCCGAGGGAACCCTCGCTCTGGTGACCGAGGCCACGCTCGATATTCAGCCGCTCGCGCGGCAGCGTGGCGTCGCCCTGTTGTTCTTCGATCGCCTGGAAGCAGCGGCACGGGCCGTGAGCGAAATCGTGCCGCTGGGCCCCAGCGCGTGCGACCTGATGGATCGCCGGCACTTGTCGCTGGCCCGCGAGCACGAGCCACGTTTTGAAAAGCTGATTCCTGGTAACGCCGAAGCCGTGCTGATCGTCGAACAGCAGGCCGACACGGCGGCTGAGGTCCGCGACGGACTGCGACGCATGATCGATCAAACGCGGCGCCGGCGCTTGGCGTTCGACGCGCGTCAGGCCTTCGACCGCGACGACGTCGAGCTCTTCTGGCAACTAGCGCATCGCGTGGTGCCAACGCTCTATCGTTTGCGCGGCTCGTCGCGCGCGGTCCCTTTCGTCGAGGACATCGCCGTTCCGCCCGATGCCTTGCCAGGCTTCCTCACCGAAATGCAGAACGTGCTCAAGCGGCACCTGGTCACGGCTTCGCTGTATGGGCATGCCGGGCACGGGCAGTTGCACTTGCGCCCGTTTCTCGATCTGGCCGATCCGGCCAGCCTCGTCACGATGCGCCACCTGGCAAGCGACTTGTACGACTCGGTCTTGGCAGTCGGCGGCACGATCAGCGGCGAGCACGGCACTGGGCTGAGCCGCACCAGCTTTGTCCGCCGGCAGTACGGCGAACTGTGCGAGGTGTTTACTGAAATCAAACGAGTCTTCGACCCGCGCAATCTGCTCAATCCCGGCAAGGTGATTGGCGACGATCCCGAATTGCTGACCAAGAACCTGCGGCCGCTGCCGATGTCGAGCGCGGTGGTCGCAGTGCCGCCGGTCGAAGCTCCGGGGACGGTCCCAACTGCCGTCGAACTGGCGACCGATCTCGTGACGGCCGCTCCTGCCGCACCACGCGTGGTCGAATTGCAATTGGCCTGGAACATCGAGCAACTCGGCGAAGTCGCCGGCGCCTGCAACGGCTGCGGTTCGTGCCGGTCGCAGGCCCCCGAGGTGCGGATGTGTCCGATCTTTCGCTACGCCCCCGCCGAAGAAGCCTCGCCGCGTGCCAAGGCGAACCTGCTGCGCGGCGTGATCAGTGGGCAACTGCCAGCCGACACGCTGGCAACCCACGAAGCCAAGGCCGTAGCCGATCTCTGCGTCCACTGCCATCAGTGCCGGCTGGAATGCCCGGCCAACGTCGATATCCCGCGCCTGATGCTCGAGGCGAAAGCTTCGTTCGTCGCTACGCATGGGCTGCAATTTCGCGACTGGGTCTTTGCGCGGATCGATGCCGTTAGCGCGCTGGGGCACCGCTTCGCGCCGCTCGTCAATCGGCTGGTCGGCAATCGCCAGGCGCGCTGGCTCGCCGAGCGGCTGCTGGGCATCGCCCGCGCGCGCAAAGTGCCTCGCTTCGCCAGGCAGACGTTTCTCCAGCGCGCGCGTCGCCGCGGGCTGACGCGCCCCACGCGACGAACCGGTCCCAAGGTGCTGTACTTCGTCGATACCTACGCCAACTATCACGATCCGCAACTGGCCGATGCCCTGGTTGCGGTGTTCGAGCACAACACCGTGGCGGTCTACGTCCATCCCGAGCAGCGTGCCAGCGGCATGTCGTTGATCGCCGCCGGCGCCCTCGAACAAGCGCGTGACCTGGCGACCCATCATGTTCGCTTGCTGGCCGAAGCCGTCCGCCAGGGTTTCAGCATCGTGGCGACCGAGCCGGCCGCGGCATTGGCACTCACTTGGGAATACCCGGCGCTATTGAACGACGAAGATTCGCGGCTCGTGGCCGACAACACCAGCGAGGCCTGCGCATTTCTCGCCGGCTTGCATCGCCAGGGCAAGCTCGCCCTCGACCTGGCGCCGGTGAACGCCAGTGTCGGCTACCACCAGCCCTGTCACTTGCGGGCGCTGGGGGTCGGCACTCCCGGCGAAAGCCTGCTCAGGCTCATTCCGGCGCTGCGCTTACAACGCATCGACAAAGGTTGCTCAGGCATGGCGGGCACCTTCGGCTTGCGGCAAGAGAATTTCCGCAACAGCCTCCGAGCCGGCATCGGCCTGATCAGTGCCGTGCGCGACCGCGCGATCCAGGTCGGAACCACCGAGTGCAGCGCCTGCAAATTGCAGATGGAACAGGGGACGAGCAAGCCCACGATCCACCCGCTGAAACTACTGGCATTGTCCTACGGGCTGATGCCCGAGGTGGCCACGCTCTTGTCGCGGCGCAGCGGCGAGTTGGTCGTAACTTAGGCGCTTAGACACTGTTAGTCAGGGGCTCAGACCCCGGAATTCGCCAAGATGATCGTCACCGTCAAACTATTTGCCCTGGCGCGCGAGCTGGCTGGTCGCGACGAGCTCGAACTGGAAGTGGCCGATGACGCGACGATCGCCGATCTGCGCCGGGCGCTAGCAACCAGCCACCCGCGCTTGAGCACCGTGCTCGCACACGCCCACTTCGCCGTCGACTCGCAATATGCCACCGACTGCACGCCGATCCATGCCAACAGCGAGTTGGCGCTCATCCCGCCCGTCAGCGGCGGGTGAGTATCAAGTCGTTAGCTGCGGAGCTTGCTCCGCGTGTCGTCAATTCAAGCTCACCGTGACCGTCTTCGTCTCGGTGTAGGCGTCGAGCCCTTTCTCGCCCAGCTCGCGACCCATGCCCGACATCTTGAAGCCGCCGAACGGCGCGGCCGCGTCGAATACGTCGTAGCAGTTGATCCACACGGTGCCGGCCTTGATCGCGGCGGCCAGGCGATGGGCCTTGGCGATGTCGCGCGTCCAGACGGCGGCCGCCAGCCCATACGTGGTGTTGTTCGCGCGCCGCACGATCTCGTCGACGTCCTTGAACCGCAGCACCGAGAGCACCGGGCCAAAGATCTCGTCCTTGGCGATCGCCATCTCGTCGCGCACCTCGCCGAACAACGTCGGCTCGATGAAGTAGCCGCGGTCGCCGTGGCGCTTGCCGCCGGTGAGGCACTTCGCCCCCTCCTTCTTGCCGCGGTCGATGTAGCCCATGATCTTGTCGAACTGGGCCTGATCGACTTGTGGGCCTTGCTCGGTCGCCGGGTCGAGCGGATCGCCGAGCTTGCGCGCCTTGTTCATGCCCACCAGTTTGTCGACAAATTTGTCGTGGACCTTGTCCTCGATGAACAGCCGGCTGCCGGCGCAGCAGCATTGACCTTGGTTGAAGTACAGCCCAAAGTGCGCACCCATCGCGGCGGCGTCGAGATCGGCGTCGGCGAAGACGACGTTAGGGCTCTTGCCGCCGAGCTCGAAGGTGAGCCGCTTCAGGGTCGGCGCGGCGTCTTGCATGATGATCTGCGCCGTACGGTACTCGCCCGTGAACGCGATCTTGTCGACGCCGGGATGTTTGACCAATGCGGCGCCGGCCGTCGGTCCGTAGCCGGGGACGATGTTAATCACGCCATCGGGGATGCCGGCTTTTTGAGCCAGCCGCGCCATTCGCAGGCAAGTAAGCGGCGTTTGCTCGGCCGGCTTCATGACGATCGTGCAACCGGCGGCTAGTGCCGGGCCCCACTTCCAGGCGACCATCAGCATCGGGAAGTTCCAGGGGATGATCTGGCCGGCGACGCCAACCGGCTCGCGCCGCGTGTAGGTGAAGTACTCGCCGCGCACCGGAATCGTCTGCCCATGAATCTTGTCGGCAAAGCCGGCATAGTAGCGCAAGCAGTCGATCACCAGTGGCAAATCGGCGGCGCGGCTGTCGCGGATCGGCTTGCCGTTGTCGAGCGTTTCGAGCGCGGCCAGTTCGTTGAGCTCTTCTTCGATCAGATCGGCGAGTTTGTAGAGCAAACGACCGCGCTCGCGCGCGTCCATCCGCCCCCAGGGGCCTTGCTCGAGCGCATGCCGAGCAGCCTTGACCGCCAGATCGATGTCGGCCGCGTCCCCTTCGGCAACTTGGGCAATCACTTCTTCTGTCGCCGGGTTAATCGTCTCAAAGGTCTTGCCGCTGACGGCCGGCGTCCAACGACCCCCGATCAAGCACTCGGTCTGGTGAATGCGCGGCAGTTTGGTCGATTCGACGAGCGTGGCCATGGCGTTCTCCCTCCGCAAAGAAATCACGAGTCGCGATTGCCGCGCCCGTGTGCCGGTGATCCCCCGAAATGTGGCTGTTAGCGTCGCGCTACCAAGGGGATTGGGCGTGATCGGTCCCTCGGGTGGCGCGCCAGAAATTCTATCGCGACGGGCCGGAAGTGGCCAGCAATCTCCGTGCGTCGGTTCCCCAGCAATAAATGCTTTAGTAGTTACGCCGGCCATGTTAATCTTGGACCATCGCGGGGCCGACTAATCGTTGCACCGACCGGGACCCAACCCGAGTTTCATTGGCGATGCGCGAGCGACCCACGATCTTCCAAGCCACGTCCATGGCGGTAATAGCTGTCGTCACGGCTCTGTTATGTCGCGTGGCGGTCGCGCCATGGCTGGGCGATCGCTTGCCGTTCATGACGTTCCTTCCCGTGGCGTTTGTGTTGGCGTACCGGGGTGGAATCCAGCCGACGTCCATCTTCGCGATCTTAAGCATCCCGCCACTCGTGTTTTATCTCCTACCGCCTTCGAATTCGTTCGCCATCGAGCTTTCCGAGCATCGATTCGGGCTGGCGATATACGTGGTAATCGTGCTGGCGACGGGCTGGCTCGGCGAGCAGATGCACACGGCCCAATGGCGACTGGAGCAAGCCCGAGAGCAGGCCGTTGCCGATCGCGAACGTCTGCGCGTGACGCTGGCCAGTATCGGCGACGCTGTGATCGTCACCGATGCGCTGGGGCGCGTCGTATCGCTCAACGCCGTTGCGGAGGAGTTGACCGGCTGGCAAGCCGTTTCCGGCCTTCACCGCAGGCTCGAAGAGATCTTTCGGATCGTCAATGAGGAGACGCGCGCCCCGGTCGAGAATCCCTGCGCAATCGTTGTGGCGACGGGCAAGGCAGTTGTCCCGGCCAACCACACACTCTTAATATCGCGCGACGGCACCGAGCGCCCGATCGACGACAGTGCCGCGCCGATCAAGGATGCCGACGGCAAGCTCTTGGGCGTGGTGATCGTGTTCCGCGACGTTTCGCGGCAGCGCGCGGCCATCAAGGCCCTCGTTCGTAGCGAGCGAGACCTGGCCGACTTTTTCGAGAACGCTGCCGTTGGCCTGCATTGGGTTGACCCCGAGGGCACCATTGTGCGCGCCAATCGCGCCGACTACGAACTGCTGGGCCATACCGAGGAGACGTACGTCGGCCGCAAGATTTGGGAATTCCATGCCGACCGCTCGGACATCAATGAGATGCTAAAGCGGCTCAAATCGGGCGAAACGCTTACCAATTACGAGGCCGCGCTCCGCCACCGCGACGGTTCGCTGCGCCACGTGTTGATCACGTCGAACGTCCTCTGGGACAACGGCCGCTTCGTTCATAGTCGCTGTTTTACTCGCGACAACACGGCGCGCAAACGCGCCGAGGAAGGGCTGAGCTTCCTGGTCGAAGCCACGACCACCTTGGCCGCGATCGTCGACCGCGACAGTGCACTGCGACGAGCGGCGCGGATCACGGTCCCGTATTTGGCCGATTACTCGGTGCTGACGATGATTGGCCGCGAGAGGCAAATCGAATTCGAGGCATACGCGCACCGCGACCCCGCGCGCGAGGAGCGCCTGACTTCGCTGTTGAGCCGGTTTCCGCTGAACTGGAACTCCCCGTCGCTCGTCGTCGCCGCGCTCGACACCGGCCAGTCACAGTTCGTTCCCGAACTGGGGCCCGCGCAGTTGAGCTCGCTCGTATGGTCCGACGAGCAGATGGTGGTCGTCGCAGCGCTGCAGCCGCGCTCCGCGATTGTCGTCCCGCTGGTGATTCGCGAGCGGGTAATCGGCGCGCTGAGTCTGGTCATGGCCGAATCGTTGCGCACCTATACGACGCAAGACCTCAAGCTCGCCGAGGAGTTCGCTCGCCGGGTTGCCACGGCGCTCGACAACGCCCAACTTGTGGCGTCGCTGCAAGCGAACAATCGCTAGTAAGACGAATCGCTGGCGTTGCTCGCCACATCCACCGCTGCCGAGGAGTTCATGGGACGATGTCCCCGAAAGTCGGCAGCTAGCAGCCCCGCTGGCGTTGTCCGTTGGCGCGATTGATCTTGTCGCGTCGGCGGCGTGTCTGCTATCAGTACGCCCCCAGCCGAATGCCCCACCACCGTGCAAAAGGAAGCGCATGCGCACCCGCTATATCGCCTCGTGGCTGCCCAACATCGTCACGTTGCTCGTTGTCGCGATGGGCGTTTTCGCCGCGGCGCCGATCGCCGCGCAGCAGGTCGTGCCGGCCACGGGCGCGCAGCCCGCTCCGCAACCGGTCGCGCAACCTGGCGCGGTGCCTTATGCCCCTGTACCGCCCGCGCCGCAGTTTCAGTTTCAGTCGCGCGAGTCGATCATCGTCGGCAAGGCGACGGAAGTGCTGCGCGCCTTCTCGGGGCTCACCATGCGGCAGATTCCCCCCGCCATGCTCAGCGACGCCCAGGCGGTGATTGTCGTGCCTGAGCTGATCAAGGCCGGCTTCATCATCGGTGGTCGGCACGGCCGCGGCGTGCTGTTGGTGCGCGATCAGAATCGGCAATGGGGCAACCCGCTCTTTCTGACAATCACCGGTGGCAGCGTCGGTTGGCAAGCCGGCGTACAATCGACCGACATCGTGCTGGTGTTCCGCACGCGCAAGGGGCTCGACAGCATGTTGCGCGGCGAGGCCTTTACCTTGGGGGCCGACGCCGGCGTCGCGATCGGGCCTGTCGGCCGTCGAGCGGAAGCCGCCACGAACGCGCGGCTGGGCGCCGAGATCTATTCCTACTCGCGCAGCCGCGGCCTGTTCGCCGGCGTTTCGGTCGAAGGCTCGGAGGTGCGCATCGACGTGGCCGGTAGCGCCGGCTTCTATGGCCTGCCGATCGGCTCGCCCGACACGATCCTGCAAGGCAGCTACCAGCGCACTCCGGAGGCCGCCTTGCAGTTGCGCTCGATGCTGACGCAAGCCTCGACGCCGCCGCAGCCCGCTGGTCAAGCGGGCCAGGTGCTGCAAGATGGCCAGGCGCCGCCGCTGGTGCCGATCAACCCGCCGCCCGCCGGCACGCCGGCCGTGGTGCCAGGTCCCGCGCCCGGCGGGCAGTGAACGTTGCAGAGTGCGGGAAATGCACCGGCGCGCTCTTTGATACGCCGTCGGGTGCCACTGGCTCTGCCCAGTGGTACCTACACAAATCCGCTAGCAGGCTGCAATTCACCGTGGCACGGGCTTCCAGCCCGTGAAGGAACCACGGCCAGGATGGCCGTGCCACGTCGACTTGTACGGCGTTTTTCCTTGCTAGCAAAGATGTGTAGATACCAATGGGCTCTGCCAGTGTTCTTTGGCGCCGCAAAGCCATGGTTAGCCGCGGGACTTGTCCCGCTCGACTCGTTCGACAATGCTCACGACAGGTGAGCTCGCCTAAGTCCGCGCACTAGCTGGTCCGGCGTACTTGTCGTTTGAGCAGTTCTTGCTCGCGCCATTTCGTCGTTCGCAAACGACCCTGCTATAAAGAATGGCGCCGTTTGCGCCGTGTTCCCTTTCAGTGGACGCGCGTTTTACTGCTCACTGCTTCTTTGCGGCGGAGCAATCTCAATGACCAAGAGTCTAGCTTGTCGCGCCGCGGCGTTGATCGCTCTGTTGCACGGATTCGCAACCCTGGGTGCGGCGCAGGAGGACAGCGCTTCGCCCACGCCCGAGCAAATGTTGCGCATCACGGCGGCGCGATTGGCGATCGATCGCATGATCGAACTCGAACGCAAGTTCGACCCGGCCTGCGCGGACATCTATCTCGATGATGCCCAGATCACCATTGTGCGCCGTTATCGCGATGGCGAGACTCGCCAGTTCAAGACGTCAGGCGAGAAAATCAAACAGGCCACGAAAGCCGCGATGCCAGCGGCGCGCTTGCGCGGCGATGTTTCGGAGTACACCGAGCTCGAATCCGAAATCACCAAGGATGGAGTGCGCATCAAAGTCAAGCGCTTCGCCAAGTTAAAAAACGCCACGACTCGCATCCAGTGGCAGTTGATGCCGGACGAAGACGGTCACTGGCGCATCCAAGAAGAACGCGTCGAATTGTCTGGACTGCCGAAGTCGGGGAAGTGAGCTCGCGGTATCGCGCGGTCCTCGTTAGCCGCTGCTCACCCGGCTCACTAAGCCGTCGGGGAAGCGAAAGTGGCTGCTCACCCCAGCAGCCGCAGCTCCGGCTTCGCGCCGCTCACCACCACGTCGGTCAGGCTGTCGTCCCGGCCGTCGTTCGGGTAGGTCAACCGCTGGTGATCGAGACCCAGCGAATACAACAGCGTCGCGTGCAGATCGTGTACGCTCACCACGTCGTCGACCGCCTTGTAGCCGAACTCGTCGGTCGCCCCGTGGACGTAGCCCGGGCGGAACCCACCCCCGGCCAGCCAACATGAAAAACCCTGCCCATTGTGGTCGCGCCCGTCGGGCCCCTGTGAAATCGGCAGACGGCCGAACTCGCCGGTCCACCACACGACGGTCGAGTCCAGCAGACCGCGCCGCTTCAAGTCGCGCACCAGGGCCGCGCTCGGCTGATCGATGCCGCCGGCCACGTTCTGCAACTGCCGGGCGTTGTTCTTGTGCGTGTCCCATGGCTGGCCGCTGAGAATGATCTCGACGTAGCGCACACCGCGCTCCACCAGCCGGCGGGCGAGCAGGCAGCGCCGGCCGTACTCTTCCGTCTCCGGCCGATCGAGCCCGTACAGCTTGCGCGTCTCCTCGCTTTCGTCGGCGAAGTCGAGCACCTCGGGCACGGCCGTTTGCATCCGCGCGGCCATCTCGAAGTTGGCGATGCGGGCCGACAGCTCGGTGTTCTCCGGGTAGCGCTCGCGGTGCAGCCCGTTCAGGCGATCGAGAAACTCGAGCTGCCCGCGCCGCGCAGCCTGACCGACCCCCTCGGGCGTACGCACGTTGAGCACCGGCGACGGCCCCGCGCGAAACGGCGTGCCCTGATGCTCGGCCGGCAGAAACCCGCTCGACCAGTTCCGCACGCCGTCGATCGGCAGCCCGCCGGGATCGGCCAACACCACGTACGCCGGCAGGTTTTCGGTTTCGGCCCCCAGGGCGTACGACAACCAGGCCCCGCACGACGGGCGGCCCAACTGATTCTTGCCGTTGTGAATCAGCCGCAGCCCGGCCTCGTGATCGACGGTGAACGTGTGCATCGAGCGGATCAGCGTGATCTCGTCGGCGATGCCGGCCGTGTACGGGATCGCTTCGCTCAGCTCAATGCCCGAGTGCCCGTTGGGCGAAAACTTGAAAGGCGACGCCAGCAGATTGCCTGCCTGGCTGACGAAGTGCACGTCGAGCTTGCCGGGATGCGGTTGCCCGTTCAAGCGCGTGAGCTCAGGCTTGGGATCGAACAGATCCATCTGGCTCGGGCCGCCGAACTGGAACAAGCAGATGACCGCCTTGGCCTTCGGCTCTGGTTGGCCGGGCGCGATGGCCACGCGGGCCGCGTCGCCAGGCAAGGGGTGGCGCGCCGCGGAGCCCGACGCGTGGGCCGCCCGAGCACTGCCGGCTTGCTCGCGCGCCAACAGCGACGCCAACGCCAGCCCGCCGACGCAGCCGGCCGAACGGTTCAGGAATGCACGGCGATTGAAGGCCGAGGGATCAACGTTCATGCGTCTTAAAACTCCGCGTGGGTGGCCCTGACCCAGTCAGGGTGCTGCAGGCACAAGAGGTTTGATGTGAAATCGCGATTGTACGAAACGCAGCGCAACACAAATCCCTCTTGTCGCTGCGCGACACGGACGGGGTCCGTGCCACCCAAATTCCCCCCCTCGAACACCCTACCAATCACTCCACGTACAAGAACCCGTTGCTGGCCAGCAGCATCTGACAAAAATCGCGCCAGGCAAATGCGGCCGCGTCGACCTGATCTTTTTGCTTCCGCTCAGCATTCTCCGCTTCGTAGCGCGCCTGCTGCTCCGCGATAAACTGCTCGGCCGCCGCGCGTTCCTCGCTACGAGGCCCCCGTCCATACGTCAGCAAGAATGCCCTGGAAACTCGATCGGCTGCGTTGTCTCCCACTTCGCACTTGAGCCGCACGGCCATCGCCGCCGCCCGCTCTACGACAAACTCGGCGTTCAGCAAGCTCAGCGACTGCAACACCACGGTCGACGAATCGCGCCGTGGGCAGTTGGTGACCATGCCTGGCGCGTCGAACACTTCCAGCATGCTGAGCACCTGTGTGCGCCGCTGCTGCAAGTACAAGCTGCGCCGCGCGGCGCCGGCATCCTTGCCGTCGACCACCACGTTGCCGTCGGGCAAGCGCTTCATCGCCACGTAAGATCCGAACAGCTCGGCGTTCAATTCGCCGCTGGCCGACAGCATGGCGTCGCGCAAGGCATCGGCATCGAGCCGCCGCAAGGGATAGCGCCACAGCAGTTGATTATCGGGATCGGTCGCTAACGCCGCGGCCCCCGCGTCGCCGGCCGCTGCGCTCGTTTGTCGATAAACGCCCGACGTGACGATCAAGCGGTGCAACCGCTTCAGGCTCCAACCATCGGCCACGAAGCGCGTCGCCAAATAATCCAACAGCTCCGGATGCGTTGGCTCGGCTCCCGTATAACCGAAGTTCTCGGCCGTGGCGACAATCCCCCGCCCAAAGTGCTGCTGCCAGATGCGATTGACCGTCACGCGCGTCACCAGCGGATGATCGGGCGCGGTGAACCAGCGAGCCAGCGCCATCCGCCGGCCGGTGGCGAACACTTCGTCACTGGGCGCCGCGGGCGCATACTGCCGCTCGGGCGAACAGACAAATGCCGGCACGCCGGGCGGAACTTCATCCCCCAACTGGTGATAATCGCCACGCACGAACAAGTGATGGGCCGGCGGCTCGCGATGCACGTCGACCAGCACCGAGATCTGCTCGAGCGGGGCCGGCCGCTCGGCTTCAAGCTGCTTCTTTCGCTCCGCAGTATCGCTCTTGAGCCGCCCGAACTCGGGGAACCGCTCGCCTAACTGCTTGTCGACGTCCAGCGCCTTGTCGTGCTGCTTGAGTAGCTCCTGCTCGGCCTCGTTGCGATCGGCCTCGGGCTTGTCGAGCGCGGCGAACACGGCCGCCCGCGCGGCTTCGTCGAGATCGGCCAACCGCTCAGTTTGCAGCGTGCGCCGCAATGGCACGGCGGCCGCCTCGAGGCTGGCATCGAGCGCGGAGATTTCGGCGTCGAGCTTCGCGTTGGCGGCGGAGTGCGCCTCGCGCTCGGCCCGCGTGCCGATCGTCACCCGCCGTTCGGCCGCCTTGACCCATTGGGCCGGATCGTACGCCGGCAGTAGCACGGCCTGCAGCGCGTAGTAGTCGCGCTGCGTGACCGGCTCGAACTTGTGGTCGTGACAGCGGGCGCAGTGCACGGTCAGCCCCAGCAAGGCCGCGCCCCAAATCTGTACGGTCCCCTCGATCACCGTCATGCGATCGATCAATAGCTCGTCGGGGTTGCCATCGCTCGAATCGGTCCCATCCTGCGCGTTGCGCAAAAAGTGCGTCGCCGCGTACAGATCGACTTGCTCGGGCAGCACGTCGCCATCGGGGCGGTAGCCGGCCAGTTCGTCGCCGGCGAATTGCTCGATCAAAAACTCGTTGAACGGCTTGTCGGCGTTGTGGGCCCGAATTACGTAGTCGCGGTACCGATACGCGAGCGGGCGATCGGTGTCGGCGTTGAAGTAGCCGTTCGAGTCGGCATAGCCTGCCGCGTCGAGCCAATGTTTGCCCCAGCGTTCACCATAGTGCGGGCTAGCCAGATAATGCTCGACCAAACGCTCGTAGGCATCGTCGCTCGGATCGGCCAAGAATGCCGCGATTTCGTCGACCGTCGGCGGCAATCCCACCAGGTCGAAGCTCAACCGGCGAACGAGCGTCAGCCGATCGGCCTGCGGGCCCAGCGACAGCCCGCGGGCTTCAAGCGTCGCCTGCACGAAGCGATCGATGTCGGTCCGCACCCGCGTGGCATCGCGCACCTCGGGCACGGCGGGTCGCACCGGCGGCCGGAACGCCCAATGATCCTGCCCGTCCCCCGCCAGGCCGGCCGTCGCGGCGTCGGGCAAGCCGTGCGCGCCGTCGGCGATCCAGCGGCGCAGCACTTCACGCTCAGTGTCGGCCAGCGGTTGCTCCGGCGGCATCTCCTCGTCGTGAATCTTCTGCCAGAGGATGCTGTCGTCGGGCTGACCGGCCGAAACGATCCGCCCGCTCTCGCCGCCGCGCACCACCCCCAGCGGCGTCTCCAGATTCAGCTTGCCGGCGCGTTTTTTGGAATTGTGGCACTCGAAACAGCGGGCCCGCAGGATCGGCAGCACGTGCTCGCTGAAGGGATCGGCGGCGGCCGCCGAATTCGCAGGGCCGGCGTCAGATGGTGAATCGGCCGCGCGCGATTGCTGCGCAAGACTCATCGCGACGAGCAATAGAGTCGCGAACACCCATCGATTCGCAGGAAGAATCGAAACCACTTCGCTACCTGCCGAGAGCCGCCAGCAATGCCCAAACAGCCAGCTTGCAGGATAACGTAAACGCGCCCTCGGAGCCACGTTTTGCCGGGCTGCCGAGGGGCTCCGTGGCCACGGATAGAAGGGCCTTTGAGCCACAGGGAATTTGAGCCACCGAGGACACAGAGCTCACAGAGGAAAGCAAAATGGATTATCGAGATCGCCCTGCTAGGATTGGGGCGGACAAGTTCAGCAGCACTCTCTTACCCTCCTCCCCTGTACTCCTCCGTGTCCTCTGTGCCCTCTGTGGCAAACTGTCTTCTCGCCGCTCTCTGTGGCTAGGCAACATTCTCCGTGGCTACGTCCCCGATTCGGCCACCAGGTGTCGGCGGACAAACTCCTCGTCGAGCGTCACGCCCAGCCCTGGCCCGTCGGGCACGCTGATATACCCGTCGACGGCCTGCAACCGCTCGTGCGTCAACTCGTGCCGCAGCGGTGAGTCCTCGACGCAATCCTCAAACAAGAACGCGTCGCGACAGGTCGACAGCCAGTGCAGGCTCGCCGCCACGGTCAGTGGGCTCGTGTAGCAGTGATTGCAAAGCCGAGCACCGATCTCTTCGACTCGCGCGCGGATGTACGCCGCGTCGGTGAAGCCGCAGCGCGACAGATCGACCTGATAGACATCGAGCGCGCGGCGATCGATCAAAGGGCGAAACGCTTCGCGCCCGCATTCCCCTTCGCCCGCCGCGATCGGCACCGGCGAGCGATCGCGCAACCAGCGGTAGCTCTCGACATCGTCCTGCCGCAGCGGCTCTTCGAGCCATTCGATGTCGTAATCGGCAAAGGCCTTGGCCCGGCGCAGCGCGGTCCGCGCGTCCCACACGCAGCCGGCGTCGACGAGTAGCGTGGCGTCGCCGGCCCCCAATCGTCCGCCGCGCACCAGGTCGAGATCGACTTCGGCGCTCGTGCCCATCGGTTCCCAGCCGAGCTTGACGGCGCGATAGCCCGCCTCGACCCAGCGCCGGGCGATATCGTGCGTCTCGTGGCCGTCGCGGCCGAACAAGATCGAAGCGTACGCCTTGAACCGCTCGTGCTGCTTGCCGCCGAGCAGCCGGTGAATCGGCTGGCCAAACGCCTTGCCCTTGAGGTCCCACAGCGCCATGTCAACGGCGCTCATCGCCGCGATGGTCACCGACGTGCGGCCGAAGTACATCGTGCGGCGGAGCATCTTCCGCCAGAGCCGCTCGGTTTCGAGCGCCTGCTCGCCGATGAGAATCTCGCGCAGCCCACAGGCGATGTTGTGGCTGAACGGCGCGTCGACAATCGCTTTGACCACCTCGGGCGAAGCGTCGGCCTCGCCGATGCCTTCAAGACCTTCGTCGGTGCGTACGCGCACGAGCACGGCGTCCTGGCTCGAGGCGGTTTTGGCCGAAACCGATTTGAGCCGCAGAATCTGGCAAACAACGTGGGTGATTTTCATGCGCTTTCTGTTGTTTCCGAATATGGACTCGAGAGCCGGCACAAACGAAGCATGTTAGCCGCGGAGCTTGCTCCGCGCGCTAGCTGGTGCGACGATGTTTCAAGTGCCGTCGGAGCGCGAAGTAGCGTCGAGCACGCTAGCGCGCGGGATAAATCCCGCGGCTAACAAGTCGACGACCTCATGAGTGCCTGGCCGGCTACTTCTTCAGCGGCTCGAGCTCGATGTTGCGGAACTCGATCGGCGCCCCTTCCGATTGCAGCAGGATGCGGCCGCGCGTTAGTTCCGACTTCGTGCCGACGTTCACCAGTTGCCCGTTGACCACCAGCTTGATCGTGTCGCCGTCGCAGGTGATCTCGTACTGGTTCCATTCACCGAGCGGTTTCTCGACCGCCTTGTCGGTCTTCATACGGTAGTAGTGCCGACCGCTCGGTTTGTCGAAGCGGGCTTCGTCGATCGTGAGCTTCGCGCCGCCGACGAGCCAGAAATCCCCCGCCGCGCCCGACTGCAACTGCGCCTCGACCCCCTTGGGCCAGATCTCATCGGGCCCGACGACGTGCACGAACACGCCGCTATTGCCCGGTTTGCCGGGGAAGCGCCACTGCAACCGCAGCACGTAGTTGTCGTATTCCCCTTCGGTGAGCAGGTAGCCGATCGGGATCCCTTCGCAGTGGATCACGCCGTCGCTGACCTTCCAGATCTTGTCGGCGGCGTCGGCCGCTTCGCCCGGCTTGACGAACTTCTTCCAGCCGCTGAGGTCCTTGCCGTTGAAGAGCGAGACCTTCTCGGCAGCCGTGGCCCAGTTCGCTGCTACGGTAGTTAGCGCCGCGGCGACCAGCGCCAACGTCGCGATCTTGGTCGTGTGAGTGACGATCATGGTGCGATTGCTCCCGGGTTGGTTGTGTGTGGGATGGCGGACTGAGCGGGTCGCGGCTCCGACGGGCGGATCACTTGTGGCAGTGGACGCCTGAAGTTTCTCCGCCGCGGCTGCATGGTAATGGGCCCATCGGCGCGCTTCAACCAGGGGGCATGGTGGACCGCTTGGCGTGGTTTGGACTCTCCTGGCCGGCGGCGGTAAGATGCTCGCAGCGAATGATACGACGCAGCATCGGAAGCCAAGCCGCGTCGCCGCACCCTTGCCCCATACAACCCGCCAGGAAATTCCCGCCGATGAAGACTCGTGGCGAAGCATTCGCCGGACTGTCGGTCGCCATCACCACGCCGTTCAAGAATGGCGAAGTCGACTACGACACCCTCAAGGCCCAGGTGCAGTTTCAGATCGACGCCGGCACGCACTGCCTGTGCCCCGTCGGCACGACGGGGGAAAGCCCCACGCTCTCGCACGAAGAGCACGAACGGGTGATCGCCACGGTGGTCGAAGCCGCGGCCGGTCGCATCAAGGTCATGCCAGGCACCGGCTCAAACAGCACGGCCGAGGCGTTGCGGCTCACGCGTTGGGCCGCCAAGGCCGGGGCCGACGCCGCGCTCGTCGTCGCTCCCTATTACAACAAGCCGACACAAGAAGGTTTCTACCTGCACTTCAAGGCGCTGGCCGAAGCGGTTGATATCCCCATCTGCGTCTACAACATCCCCGGCCGCACCGGCAAGAACATCGAGCCCGAAACCATCGCCCGCATGGCCGAGTGCCAGAACATCACGATGGTCAAGGAAGCGACCGGCTCAATGGATCAGGCCTCGCAAACGATGGCCCTGACCGATCTGACGATCCTCTCCGGCGACGACAGCATCACGTTGCCCTTGTTGGCGATTGGCGGGCGGGGGGTGATCTCGGTCGTGGGCAACATTGTGCCGCGCGATATGCTCGCGCTGCTGAACGCATTCGAGAGCGGCAAGCTCACCGAGGCCCAGGCGCACCATCGCAAGCTGTTCCCGCTCTGTCGCGATATGCTGGGGCTGGCCACCAATCCCATTCCGATCAAGGCGGCGATGAAGCTGTTGCGGCGCGACACGGGCGAGCTGCGGATGCCAATGACGCCCCTCTCGGCAGCCGAGGAAACCAAGTTGCGCCGTACCCTGACCGAGTATGGGCTGCTGTAGCGCGCTGTGAAGAAAAAAGGGGACTGGCTCCGGGCAGATTGGCGCCGAAGCCTGTAAACTGGCCTTCGCCCGGTGCCTGTCCCCCTTTTTGCTGCGAGGAGCTGGCCATGTCGAATATCGATCGAACGAATCGAGTCACTCGTCGCGACTGGCTCCGTGAGTCGGGCGTTTTGATCGCCGCGTCAGGCCTCGCCGGCAGTTGGTTGGCCGCGCCGTCGCGCTCTCTCCGGGCCGCCGAGCCTGCCGCCCGCCCCAAAGTCGCCGCGGTGCTCACCGAGTTCACTTATCGCAGCCACGCGCACGTGATCCTCGAGAACTTCCTTAAGCCGTACCTGTTCAACGGCCAATGGACCGATCCGGGCATGGACGTGGTCGCCATGTACGTCGACCAGTTCCCCGCAGATCGCGACATGGCCCGCGCCGTCTCCAAGGAATTCAACGTGCCGATCTTTGGCACGATCGGCGAGGCCCTCTGCGTCGGCGGCAAGGAGTTGGCCGTCGACGCCGTGCTGTCGATCGGCGAGCATGGCGACTACCCGCACAACGAAAAAGGGCAGCACGAGTACCCGCGCAAGCGATTCTTTGACGAGATCGTGGCCGTCTACGAGCGTTCGGGCCGCGGCGTTCCCACGTTCAACGACAAACACCTGTCGTATCGCTGGGACTGGGCGAAGGAGATGTACGATACGGCCGCGCGGCTCAAGTTTCCGCTGATGGCCGGCAGTTCGGTCCCGCTGGCCCAGCGCTGGCCGAAGTTCGAGCTCGCCCCCAACACCAAACTCAAAACCGCCGTCTCGATCCATGGCGGCGGCGTCGAGTCGTACGATTTCCACGGGCTGGAAGTATTGCAGTCGATCGTCGAAGCCCGCGCCGGCGGCGAAACCGGCGTCAAAAGCGTGCAATTCCTCGAAGGCGAGAAGCTGTGGCGCGCCGCCGACGAAGGGCGTTGGAACGTCGCGGTGGCCGAAGCCGCCATGCAGGCCGAACTCGGTCCCGGCCAGCCGCCGCTGAAAAAGATCATCGAACGCCTGATGGGCAACCCCAACGCGATCCACGGCCTGTTGGTCGACTATCGCGATGGCTTTTCTGGCACGATGCTCGCTGTCGGCGGGCGGAATCGCTGGTGCCTGGGCGTATTACCCGAAGGGGCCGATGAGCCGCAAGCCACCACGTTTTACGTCGGCCCGTGGGAGAATCGCAATCTGTTCAAGGCCCTCTCGCACGCCATTCAGACGTGCTTCCGCGAACAGCGCGCGCCATACCCCGTCGAGCGCACGCTGCTGGTAACCGGAGCGCTCGACGCGCTCATGCAGTCGCGCTACGAAGGAGGCACCGTGCAGCAGACGCCGCAACTGGCCATCGCCTACCAGCCGCGCGACTACCGCGCCATGCGCGAGATGGGGGCGAGCTGGCGCCTCATCACCGAAGGCATGCCTGAGCCTCCGGGCATCGATCCTGGCGGGCGGGCGTAGACGCGGGCAGGAGCAATCATCGTGGCACGGGCTTCCAGCCCGTGAGTGTAAGAACTCAGCAGCACGGCCAGGATGGCCGTGCCACGGTCGTGTCGTTTCTAGGCGCTCACTTCGCCGCGTCGAGCGCCTTCTTCAGCTCCTCGCGTTCTTCGTGCACCTCCGCGCCTACCTTCAAGGCATCACGCACCGCCCCAACGGCTCCTTCGAGTAACTTGCGGGCGAATTCTTCGGCGCTGCGCAACACGGCCGCGGCCCGATCGGAAGTTTCCAGCCCGGCCCAGGCGTAGGCGTGGTCGATGTCGCGGGCCGCGGCGCGCAAATGAAACGCCGCGTGGTTCGCGTCGTCGTTTTTCAGGAACTCGACCGCGCGCGTGGAGTTATGCGCCGCCAGCGCTTCGTATGCCCTGGCAAAGATGCGATCGAGTGTGCGCGCCGAACGTACCTTGCCGGCCTTGGCCTCGGAGGCCAGCACCTCGAGCTCGAAGATCGAGCCCTGCAGCGCTTTCTTAGCTTCCCCCTCGCTCATCGCAGCGGCCAGTTTCAACATCGCGGCGGCTTTGCGGATGTCGGCGGCCGCGGCCTCGTTTTCCTTCTGCAAATAATGCAGCCGGGCCTGCAAGAAGTGGCGATCGGGCTCGTCGGCCAGTTGGTACCAGATGTCCTCTTCGACAAGCAGCCAGCCCTCGGGCACCTTGGGCGATTCGGGAGCCTTGGTGTCGGCGCCCCGGGCCGAAATGGCGAAGGCCGATAGCAACGTCAGCAACGGCAACCAGATTCTTAGCGACATACGTCCCCCCAGATTGTCGAGACGCGGATCCGTCAACAAGTGTGTCGAGGCAAAACCTCCAACGTGAGGCTTCTTCTGTCGCATGCTAGGACTGGTCGAGAGGCCTGTCAAACTCGCAGTGGGATATCGGCCTTGGTCGCGTGGGCGCGTGTTTTGTCGGCAACTTCCGGCAAAATCCAACAACCTTGAGTTGCCGCCACGACAGAAGATTGATCCGACGAAAAAGCCGCGATCTTTCAGGCGAGGAGCTCGCGAATCACCTCGCCGCGGACATCGGTCAAACGGAAATCGCGCCCCTGAAAGCGATACGTCAGCCGCGTGTGATCCAGGCCCAGCAAGTGCAGGATCGTCGCTTGCAGATCGTGCGGGTGCACCGGCTTCTCAACGGGGGCCCAACCCAGCTCATCGGTCGCGCCGTAGGTCAGGCCGCGCTTGAGCCCGCCTCCGCACATGAACATCGAATTCGAGAAGGGATGATGATCGCGCCCCAGGAACTTGCCATCCTTGGTGCGCCCTTCGCGAAATGGCGTACGGCCGAACTCGCCCGTCCACACCACGAGGGTCTCGTCGAGCATCCCGCGTTGCTTGAGATCGCGCACGAGCGCGGCGACGGGCCGATCCATCGTCTCGCAACGCTTCACTAGCCCTGTCTCGATTTCCTCGACCGCGTTGGTGCCGTGGAAGTCCCAACCCCAATCGAACAACTGCACGAACCGCACGCCGCGCTCCACCAGTCGCCGCGCCAGCAGGCAGTTGTTCGCGAAGCTCGGCGCTCCCGGCTGCGCGCCATAATCGGCCAGCACGTGTGCCGGCTCCTGGCTGATGTCCATCGTCTCGGGCACCACCGACTGCATGCGGTAGGCCATTTCGTATTGGGCGATACGCGTGATGGTTTCGGGCTGACCGAGCCGCTCGGCTTCGAGCTGGTTGAGCTCGGCCAACGCGTCGAGGCTCGCGCGGCGCAGCGCGCGGTCCATGCCAGCCGGATCGGAAAGATACAAGACGGGATCGCCCCCCGTGCGGCATTGCACCCCCTGATAGACCGATGGTAGGAAGCCACTCCCCCAGGCGACTTTGCCGGCGCTGGGGAGCGAGCGGCCCGACACAAAGACGATGTACCCTGGCAGGTCGCGGTTCTCCGAGCCAAGTCCGAACGTGACCCACGAGCCGAGCGACGCGCGCCCTTGCGCGCGGGGAAAGCCGGTGTACAGCAAAAGCTCGGCAGGGCCATGATTGAACTGCTCGGTCCACACCGAATTGACGATCGCCAGCTCGTCGGCGATCGCCGCCAAATTCGGCAGCGCCTGCGAAAACCAGGCTCCGCTGGCGCCATGCTGCGCGAACTTCTGCCGCGTGCCCAGCAGCTTGGGCGTGCCGCTGGTGAAGGCGAACTGCTTCCCCTTCGTGAGCGATTCGGGGCAGTCCTCACCATCGCGGCGCACCAGCTCCGGCTTGTAGTCGAGCAAATCGAGGTGAGGCGGTCCGCCCGACATCGACAAAAAGATCACATTCTTGGCGCGTGCCGCGAAGTGCCCCGGCTTCGGCAAGAACGGGTCGGCGACCGGATCGGCCGGATGCGCCGACGGGCTGGCCGTGGTGCCCGCCAAAGTGGATTCGCCGTCGAGCATCGCTAGCGCCATGCTCCCCAGCCCCAGCGCCGAGTCGCGCAAAAAATGCCGCCGCGTGCGCCCCGTCAACAGTTCGACTTGCAAGGGATGCATCGCGCGGCTCACGGCTTGGTCAAGGTTTCGTCGAGATTCAACACCACGTTGGCGGCGACCGTCCAGGCGGCTGCCTCGACTTCGCTCAGGCCCGCAGGCAAGGGACCGAGTGGATTCGTGGCCAGCGCCGAGGCCTTCGCCGCATCGCCGGCCAGCGCCGCTCGCGCTTGGGTGATGAGCGCCACCAAGCGCTCGATCTCTTGAGGCGTGCCGGGCCGGGCGACGCTTAGCAAACGCATGCGCTCGGCGCGGGCGGCATCGTCGGCCGTGACTTCGGCGAGCACGCGCCGCGCCAAAGCCTGTGCGCATTCGACGAAGACGGGGTCGTTCAACGTCACCAGCGCCTGGAGCGGCGTATTCGTCCGCATGCGCCGCAGCGAACAAACATTGCGCTCCGGGGCGTCGAACGCCACCAGTGAGGGATAGGGCAGATTGCGCCGCCAGCGCGTGTAGATCGCGCGCCGGTGTCGATCGTCCCCTTCGCTTGGCTTCCAATCGGTGCTGCTGCCGAAGGCCGCCGCCAGGCCGAACTCAGGCTGCGGCGGCTGCACGGGTGGGCCGTACATCTTAGCGCTGAGCAGCCCTGAAATCGCCAGCGCCTGATCGCGCACCATTTCGGCCGAAAGCCGCGTGCGCGGCCCGCGCGCCAGCAGCCGATTGTGCGGATCGCGCGCCGCCAGCTCCGGGCTGACCTGCGACGATTGCCGATACGCAGCCGACGTCACCAGCAGCTTCAACAAGCGCTTGGTGTCCCAACCACGCTCGCGATATTCGACTGCCAGCCAGTCGAGCAACTCGGGGTGCGACGGCGGATCGCCTTGCGAGCCGAACTCTTCGGCCGTTTCGACGATGCCGACGCCCCACAGCTCCTGCCACAACCGATTGACGGCCACGCGGGCCGTGAGCGGGTTCTCAACGTCGATCAGCCAACGGGCGAGGCCTAGCCGGTCCAGCTTTCCGTCCGTCGGCGCGGGATGAAACGTTGCTGGCACGCCGGGCGTCACCGCCTCGCCAGGGCTGAGGTGTTCGCCGCGAATGTAGATAAAGCTAGGGCGCGGTGTCCCTTCGCGCAGGATCGGCACCGTCGTCGCCACCTGGTCGTAGCGCTCCTTGGCCGCGCGAAGTCGCCCATCGGCCGCTTTCCACGCCTCCGACAATCCGCGATGATACTCAGCGAGCTGATCCTTCTGTTTGCCGTTGCGCGCTTCGGCGGCGACCGCCAAGATTTCGGCGATTTCCTTGGGGAGCTTGTCGTAACCGGCCGCCGTCTTTTCCCACTCCGGCTGCGCCTTATCACGCTCGCGCGTCAGCTCGTCGTACGCCGTTTGAGCCGCCGCCAGATCGGGCTGGGCCGCGGCAAATTCACTTTCGCCTCCGACGACCGCCGTCGCCAAAGTCGGCTCGTCGGTGTTGAAGTCGTCGGTGTTGTTGAAAATCGAGAACACCTGGTAATACTCGCGCTGGCTCAACGGGTCGTACTTGTGGCTGTGGCACTGCGCGCAGGCCATTGTAGTTCCCATCCAAACCGCGAAAGTCGTGTTCACGCGATCGACGACCGCCGCGTGTCGGAATTCTTCGAGATTGACGCCACCCTCGGTGTTGAGCTGCGTGTTGCGATGAAAGCCCGTCGCCAGAATCTGCGCCGGCCCGGCGTCGGGCAACAGATCGCCCGCCAACTGCTCGATCGTGAACCGGTCGTACGGCATGTTGTCATTCAATGCTTGAATGACCCAGTCGCGCCACCGCCAGATGGTGCGCGGACCGTCGGGCGCGTATCCCTGTGAATCGGCGTAGCGTGCGAGGTCGAGCCATAGTGCCCCCCACCGCTCGCCGTATGCCGACGAAGCCAGCAGTCGATCGACAACCTGTTCGTAGGCGTCGGGCCGATTGTCGCTTTGAAACGCCGCGACTTCCTCGGGTGTCGGCGGCAGCCCGATCAGGTCGAGCGTCACGCGGCGCAGCAAGGTGGACCGATCGGCCGCGGGCGACGGGCGCAATCCCTCGACCTCGAGCCGCGCGAGGACAAAGTGATCGATGGCTCCGGCCGGCCAGGCAGCGTCGTTCACCTGGGGAAGCGCGGGTCGCACCGGTTTGACGTACGCCCAATGCTTGGCGTAGGGAGCGCCGGCCGTGATCCAGCTTTGCAGGGTTTCGACTTCGGCGGCCGTGAGCTGCTTGCCCGTCTCCGCCGGAGGCATCGCGCTGTCGGGATCGGTCGACGTGATCCGCGCGATCAACTGGCTGCCGGCTAGATCGCCGGGAACAATCGCTCGCTGGCCGCTTTCGAGTTGCGACGTCGCCGCCGCGGCCTCATCGAGCCGCAAGCCGGCCTGCCGCACTGCGTCGTCGGCGCCGTGACATGCGAAGCAATCGCGGGCCAGGATCGGGCGCACGTCGCGCAAGTAGTCGACCGCCGGTCGCTCGGCGGCGACAGTGGCCGGCTCAACCAACAGCACCGCGACCAGCCCAGCGGTCGAGGCCATACCCCACGCGATCATTCGCTGCCAGCAGCGCACGCTAGAAACTCCGGGGGCGGCAACCGTGGTGGAGAGAGGACCAGGCGAGTCGTCGCCCGGCGAACCTTTCAAGGTCCTGCTCGGCCGAGCAACTCGCCTGTCAGAATACCTTCCCGCGTGCGGCGGGGACAAGCAGCCGAACTTCGGCCGCAATTCGTGGGCGTCGAATGCGCCGAGGGGAACGCGACGAGATCTACCGCGTTAACGAGCCCACGGCGCTTCGCTCAACACACGCGGCCTTGGCCGAAAGATGCGGTAGCAAGAGGTGTCGGTGCTGGCTCGGCGCGCCTGCTGCGCCGACCTGCGTCGCCCTCTCGCGCCAGCCGTAGAAGAAGAACCAGCCCAGGTAGACAACGACCCCCAAGGGAAGAATTGCCTTGGCCCCCGGCGCAAACTGCGTCAACGAGCGCTCGATCCCGCCCGAGCCAATCACAAAGCACCCCATCGCCAACCAGGCCAGCCACCGACCGCGCCCGGTGTGCCAACTCTCGACCAGTGCCAACGCCAAGGCTGGCGCGAGCAGCCCGTAGGTATTACGTTCGCTCGCCGGGCCGAACAGAAGCTGCCACGCGGGCCAGAGCGCGACCGCCGCCAGCACCACGCGCGCCGCGGGCGCGCCGGTCAATCGCTTCCACAAACAACCCGCCAGCACTCCGCCGGCCGCCGCTAATTGCAGCACCTGAAACGCGCGCGGTTCGGGCGTGCCGACCGCCTCCCAAATCGTCCAGGCATCGCGAAACGCCGACCACCGTGCCTGACAGGGGCCCATCAAAAGCTCGCCGAACTCTTGATACTGTCGGAAAACGTACGCCGGACCCTGCGTCGCGAAGGGAACTACCGCCAGCACCACCATGCACACCAGCCAGCGCCACGCCAACTGCCGGGGCCAGCACGCCACTAGCACCAGCGCCGCCGCGATCGGCCAGATCTTGATGTACACGGGTAGCGCCAAGCAAAGCGCGGCGCGCCACCAGGCTCCGCGCAAAACGAGCGAACCTGCCAAGAGCACCAGGGCCAACAACATGGCGTTCGATTGCGCCGCCCAAAAGCCGCGAATCGATAGCACGAGCGCAACCATCAACAGCGCCGCCTCGCGACGTCGCGTCCACAAGCTCCCGAGCATGTCGCGGGCGAACAAGCGCAGCGCCGCGTACAGCATCCACACGTTGGCCAGTGTCCACAGCGAGCCGCCGATCGCCCGCGGCAGCACGGCCATCGGCGTCAGCGCCACGGCGAATGTCGGCGTGTAACGATAGCCTGTTGTGATGGCATCGGCGACGTACATCGACTCGCCGCGCCACCAGTTGATCGACGCCTGATCGAAGAAGGTATACACGGTGTGCCGATCGGGGCTGACGAACGTCTTGATCGTCACGACCACCGAAAAGACCAGCCACAAGCGCAGCGTCAGGTGAAACCACTCGCGCGACTGAGGATCGATCAGTTCGCGCCGCGCGATCGCCACATGATGCGCCAGAAACTCTCGGACCGTGCGGCGCGTCGAAGCGGTTAGACGCTGCTGCAAAATCAGCGCCGAACCAGCGTCGGGCGCCACGGTGCCTTCGTCTCGCCGTGCCGTATCGAACTTCGCCTTGCTAGGCAAGCCAGCAGTGGAACCCAATCCAGGTCTTGAAACTACTTCAACTGACATCGGTTCACCCGCCCCTGCTAGTGTTGCCCGATCGGCGTCGCCGGCGCAGTTGCGCCGCGCGCGGCTTGTTCCGTAATCCGGCGGCCGACAACGACGCCGGCCGTCGCGGGCTTGCGATCGGCATGCCGACCACAAGGGATGACCGCCACGACCTCGCAAGCAAAGGGCATGTCGGGCAGGCCAGCGCCGGCCCAGGCTTCGTTGACGCAGAAGTAGGTCCAGTCGCCGGAAACTGTCTCGGCGCTGGCCGGCTCCGGCACGAGCGGGACAGTACGCGGATAGTGGTAGGCGAACTGCACCTGCAAGAGATCGCGATCTTCGAAGGCCACGAGTCGCGCTCCGGTCGGCAGTGTGCTCTGCAGCCGCGCGACCACGCCAGCCGTGTCGACCTGTCGACGGACGTAGTTGTTCAGCACGGCGCCGCGCCAAGCCACGATCGCCACGGCGGCGATCGAGAGCACGCCGGCATACGCGCCGAAGCGAAATCCCTGCCGCGCCGCCAACCAGCAGACGACCGCCGCCACCACAGTGCAGCACAGGAACATCGCGGCAAACTCCGGCGTTTGCACGAGGTAGTTCTTGATCGACCCGCCGCGCAGCGAAAAGCCAAGCACCACCACGCCCAGTACCGGCGCCAGCACCACCGCGCCGAGCAAGTAGCGCCGCCAGGCATACTGCCAGAAGAGTGCTGGTCGCTGCACGCTGCATTGCGCGACGACCGCGCCGGCCAGCACGGTCAGGCAAGGGTAGAGCGGCATGTAGTAGCGACCTCGCGCGCCCGGCACCAGCCAGCACGACGGAAACGTCACCGCGATCGCCACCCAAGCAAATACCACCAGCGGCCGCGCCCGCCCCAACGACTGCCACAGCCCGCGATGGATGTACGCCAACAAGAGCAGCGACCAAGGGCACGTGCAGATGATCACCTCGACCGGATAGATCGCCAGGTGCTCGAAGATCGTCGACCAGCGGGTGTCTTCGAAGCGCATGGCCACATCCCCCTGATAGATGTGTCGCGTCGCGTCCCACCCCACCGACATCGTATAGGGGATCTGCCAGGCGGCGACGATGCCCGCCGCGACGGTGATCCCCAGCACGTGCCAGCGCGTGAAGGCAAATCGCCAGTCGCGCGCCACCAGCAGATAGGCGCCAATCGCCGCGCCGAAGTACACCGGCGCCTGCGGGCCTTTCGTGAGCGTGCCCAACCCCACGAGCGTATACGCGACGCACCAGGTCATTGCCGGATGCCAGCGCCCCGCGTAGCCAGCAATCCACAGCAACAGCGACCCGCTGACGAACAAAGTAAATAGCGTTTCGGTCTCGGCGAGTTGGCCGAGCTCGAGCACCTGAATCATCGTGATGTAGCTGATCGCGGCCGCCAGTGCCCCGATGTTGGCGAAAAACTGCCGTGACACCCCGTACAGCACGAGCGCCGTGGCCAGCACCGCCAACACGCCCGGGAGCCGCACCGAAATGTTGTTGAAGCCGCCGGCCAGCTTCGCCGAGATGGCGATCAGCCAGTTCTGCAGCGGCGGCCGGCTGAGGAACAGCGTCCCTTGCTGCCGCGGCACGATCCAATCGCCCGTCTCGATCATTTCGCGCGCCACGGTCGCGCGGCGCGGTTCCTCGCCGCGGATCGTCAGGTCGCTTATTCGCCAAACATGCGCCGCGAGCACCGCGGCGACGATCAGGACCAGATCGACCAGCGTTGTCGCGCGCGGACCAAGCCAGCGCGAATCGCTGCTCGAGGCCGTTGTCGGAGGCGGTAGCGGAGCAGTCCACGGCCGACTTTGGCCGCGGCGTATCCTCATACGAGTGCTAGCACCCTGAAGCGCATCCATGCGTTTCGATCCGCCTGCTGTGAGGGAATCTCGGCGGTGGTAGCCAATCCATGGCCCACGAGGGGCCGCAAGTTTAGGTCGCCTTGGCAAGAGCGACAAGACGAGCTTGATCGCGCCGCGAGCCCTCGGCTATCGTCCGGCTCCACTGTTGTGCCTGGATCACGCGCATGCCTCGCGAACTCGACCCCAACCTGACCACCCTGCCGCTGCGCCCGCGCGCCGACTGGCTCCTGTGGACCCGACAGCACGTCCTGCTGCTGGCCGCCATCGTGTTCTTCACGCTCTACTCGGGCACGGTCCTGCGCCGCGGGCGGACCAATCTGTGGTTCGACTGCTACGCTCGCGCCGCCAGTCGGATGATGAACCGCGAGCCGATCCATCACGTCGAACGCGACGCCTACGCCTATCCTCCCTTCATGGCGCTGGCGAGCGTTCCGCTGGCGCAACTGCCGGGTCTGTCATCGCTAGTTGCTTACTACGCTTTGAATGCGGCGGCCGGTTGTTGCGCGATCGCGATCGCCTGGCGGCTGGCTGGCGCGCCGTCGCTCGTGGCCCTGCCGCGCCGCTGGTGGCTGGTGCTGGCCGCGGGGTTGGTGCTCGGCTTTCGCTATCTGTTGGCGCCGCTGGATAACGTCCAGCCTGACCTCATTCTGGCGACACTCGTGATGGCCGGCGTCTGGCAGCTCTGGAACGGTCGAGACTTGCGCGCCGCGTGGTTGCTCGGCACGGCCACCGCCATGAAGTGCACGCCGCTGTTATTCGCGCCCTATCTCGTGTGGCGCGGTCGGCCGCGCGCGGCGCTGGTGCTGGTGCTGGTTGCCGCGGGCTTGAACTTGCTCCCCGACCTTTTGTTTCCACAAACCTCCGGCCGCTCGTATGTGACCGACTGGCGCGAAACGTTTCTCGGCGGCGTCGCCCATAGCGCGCCGGGAGATTGGCACAGTGACCTGGTATTGAATCAATCGCTGGGCGGCCTCGTGCAGCGCTATTATCGCTGGGGGTCGGCGACCAATTGGCGCGAGCTCGCGGCGACCCAAGCCCCTCTCGACGCGGCCACCGCGCGGCGCCTGCAACTCGCGGTGCTATCGATTGGCGCCGTACTGGTGGCGCTTTCGGCATGGTTTGGCGGCCGACCGCTGCGCCGCGCCGCGACACTCCCGCCGCACGCCTCCGCTCACGTGGCGTGGAGCCAACTGCGCACTCCAATCGAGGCCAGCGCGATCGTCGTGCTGATGCTGCTCTTGAGCCCGATGAGCGGCAAAGCTCATTACGCGGTGCTCTTTTTGCCGATCTTCCTGATCTGTCGCTTGCATGCCGAACAACGGGGCTGGGCGGTCCGCGCGTTGGCCATCGCGCTCTGGCTGACCGGTCCGCTCATGGCTAAGGACCTGCTCGGCAAGACGCTGGGAGATCTCTTCCTGGCCTGGGGCGTGACCACCTGGTTCGCGATCTTCTGCTGGCTGGGGATGGGGCTGGCGATCGTGCGTTGCCAGCGTGATGAACAGGCTGAAAGCGCTGCGGCCGCTGGATCGCCTGTCGCCGCACGCGCCGCGTAGCGAACACCATGCCCTAGCGCGCTCGCCGATTCCCAATCACTCTCATAAGGCTCGACGCGCGAGCGACTTGGTCTGTTTTTCGTGCCCCTTGGCAATCTTGGGTGCGCGATTTGCGGTTACCACTCCGCTGGGCCGACGCTGGCACTTCTGGTGCCAAGTGGCCCCGCCGGCCGGGCGGTGCGTATAATGCTGGCGGGCAACCGCACACCCGACTCCCGTGATTCGCCTCGAGCTCGCTCATCCCTGCACGGTGTGCAAAGCAAATCGATGGCCAGACGCGCAAAGCAGAAAGATATCGACCACGTCCTGCGGTCCTGGGACTACGACCCAGGCGAGATCAGCGTGCGGCTGGTCGCAGCCGCCGGCGGCCGCGAAGTGCTGCAGATGCGCGTCGACATGGGCATCTTGCAGCTCGAAACCGAGCATCGCCCCGACGGCTGGCGTCCCAGCGGCTGCGAGTCGTACTTCGACTACCTGGTGGGCTTGACCATCCACGAGGGAGACAGTTTCGAACTCGACGAAGACCAGTGTGCCGAGGCCGATCGCGAGCTGGCCCAGTTCTATCATCGGCGGATCTGCTGGCTGGCCTTGCGCGAATACCGCCGGGCAATGCGCGACGCCGACCACAACCTGGCGTTCATGGATTTTCTGCGACAGATTTCGCCGAACCAGGAGTGGCTCGCCTCGCACGAGCAGTATCGGCCCTTCGTGCTCTTTCATCGCACGCAGGCTGGCGCCCTGGCCGCCCTCGAAGAGTCGTCGCCCGAGCAGGCGGTCGAGGAAGTCAACCTCGGCCTCAACCGGCTGAAGATCTTCTTCGAGGAGCACGACGCGGCCGAGTCGTACGACGACGACGAGATGGTGCGCCGCCTGATCGAGCTCCGCGAGACGCTCCGCGAGCACTACGCCGTCGGCTCCACGCTCAAAGAAAAGCTGGCCGACGCGATCGCCGCCGAGAAGTATGAGCTCGCCGCCCAGTTGCGCGACGCGATCGCCCAGCGCAACAATCGCTCAGCGTAAGGCGAAGTCGTTACGGACTTCGATTCGGCGGAGATTACAGCCACCTTCACTTGGGCGTGTGAAGCGACTGTCGCACGTCCGATGCGAGGTGAATCATCGCCCCAGTAATCGAAGAAACTCGTCAACCGTCAGGTCAGCTTCCGCGAGGATCTGACTGAGGGTTCCTCGACGGATCTGCTTGTGATCTGGGACTATCACCCTGGCATAGGGATGATCGCGACGAAGCACGATGTGACTGCCGCGCTGACGACGAAAGACGAAACCCGCCCGCTCCAAGGCCGCTCGCACATCGCGGCCGGACACGTCGGTTGGGAGCTTCGTCATGAATAAGATCCGTGGCTAGATTGCTTCAATCTCGACGAACTCCTTGCCGGCTTCACTCGGAACGGGGTCCCCTGCGTCGCGGCAATCCTGCACATAGAGCTCCGCTGCCTCACGGATGTTGGCAAGCGCCTCGCTGCGCGTTGTGCCTTGGCTCACGCACCCCGGAAGCGCCGGGACGAAAACGACGTAGCCCCCATCGGACTCTTGCTCCAAAACAGCGGTGAATCGCATCGATAAACCTCCTCACCAGGTCTGTTTTATTCTAGCTGCGCTCGCGGTTGCCTTGCATCTCTTGGCCTCACCGGCGGCCGTCCAAGAAAACCATCAAGAGCGCCAGGTCTGCCGGCGTGATCCCGCTGATCCGCCCGGCTTGCGCCACGCTGCGGGGTCGGATGCGCGTGAGCTTCTCGCGCGCTTCGGCCCGCAGTTGCCCGATGCCGGCGAAGTCGAACCCATCAGGAATGCGGCGCTCGGCCAAGCGCTCGTGCCGCGCGACGTCGGCCGCCTGGCGCGCGATGTAGCCCGAGTATTTGCAGTCGTTGGTGACTTGTTCGGCGACATCGGACGCAACGCTGGCCAGTTCCGGAGCGAGAGCGACAATCTCGCGCCACTCGGTTTCTGGCCGGCGCAAGATGCGCTCCAGCGGTGTCTGCTCGTGGCGGCGCTGGGCCAGGTGCGCGGCGACTCGCTCAATCTCCGCGGCCTTCGCGCTGTAACTTTGCCAGCGACTGGCATCGACCAGGCCACGCTCGTGAGCTAGCGGGGTCAGCCGGCGATCGGCGTTGTCGTGTCGAAGCAGCAGCCGGTACTCGGCCCGACTGGTGAACATCCGATACGGCTCGTCGACCCCGCGCGTCACGAGGTCATCGATCAAAACGCCGATGTACGCTTCGTGCCGATCGAGCACCAGCGGCAGCTCGGATTTCAACTTTAGCGCCGCGTTGGCGCCGGCCAGCAGCCCTTGCGCGGCCGCCTCTTCGTAGCCAGTCGTGCCGTTCAACTGACCAGCGAAGTACAGCCCGGCGACGCGCTTGGTTTCGAGCGTGGCGAACAACTGCTCGGGCGGAGCGAAATCGTACTCGACCGCGTAGCCGTAGCGCATGATCTCGGCGCGCTCCAGCCCGGGCACCAGGCGGAGCATGGCGTCTTGCACGTCGCGTGGCAGGCTCGTCGAGACGCCGTTGACGTACAACTCGCGGGTGTGCCGCCCCTCGGGCTCGAGAAACAACTGGTGCGACTCCTTGTCGGCGAAGCGCACCACCTTGTCTTCGATCGAGGGGCAGTAACGTGGACCACTGGAGCGAATCTGTCCGCTGTACATTGGCGCGCGGTGCAAATTGGCGCGAATCAACTCGTGGACAGCCTCGCTGGTGTGCGTGATCCAGCAGGGAAGCTGCGGCGACTCGATTCGCTCGGTGAGAAACGAAAACGGCCGCGGGTCGTCGTCGCCGCGCTGCAGTTCGAGACGATCGTAGTCGACCGTGCGGCCGTTCAGTCGTGGCGGCGTGCCGGTTTTGAATCGCTGCAGCTCGAAGCCGAGGCGCGAGAGTGCGCCGCTGATGCCGGCCGTGGTCCCTTCGCCGGCTCGCCCGCCGGGCGTGCGCGCCTCACCCGTGTGCATGAGCGCTTGCAGAAATGTCCCCGTCGTGAGCACGACCGCCCGCGCGCGATACTCGGCGTCGCCGCGCACGCGCACGCCGACGACGCGCCCCGAACGGCAGTGCTCGTCGGGCTCGCAAGGTTCGACCAGCAATTCCTCGACGACTTCCTGCCGTAGCGACAGGTTGGGTTGCTCTTCGACCAGTCGTTTGACTTCTTGCTGGTAGGCCCGCTTGTCGGCCTGGGCCCGCGGGCTGTGCATGGCCGGGCCCTTGCTGCGATTGAGCATGCGGAACTGAATGCCCGTCGCGTCGATCACGCGGGCCATGAGCCCGCCGAGGGCGTCAATTTCGCGGACGATCTGCCCCTTGGCCACTCCGCCGATGGCCGGGTTGCAGCTCATCTGGCCGACGGTGTCGCAGCTTGTGGTCAGTAGCGCCGTGCGTGCGCCCAAGCGCGCTGCGGCCGCGGCGGCTTCGGTCCCGGCGTGGCCGGCGCCGACCACGATCACATCAAAGTCGTAAGCAGAAGCGGACATACGCCGCTATTTTAGTCGTTCGCTTGCGCGGAGACGACCGGGGAAGCTTGCGACTCGCGCGAGTTAGCGACCTCCGAGGCTGCATCATCAGCACGAACAAGCTTGCCTGCCGCGGCCGTTTCGAGCAGTTGCTCGATCGTCACCTGCATGAGCGCTTCGGCCGCGGAAGGCGAGAAGTGGTGCCGATCGTAGTTCTGAATGACCGACAACCGCCCGTCGTAGAACAGGCAGGTCAGGCTGGTGTGCGTGTGGGGACGCACCGGCGGAGCCGATTCGATCGCTTCGAGCACCAGGTCGCCCGCCACCAGCCGGCCGTCGCGCCAGGGGTTCGGCGTTTCGACCAGCACGCGCCCCAGATTGCTCAACACGCTCGTGGCGTAGCAGCGGCTGCCTGAGGACATGAACTCGATCCCGCCCGGAATCCAGCCAAAGAACGTGATGCAGCGGATGAACGCCAGCCCGAAGCGAAAGTACTGCAAAAAGCGCGTTTCGAGCCGGATCGTGGTCAACAGCAGCCGCGGATTCTTGTAGAGCGTGAGATTGCGATCGAGATTGACCATTGCCACGATGTTGGCCGCCGGCGTTTGCTCGTCGCCGGCCACGCGCAGGCTGACCGGCATCATGATCCGCAGGTTGCCGCCGCCGGCGCGCGGGTCGTTCATGGCGTTCCAACGGCTCATCGCGCGAAACAACTCGCACAAGAGCACGTCGTTCATCGTGGCGCCGGCCGCCTTGGCCACGTCGCGCAGGCGGTGCGATGTCTCGACGTCGAACTTATGGGCTGGGTAATCGAGCAACGTCAGCCCGTCGTCGCTGCCCGGCGCCGGACGTTCAGTGGTCTGTAGCGCCCTCGGCCGCACGAGCATGAACATCGCCAGGCCGACGACTGCTCCCCAAATCTCAGCCGGCAGCCGCAGCAATACTTTCCACCACGTGAGTCCGTACTTGGCGCGGCGCGCGAGCGCCGAACTATCCAAGGGCTGTAGTGGCGGATGCTCCCCTGGCACAACCGCGCGGTGATAGCAGGCCAGCACGTCCTCGATGAAGCGGTACGCCCCCAGCCCATCGCAGCAGGAGTGATGAAACTGAAACCGCATCTCGGTGCGCTCATTTCCGTCGCGATCGGCGCCGGTGCGCACCCAGATGCGCAGTCCGTTCGCCCGGCGCAGATCGATCTGTTCCGAGCCCGGAAATCGCAGCGGCGCGCCCAGCGGCGCCACATCGAGATACGGCCGCGGATCGGAAGACGCGACCCAGGTGAACCGCGACGGTCGGTCCCCTTCCAACCGGGATCGCAATAGCGGATGCCGCTCGACCGCCTGGAGCACCGCCCGCTCGAACGCCGGCGCGTCGAACCGGCCGGCGAACTTCAACCGGATCGTGAACGTCATGGGGTGGCTCGCGCGATCGTCGCGGAGCATGTAACGCTCGAACGGCGAAAAACGCAGCGGCAACGGCATGACGATTCTCGACTTCTGACGCCGATTAAACGGCGCGGCGAATCGGATCACAGTCCCCAACCGCGTGATACGATTCTTCGGGCGGCCAGGGCCGCCGATACACCCGATTTCGCGGAGGACCGAGACCGTGTCATCCCAGGCGCGTTGTAGTTTAGCAGTTATGTCGATGTTCGCGATTGGGGCGGCGCTGGCCTCCGGCGGGGTCGCTTTGTTTGTCGCCCGACCGGCCGCCGCGGCGGACCCGGAGAAACCGGCCGCGGTCCCCACGCTCGACGACCTGGCCGCCGGCCGCGTCCGCATCATTGACCTCAGCTATCCGCTCAATTCCAAGGCCGCCTACTGGCCCGGCGACAACTACAAGCCCTTCGATCTGCGCACCATCGCCACCTTGGAGCGCGACGGCGTGCTCTCGAAGGCCTTCTCCACGCCCGAGCACTTGGGCACGCATCTCGACGCGCCCAGCCACTTCGAGCGCGATGGTGTGAGCGTCGATCGGCTCGACCCGCGCGACTTGTTCGCGTCCGGCGTGGTGATCGACGTGACCGGGGCCGTGGCGATGTCGGCCGACTATCGCCTGACGAAAGCCGACATCGAGCGCTGGGAAGCCGAACTAGGCGAAATCCCGCGCCGCACAATCGTGCTATTGCGCACCGGTTGGGGGCGTTTCTGGAACGAGCCGATGCGCTATCAAAACCACGATCTGCAAGGACGGATGCACTTCCCGGGTTTCTCGGCCGAAGCGGTCGAGTTTTTGCTCAAGGAGCGCCAGGTGCGCGGCGTCGGGCTCGACACGATGAGCGTCGACTATGGGCTGTCTCGCGACTTTGTCGTGCATCACGTGCTGGCCAAAGCGGGCGCGTTCGGGCTGGAGAATGTCGCCAAGCTTGACGAGCTGCCGGCACGCGGCTTTTGGCTCAGCGTGGCGCCGATCAAGATCGAGACGGGCACGGGCGGCCCCGCGCGGGTGTTTGCGCTGCTGCCGAAGCGAGCTCCCTAGATTGGCAATACAATGGAATAGCCGCTTGGACTGGCGTCCCGTCGAATTCCTAATTAGCATCCGCCGATGAGCCGTCGGGACAAATTGATCGAACAGATGCGGAATTCACCGGGCGAGATCCGATTTGGATCGGTTGCAGCGCTTTTATCCCATGAGGGATTCGTCGTATTCAATAAGCGCGGGAGCCACCGCACGTATCATCATAAAGATGGTCGTGTGCTGACGATTGTCGTTCCGCACGGGAGCCGTAAAACGTGCCATCCCAGCGATATTCAAAAACTCCTGAAAGTGCTTGCCCTATGATGCCCACTCTGCACGAGTACCGCGGATACGTCTTTAAGATCGAGTACCTTGCGGACGACCCCGCGTACGGAGTCGACTTTCCAGACTTTCCAGAGATCATTACCAGCGGCGCGACATTGGCCGACGCCTTCGCGGGCGCTTGCGAAGCGCTCGACTTACATCTGGAGAGCTTGCAGAAACTAGGCGTGGCTCCGCCGGCCGCGAAGCACGCCCTCGTTCTACAACCTAACTAATCGCTGCCGGCGACAGTCTTTCGCTCAGTCACGTTGGCTGGATGCTTGAAGCGTCCACCGGCTCGAACAGCGCCACACTGGCCGTAAAGCCGTGCAGAAAGTTCTTGCCGCCCACGGGGCCCGCCTCACCTTGCGCGAAGAAGCCGGCGACCGGCACGTCCCCCAATGCACTCTGTAGCGCCCCGGCGTCGTGATGTGGCGTCTCGAACAATCGCGTGCCGCGCCCGTTGCACGTGAACAACAGCGCCCCGCGCGACTGGGGCGGAGCATCCGCGGTTGGCGCCGCGGCCAACAGTTCGCGCAAGTCTTCGTCGGCCGAGGCCGCGTCGCGCAGATGAAACTGCACTGTCTGACCCACGCGGACGAAGTCGCCGATCGCAATCGCGCCGGTCGACGTATCGACCCCGAGCACGTTGCGCACCAGAAAGTCGCCTCGCGCGAACGACTCCTGATACTCGTTGATCACCGAGCCCACATGCAGCCCACTACGGGCGAGCTGCTGCTCCTCGGGCGACAGCGTCTGGAAGATCTCGGCCAGTTGCTTGAGGGCCGGCTGTCCGCTGAGCTCGTAGATCACGTTGCGCTCGGCCTTGGTGACGACGAAGTGCCGCCCGATCGGCCGGCAACCTTGCGAGACAATCGAGCGCAAGCGAACGGCGCCCTGCAGCCAGATGGCCAGCGCGCCACTATCGAACATCTGGTCATCGAGGAACAGGCGATTCTGGCCGGCCGTCCAGCCGCCGCTCGCCATGCCGCCCATCACTGGCACGCCGGGCTGATCTTCATTCAAGCGCTCCAGCAGCAGTTCGGCCGGAAAGCTGAATGGCTCCCCCAGGAGCAGCATGCCGCTCGACTCGGGCCAGCGCGCCGGCAGCCGATCCGACCAACCGACGATTGTTCCCCCCTCGGGCGTTTGTTCGAGCTCGAGGTGCATTGGCACCAGCTCGACGCCGGGCAACCGTGCCAACCAGAGCGCCAGCGCCGGTTCCCCTTCGACTTCGCGCGCGCCGCCGACGATCGACTCGCCGGTGCAGCCGGCCAGGAGCGCGGCGCCGGTGCGGCGCTTGATCTCGGCGCCGAGCCCCGCTAGCGCGTCGCCATACTGCGGCGAGATGAACGCGAGCGCCAGATCGGCGGGTTCGCCGACGCCCAGACCTTCGAGGGCCACGCGGCACGCTTCGGCCGTCGCCGCCGACAAATCGGGGCGCGTCGATAGCGCCGCCGCGAACTTCGCTTCTGCGGCGCTCATGGCGAGTTGGCCTCGGTTCGTCTACGGATGAGGGCACAAGGCCACGGGCCCGACGTCGGCGCAGCAGCCGACGCGCGCGGTCACCTTGGCGGCACGTTGAAGTACTCTGTAGGCGGGGTCTGCGACCCCGGAATTCGCGGAGAATCTCCGGCCTCAAAGAGGCCGGCTACATTTCGTCCATCGGTACTCAGGCCTTGATGATGTTCTGCAACTTCATCACGTCGCCGATGTTGCCCGACACCTTCAACTGGCCGAGCGTGAAGGCCGTCATCGGATTAACGGTGCCCGAGATAATCCCCATCCAGGTGGCGTCGCTCGTGGTGATCGTGGCCGAAGCTTTGTCGGCGGTGCCCTGGGTGACTTCGCACTTGCCGTCGCCGATGTTGACGGTGAAGTTCCCCCCCTTGTCGCCCGAGATATTGAACTGGATGATCGTCTTCCAGTCGCCGGCGGTCGCCGAGTTGAAGCGATTGGGAAGCTCGTCGAAGATTTGCTTGCAGTTCTCGATGTTCATAAGTTCGATTCTCCCAGCGAGCCCCCCAAGGGGGCACATCCCCAGCGTTAACCCCATACAACTCGCCACACGCGTCGCGCCGACGCGCGGCAAGGATCGGTCAGTCTAATCGCTCGAATATGGGGCCGACAATCGGGTACCCTCGAACTTCCCCGTAAGTCCACCGAACCCGCCGCCAGCGGAGCGCCAATAGTCAAAGCCGAGAGTCCGGCCGCGCGCCCCCGATCGTGGCGCCCACCTGATTTGTCACGCCGTTCTTGGAATTTCCGCCTTGGTCGCGAACCTCACCACCCAGCACCGCCCCGGCCAACCGACGAGCGAACCTGCGGATACCCGCCCCCGGCTGGCGCGGATCATCATCTATCCCCTCAAGTCGCTCGACGGTCAACCGGTCGACAAGGCCCGGCTCATCGCGCCCGGCGCGCTCGAGTTCGATCGACGCTGGGCAATTACCGACGCCGCGGGCCGGTTCTTAAGCGGCAAACGCACTCCGCTCGTGCACGCGTTGCGGTTGAAGTTCGATCCCCAGGCAGTCGCCTTCGAGCTGTCGGCCGGCGACGGTCCCCAGCACACGTTCCTTTGGCCGCGCCACCGGTTCGACCTCGAACACTGGCTCGCGGCGCATTTTGGCGAGCCGGTGCACGTGCGCGAGCACGAGCGCGGCGGCCTGCCCGACGATACCGACTTGCCCGGCCCCACGCTGATCAGCACCGCGAGCCTGGTTGAAGTGGCAAGCTGGTTTGGCCTGACACTCGACGACACGCGGCGGCGATTCCGCGCCAATCTGGAAATCGACGGCGTGCCCGCCTTTTGGGAAGATCGGCTCGTCGGCGAAGTGGGCCAGGGGGTCCGCTTCACCATTGGCGTCGTGCAACTCGTGGGCTGCAATCCCTGCCAGCGCTGCATCGTCCCCTCGCGCGATCAACGGACGAGCGAAGCAATCGGCGGCTTCCAGCGCGAGTTTGCCCGCCGCCGCGAAGCGACGCTCCCCGCCTGGGCGCCGCGCGGGCGGTTCAATCATTTTTATCGGCTCGCCGTCAACACCACGGTGCCCGAGACAAGCTGGCAAGCCACGCTCAGCGTGGGCGACGAAGTACGAATTGAGTAATCGCAGTTTTCAAGCTTGGTTCGGGTGCCACTGCTGGCTTGCCCAGCAGTGAGTTGCTCGACACGGCTTCTTGTTGTGGCACACGAGCCGGCCCAATTTCGGTTTTGAATCGGCTTCTACGATAAGAGTAAGGAACCACGAGGTGATCCGACGCGATGCCACTGGCGCCGACGGCAAGCCGGCGTGGATTCTGATCTCACAAGTCGAGCACGCCCGGGTCTCGGCCGAAGTCGCCCAGCATTGGGGCGCCGGCGGCGTGCTGCCGCTCGAACCGCGCGACGAGCTACTCACCACGATCGCGCATCACGACGACGGCTGGGCCGCTTGGGAAGAGCGCCCTAGCATCGACCCCGCGCACGGTCGCCCCTACGACTTCATGGAGATGCCGCTTGAAGAGGCGCTGCCGATCTGGGATCGCTCGATCGCCGTCGCCCAGCGCCTGGCCGGGCCGCTGGGGGGCTGGCTCGTGGCCAGCCACTTCTGTGTGTTGCTGCGGCGCGGCCGCGATGCGCACCCTCACCCGGCCGTTTACGTCGAACGCGCGGATGCCTGGCTTGCCGCCGACGACGAGCATCGCGCCCGTTGGCTGGCCGAGTGGCAGCGACGGAATCCCGCGCGACACACCGCCGAACTGGCCGATCGCGGTCTGGCACAACTCCAGATGTTCGACGCCCTGAGTCTGTGGTTTTGCTGCGCCGATCGCGAAACGCCCAAGCGGCTGGCGACTCCCGCGGGGCCCAGTATCGTGCTCTCGCCAGCCGCAGGGCGGGCCGTCGCTCCGCAGTCCGCGGCGGGCGACACTGGCCAGACGATCCGGGTTGCTCCCTGGCCGTTCACCGTGCCGGCGGTAGAACTCTCGGCCAGTGGGCGGCTCGTGCCGGCCGATCGCTTCGCCGACGCGTCGGCGCTGGCCGCCGCGCCGTCACAGCTCGTGCGGCTCGCGTGGGTTTTGCAGCCGAGCTAATGGCGCAAGGCGGTGTGCTTCACGCAGCGGGCGCCGCGGACTGGTGCATTTTTCGGCGTGCGACGTGCCAAGGGACTGTCCCGTGTTAGCCGCGCACGCGGCGAAATCGCTTAGCCGTGGGTGAAACCCACGGAACCGTGTCCCAATCGAATCCTCAAGCCGCGCAGCGGCGACATCGTGTTGAGGGCTTTCCCGTTTTCGGTGTCATCCGGGTGTGCCACTGCTTGGTAGTCGGCCGTTCGTGCGTTGCCTCGGCACATGCGATCCGCCGACGAACAAGCAGTGCGGACTGGTACATTTTTCGGCGTGCGACGTGCCTGGGGACTGTCCCCTTATTCGGTGCTCGACTTCGCGATAGCTAACCGGCGTCGCCCGAATACAGGGGACTGTCCCCCTCCGCCCCTCGCGCGACATCACGCCGGGGACTGTCCCGTCTTAGCCGCGCATGCGGCGCAATGCGCACAGCCGTGGGTGCAACCCACGGAACCGTGTCGCGAGCGAACTCTCAAGCCGCGCCGCAGCGCAAAGTACCAGCCCGAAGCGCAGCGAGGGATTTCTACCTTTGGACTCTGGCCTCGCGCCTCTGGCCTGTTCCTTGCGGGTGCCACTGCCGGCTTGTCCAGCAGCGCTCTAATATTCACTCACGCGGAGCATTTGTAGGGTGCGTGCAACGCACCAACTCTCGCGCGCAGCATCTGGTGTGCTTCGCACACCCTACAAGACTGTCTTGCCCAACGGCGCTAAGAAGACGGCGAAGTTTCTGATCCGCAGAAGACACCGAAGTACGCAGAAGAATTCCTCCGCATCTTCTGTGTCATTCTGTGCTCTCTGTGGATGTATTGCCGGGTGGCCCAGCATTTGTAGGGTGCGTGCAACGCACCAACTCTCGCGCGCAGCATCTGGTGTGCTTCGCACACCCTACAAGACTGT
>JAIESQ010000171.1 GCA_019745975.1 Pirellulales bacterium
ACACGCCTGCGGCGGTCGGTGCCGGCCAGCCGTGGCACCCAAGGACTTAGGGCGTCACACAAAGATCATATAAATGACCATAATAATGGTTGACAAATAGCCACCGGTTGCTACAATGCAGACCAGCCGCCACGCTACGGGGCCGCCCTGCGCGCCGTACCGTGGCACGGCCATCCTGGCCGTGATCCTACATGGGCTAGAAGCCCACGCCACGGTTGCGTTCAGCGTCCGCGCGGGTGCCATGCCGCGCTTGTCGTGGGCATGCCTGCGATCGGTCCCCTGAAAACCGAACACTGAAAACCGAACACTGAACACATCAGGAGTAACCTGGCGCGCCAGCCTGCGCGCATCGGATCACACGGACCAGTCACGCTTCTTGCCCAAGGGCTTCGCGACGCAACGCGTCGTTTGTCAGAGTCGGGACCGAAGAGCTGCGTTCGCCCTGCGCGCCGAACCGTTAGCCGCAGAGCTTGCTCCGCGAGCTAGTGCGCTCGACGCGAAATTGGAACCTCACGCATAGCTAGCGCGCGGGACAAGTCCCGCGGCTAACAAGCCGAGCTACGCGGTGAGAGTCTTGGATGCAAAACTTCCCTTGGACGCAACTTGGACGCAAGCGCTCGACGATTTGCGTCCAAAAACAACTCGTGTCAACGAAAGGACTTAACTGCGTGTAACAGCCTCTTTGGACGCATTGGACGCAAATTCCCGGACAATCTTATTCTGGGCCCCCCCAGATGACGGTTGGCGAAGCGTATTGGGGCGCGCCGTGTGTGAAGCGCTCCAGCGCGACCGGTATCCAGGCTGCCAGGCCCGGCGCGATGGTCTGCTCCCCGCACGGTACAATCACACGCGCGCCCTACTCGCCATTCGCATTCACACAATTCAAGTGCCACGCCACAGGTACACTGCAATGCTGAAATCTGCGCGCCGAACTAACTTTGTGCCAGCGTCCCTACTGCTTGCGTCGGCATTGACTTGCGCCGCTGCCACACAGCATGCCACGGCCGACGAGAACTGGCCGCAGTTCCGCGGCGCTCACTCCCTGGGGACCGCCGAGAACGACCGCCTGCCCGAGCGCTGGAGCGAAACCGAGAACGTCGCCTGGAAGCGCCCCATCCCGGGGCGCGGTTGGTCGTCCCCGATCGTTTGGGGCAATCGCGTGTTCCTCACCACCTGCGTTAACACGGCGGGGACCGAGGAGCCGGCCAAGGGTCTCTACTTCCGCGGCGAACGACCCACCCCTGAGTCGGTACACAAGTGGCTCGTCTATTGCCTCGACCTGGCGACGGGCGAAGTGCTCTGGGAGCGGCTCGCGCACGAAGGCGTGCCGGCCAGCTCCATTCACGTGAAGAACACGTTCGCCTCGGAAACGCCCGCCACGGATGGCCAGCGCATCTATGCGTACTTCGGCAATCTCGGAATCTTCTGCTATGACCTCGACGGCAACGCGCTGTGGTCAAAGCAGTTCGAGCCGCACAAGACACGAAATGGCTGGGGGACCGCAGCATCCCCCATCGTCGCGGACGGTCGCGTCTACATCGTCGACGACAACGATGATGCCTCGTTCGTGGTAGCGCTCGATGCCGCAACGGGCAACGAATTGTGGCGCGAAGCGCGCGACGAGAAATCGAATTGGGCGACGCCCTACGTCTGGCAGAACGACGTGCGCAGCGAGTTGATCACCCCCGGCACGAACAGGATTCGTTCCTATGACCTGGACGGCAAGCTGCTGTGGGAGCTCGGCGGTATGTCGAGCATCGCCATTCCCACGCCCTTCTCAGGGTTTGGCATGCTCTATGTCTCGTCGGGCTACGTGATGGACAAGAAGAAGCCGATCTACGCCGTTCGGCCGGGAGCTAGCGGCGATATTTCGTTGTCGGAACAGGCCCCGAGCAATCCGTTCATCGCCTGGCATGTCGCCGATGGCGGGCCGTACAACACCAGCCCGTTGCTCTACGGCGACTACCTGTATGTGCTGCTCGATCGCGGCATGCTCAGTTGCTACGACGCTCACACCGGTGAGGCGAAATACGAGAAGCAGCGCTTGCCCAACGGCCGCGCGTTCACGGCGTCTCCCTGGGCCTATCGCGGCAAGATCTTCGCCTTGAACGAGTACGGCAGCACGTTCGTCGTCGAAGCCGGGCCCGAGTTCAAAGTGCTCTACAACAACGATCTGGCCAGCGAGCCGATGTGCATGGCGACGCCGGCGATTGCGGGCGACCGGCTATTGCTGCGAACTGCAGCGGAGTTGTACTGCTTCCGAGAGGGAGCGACGCCAAGCGCGCCGCCAGCAGGCACATCGCAGTAGTAAGCAGATGGAAACGACAGCCGCGGCACGACGATCGGGGGACGAATCTTGCCTAGCGGATTTCGTTTGGTAGAATCATTATTGGTATTGTTGAGAACCTATTTGGCTATTTAGACTTTCGATTGCTCCTCGATTTTTTCTCGGGCAGCCGTCTCATTAATCGGCCGGCTTCGGCCCCCCTGCGTGGAACACATGTCGGAATCGTTCGCACTCGAAGAGGTCCAGGTCGCGCTCTCGCCGCTCGAGCGGTTCGAGGAATTCCTGCAGAGCCGGGGTAAGCGGGTGACGCAGCAGCGGCGGATTATTGTCGAGCACGTCTTCGCCGGACACGAGCATTTCGACGCCGACGCCCTGGTGTCGCAAGTCCAGCAGCAGGATGCCACGCGGCGCGTCAGCCGGCCGACCGTCTATCGCACGCTCAGCGAGCTCGTCGAAGCCGGGCTACTGCGCAAGATGACCCTCGGTACGCGCAGCGTGTACGAGCACGACTACGGCTATCCGCAGCACGATCACCTCTACTGCCAGCAGTGCGAAAAGCTGATCGAGTTTCACAGCGACGAGGTACGCGAGATTTGTGATGCCGTCGCGCGGCAGCATCAATTCCGCGTGGCTGGCCATCGCCTGATCGTGCTGGGGACGTGTCCCGAGTGTTCGCGCCCGCGCCGTCCGAAGCGGCGGCTCGACCTGGTTTGAAATCGGATCGAGCTGGAGGTCAACCGCCCACGCCGCTTGGCGACTAGCGGCGGATTTCCTGGCCGGCGACCGGCTCGAGGAAGCAACGCCGCATGCGATCGATGAACGGGTCGCCATGCGAGACTTCGCGGGCGAAGGTGCTCAGTTCGTCGAGCCGCAGGTTCCACAAGCGGGCGGTGCGGTCGTCGCCGGCCGTGACCAGCCAGTGATTGTCGGAGCTGACCGCCAGACATTGCACCGCGCCGGAGTGGCCGCGCAGAATAATCGGCCAGGATGCAGCGGCTGGGTTCGTCAGGTCCCAGATTCGCGCCGTTTGGTCGAGACTGCCCGTTACCAAGCGGCGACTGTCGGGCGAAACCGCCAGCGTCTGAATCGAGGCCGTGTGCCCTTCAAGCACATAGGCTTTCTCGCTCGGATCGGCGGCCGTCATGTCCCAAACACGCGCAGTTTTGTCTTCGCCCGCCGTGATCGCCCAATGGCCGTCGGGGCTGAACGCCACGGCGCGAATCCAACCGTGGTGGCCGCCGAGCACGATTGACTCGCGGCTGGGATCGGCGACGCCCAGGTTCCAGAGTCGCGCCGTCGAGTCAAAGCTGCCTGTCAGCACCAAACGTCGATTCGGGGCGATCGCGACCGCCTGCACCGGTTCGGTATGACCAGCGAGCACGATGGCAGTCGAGCTCGGATCGGCGGCGTCGAGGTCCCAGACGCGTGCCGTGCGGTCGAAGCTGCCGGTGACCAGCCAGCGACTGTCGGGGCTGATCGCCGCAGCCTGGATCGATTCGTCGTGCCCGATGAGAACCCGGACGTTCGCGGCCGGATCGGCGGCCGTCAGGTCCCAGACGCGCGCCGTGTTTTGCTTAAGCGTGAAACCACCACTGGTGCTCACCAGCCAGCGCCCGTTGGGGCTGATCGTGACCGCGGTGATGCGACCTTCGTGGCCGCGCAGCACTGAGACCGCGGTGGCGGGATTCTTGGCTTTCAGGTCCCACAAGCGCACGGTGCCGTCGTAGCTTCCCGTCGCCAGCCAGCGGCCATCGGGGCTCATGGTGACGGCACTCAAGCGACTTTCATGGCCCGTGAGCACCACGGGAGCGGACGACGGATACTGGGCGGTCAGATCCCACAATCGCGCCGTGCCGTCGTAGCTGGCTGTCACCAACATCCGCCCGTTGGCACTTACGACAACCGCCGAGACGCGATCCGTGTGGCCGGCCAACGGACGATCGTCGAGAGTCAGCAAGGCGTCGCGCAGCGATTGTTCGGCCGCGGGCAAGGGGGGCTCGGCGGCCTCCATGGCGATTGCAACCGCTTCGCTCGCCAAGGCCGCGCTACGCTGCGGGGCTGCGGGCAGGAGCTGCTGCGATTCCTCGCTGAGGCGCGTCGCCACGGCCACGCGCACGCGGCGCTCGGCGTCATTGCGCTCGGCGACGACATGTTCGCAGCGCTCGTCAGCCGCGGTGATCCGCGTCTCGGCTACCTTGAGTGTATCCGAGACGCGCCACGCCATGACGCCGCTGGCAAGTGCTCCGCCAACCAGGAGCATAATCGACGCCGCGAGCGCGAAGCTCGGGCGGTAGCGGAAAGGAGATGCAGGGTCGGCAGGTGGCAATTCGAGCTGCGGCCGGGCAAGCTCGCCGCGCGGCGGCTCGGCGATCCAGTGTGTCGTTCGCTCGTTGATGGGAGCAACCGGGCGGCGCACTCGCGTCGGCGGCACTGGTTCGGAATGCCGCGATTCGACATACCGCGAGTTGACCCCCACGCTTTCGGCGGAGAATCGCAGTTGGCATTCGCCGCACGTGACCATGCGATCGGCGAAAAGTTGTGCCGGATCGATGGGAGAGCAGCAGAGCGGACACGACATCCGCAATGCGGCCGGCTGCGAAGGCAAGCCGACTACCGAGAACTTCGACCTAGGCTTCGACGTCATAAGTTAGCGCCCAACCAACGTATTGTGCGGAAGTGTGGGCCCGTTCGATGGGCCTTGTCCCACGTAATGCGTACCCCGTTCAAGCCAGCAAAACCCGCGTGCGCCGGATAACACTTACTACCTGAAATCGGCGCAACTTGGGGTCAACCATCCAAATTCGCCAGGGTGCAGCGTATTCGGCACATCCGATACCTGCTGGCGTGATCGGCACAAGCGTTACCGCTAGCGGTGCTATTGGCCGTACAGATTGTCCTGCTCACCAAGTTGGCGGCTTCGACTTTGTCTGTCGGCAAAGCGAGGCAACTGCCGGAGACAAATCGGCCCTCCTCGATCAAGGCGGCGTTGAACGCCAGTCTTCCGCTGGGAACGCACGGATCGCGCGAGGCGGCGCCAAATGAGAAAAAATGTTTTGGCGATTCTGCGGCAAATGGGTAGGCTGACGGCAGTCTGCTCCGCGGTTGCTCGCGGCGCAACAAGTGGTGCGCCGGCCCGCCGAGCCAATCTGGTCATAGGGTCGATCGATGCCGATCAAGCGTTCGCGCTCGTTGTGGTGGCGGCTCAGCCAATGGACCCCTACCTGGAAACAACCCGTGCCGGCCTTTAGTGCCGTCTGGCAAGGCCATCAAGCCCACCAACAGGCGGCCCGGCGGAGGGAACTATACGATCAGCAGCGAATGCTCTTGCGGCGACGCCAACAACGTACGATGGCGCGCTCGCGGCTCGGCAACGGTTCGCGGCCCGACACCGCCGGCGTGGTGTAACAGCACGTCGAACGACCGACAGATCTCGCGATCCGCTGAGCTAGTTGGCCAGTTCGCCCAACGCTGTGACCAGTCGAGCAAGCAAGTCGGGTGTGTGCGCGCACGAGAGACTGATGCGCAGGCGTGCCGTCCCTACAGGCACCGTTGGTGGACGAATCGCGGGGACCCAGAGTCCGCGCTCCGCCAATTGCGCTGCCAAGTCGAGCGCTTGTCGGCTGTCGCCGACGATTACCGGCACGATCGCACCCAGTGTCGGCTGTAAGTCGCCGACGCGCGAGCGATCGACCGCCGACAGCCGCCAACCGAGTATCGACAGAGCGTCGGTCAGCCGCAGCAGATTGTCGTGCAGTTGAAGACGCCGCTGGGGCTCGGCGATTACGACATCGAGCGCCGCCATCGCGGCTGCCGCCGACGCTGGAGTTGCCGCGGTGGAGAAGACATAGGATCGCGCGCGGTTGGCCAGCCATTCGATCAATTTGGCCGATCCGGCAACAAAGCCTCCCGAAGACCCGAGGGCCTTGCTCAAGGTCGCCACCCGCGCGGAGATTCGGCCTTCGACGCCCATTGCCTCGCAAACGCCGCGACCATTGGGACCGACTACACCCAACGCATGGGCTTCGTCTACCAGGAGCATCGCGTCGTAGCGCTCGGCCAGGTCGCACAGCTCGGCAAGCCGCGGCGTCTGCCCATCCATGCTGAACAAGGAATCGGTCACGATCAGACGGCGGCGAGCCATGCTCGACGGGGTCGCCGCGAGCTGCCGCTCGAGTTCTTCGAGATTATTGTGATCGTAGACTGAAACCGTCGCTCGCGACAACCGGCAACCGTCGATCAAGCTGGCATGGTTCAAGGCGTCGCTGAAGACGATGTCACCACGGCCGACCAGGGCTGCGATCGTACCCAGGTTCGCGGCGAAGCCCGTCGGAAGGACGAGCGCCGCTTCCGTTCCCATAAATTCGGCGAGCCGCGCTTCGAGCCGTGCGTGCGCCGCGTGTCGGCCAGTCACCAGTGGACTGGCGCCTGCTCCCCAGCCGTGCTCGCGGGCAGCGGCCTCGGCGGCAGCCACTACACGCGGGTGATCAGCCAGCCCCAAATAGTCGTTGCTGGCGAAGTTTACGTATTTGCGGCCATCGAACTCGATGTGCGCCGCATCGACGCGGCGGCCGACGCGGCGCTCGCGGCGCAGGGAATTGGCATCCAACTGCGCCAGGTCATCGTCGAGCCAGGCTAGCGGATCGAGTCTGGTCGCCACGTTTGAGTTGTCCTTCATGTCCACAATCGTAGCAGGTTTGAGTGCGGTGCTCACAAGGGCGCGGATTCGGCGCCCGCCGTCGATCGGCTTGTCGGCCATCCTGTGCACGACAGGCCACACGAATTAAACTGGTCGGCTGCCCACCGCTCCGCTCCTGCCGATCTCACTTCGCAACGGACTGCGCTCCAAGGCCGCCCAGACGCTGATGAAGCTCGCATTCAGCTCGAACGCTTATCTGCACTTTCCGCTCGAAGAGACGCTTGCGCGCATCGCCGGTTTCGGCTACGCGGGTGTCGAAGTGCTGGCCGACGTGCCGCACGCCTGGCCCGCCGGGCTGCTGCCAGCGCGCCGCCGCGAAATTCGCGCCGCCATTGAAAGAAGCGGCTTGGCGATCTCGAACATCAATGCCTTTATGATGAATGCCGTGGCCGATCCGCGGCAGCCTTACTGGCATCCGGCCTGGACCGAACCGTACGCGCCGTATCGCGCGATCCGCCGCGAGCACACGATTCGCGCGCTCGAGCTGGCGCGCGACCTGGGCGCGCCGAATATCACCACCGAGCCAGGCGGGCCGGCGTTTCCGGGCCGGTCGCGCGACGAAGCACTCGACCTCTTCTACGAAGAGCTGATGCCGTGTATTGATGCCGCGGCCCGCTGCAAGGTGCCGCTCTTGATCGAGCCCGAGCCCGACTTGCTGATCGAGCGCTGCGACGAGTATCTGGCGTTTATCGAGCGGATCGACAGCCCGTGGGTGGGGCTGAACTTTGATATTGGCCATGCCTTTTGCGTGGGTGAAGACCCGCAGGACTGGATCGCCCGCATGGCGCCGTATACCAGGCACTATCACTTCGAGGACATCGCGGCGACGCGCGTCCACAAACACTTGATTCCGGGGCGCGGGGCGATCGACTTTGTTGCCACACTGCGGGCAATCGCTGCCACGGGGTACGATGGTTGGATCACCGTCGAGTTGTATCCTTATATCAACGAGCCCGACGCGGCGGCCCGCGAAGCGTACGAATACATGACGTCGCTGGCGGCGCGGCTCGGCCTGGCATGGAGCTAGCGAGATGACGTCCGGCGGCGCGAACGACTCAGCGAGCGCTGCGGCACAACACCGCAGGTCGATCCGCGCCTGGCTCGAGCTGGTGCGACTCCCCAACGTGTTCACGGCGCTGGCCGACATTCTGCTCGGTTTCTACTTCACGCACGAGCTGCATGCCACCGAGGAATTGTGGCCCGCGCTTGCGCTGCTGTTGATTTCGTCGGCGGCGATCTACACGGCCGGCATGGCGCTGAACGACTATTTCGATCGCGCCGTCGATGCGCGGTTGCGCTCCGGGCGGCCGATTCCCTCGGGGCGCGTGAGTGCGCCGGCGGCAGCGCGGCTCGGTTGGAGCTTGCTGGCGATTGGCTTTGTCGCGGCCGCCGGGGCCGGTATGTACGCCGCGCGTGCAGACGTCGGATCGCCGAGCAATGTTCTGGAGACCACCGCACTGCTGGACCAGCCAGCAGTGGCACCCGTGGTTGCCGGACAGTCGATTGCAATGGATTCGCAGGTGCCCGCGTGGCGGCCGGGGCTTTTTGCCGTGCTGTTGATTGCGTCGGTGGTCGGTTACGACGCGCTGTTGAAGCGCACGCTCCTGGGGCCACTGGCGATGGGGGCTTGCCGCTTCTTCAACGTGTTGTTGGGAATGAGCCTGGCGGCTGGCGCGTTGCACCCCGTGCCTTACGTGGTCGCCGGCGGGATTGGCGTTTACATCGTCGGCGTCACCTGGTTCGCGCGGCGCGAAGCGATCGTTGGCCGGCAGTTGGAACTAGCAATGGCGGTGTTGGTGATGTTCGGCGGGCTGGCACTGCTGGCTTGGTTTCCCAGCCTGGCCGACGATCGGCTCTCGGAAGTGAGCCAGCCGACGTACACCACGCCCGAGCGCTGGTGGCTGTTGATGGGGCTGTTGGGTTCGGTGATCGCCTGGCGCGTGGTGGGCGCCGTCGTCGATCCGCGGCCTGAGCTGGTGCAGTTCGCCGTGCGGCAGTGCATCATCTCGCTGGTGATTCTGGATGCGTCGGCCTGCTTCGTAGTGCGTGGCATGCCGGCGGCCGCGATCATTCTGGCGCTGTTGGCTCCCTTGATGATTCTGCAGCAGTGGTTTTACTCGACATGAAGACGGATGAGCTGGCCGAAGGGGACGGGAGTCGTTTCCGGCCGACGATCTCGCAGTTGCCAAGTGCCACTGCCCGGAAACGACTCCCGTCCCCGTCTGCGTAGAACCTTCATGGAGTTGGTTGCTTGAACGACACGATCGTCGTGCTGCTATCGATCCCCGGGTTGCGCCGGCAGGATGTGCCGCGAATGCCTCGGCTTAGCGCGCTGGCCCGCGGCGGCGATCAGGCGGCGCTGGCCCCCAGCTTTCCGGCGGTCACCTGCCCCGTGCAGATGAATATGACCACCGGCACGCTGCCGCGCGAGCACGGCGTGGTGGCCAACGGCTTCTACTGGCGCGAGCGCCGCGAAGTGGAGATGTGGACCGCCTGGAACGACGTAGTGCAAGCGCCACAAATCTGGGACGTGCTGGCACGCGAGCGGCCGGGGACGAAGTCGGCCGCCTGGTTCGGACTGCTCTCCAAAGGTTGCGGAGCCGACTACGTCTGCACGCCGGCACCAATCCACAACCCCGACGGCAGCGAATCGCTCTGGTGCTATACGAAGCCAACCGAGTTGTACGGCGAGCTGCGCGACACGCTGGATCACTTTCCGCTGCACCACTTTTGGGGGCCGCTGGCCAATATCGCGTCGAGCGAATGGATCGCGTCGTCGGCCGTGCACGCGGCCCGCAAGTTCCAGCCGAGTTTTTTTTATATTTACTTGCCGCATTTAGATTACGCCGCCCAGCGCAACGGGCCCGATAGCGCTGAGTCGTTGGCCGCGCTTGGTCAGCTCGACGAAGTGCTCGGCCGGTTGTTCGACGGGCTGGGTGAAGCGTACGCCCCCGCCGCACCGCTCTGGCTGGTGGCCAGCGAGTACACAATTGGGCCGGTGCGGCACACGTCGTTCCCCAACCGCGTGCTGCGCGAGGCTGGCCTGCTCAAGGTCAAAGAGGCGGACGGCCGCGAGCTGCTGGACTTCACCGGCAGCGACGCCTGGGCCTTGGTCGATCATCAGTTTTCGCACGTGTTTGTTCGCGACGCCCAGCCCAAAGTGATCGCTCAGGTCGCGCAGCTACTGGCCGACACACCGGGTATCGCCGAAGTGCTGGTCGGCGACGAGCGGGCCCGCTACGACCTGGATCACGAGCGCTCGGGCGAAGTGATTGCCATCTCGCGGCCCGATAGCTGGCAGGCGTATTATTGGTGGCTGGATGACAGCCGGGCGCCGGCGTTCGCCCGCACGGTCGATATTCATCAGAAGCCGGGTTACGATCCGCTGGAGATGTTCTTCGATCCGGTGGTGGGCGGGGTGCCGCTCGATGTGTCGCTGTGCAAGGGCTCGCACGGGGCGCCGGCGCGCGACGACGCGCAGCGCGGCGTGATCGTGGCCTCGGAGCCGGGCGTGCTGCCGGGCGGAACCGTGGCCGACTTCGATACCGCGCCGTTGGTGCTGCGGCAGTTCGGGATTTAGCGTTCTGGAAACCGGCACCTGCTCCGCCAAGACTCGTCGTGGTTGGCAGCAAGGAATACGATAGCCGTCATGAATAGCGTCCTGCGGACTCGCTCTCGGCAATTCAGTTTGCGATTCCTGCTGATTGCGGTGGCACTCACCGCGCTAGCGATGCACTGGAATGGCGAGCGGCTTGCCGTAAGACGTGCCTCGCAAGAATTAGAGTACGCGGAGGCCGCCTTTCAAACCGGCCTGATTGTGCCCGAGGACGTCGTCGCCGCGTCAATGAAATTGGTCACGACCTCATTGGAGTATCCATTGTGCGATCACCTCCTTGCCCTGAAGCGCCACCGCCAGTGCGTGGCCAAGACGTATGACATCTACACGTTGGAGTGCTTTCAAGGGGCTAGCACTGATGAAGCCTGGCAGAGGGTGGAAGCCGAGGTCCGGAAGTTGCGCAATTACGTAGTGCAAGCCGAACGTTGGGCGTCGGTCGGCAAGATCGATTCGCTAGAGCCATAGCAATGTCGAACGAAGGTCCAGAATCGCTCATCGCGCGCGCTAGCAGCAGATTCGTGAAAATCGGTCCCTGGTGCGTGCGAAACTCGTTCGACCGCTGATTCAACGCCGCGCGCGAGTTCGCCCGCTGCGCGAGTTAGCCGCGCGGCCTGGGCCCCTACGATCGAAGTCGCGACTGCGGAGTACGGCAATCGACGATGATTTGACGGGTTTTCCCGCGTTTTTCCCGGCTGCGGTGGCCGCTGGGTTCCGCCCGGCAATTAATCTATTCTTAAGCTGGGGTGGGCCTTGGGTTTCGCGAACAATCGTTTAGATTCGGCGGTTCGCACACAAGAAGAACGCACTAGGAGGGGGCTCCCCAACCGAGTTCACCGTGAAGCAGATCGTTCAAAACCTCAAATCGGGCGACCTCGAAGTGCTCGACGTTCCTTGCCCGGCCGCCGGTGCGGGGCAACTGCTGATTCAAACGCGGGCCAGCCTGATCTCGGCCGGCACCGAGCGGAGTGTCGTCGAGTTCGGTCAGGCCAGCTACTTGGATAAGGCCCGGCAGAACCCCGAGCGCGTCAAGCAGGTGCTCGAGCGCATTCGTAGCGACGGGTTGCTGCCAACTCTCGAACTGGTCTTCGCCAAGCTCGATGAGCCGATGCCGCTGGGCTATTGCAACGCGGGCGAAGTGATTCAGGTCGGCGCGGGGGTCACCGGCTACAAGGTCGGCGATCGCGTGGCCAGCAACGGCCGGCACGCCGAGATGGTTTGTCGCCCGATTAATCTGTGCGCGAAAGTGCCCGAGGGAGTGCCCGACGATCAGGCGACCTTCGCGGTGCTCGGCTCCATCGCGCTGCAAGGCGTGCGACTGATCGAGCCGGCGATCGGCGAGCGCGTGGCGGTGTTCGGGCTGGGGCTGATCGGTCTGGTCGCCGTGCAGATTCTGGCCAGCTCCGGCGCGCACGTGATCGGGATTGACGTCGACCCCGCCCGGCTGAAACTGGCCGAAGCGTTCGGCGCCACGACCGTCAACGTGGCGGCCGGCAGCGACCCCGTGGCCGCCGGCATCGCTTTCTCGCGTGGGCAGGGCGTCGATGCCGTGCTGGTGACCGCCAGCGCCAAGAACGACTCCATCATCCACCAGGCCGCGCAAATGTCGCGCAAGCGCGGGCGGATCGTGCTGGTAGGCGTCGTGAATCTCGACATGCAGCGGGCCGACTTCTACGAGAAGGAGCTGAAGTTCCAGGTCTCGTGCAGCTACGGGCCTGGGCGCTACGATCCCAAATACGAAGAAGGGGGCGTCGACTACCCGCTGCCGTTCGTGCGCTGGACCGAGCAGCGCAACATGGAGGCGATTCTCGAACTGATCGCGGCCAGCCGGCTGAATGTCGAGCCGCTGATCACCACCCGCATTCCGCATAGCGAGTCGGTGCGAGCCTACGACCTCTTGGCGAACGACCGTACGCAATTGGGCATCGTGCTCGAGTATCCGCGCGTGGCGCCACAGCTCGAACAAGTGGTGCGCAACACGCCCTCGAAGAATGGGCACGCCGCGCTACCGACCACGACGAGCACAGGAGCGGCGGCCGGCTCCGGCGGAGCGATCGCAGCCCCCAGCACCGGCAAAATGGTGGCCGGCTTCATCGGCGCCGGCACGTTCTGCAAGATTCGCTTGTTGCCGCCGCTGCGGAAGCGTGGCGTGCGGATGGTCAGCATCGCCAGTGCCACGGGCGTGACCGCGGCGCTGGCCGCACACAAGTTCGGCATTGAGACCAGCACAACCGACTACCGCCAGGTGTTGGGCGACGCGGCCATCAACACGGTGTTTATCACCACGCAGCACGACACGCACGTGCGCTTCGCCACCGCGGCGCTCGAAGCGGGCAAGCACGTTTTCTTGGAGAAGCCGGCGGCCACCACGCGGGCCGGGCTCGACGAGCTGCGGGCCGTCGCCGAGCGCCATCCTGGGCAGCAACTGCTGGTCGGGTTCAATCGGCGATTTTCGCCACACGCCCGCACGGTGCGAAGGTTGGTGGCCGGCCGCTCGCAACCGTTGACGCTCACCTGCCTGGTGAACGCCGGCTACCTGCCGATGTCGCACTGGGCGCAAGACCCGATCAAAGGAGGTGGTCGGATTATCGGCGAGGGCTGCCACTTTGTCGATCTGCTGCGCTACATCGTCGATCGGCCGATCGTGGCGGTCACGGCGACGCAGCTCGGCGACGCGCCGGGAGTGGAATCGCGCGAAGACAAAATGCTGATCAACCTGGAGTTCGCTGACGGTTCGCTGGGAAGCATCCAGTATCTAGCCAACGGTCATCGATCGTTCTGCAAGGAGCGGCTCGAGGTGTTTTCCGAAGGGCGCATCCTGGCGCTCGACAACTTCCGCCGTCTAGTCGGTTACGGCTTCGCCAACTTCAAGAAGCAGAACCTCTGGTCGCAGGACAAGGGGCGCGACGCCGAGCTCGACGACTTCATCGCGGCCGTCACCAAGGGGGGCCCGCCCGTGATGCCCCCGGCCGAAATCTGGAACGTGACCGAGGCGACGTTTGCGGCAGTCGAGTCGGCAGCCAGCGGGCGGCGCGTCGAGGTTGGGTCGTAGGATTGCAACGAAGTATTCGTGCAAGGCCGCCAGCATTGCGTCGGAGTTACTCACGGGAACTTCACTCAGTCGTTATGCTGCTTGACAACCCTGAAACAGGCATCCACACTCAGTGTTTCTCTGGGGTCCGGGGGCCGGGCGTGTGGGCCGTCGCGCGCGGTAACGTTCTTTGAGTAAGCTCCGACCACTGCTCATCTTCGGTACTCGGCCCGAGGCCATCAAAATGGCCCCGGTCGTGCACGAGTGCTTGCGCCGCGCTGACGAAATCGAAACGATCGTCTGCCTCACGGGCCAGCATCGCGAGATGCTCGCGCAGGTCACCGACTACTTCGGTATCGTGGCCGATCTCGATTTGCAATTGATGCAGCCGAATCAGACGCTCGCCGAACTGACCGCCCGTTGCATCACCGGCATCGACGGAGCTTTGACGCGCTTCGCTCCACACTGCGTCGTCGCGCAGGGGGATACCACCACGGTGATGGCCGCCTCGATCACGGCCTTTTACCGGCGGATTCCCTTCGTGCACGTCGAAGCGGGCCTGCGCACCGGCAACTTGCAGGCTCCTTGGCCCGAAGAGCTCAATCGCCGCATCGCCAGCCTGGTGACGAGCTTGCACTGCGCGCCGACCGAGCGCTCCGCTGCCAACTTGCTATCCGAGAAAGTCGATCCGGCCACGGTCCACGTCACCGGCAATACAGTGATCGACGCCCTGATGTGGGCGGTCGAGCGCGAGCGCGGCGCTTCGGCCCGCTGGCAAGATCGCTACAGCGTGCTCGGCGACCGGCGGATGGTTTTGATCACGGGTCATCGCCGGGAGAATTTCGGCCAAGGCTTCCAGGACATTTGTGTGTCGATCGCCAACTTGGCCGATCGCTTCCCCGACGTTGAGTTCGTTTACCCCGTGCACCTCAACCCTAACGTGCAGGAGCCGGTGCATCGCATCCTCGGCCTACGCAAGAACATCCACTTGCTTGAACCTAAGGCGTATCCCGAATTCGTCTGGCTGATGGATCGCTCGACCGTGATCCTCACCGACTCGGGGGGCGTTCAGGAAGAGGCTCCCTCACTGCAGAAGCCAATCCTCGTCATGCGCGAAACGACGGAGCGCCCCGAGGCGCTCGACGCCGGCGCGGTTGAACTAGTTGGCACTTCGAAGCGGGCAATCGTCGACGGTGTGTCACGACTGCTGACCGACGCCGCCGAATACCGGCGCCGGCAGATCGACAAGAACCCCTACGGCGACGGCCAAGCCGCCGCCCGCATCGTTCAACTCATGCTCCAACAAGGCTGGCAAGCGTGACTACCGAAGAAAACCCCGTCGTGACCGTGTCGAGCAAGCAAGGTCTGGCCGGCACGCGCGTGTGCGTGATGGGGCTGGGCTATATCGGCCTGCCCACCGCCAGCATTCTGGCCAATAAGGGCTACCAGGTGTGGGGGGTCGATGTGCGCCCCGACGTGGTTGAGACGATCAACCGCGGTCAGATTCATATCGAAGAGCCCGACCTCGACATTCTGGTGCGTTCGGCCGTCAACAGCGGCCAGTTGAAGGCTGGCGTCGAGCCGCGCAAAGCCGACGTATTCATCATCTGCGTGCCGACGCCGATCAATGCCGATCACTCGCCCGACCTGTCATACGTCGAGACGGCGGCCAAGACGATCCGCCCGTTCGTCGAGCGCGGCAACCTGGTGATTCTGGAATCGACCAGCCCGCCCTTCACTACCGAGAAGACGGTGCTGCCGCTGGGCATTCCCGAAGGGTTGGTGCCCGGCAGCGACGTGTTCGTGGCCCACTGCCCCGAGCGAGTGTTGCCCGGCCGCATCCTGCTCGAAGCCGTGCAGAATGATCGCGTGGTGGGGGGCATCACGCCGGCTTGCGCTCAACGGGCCAAGGCGTTCTACGAAACATTTGTGAACGGTCACGTGCTGGCCACCAGTGCCACGGCGGCCGAAGTCACCAAGCTGGTCGAGAACAGCTATCGCGACGTGAACATTGCGTTTGCCAATGAACTGTCGATTCTCTGTGATGAGTTCGATCTCGACGTTTGGGAGATCATCTCGCTGGCTAATCGCCATCCGCGCGTGAACATTCTCTCGCCGGGTCCGGGCGTGGGCGGGCACTGCATCAGCGTCGACCCGTGGTTCTTGGTGCACGCCGCCCCCGAGCGGACACGGCTGATTCGCACGGCCCGCGAGGTGAACGACTCGAAGCCGCATGTGGTGGTCGAGCAAATCGCCCGGTTGGCGCAGCAGTTCGCTTCGCCGCGGATCGGCTGCCTGGGGCTGACTTACAAGGCCAACGTCGACGACCTGCGCGAGAGTCCGTCGCTGGAAATCGTGCGTGAGCTGCGCGAGCGCAAGGTGGGGGAGATTCTGGCCTGCGATCCGTACGTGTCGCCGAAGCGGTTCAACGAGTTTCCGCTCCATCCGCTGACCGAAGTTGTCAGCCGGTCGCAGGTGCTGGTGTTGTTGACCGATCATCGGCAGTTCCGCGACATCCCGCACCGTGTGTTGCAAGAGAAGGTGGTGGTCGACACCCGCGGCGTGTGGCGCTAGGGGACCGTCCCATTTTTCGGTGTTCGACGTCACTGTGGCCGACCAACTCCTGGCCGAAAACATGGGACTGTCCGCTTCCGCAGCTCTCCCGGTCTGGATTCTCCGCTCGGCTCGCCGCAGCCGATTCGTGACGCACCTGGTGCTGGCGATTGTCATTTCGCTGGCTGCACTGGCATCGGCTGCCCATGCCGACGAACCACTTCGCATGCTCTTTCTAGGGGACGAAGGTCACCATCACCCGGCTGCCATGTTCGAGCTAGCCGGGCCGGCACTGGCCGCCACGTCGATCGAAACCGAGTACTCCGCCGACGCAGCCGCACTCAACGCCGACAAGTTGGCTGGCGTCGATTGCGTCCTCATCTTTCGCGACAGCGGTGATTTGTCGCCCGACCAGGAAGCCGCGCTCTTGAAATTCGTCGAAAGTGGTCGCGGACTGGTCGCCGTGCACTGCGCGTCGCACTGCTTTCGCAACAGCACGCGTTACACGGCGCTCGTCGGCGGGCGTTTCGATCGGCACGACTCGGGCACCTTTCGCACCGTGGTCGTCGATCGGCAGCATCCGGCCTTGCGCGGCGCCGGCAGCTTCGAAACCTGGGACGAGACCTACGTCCATAACGAGTTGTCGGCCGATCGCCAGGTGCTGATGGTCCGCGAGCACGAAGGAGGCTACGAGCCCTACACCTGGGTCCGCCGGCAAGGCGCAGGCCGTGTCTATTACACGGCATTAGGTCACGACGAACGCACCTGGCGGCATCCAGAGTTTCACACGCTGCTCGTGGCGGCCGTGCGCTGGACCACGGGCCGCGTGAAGGACGACGCGCCGCCGATCGACTACGAAGCAATCTCCGACGGACTGCCGAATTACCTGTCGGGCGAAAAATGGGGCACCGAAGGGGAGCGGCTGCTGCGCAAGGCCAAGCCGCTCGCGCCGGCCGATTCACAGCGGCACATTCATCTGCCCGAAGGGTTGCGGGCCGAACTGTTCGCGGCCGAGCCCGACGTCGTCAAGCCGATCGCCATGGCGTTCGATCACCGCGGCCGGCTGTGGGTCGCGGAAAGCCTCGACTACCCCAACACGCTGCGCGACAATCCCGAGCGCACGGGGCGCGACCAGATCAAGATTTGCGCCGACACCGACGGCGACGGCCGGGCCGACCGCTGCACCGTCTTCGCGCGAGACTTGAACATCCCCACGAGCCTGCTGCCGGTGCGCGATGGCGTGCTGGTGGCCGTGGCGCCGCACATCGTCTTGCTGCGCGATACTGACGGTGACGACGTGGCCGACGAGCGACGCATCGTACTCACCGGTTTTGGCCGTCGCGACACGCACGCTGTGCTGTCGAACCTGCATTACGGATTCGACAACTGGATCTACGGTACCGTGGGCTACAGCGGCGGCACGGTGCACGCGGGCGATGAGAAGACGAGCTTCCGGCAAGGTTTGTTACGCTTTCAGGACGACGGCAGTCGATTCGAGTTTCTGACGTCGACCTCGAACAACACCTGGGGGCTGGGGTTCTCGGAATCGGGCGACGTGTTCGCTTCGACCGCCAACAACGATCACTTCGTCCACCTGGCGATCGCGAATCGCTACTTCGAACAGGTGCGCGGCTGGCACGCGGCCGGCAGCGCCGGCATTCACGATCACAATCGGATCTTTCCGATCGCCGAAGACTTCCGCCAGATGGACTGGCACGGTGGTTTTACAGCGGCCGCCGGCTGCGAATTGTACACCGCGCGGCGATTGCCCGAGCGCTACTGGGGGCGCGCGGCCCTGGTCTGTGAACCAACGGGGCACCTCGTGCACTTGGATTGGCTGGTGCCGCGCGGCAGCGGCTTCGTCGCCCGCGAGGGTTTTAATATTTTCGCATCAACGGACCCCTGGAGCGCGCCGATTGCAGCGCAAACCGGGCCCGACGGCGCGATCTGGGTGCTCGATTGGTACAACTACGTCGTGCAGCACAATCCGACACCGCAGGGCTTTGAGACCGGCGCGGGCAATGCCTACGTGACGCCGCATCGCGACCAGAGTCATGGCCGGGTGTGGCGAATCGTGCCCGACGAAGTGGCTGGCGATGCGAAGTCGCCGTCGCGGCGCGATTTGGCCGGCGCGAATACCGCGGCTCTTGTGACGGCGCTGGCCGACGACAATCTTCATTGGCGCCTGGCGGCTCAGCGGCTGTTGGTCGAGCGCCAAGCGCAGGAAGCGGTCGAGCCCTTGCGGCAAGTGGTTGCCGCCGGCGAGCCGGCGCAGGCCGTGGTGCACGCGCTCTGCGCACTCGATGGGCTGGGGGCCTTGGGGCGCGATCGCAATGCGCCGCGCGATCGCCCGGTCGATCCTCTGCTGCGCGGCGAAGTTGGCACCTGGTTGAAGCACGGAAGTCCCGCGGTGCGCCGGGCCGTGCTGGCGGTGTTGCCGCGGGACGTGGAATCAGTCCATGGGATATTAACGTCGCAAATCGTCCGCGATCGCGACCCGGCCGTGCGACTCGCCGCAATGCTGGCGCTGGCCGAAATGCCGCAGCATCAGGGCACGGCGGTCGCGGTGGCGGAAGCGCTGTCGGCCGCAGAAAACGCCAGCGATCCGTGGATTCCGCGCGCGGCCACGGTCGCCGCAGCCACTGCGGGTGACTTGTTTCTGACCGCGGCCCTGAAGACACCCGCCGAACAAGTGACGCCGGCATTGCGAGATGCTTACCGCATCGTCAGCGAACATTGGGCGCGCGGGCTCACCAACGATCAACCGCCCGAACCGATCGTCGCGCTATTGTCGGGCATTGGTGGCGCGGCGCCGGCGCTGGCAGAGTCGGTGCTGGACGGACTGTCCGCCGGTTGGAGCGTCAAGCTGCCGGCCGAAGCGCGCGAACGAATCTCGCCCACATTGATTGAATTGATCCGCGGTGCGTCGCCGCAAGTGACGCTGCGCGCGGTGGCCTTCGCGCGGCGCAGCGACATGGCCGCGGGACTCGACCAAGTTACCGACGCCCTCTGCAAAGACCTCGAAACGGTCGTCGGCGACGAATCGGCCACGACAGTAGCTCGCCTGGCAGCGGCACGGCAATTGGTGGCGCTGGCCGCTCCGTCGCGCGCTGTACCGGCGATTCTGGCGCCGTTGTCGCCGCGAATCGATCCAGCACTCGCGCGGGGTCTGCTCGAGGCCGCCGCCGAAACCGGCGCTGCCGAGGCCGCCGCCGTCTTGCTTGACAGCCTGCCGCAGATGACGCCCACCATCAGGAGCCAAACGGTAGGCCTGGTATTGTCGCGCCCAGCTTGGACCAGGCTACTTCTCGATCGGCTCGAAGCAGGCCAATTCAATCCGCGCGATCTGTCGATCGATCACGAACAGCGACTCACGCGGCATGCCGACGCCAAGATCGCGGAGCGTGCCCGTGGGCTGTTAGCCGCCGCCGGGCGCGGCACGAATCCCGATCGGCAGCGTGTGCTCGATGAACTGCGCCCGTTGGCCGATCGTCGCGGCGATCCGGCGGCCGGCCGCGCCGTCTTTGAGAAGAACTGTGCCAAGTGTCATCGCCACTCGGGCCAGGGCGGCGCGATCGGCCCAGATCTGACGGGCGTCGCGGCGCGCAAGCGGCCCGACATTCTCGCCGAGATTCTCGACCCCAACCGTTCGGTTGAAGGAAACTTTCAGCAGTACACCCTCGTGCTCGCCGATGGCCGCGTGCTGGCGGGGCTGCTGGCCAGCGAAACTCGCACCACGCTCGAACTGGTCGACGCCGAGGCGGCGCGGCACGTCGTGCTGCGCGAAGAAATCGAAGAGCTCGAAGGCACGTCGCGGTCACTGATGCCTGAAGGGTTCGAGAAGTTGCCGGCCGAGGAACTGGTGAACTTACTCGAATTCCTCGCCTCACCGGGACGCTATCTGCCGCTGAATCTCGCGCCGGTCGCCAGCGTCGTGAGCACGCGCGGCATGTTCTATAGTCACGATGCTGACCTCGAGCGATTGATCTTCGACGATTGGCAGCCCAAGACCTTCGAGGGCGTGCCGTTTCACCTGGTCGATCCGCAGGGCCAGCGCGTGGCCAACGTAGTAATGCTCTTTGGTCCGCAAGGCACTTTCCCGCCGCAGATGCCCAAGCGCGTGCGGCTGCCGGTCAACGTGGCAGCCAGCGCCGTGCACTTATTGAGCGGTGTGAGCGGTTGGGGCTATCCGTTGGGGACGCGCGGCTCGATCAGCATGTTCGTGCGACTCGTGTACGCCGATGGCCAGGTCGAGGCCCACCCACTGGCCAACGGCGAGCACTTCGCCGACTACATTCGCGAGGTGGACGTGCCGGGCTCTCGGCTGGCGTTCCGGCTGCGCGGCCAGCAGATTCGCTACCTGGCGGTGAAGCCTAAGAGGCCCGAGGTAATCGAAGCGATCGAGCTGGTCAAAGGTCCCGACGCCACAGCGCCAGTGGTGATGGCGGTCACGGTCGAGACGACCTCGCCGCAGTAGCCACCCTCGCGCGCGTCGCTGGTAGGATCGTTCGCCCATCCAAGTCCTCACGTATTTCCGAGCCGTGAGCCCGACGCGCGACCGCTTCACGCTGCAAGGCGCGGCGGCGCGATGCGATTTCGGGATTCGCCTGCAAATCACGCTGTTCTTCACGCAATTCGGCGGCCGAGAGCTTCAAACTCTGCTCGTGGCGCCGCCAGCGGAAGGCGTAGTCGGCCAATCCCACCGCCAGCAGGCATCCACTTGCTTTGAGCGCTGTCCACAGCAGCAATTCGCACAGGGTGGGGGCGATCTGCGAAACGTCGAGCCCGGCGAGCCGCATAATTGTGATGCGCTGACCATACAAACACGCGCCGATCACGGCGCCGATCAATACGATCTTGAGAACCGCCAGAGTGCCGACTAAGAGCCTGTCGAGCGACCACAAGCGCGCCAGCCCTTGCGCCGGATCGATGCGCGACCAGTCGGGCAGCACGTGAGCTGGCCGAAATAACCAGCCCGTCTCGAGCAACTGCAGGAAGCCCGCCCCCAACGCGATCAAGCCGAGGATCGGCAACAGGGCGCGGGCAAGTTGCGGCGCGAGGCTGCTCCAAAACTCGGCGACGAACTGAGAATCGGCTGTCAGCCAGGCGGCCCCTCCCCACATCGTAGCGCCCAGCCGCGCAAGGCACTCAGTCGCGTCGCGCCCGAGCCACAACACGGCAGCCACACCCAAGATGAGCACCCCGGCCGACTCGAACTCGCGGCTCCGCGCTACGTGACCCCGCGCGCGTGCCTGCTGGCGGCGATACTCCGTCGGATCGTGAATCTTCTCGGCGAAGTTCTCTGCCATCGGCGATTACAAGGGGAGCCGTGCTGATTCGTGCCCTGGGGACAGCCGCGACATCAGGCTTTGCAGCAGCGGCTCGAGTCGATCGTCGAACGTCCATGCGAGTGCGCCGAACATGACGACGAGCACCGCGAAAGTCACGGCGGTGTTAAGTCCGAAACCGACAACCAGCAGGTTCAGTTGCGGCAACGTACGTGAGACCAAGCCGACGATCAGCGAGGCCAGGAGCAACGCTGCCAGGGCCGGCGCCGCAACGGCCAGCGCCAGCGACAGACTCTCACCCGCCAGCGAGGTTAGCAAGCCGACAGTCGAGCGATCGACGCCGACCCGCCCCGGCGGCAGTGCCGTGAACGTGTCGAGCAGGCCCGCGACCAGCAGCCGGTGTCCACCGATGGCGACGAACAACGTGACGCTAACGAGCTCGAAGAAGTGAGCCACCAGTGGCGTGTGCTCGTTGGCGTCGGGGTTGTAAACGTCGGCCAGATTCAAACCGCTGGTCAAGCTGATGATGCCCCCGGCCAGTTGCATGGCGACAAAAAGGCTGCGCAAGCCGACCCCCAGGGCCACGCCAATCAGCACCTCGGCCGCCGCCGCCAGCACGTACGTTGCAGGTTGATCTGGTACGACCGACGACGCCGATGCCGGAGCAACTGCCACGGCGAGCGCCAAGGCAATCAGCGCTCGCACGCGCACGGGCACCACTCTGGCGCCGAACAGTGGCGCCGTGGCCAGCATTCCCCCGACGCGCAACAGCACCAGCGTGTAGGGCGTCATTCCGCCGAACAGGACTGGAAGCCAGGCTTCGACATCGCTCATATCGCACGGGGTGGAAGGGCTTCAACGATTCTGGGTAAGCCACGATCGCCTGCCAGCATGCATCACAAGGTAGACGGAATGTTCTCGATCAATTCGCGCGTGTAGTCGACCATTTGCGAGAGCAGCCAAGGGAGCGCCAACGACAGCGCCACAATCGTGGCGATCAGCTTGGGGACAAAGGCGATCGACTGCTCCTGGATTTGCGTTACCGCCTGAAACAGCCCGACGACCAGCCCCACGAACAAACCAACGACGAGCGCCGGCGCGCTGAGTTTCAAGCAGAGGAGCACCGCTTCGCGTCCGAGGTCAATCACGTCTTGCGAGAGCATTCCGCTGTGCCTTTCGAGAAACCTCAATTGTCCACCGCTCGGACCGACTGAACGCGTCCGACTTTCAAACGACCCCTGCGAAACTTTCCAGCAGCATGCCGACCACCAGGTGCCAGCCGTCGACCAGCACGAACAGCAGTAATTTGAACGGCAGCGAGACCAACACCGGCGGCAACATCAGCATGCCCATCGACATCAGCACGCTGGAAATCACCAGGTCGAGAATCACGAAGGGCAGATAGACCTGAAAGCCGATCAAGAACGCTGTTTTGAGCTCGCTGAGCATGAAGGCCGGCACCAGCGCTTCGAGCGGCACCTCGTCGTAGCTGGTCGGCGTGGGTACGCCAGGCATGTGATCGAGAAACAGCCAGACATCGTCGCTGTTGCCGGTGCGCTCGATTTGCAGACTCATGAACTGCCGCACCGGCGTGACGCCGCGCTGCCAGGCGGTCTCTAGATCGATTTCGTGCTGGCTGTAGGGCGCGATCGCCTCTTCGTAGACCTGTTTCCAGGTTGGGGTCATCACGGCAAGCGTGAGAAACAGCGCCAGCGCCGTCATCACTTGGTTCGGCGGCAACTGCTGCGTGCCGATTGCCTGCCGCAACAAACCAAGCACGACCACCGAGCGCACGAAGCTGGTCGTCATCACCAACAGCGCTGGCGCCAGGCTGAGCACAGACACCAACAGCAGCATCTGAACGCTTGAGCCAAGCTGTTCGGGGCTCGTCCACGTATCTGGCGCGAGCACGCGCTGGGCAATGGCCGACGCCGTGCTGGCGCCGTTCTCGGGGGCGCCAGCTTCCGCCTCCGATGAAAGTGTGCTAGCCGATGAGCTCAGAGAATCTCCAGGAATGAATGCGGCGGGTTCGACCGCCACGGACGCAGCGGGCTCGATCGTGACGTCTTCGACTCGGGCGGCTGCATCACTCGACACCTCCGGCGATTCGAGTCGCGCAGGCTGGTTGACCAGTTCGGGCGCGGCGGCGTACTGAGCGATCGCCGCCCTGGAGCAATCCAGGGCCAAGATCGTGACAAGCACAAAGCTCAGTATCCGCCCGCGTGTCATCCTGTCGGCTCCGTGGCGAGATTCAATCATGGGCGTTAACTCACGGCTCTCGTCGACTCGCGGTACAGCCCACGCACGAACGAGTGCTGCGCGGGTTCCTGACTGAAATCGACTCCAAACTGGTCGCTCTGCTTCTTTCCCTCGGCAATCGGCTTTCGCGCGCCAGCGCCGCCGCACAGTGCGGCGAGCCGCTCGACTTCGGCTGGCTCGTCGATCTCGGTGAGGGTCTGCATTCCCGCGGTCGTCGTGCAGGTCAGCAGCAGCTTATGGCCGCAGCGCACCAGATGGAGTTGCTGCTTGCCGCCGATGGTGGTGTGCCCGAGCACCTCGAGCACTGTCGGTGGGAGCTTGCCTCCGTGTGCTGGCAGTCCGCGCCGCAGCACGGCCATCAGCGCGAAGAAAACCACCAGCACGACAGCCAGACTGCTCGCCATGGGCATCCACGGATGATCGGCGAATTTGGCCAATGCGGCGCTCTTAGCGTTACCGTCAGCGCCCTCGCCGACCGGTGCGACGTGCTGCTCGCCAGGCTTCTCGACGTTTGCTCGGCGGGCAATGGGGAGGGGCTCGTCACCCGTCGCGTGTGGACTTGGCACGGCCTGCGCGGCGCTGCCGAGATCAGCCTGCGCCGTGGCGGGCGTAGCCAGCGCAAGGGCGCCGCAGAAGACGATGGCTCGCGCCGCCTGAGAGGTTGGTGGTTTCAAGGTCATGGGCATTCGTTCTTGAATCGCTTCGTGCCTCGTGTCTCAGAGCTAGTCTTCAAGTAACGGACAGCTCCACCTCGACGACCTCGACGATCCGCACGCAGAGTTTTCCATCGAGGACGATCACTTCGCCGCGCGCGACCAGGCGGCCGTCGGCCAGCACGTCGACCGGGTCGATGGCCCGCTTATCGAGCGCGACCACCGCGCCCGGGCGCAGTTTGGGCAGTTCGTCGGCATACATTTGCGTGCGGCCGAGCGCGATCTTCACTTCCAGGTCTTCGGAAAAGACGCTGAACGATCCGGCATCCATGCCGTGTGCTCTCGAAGGGCAGCCGCCAGGGTGCGCACCGGCCTGGCGACGGAATCGTCGACCTGGCTGGCGTCGGGCGCGATCAAGCGGCGTGGTTGCTTGCAGACGAGTCGGCGCAAGCGGCGGGATTGTTGTCAAACCCGGTAGCGGCGACAAGGTCAACTGGCCGCAGTGCCGCTCCTCCGCCTGAACCGTATGATTCTGCGATTCGACCGCGGCGGAGTGGTAAACTGGCGAAGCTTGCCGTCGAGTAACTGCCAGCATGGCACGGCATGGCCGAAGGAGCCCTGCATGCGTATCGACGCCATCGAGCTGTTCCACGTGCGCATGCCACTGTTGGAACCGTGGCGCACCGCTTATGGCGAAGACGCCGCCGCCGAAACCGTGCTCGCGCGCATCGCAGGCGACGGCGCTACGGCCTGGGCCGAGTCGACCCCGTTGGCCGCCCCCACTTATAGCCCCGAGTGGGCAGGCGGGGTGTTCGCCGTCGCACGCGATTGGTTCGCGCCCGCGCTCGTCGGTCAGCGCGTCGGTGAACCTGCGGACGTGCAAACACTGTTGGCTCATTTCAAAGGCAATCCGTTCGCTAAAGGTTTGTTCGACGCCGCCTGCTGGATGCTGACCGCCGAACTAGCGCGGCGGCCGCTGCACGAACTGCTCGGCGGCGCGCGGACGCCAGTCGAAGTAGGCGCCGATTTCGGCGTCCGCGATTCGATTGGCGATCTGCTGGCCGCAGTCGCTGGTGCTCAAGCCGCCGGCTTCACGCGCGTCAAGCTCAAGATCCGCCGTGGCTGGGACCTGAACGTGCTGCGGGCCGTGCGGCAGGAGTTTCCCGCGCTACGCATCCATGTTGATTGCAACGGCGGCTACACCTTGGCTGATATGGAACTCCTGTGTCGGCTCGACGATTTCGCGCTGGCGATGATCGAGCAACCGCTCGACGGCGACGACCTCGTCGACCACGCCCATCTGCAGCAACAAATTCGCACTCCGATTTGTCTTGACGAAAGCATCACGTCGCCGCGCCGCGCCGAGCTGGCGATCGAACTGGGAAGTTGCCGCGTGATCAACATCAAGCCGGGGCGCGTCGGCGGACTGACGCCGGCCTTGGAGATTCTGGCCGCGGCTCGCGAGGCAGGCCTCGACTGCTGGGTCGGCGGCATGCTCGAAAGCGCGATCGGCGCGCGCATGAATCTCGCGCTGGCGACCTGCGCCGGCTTTACTTACCCGGCCGATCTGTTCCCGTCGGCGCGGTTCTTCGCGCAGGACCTGGCACGGCCGGCGCTCGAGTTCGATACGCCCACATCGTCCGCGCCAGGTGGCGAGGCAACAGCGCCGCCCGCCGCACCGTCGATGACACCGCTCGAAGTGCCGGGCACGGGGGCCGCGCCCGACGCCGAACGGCTCGAAGCGTGGACGGTCGCGCGGGCGTGCGTATCGAGGTAATGGCCGTGGTCTGTGGCTAGTGGTGTTAGTCAGTGGCTAGGACGGCACCGCGTATCCTCGAATGTCACGGGGGTCCCCCCAGAATAAAATTGCCCGGGAATTTGCGTCCTAACCGTCCTAAGCGGCTGTCAAAAGTCGTTAAGTCTTGTCGCAGCAACGAGTTATTTTAGGACGCAAAACTCAAAACCGTTGCGTCCTAGATCGTCCTAAGGGAGGTTTTGCGTCCTAAGCACTGACCTCGCGCCAAGGCGCAAAGGCGCCAAGAACCCGAGTTGTTGGTCCGCAATCCCGTTCGGTCTCCTGTTCTCCTTTCTCCTGTCCTGTGCTGAGCTTGCCTGACCTGAGCCCTTCAACTTCGTTCGGGACAAGCAGCGTCGAAGGGCCGAAGCATCACCCCGGCTCAGCCGCAGGCCGTGGGGGTATTCCAAATTAAATATTGTGCAATTGTGCGTCCGGCGCGGCGTTTAGCGTCCAGGCCGGCGGATTACCAATTCTTTGCAGCGTGATTCTGGCGGCTTAGAATGTGCGGAATCGCGGAGGCCGGTGAAGTAGTTTCGCATCTGGGGAGGAAACGCTAATGCATCGCACGATTCTGGCAGTCGTGTTGATTTCCGTCGCGCTCGTGGGCACATCGCGCGCGGCGACCATTCAGTTTCTCACGCCGGCAGGGTCGTCGCTGGGGGTGGCTTACGGCGTCGATGGGCTGAACGTCGTCGGGCAGGACGTGGCCCAGCGCGGCTTCCTCTACAACGGTGCCACCAAGACCTACACGGTCATTCAGCCGCCAGGGGGGGGGTGGATATCGCCGCCAGAGGAATATCAGGCAACACGGTCGTCGGCTACTACGTCAATTTTGGTGTGAATCATGGGTTCGTCTACGACGGCGCAAACTACACGACGTTCGATGTTCCTGGTGCCTTGGGCACATCGCTACTCGGCATATCTGGCAACAAGTATGTTGGCACTTACGCCGATGCTTCCAAGCTGCTGCACGGTTTCTTATATGACGGCACGAACTACACGACGCTCGATTTTCCCGGCGCCAAAGTCACTCGTCCCTACGACATTTCGGGCAACCTCGTCGTTGGCTCCTATGAGGACTCCAAGAACCGCGTGCACGGGTTTGTGTACAACGGCACCACCTGGACCACGCTCGACGACCCGTTTTTTCTAAGCGCCGGGGACACCGTCGTTTATGGCATCGATGGTAGCAAGATCGTCGGATACACTTCCGCGAACAGCGGTAGCATTATTGCCGCCATCATGTACGACGGCGCCACTTATGCGCATCCCTTCGGCATTGAATCAGAGTTCATGGGAGGCCACCACTTTTACGGCATTTCGGGGAACCGCATTGTCGGTGAGTACAATGACCGGCCGTTCGTGTACATCATTCCCGAGCCAGCGACGTTCGTGCTGGCCGCGCTCGGCCTGCTAGCTTTGTTCCCGCTCGCCAGGCGGAAGCGCAATCGCGCCTCGCCGCGTCGGCGCATCCCGCGGTTGGCGGCACACTAGCCCGACGCGCAGCGAGGGACCACGCGGGCAGACCCTTGCTGGCGCCGCGGGCTAGTGTTCGATCCAAATCAGTGCCTCTGCGCAAGAAAGGTTCCTGACACCTTTTCATCCCCTTTTCATCCCCGTGTTCAGTCGCCGACTTCGCTCGCGCGCCTCGCCGCGACGGCGCATCCCGCGGTTGGCGGCACACTAGCCCGACGCGCAGCGAGGGACCACGCGGGCAGACCCTTGCTGGCGCCGCGGGCTAGTGTTCGATCCAAATCAGTGCCTCTGCGCAAGAAAGGTTCCTGACACCTTTTCATCTGCCCACCTTTTCATCTGCCCTTTTCATCTGCCGGGATGAGGCTCCAGCGCGCTGTAAGAATCGAGCGAGCCCGATCCGGCTCCAACGACTGCCGTGTAGGCGAAAACTCGGCGTGCCGCGTGCTATGCGGCGCGCCTTCGCGATGCGAACCATCCGCCGGACGCGATGGCGAGCTGCGCGAGAATGAGTTCCGAGAGCAGCCACACGTCGCCGCCGTAATACAGCAGTCGTTCGACCTTGGTGAAAGTTCTCCAGTGTTCATCAAATGCTGTTGGCCAGGCGGTGTACAGCCAAATGCGACGGTGTTTGTTGTCGAGTGCCCACTTGCTGACCAATAACCAGCCACTCTCGTCCGTCGAGAATTCGCGGTTGGCCAACACTAAATCCGCGTCGCGGCTCGCAAGTTGTGCGTAAGCTTCCCGCGATGTCTCGGCACGCTCGATAGCAAGACCGCATAAAGCCAAATCGGCTGCCAGCCTTCCGAAAACCTCGTCGCGACTCTCCACGATGAGCACCGAGCGGGTGCCCCGCGAGGCTCGTCCTTGCCAAGTACGAAAAGCGGCGGCTGACCATGCTAGCATCGATTTTAGTGGCATATGAGCCTCCACGAATCGCAAGTTTTGGTCGCTCAAGGACTGCCGGCCAGCCAATCGCCTGGCCGGCAGTGCACGAGAGCGGCGCTCGAATCTAGTGTTGGTGCTCCTCGTGAGCAGCCTCTCGAAGTTCTCGAACCTTGGCCAACGTAGCCGCTGGCTCAGCCACGGCTTTCTTCACGCATCCCTTGCAACAAAGAAAGACCGCTTGGCCCTGTAGATCAACGCGGACGGGAGTACCCATCAAACCCAGCCGGCCATCGCCGATCGGGCACATGGCCTGTGTTTCCGCCAGCTTGCGATCCGTGGCCGAGAGCTTCGCCAGCGCGGCAGTCGACTTCTTCAGTTGCTCGACTGTCTTGAGAGTGGCTTTGGGGTTTTCCAGAGCCTGTTCGCGGCAACTTTCGCAGCAGAGAAAAACCGGCTTTCCCTCAATCACCACTTTGACTGGCGTACCCATGGCGCCGAGCCGATCCCTCGTCATTGTCGCGCAGAATCGCTGCGCGGTTGCCAGCTTTAGATCGGCCGCCGACAACTTCTTGAGCGCCGCTTGGATGTCAGACTCCGAGGCAGGCGCATCGTGCTCATGGCCTTCGTGTGCCCTGAGCACCGGCAGATATGCCGCAGTCAATAACATGCAAACGATCCCAGCAAAGAGTCTTCGAGTCATCCTAAGACCTCCGTAAAAAAAGAACGATCATTAACCACCACACTCCACCATACTCCCATTTATCGTTGCCCGAAATCGGGGCAACTATTGTGTTGCCGCCGCAGTGGGGGAGATTCGCAGCCGCAAACCAGGGGAGCGAGATCAAGCGTGGCCGCGAATCGCAATCGCGATCTGTTCGGCGATCTGGTCTGGGTGGCAGCGCAAAAGAATCGCCGACGTAGTTGGTCTAAGCACGCTGCGCGTCAGACCAAGCATTCGCCGGCGCGGTAATCAGCAAAGCCAGCGCTGAAAGGCAACGAGAATTTCGCGACCCGATCGGGCCGTAGGGTGTGTCCCCTCGGGATGCGCCACAGTCGCGAGAAAGTCGCTAACCTCAGAAGTGAACGGGCTGGCAATGATTAGCGCCAGGTCATCGAACCACGAGCAGGAACGCTTGACGACAACCTCGGAATTCTGTGAGGGAACCGCATGGAACAGGTTTCGCTCACACTCGCAGCCTCCGGGGAAACCTTTCGAAGTAGGCGCGTGGCCACCCGATCGAGGCCGATTCTGTTCGTCCCTCGAGCTGCTAGTGAGTCGTGCCTGACAGCACCCTAGCGGTAGCACTCCCTGGGTTGTCCCAGTCGTTGCCCACGACGTGCCCATTGCCACGAACCGTGCCACCGAGCAGCAACATGGTCTTGGTGCGGAAAGCGCCAGCACCAGCATCCAGGTGGTTACTAAGTAACGAAACATAGCTGGGACGCGCTGGGTAAGGTTGCCGATCGTGCACAACTCCTCGGTTGCGGAAACTATATCGTCCGGCGCGCGATATGTCTTTAGCAATTACATCGAGCGATCTCGACGGGGTGCGGCGCTGTGCCAAAGCGACTGCTAGCTTAAATCACTCCTCGCCATCGCTTCCGAGAATCACTTCACCCAACGCGGGACGAAGGAGCACGGGCGGAGCCCGTGGCACACGGCGGGACAGGCTGAAGGCTTCAGACTGCTGGCTGGCGGAGAGAACGGAATTCCCCCGCATCCGGTTCGGCGTTACTCAGGACAGGCTTCGCTCACCGCAGGCCGGCGAGTTGTCGCGCCACGCCGACGACTCGCCACCCTCTCTCCACAAGGTCATCCAGGGGTTGTTAGTTTCTCGCACAGGCGCATTTGGTCAGGGGTCAAAAACGGCGCCGCCCGCGGCCTGGAGCGGATCACCGCCGCGGTTGCTAGAATGAGGCCGCCCGGGCGAGCCTGGCGGGTCGTACCCAGCAATTCAATTCCGATTTCTTTTGCGAGCCAGGCGGTACGTGGCGCCGCTGGCACGAACAGAAGTCATGGGAGCAATTCGCACGTCTCCGACGGGGTAATACTTGTCAGCTTTAAGAGAAAAGCCGGCACGCGCTGCGCTGGACTATATTGCTGCCCTGGCGATCGTCGCAGCGGCATTGATCCTACGCTTGGCGTTGGACTCGCTGCTCGGGGGCCGTCGGCCGTACCTCACATTGTTCGGCGGCGTCGCGCTGGCCATCTGGCTGACGCGCTGGAAACCGGCGGCCGTGGCCGCGCTGGTTGGATTTGTGGCCGCGAATTTTTTCGTCGCCGCACCCCAAGACGGCATTGTCCTCAACTCCTTCTTCTTTGTTGAATTGGCGGTCTATTCGCTGTCGGCGGGCTTGATCATCTTGGGCGGCGAAGCCCTGCACCGAGCCCGGGAGCGCGTCGAACGCGAAGCCGCCGAGCGCGGCACGGCCGAGGAGTCCGAGCGCCGGCAGAAGGAGTTGCTGCGGGTCACCTTCGCCAGCATCGGAGATGCGGTCATTACCACGGACGCCGCGGGTCGCCTCACCTTCCTGAATGCCGTCGCGGAGTCGCTGACTGGCTGGATGTTGCGGGAGGCTGTGGGGCAGCCGCTTGGCACCGTGTTCCGCATCGTGAACGAGCAGACTCGATTGCCCGTTGAAGACCCGGCCACCAAGGCCTTGCAGGCAGGGACGATTGTCGGGCTGGCGAACCATACGGTGCTCATTTCGAAAGGCGGCGGCGAACGACCGATTGACGACAGTGCGGCTCCCATTCGAGATCGAGAGGGCCGCGTCGTCGGCTGTGTGCTGATCTTCCGCGACATCACGGAGCGGCGGCGGCTGGAACACAAACTGGTTGACGATACGGCACGCGTCCAATCGATCGTGAACAATGTGGTCGACGGCATCATCGCCATTGATGAGCGCGGCACGGTCGTGGCATTTAACCCAGCCGCCAAGCGGATTTTCGGCTACAGCGAAGCGGAGGCCGTTGGGCAGAATGTGAAGTCGCTCATGCCCGAACCGTTCCACAGCGAGCACGATGGCTACCTGGCGAGTTATCTTCGCACCGGGCAGGCGAAAATCATTGGGATTGGCCGGGAAGTCGCGGGACGTCGTAAAGATGGCGGCACGTTTCCGATGGAACTGGCCGTAAGCGAGTACTGGCTGGGCGAACGCCGTTACTTTACCGGCATTGTGCGCGATATCACGGCTCGGAAGAAAGCGGAAGCGCGCCAGCGGCTGTTGTTGGATGCGGCGGCCCTCCTGCTGCACGCCGAAGACCCGGATGCCATGCTTCACAACCTCTTTTCCCAGGTCGGGCCCCATCTGGGATTGGATACCTACTTCAACTACCTGGCGGATCAACCCGGTGAAACCTTGCGGCTCGTATCGTCGGCTGGCATTCCCGAAGGATCCCTCCGCGAAGTCAGCCGGCTGGAGTATGGACAAGCGATTTGCGGGGCCGTGGCCCAATTTCGTCAGCCGATTGTTGCCACGCAGATTCAGCAATCCGACGATCCGAAGGCCCAACTGGTGAAGTCTCTTGGCGTGCGGGCTTACGCCTGCAACCCCCTGTTGGCCGATGGCAAGCTGCTGGGCACTTTGTCGTTCGGCAGCCGGTCGCGAGACGAGTTCGATGCCGACGAACTGGAGTTGCTCTCCACGCTGAGCCATTATGTCGCCGTCGCGTACGAGCGGCTGCGGTTGGTTCGTGAATTGCAGGAGGCCGACCAGCGAAAGGACAAGTTTCTGGCGACACTTGCCCACGAGTTGCGCGGGCCGCTCGCTCCCCTGAGCAATATGGTGGAAGTCATGAAGCGCGCCGAAGGGGACGGCGGAATGATCCGGCAAGCCCAGGACATGATCGACCGACAGCTCAAGCAATTGATACGACTCGTGGACGACTTGCTTGACGTGAGTCGCATCAGCAGCGACAAGCTGGAATTGCGGCTTGAAGACCTGGACCTGACGCCGATTGTGCAACAAGCCGTCGAGACTTGCCGGCCGTTGGCCAGGGAGGCAAACCACGCATTGCACTGGGGGGCGCCCCGCGAGCCGATTCTGGTGCGGGCCGACGCCGCGCGACTCATGCAAGTTTTCGGCAATTTGCTGGGCAATGCCTGCAAATACACTCCGGCGGGAGGTCAGATTTGGGTAGCGGTCGAGCGGCAGGGGAGCGATGCGGTCGTGTCGGTCAAAGATACCGGCGTGGGCATCCCCGCCGACATGTTGCAACGCGTGTTCGAGATGTTCACGCAGGTCGATCGGACTTTGGACCGTTCGCAACTGGGGTTGGGGATTGGTTTATCGCTAGTGAAGCGGCTGGTGGAAATGCACGGCGGATCGGTGAGTGCCGCGAGCGGTAGCGCGGGAAAGGGGGCCGAGTTCACGGTCCAGCTGCCGATCATCGTGGGAAGCACGACGGCTGCCCAACCGCGAAAGCAACAGAATGCTCCGCAGCCGACGGGCTTGCGCGTTCTGGTTGTCGACGACAACCAGGATTCGGCAGCTTCGCTGGCCATGCTGTTGAAAATTCGTGGCAACGAGACCGCGGTGGCGCACGACGGTAGCGAGGCCGTGGAAAAAGCAGAGCGGTTTGCCCCGGACATGGTGCTCCTGGATTTAGGTCTGCCAAAGCTCGATGGTTACGAAGCGGCCCGGCAAATCCGTCAACACCCTTGGGGCAGGCAGATGATGTTGGTGGCCTTGACTGGTTGGGGGCAAGACGAAGACCGGCGTAAGTCAAGAGAAGCTGGCTTCGATCATCACCTTGTGAAGCCGGTCGATCACAACAGCTTGATGATCTTGCTCGACGAGCAGCGACAGCGACAGGTTTGATCGCCTGGGTAGCTGCTCCATTTTTGGTTGGGGCGCGGAGCGGCGAGGGCACGCTGCGCGTCGCTCGAGTACCCGGGCGAGCGGAGCCCGTCGCACCGGAGCGCACCGGTGTGCTTCGCACACCCTACATGGAAGGTGCGGGCAGAAACCAGCGGCGCAGGGGAATATCGCCCCGCGGTGGCGCCGCGGTAGACTTAAAGTGTTGCTCGCGCTGGCTCTGACCTCGTGAATTGTCTCGCCTGGAGGCACCGAAATGCCTGGCTTCTTGCAAGACCCTCCGCAGTTGGGCAATCAGTATCTCGCCGATAGCGCCCTGCGCCGCGTGCTGGGCCGCAAGCTGCCGGCCGAAGCGGCCGCCGCGGTCGAGACCGACCTCGAGCGCTTCGGCCAGCGCGTCGTCGAGGACATCGCGCAGTGGGGGGACGACGCCAGCGCCCACGAGCCGCGGCTCGTGCAGTTCGATCCTTGGGGACGGCGGATCGATCGCATTGACGTGGCGCGCGGCTGGACCGAGCTCGATCGCATTTCGGCCGAGGAAGGGCTCGTCGCCATCGGCTACGAGCGGACGCATGGTCCCGCCGCGCGGTTGCATCAGTTCGCGAAGCTCTACCTGTTCGGGCCGGCGTCGGCGACGTACACCTGTCCGCTGGCGATGACCGACGGCGCGGCGCGATTGATCGAAGTGCTGGGGGACGACGAGCTCAAGCGCGGCGCCTTGGCCCGGCTCACCAGCCGCGACCCGGAGAAGTTTTGGACGTCGGGGCAGTGGATGACCGAGCGCACGGGCGGATCGGACGTGGGCCGCACCGAGACGATCGCCCGCGCGATCGACAAGGCAAGCAGCGGGAACGGCGCGGCGAAGCGCGGCAATGATGGCGCTGCGCGCGGCGCGGCCGACTATCGGCTGTTCGGCGACAAGTGGTTCACGTCGGCCACCACCGCGCAGATGGCGTTCACCCTGGCGCGGATCGAAGACGCCGCGGGCAACACCGTGCCTGGCAGCCGGGGGCTGTCGCTGTTCTACGTCGAGACGCGCGACGCAGCGGGGCGACTCAATCAGATCGAAGTGCTGCGGCTCAAGGACAAGCTCGGCACGCGATCGCTACCGACGGCCGAATTGCGTTTGATCGGCGCGCCGGCGCGGCTGGTCGGCGAGCCGGGGCGAGGGGTGCCGAACATCGCCACGCTGGTGAATGTCACCCGGGTGTACAACGCGGTCTGCTCTGTGGCGGGCATGCGGCGGGGCCTGGCCTTGGCGCGCGATTACGCCCGGCGGCGCGAAGTGTTTGGCAAGCTGCTGGCCGAGCAGCCGCTGCACGTCGAAACGCTCGCCCAGTTGGAAGTCGAGTTTCAGGCGGCGCTATGGCTGGTGTTCCGCGTCGTCGAGCTGCTGGGGCGCGACGAGTGTGGTGTCGCCAGCGAAGACGAGCGCGCCGTGTTGCGGTTGCTCACTCCGTTGGCGAAGCTCTACACGGCGCGGCAGACCGTCGCGTCGGCCAGCGAAGTGCTCGAAGCGTTCGGCGGCGCCGGCTATGTCGAAGACACGGGCTTGCCGCGCCTGCTACGCGACGCGCAGGTGCTCTCGATCTGGGAGGGGACCACCAACGTGCTGTCGCTCGACGCGCTGCGGGCGATCGACAAAGAGCAGTCGTTCGAGCCGCTGTTGGCCGATATCGCGCGGCAATTGGAGCGCGTGGCACATCCGCAGTTGCAGAACGAACGCCGAACGATCGAACAATCGGCGGCGGCGCTGGCTTCTTATCTTCCGCAGGCGGTCGGCGACGGGCTCGAAGCGCTGCAAGCCGGCGCGCGCAGCTTCGCCTTTGGACTGGCGCGCACGTATATGGCGGCGCTCCTGCTTGAACAAGCACAGTGGGAACTGGCTCGTGGCGGTGAGGCCCCGACGGCGATCGTGGCCCGACGCTGGTGCCGGCAAGCATTGGCTCCCGTCATAATGGCCGATGCCGCGCATCGTGCTGATTCGCGCCGACTGGCGCTCGACGAAGCGGCGCCGTCGAGCGCGCCGCCGGCGGCGAGCAACGGCAATGCTGCGCGGCGCGCCGCCGATCGGGCCAAGGTCTGAGCGGCGGCTGGCCGTCAAGAAGCTCTAGTGCGTCGAACTTGCACTGCTGGGCAAGCCAGCAGTGGCACCCGACGTCGGTACCATGGGCGTCTCGAACCTGGTTCTAGTCAATACGCCGTGCCGCTGCGCAGCAGCATCGTGTCGACCGGATCGAAGCTGGGCACGCCGATGTCGCGATACTCGAGCTTGCGGGCGAAGACCCAGCCGATCTCGCCGTAGAAGGAGTGCCCTTTCGCGGTCTTGCGTTCGATGCCACCGAACAACCGCAGATCGCGATACGTCATTACATTGCGTGTTTTGTCGGGAAGCTCCGTGCTGAACGTGTTGCCGCCGAACTCGCCTGCCAGGTAAGTCGACCAGGTGCGGCGGCCATCCTGGCTGAGCACCGTCGTGATCCTGGGGCGCGGGACCAGGAGCTCGAAACGCCAGGTTGGGTTCGGCGTCCAGATCACGCCGCCGATCGGCATGAACTTGATGTCGTCGCGGTCGAGATAGGCGACACCGCCGATCAACTGCAGCGTTGCCGACCAGTTAAAGATGCCGACGCCGCGCCCCTGATAGCGCCAGGTGTCGGCGTTGATGAAGGTGTAGTCGCCGTAGATGCCCGGCGTGAACGCGAAGTCGAACATCCAGCGGGCGCCGATCGGGCGCAGCCAGCGGATCTCGGTCCAGCTTTCGAACAACTGCGCAGGCACGGGCGAAGCACTTGGGCCATCGAGAAAGTGCGCGGCGAAGCCGGGCGTGATCAATAGCGGCGAGTCGCGCGAGGTGGTGGGAAAGGCCAGCATGCCTTTCAGCAGTAGGTCGGCGAATCCCAGGCCGTTGGGATCGAACTTCGGCATCACGGCTTTGATGAAGGCCAGTTGCTGGAGCACGCCATCCTTGGCGCCGTTGTTCGTTAGTGGCCCGGTCGCGCCGACGGACGACTTGGGTCCGACGGGCGGGCCGGCCGCCGGCGGCAACGGCATCAAGCGACCCGGCGCGATCAGGTCCGGGTTTTCGGTCGTCGGATCGAAGAGCACGGGCACGGTCGTCGGGCCCTCGACCGGCGGCAACTCGACCAGGCCCGAGGGGGGCATCGCTTGCGGAGGAAGTTGCGATGGTGGAACTCCGCGCAGCCAATCGGCACTAGGCGGCGCGGGGGGAATTGCCGATCCGTTGAGCGGCGCGGGCGGGAGCAGTCGAGCACGCGGCGGCGCGGCAGCGCTAATCGCGCCCGTCGCGATCGGGGACGCCCGATGGCGATCCATCGGTGGTGTCCCGATCGATTGCGGCGGAGCAGCCGATGTGGGAACACCTGACACGAGCATTCGACCTGGGGCCACGGCCTGCGTGGTCGGCGCGGAGGATTGCGCGCGAACGTCGTTGCCGGGCGAGGCGCCTAGCGCCGCCGACAGAACGGCGGCGATCCAGTTGGTCGTGCGCATGCCCCGCGTCCTTTAGTAGGCCAATCCGGAGCGGAGCATCATGGTTGTCGTGGGGTCGGCGTTTGGCGGATTGTTTGTCAGGGCATAGCGAATCTGGCGGCCGAACACCACCCCCAACTCGATCCAGCCGCGCAGCCGACTCAAGCCTTTGGTCTCAAGGCCGCCGTAGATGCGGTAGTCGTTGATATCGACCCAATCTCCTGCGCCATTGGCGCGGCGCACCGTCCAGGCGCCGCCGCCGTATTCCGCGGCCACATAGGCCCAGAGGTCGGTGTTGCGCAGCGTGGTCAAGCGATTGGCGAGCTTCGGCCGTGGAAAGAGAATTTCCCAGCGGACGTCGGGGTTGGGGGTCCAAATCAAACCGCCGGCCGGCAAGATCTTGACGACATTGCGATCGAGGTACACGACGCCCATCGCCAATTGCCAGGCCGGCGAGAGCGTGATGATGCCCAAGCCGCGCCCCATCAAGCGAATGCTGTGGTTGGTCACGTAGTTGAAATCGCTGAACACACCGACGCGAAAGCCCAGGTCGCCGCTGAGCCAAGGGGTCGCCACGGGGCGCCAGCCGGTGTCGAGATAGGCGTCGTAGATGCGTGGCGGCAGATCGGGGGACTGACTGAACTGATCGCTCTGGGGCCCGTCGAGCCAGCGCACCGCGAAGCCGGGCGTTACGAAAAGTGGCGGCTGCGTCGGCAGGAAGGGCGCCGGAATCGCAAACGAGGCGTTGAGCTCCAGGCTGTTGATTCCCAGCCCCTGACTGCCGAACCTGGGCAGATACTCGTTCTCGAAGCGAAACTGTTGCACTAACCGCTGCGCTTGGACCAGTGGATTGGCTGGCACCGCTCCCGGCGGCGCGGGAGCATACGGAGTCGCCGGGTAGAGGGGCTGCACTCCGGGCGCGCCGTACGGGTCGAACGTCGCCGGCGGCAGCGTCGGCTGGATCATGCCTTGCGGCGACGCCAACGGCGCCGGCGCGGCGAGGCCATCGGCCGATTCAATTGGCGTCGGAAAGATAATTCGTTGGGCCAGAGCCACTCGGCCGCCGATAACTACGGCGCATAGCGCCAGCGCGGCTCTCAGGCCGTGGCGAACTGCAGACGATCTCTGGCGCCGTCGAATCAAGCGCGACCCGCGGAATCGTTGCTGAATCGGTTGCGACAAGGCTTGGGGTAACGTGATGAGTGTCGCTTCTTCGACGCGGCCTTGCGGCGCGCACTTCACGACGCGGCGGCTGGCGTCGCGTCGCTCGAAGCAGCGGTAACCCCGGACTTGGCCCGCGTGAATATCAGGCTGCAAGCGCAGGGTCAAGGTCGATTGCCTTTGACCGCCCAGCGGATACCATTGAACCCTTCCGCCAGTGGGGCATTGCTAGCTCTCGCTGGCTGCGGGCGGCCGCGGCCGCGCGTAGCGAGCGAAGCCGGGCAAACTGGGGCCACGTCGACGGAACCGCTGCGAGAACGCCACGATGAGTACCGGTGAGCTCACCGAAATGCAGGCCCGCAAGAAGGCCATTCGCGAGCAGGCGCACGCCAATCGCAAAGCGCAAGAAAATAAGGACGAGTTGAGCCGGGCAATCTGTGAGAAGTTCGTCGCCTTGCCGGCCTACGCCCAGGCGCGCACAGTGATGTACTACCTCGATGTGCGGACCGAGGTGCGCACCCGGCACTACCTGCCCACGGCCTTGGCCGGCGCCAAGCGGATCGTCGTGCCGTACTGCGTCGAGGGCGCGCTCGAGCTGTTCCATCTGACCAGCATGGATGAGCTCGACGTCGGCATGTACAAGATTCTCGAGCCCAAGCCCGAGCTGCGCGCACGGCCCGACAAGCGCGTCGAGGTCACCGAGCTCGATCTGATCATGGTCCCAGGCGTGGCCTTCGATCGCAGCGGCGCGCGGATGGGACACGGCATGGGCTACTACGACAAGCTATTGGAGCACGTGCGGCCCGACGCGCCGCTGGTGGCGCTGGCCTTCGAGTGCCAGTTGTTCCCGGAGATTCCCGTGGCCGAGCACGACATCTTCATGGACCAGATCTTGACCGAAGCGGCCACGTACCAGGGCCGCGGCCGACAAGGGTGACGCGCTGAGGGGGACGGGAGTCGTTTCTGGAATTGGATTTCAACGAAGGCTGATCGTCCGACCAGAAACGACTCCCGTCCCCGTCCTGTAGAACAACTGCGAACTGACGATGCCCGCCACGATCGACGACACCTACGCCGAAGCCTTCCGCAGCCTGTACGCCGAGGTGTTGATCACGGCGCGCGACCGCGAGTGGCTCGATCACGCGGTGGTAGCGGCCACGGGCAATGCGTCGAGCACGATCTTGTGCGATTGCGAGGCGGGGCTCGATCGGTACGTGGGCCCTGGCGGCGACACTTCGATCAGCACGCCCGACGGCCGCCCCGGCGCGTTGGTGCAGTTTCACGTGCCGCGGTTTCGCAAAGACCGAGTCGAGGCGCTCGAGCGTTCGCTGTTGGTGCGCGTGAGCCAGAACGTGCTCACGTGCCCCACGGCGCGAGCGTTCAGCCTGCAAGAAACCGAACCGTACTTTAAGCTCGGCCGCAAGATCGCCTTCTTCGGCGACGGATATCAGTTTCGCGACGAGCGGTTCGGCCGCCGGGTGTGGGTGATTCCGATACTCGGCGGCGAGTTCGTGCTCGATCGCCGCTTCGGCTACGCCGACGGCTTGATGGGGGGCAACCTCTGGTTCCTGGGGGGGACGGAAGAGGCCGCCATCGAAGCGTCCGCGCGCGGCGTGCGGGCCGTGGCCGAGATGCCGGGCGTGATCATGCCCTTTCCCGGCGGCGTGGCGGCCAGCGGCTCGAAGGCCGGCAGCCGCTACAAATTCTCGATCGCCAGCACCTATGAGAAGTTCTGCCCCACGCTGCGCGACAAGTTGGGCGATGCCTCCGGCGTGCCGGCTGGCGTGAAGTCGATCATGGAGATCATCATCAACGGGGGCGACCTGGCGAGCATCGTGGCGGCCACGCAGGCGGCGATTCGCGCGGCGGTCGACACGCCGGGCCTGCTGACGATCTCGGCGGGCAACTACGGCGGCCGGTTGGGCAAGAGCTTTATCTATCTCGACCCGGCGAAACAGCCGGGGTAGGGCGCGCTCGTTTATCGAGGTATTGCGGGCGGCCGCGTTTCTCCGTCTCGCATCGACCGCATGACCGAGCCGACGAGCGCCGCCAGCAGGCTCGGCCCCATCAGGAACATGCCGGTGAGTGGCGCGACGAGGGCCATCCGCCAGCCCATTGCGATCTCCGAGGGCTTCGGCTGCGTGTCGGAAGCCGCGATCACGGTGAACGCCGCGATCAAGCCATCGAGCGCGCCGTGCAGCCCCACCAAGAGAGGCAGCGACAGCGAGATCAGGATTGCGGCCGAAGCCAGCGGCCCGCGCCCGCGGATGATCACCAACAGCACCAGCGTGAAGCCGACCAGCGCGGCCAGGGGGAGCATCACCGAGTAACGCAGCCCCAGCGCCGAGTAGTAGAAATGCAAGAGCGATTGTTGAACCGGTTCGAACGCCTCGGCTTCCATGGCTATCACCCCAGCGGTAGAAGTTGCTCGCGTGTCCAACAGGCAGGAGTCACCCGTCGGGCGATCAACCTAACCACCCTTGCTCAATTCGTCTAGCAAGTGCTGATTGTGACGCGAGTTCGGGCGAAGCGTGGCGAGGCGAAGCCCCCTCCGCCGCGCGGCTTGCGGAGCCCTTGGTGGCACGCTATCAATGTCGTGACGAATCGACCGATTTCCCTTATTTGTGCGTGGAGCATTCGACCATGCGATCAATAATCCGGCTGACCTGTGTCGCACTATTGAGCTGGGCCCTCGTGTGTGCCGCCGATCTGGCGAGCGCCGCGGTCAAGCCGCATCCGCTCTTCTCCGACAACTGCGTGCTGCAGCAAGCCACGAAGGTGCCGGTGTGGGGGACCGCCGACGACGGTGAGAAGGTCACCGTCAAATTGCAGGACCAGGAAGTGTCGGCCACCGCGACCGGGGGCCGTTGGCGCGTCGATCTCAACAATCTCAAGTCGGGCGGCCCTTTTGAAATGACGATTGCCGGCGCCGAGACGATCACGGTCAAGAACGTGCTGGTGGGCGAAGTCTGGATCGCCAGCGGCCAGTCGAACATGCAGTGGAGTGTGGCCCGTAGCGCTGACCCCGAGACGACGATCGCCCAAGCGGCCAACGCCCGAATCCGTTTGTTGACGGTGCCGCGCGAGGCGGCCGACGAACCGCAAAGCACCGCCAACGTGGCCTGGGTTGAGTGCGGCCCGCAAAGTGTGCCCGAGTTCTCGGCCGTGGCCTACCACTTTGGCCGCGCGCTCGAAGCGCAGTTGCAGGTTCCCGTCGGGCTGATCAACACGTCGTATGGCGGCACTCCGGCCGAAGCCTGGACGAGCAAGGAGGCGCTTGAGGCTGTGCCAGAGCTAAAAACGCTGCTCACCAATTCGCCCGCGCAGAACAAGGCGGCCCAGCGGCCGACCGGCTTGTACAACGCGATGATCCATCCGCTTTTGCCGTATGCCATCCGCGGGGCGATCTGGTATCAGGGAGAGTCGAACGCGGGGCGTGCCTACGAGTATCAAACGCTGTTCCCCACGATGATCGGCTGCTGGCGCAAGGACTGGGGTCAGGGGGATTTTCCCTTCTTGTTCGTGCAGTTGGCGCCGTTCCATAAGATCGTCGACCAGCCGGGCCCCAGCGAGTGGGCGGAGTTGCGCGAGGCTCAGCGGCTGACCGCCAAGAATGTGCCGAACACCTCCATGGCCGTGATCACCGACGTGGGGGACGAGAACGACATTCACCCGCAGAAGAAAGGCCCGGTCGGCGAGCGGCTGGCGCTGGCGGCCCGCGCTCTGGCGTACGGCGAGAAGATCGAATTCTCGGGGCCGACGGTGGCGGGCGTGGAGATCGCCGGCAATCGGATTACGCTCGGCTTCGAGCACGCCGCGAGCGGTTTGAAGACCAACGACGACGGCCCGCTCAAGGGCTTTGCCATCGCCGGCAAGGATAACGTGTTCCACAACGCGGTGGCCGAAATCCAGCAGGACCGCGTGGTGGTGTCATCGCCCGAGGTTGCGGAGCCGGTTGCGGTGCGCTACGGCTGGGCTGACTACCCTGTGGTCAACCTGGCGAACAAGGAAGGGCTGTTGGCGTCGCCCTTCCGGACCGACGAACTGCCGCTGACGACGATGCCGAAGCCGGAAGCGACCGGGTCGGGGCAGTAGAAACGTGCGCACGAAAGTGAGATCGATTGTCGGGTACCACTGGCTCTGCCAGTGTTCGCATTCCGGGTGCTACTGGCTGCGCCAGTGCACGGTCGTCTGTTCGCTGCTCCCACGAGAAGCAGGTTCAAAACAGGCGATGAACGGATGTCGGGTGCCACTGCTAGCTCGTCTAGCAGTGCTGTATCGAACTTGGCACTGCTGGGCAAGCCAGCAGTGGCACCCAAACCAGGTTTTGAAACTGCTTCTGGTCTTAATTGGCACGAACGGCGTTTTGCGCGCGGCCGACGACGCACCGGCCACATTGGCACGGCTCATCGACGAGAGCTGGCAATTCCAGTTGCGCGAAGACCCACTGTTCGCAACGCAGGCCGGCGATCACCGCTACGACGATCGCTTGCCCGAGTTGACCTTGGCCGACATCGAGCGCCGCGCGAAAGCCACGCGCGATTTCGCTGACCGCTTGAAAGCGATCGCGCGGTCGAAGCTCGTGCCGGCAGATCAGATCAATTACGACATCTTGGCACGACAGCTCGACGACCGGCTCGCCGAATACCGCTTCAAGGGCTACCTGCTGCCGATCACCAACCGCAGCGGCTTTCACGTCGAGTTTCCCGAGCTGCCGCGGGAAGTGCCGCTGGAAACGGTGCGCGACTTCGAGAATTACGCCGCCCGGCTGGCCGCGTTCGGTCGTTATGCCGACCAACATATTGCCCTGATGCGCAGCGGATTGGCCGAAGGGTACACACTACCGGCCGAAGTGCTGCGCGGCTATGAAGAGCCGCTCGAGGCGCAGATCGTCGACGACCCGGCCCGCAGCCTGCTGGCCGCGCCGCTCGAGAAGTTTCCGGAGCGGATCGAGCCGGACGAGCGCCAGCGGTTGTCGAAGCTCGCGCTGGCCGCGATTGCTGAATCGGTGGTACCGGGCTATCGCCGGTTTCTGGCCTTCATGCGCGACGAGTATGTGCCCAAGGCGCGCGACACGGTCGGCGCGTGGGCACTGCCCGACGGGCGCGACTACTACCGTTATCGCGTGCGGCACTTCGCCACGCTCGACGTGTCGCCGGGGGAAGTGCATGCGACTGGCCAGGCCGAGGTGAAGCGCATCCGCGGCGAGATGCAGCAGGTGATCGAGCGGGTGAAGTTCCCAGGCGATTTTGCCGCCTTCGTCGAGCACCTGCGGACCGACCCGAAGTTCTACGCCGACACGCCTGAGCAATTGATGAAAGAGACCGGGCTGGTTCTCAAGCGGATCGACGGCGAGCTGCCCAAACTGTTCGGCAAACTGCCGCGGACGCCGTACGGCATCCGTGAGATTCCGGCGTACATCGCGCCGCAAACGACCACGGCCTACTACTTTCCGCCGGCGGGCGATGGCACGCGGGCCGGCTTCTACTACGTTAATACGTCGAACTTGAAGAGCCGGCCGCTGTACGAGATCGAGGCGCTATCCTTGCATGAAGCGGTGCCTGGCCATCACTTGCAGATCGCGCTGGCGCAAGAACTGACGGGCGTGCCGGCGTTCCGTCGCTTCACCGGCTTCACGGCCTTCGTCGAGGGCTGGGGACTGTATTCCGAGCGGCTCGGGCTGGAGATGGGCTTCTACGGGGACCCCTACAGCGACTTTGGTCGACTGAGCTACGAGATGTGGCGCGCCTGTCGGCTGGTGGTCGACACCGGCATGCACGACCTAGGGTGGAGCCGGCAGCAGGCGATCGATTTCATGGCCGAGAACTCGGCGCTGACCTTGCACAACATATCGACCGAGGTCGATCGCTACATCGGCTGGCCGGGGCAAGCCGTGGCCTACAAGCTTGGCGAATTGAAGCTGCGAGAACTGCGCCGCACGGCCGAGGCGAAGCTCGGGGCGCGGTTCGACGTCCGCGAGTTCCACGACGTGGTTTTGTCCGAGGGGGCGATTCCGTTGGACGCGCTGGAGCGGCACGTCAACGACTGGCTGGCGCGAAAATCGGCCTCGGCTGCGGCAAATTGACCCGCGTGCCGTCGGCCCGGCTGTCCCCGGTCCGTTGTTGCACGGCAATATTCGTTAGGCAAGCCGTGGATGGCGCTTACGCCGCGGCCAGAGTATCCTTTGGGCCTTTCGGTCGACGGTTCCCGCCGCCGCAGTTGCCGGCTATTCTGGAGGTTTCGGCCAGCGCTATAATCAAGTTGGGGGTTGGCCACGAGCAGGCCCGAAATCTGCCGCCTATCCGTCTGCCGAAAGACGGTCCGCCAGCGGCGTTGGCAGCCCCCATCGATCGACGACCGTTTATCCCGCCCAGTTGCAGTTCGCCCCCGATAACGAGGCCCGATGGCGCGCCCCCGCTTGCGCAAGCCCGACCAGCCCTTTCTGTTGCGGTTCGTGTTAGGGCTGTACGAATTCGCGGCCTCGCTGAAGCTGGCCGTGATCCTGATCTTTGCGCTGGCGGCCGTGCTGGCCACCGCCACGCTCGTCGAAAGCGAATACGGCACTCGGGCGGTCCAGTTCGCCCTTTACGGCTCGTGGTGGTTCGAAGTGCTGGGGGTTTTGCTGGCGGTGAACATCTTCGCCGCGGCCATGATCCGTTACCCCTGGAAGCGTCACCAGACCGGCTTCGTCATCACCCACATCGGATTGTTGACCCTGATGTTCGGTTGCCTGTTAAACCGCGTGGGAGGGATCGACTCGCAGATGCCGATTTTCGAGGACTGCACGAACAGCAAGGCCTTCCTCGACACCGAGCGGCTGCGTTTGGATATCCGCGACACCAGTGGCAACGCGCCCCCCGCGGTCGCCTCGACAGGGGATGAGATCACGGCTGCGACCGCATCGGCCGCCGATGATGCGTCGTCGGCCGACTCCGCTTCCAACGCGACGACTACCGAATCGGCGGCTAAGGTCATCGCCATGCCGTTCCGCGGCAGCCCGTTCAACTGGAGCGACTTTGACGCCATGCGTGCCTGGCCGACGCTCACGGGGCGGGGTTTCAAAGGAGCGTTGGCGTCGTTGGGCACGCTGCCGCTCCGCGCCATTTGGCGCGCCGCGCCAATTGACCGCGGCGTGCTTTACGACAAGGAGGGCATTCGCGTCGAGGCGCTCGACTACTACAGCAACGCGCAAGAGATTCAGGTCCCCCGGCTGCGGCTGCGGATGAGCATGCCCGAGCGCAGCACGCTGGGGGCCGACGGCCGCGAGCGCAAGGCGCCTGTTACTTGGACAACGGTTGGCGATTCGAGTGGCGATGAGCTGGTGATTACGAACCCGTCGAACGCGGCGGCTGCGCAATATCCGTTTGGCATGGGCGATCGCAAGTCGATCGGCGGCGGACAGGTCGTGTTCGCGATGACCGGCGACGCGGCCGAGTTGGCGGCGTTTCTCGCTAGCGCCCCCGACGCGGCGCTGGGGGTCGACGCACCGGGTCAGCTTGTGCTATTGGCCAAGGAGCAGAAGTTTCCGATCAAGGTTGCCGAGCACGTCGATAAGGGTGAATTCCCGCTCGGCGAAACGGGCGTGACAATTGAGATCGTCAAACGCTTCGAGCGGGCGACGATCGAGCGGGGGGACCAGCCGGGTGAGCTCAAGTGGGTCGAAGCGCCCGAGGGGGCCCCGTCGCGGCCGGCGCTCGAACTGCGCGTACGTCACGGCGCCGTGGAGCCGGAGCGGATGCTGCTCCTGGCCGATTGGCCCGAACTGAACGTGCAGGCGCGACGGCTGCACGTCTTCGGCAGCTACTGGGTCGCCAGCGAGGTCGAAGGGGGGGCGGCGGGGGGCGCCGCGCCGCCTGCGATGGGTCAAGGCAAGCAGCGGATCGACGTGCTGCAAGGGCCTGACCAGAAGCTCTATTATCGCTACTGGAATCGCCGCGAAGTGGTGGCCGCCGGCCCCTTGCCGGCCGACGGCAGGCCGATCGACGCCTTTACGATGCGGAACGGCACGCTGAAGCTCAAGACCGATCGCCACCTGGCGGCCGAGACGCCGCGCCGCATCGTGCAGCCGGTGCCGTTCGAAAAAACACTCGAGCCGACGGCCGCCACGCGCGCCGCGCGGATGCGGGTGACGGTCGACGGCCATACCGAGGAATTCTGGCTGTTGGGAATGCCGCCGACCTTCAGCATGTATGGAGTTAATCCCGCCGAGCGCAAACAAGTGGCCGGCCGCAATCGCACGGTGACGGTCAGCCTGCCGCTTAACGAGTTCGATATCGGCTTTACGATTCGCCTGCGCGATTTCGAGCGCAAGCTCGATCCGGGCACGAGTCAGGCTTCGCACTACACGAGCATCATCGATTTTCTCGATCGCCACACGCAGGAGCCCCTGGAGCAGAAGGTCGTGCTGACGATGAACGCGCCGATCGACTTCACCGACCCGGCGGGGGGCAAATCGTATCGGCTCTTTCAGGAGAGTTTCAATGGTCCGGTCCTGCCGAACATGAACGAATACGCGATCTACGAGCGAAACCGCGACGCGCGGCTCGACAATCCCCCGCGCGACAAGGTCTACATCTCGGTGCTAACGGTCAACTATTCGCCGGGGCGCGGGCTGGTGAACGCCGGCTGTTTGCTGGTGGTCGCCGGCATCGTGACGATGTTTTACATGCGCGCGTACTTTTTCAAACCGCAGCCAAAACCGACACCACCCGCGGCCGCACAACAGAAGGCGCGGCGGCGACCGCTAGCCCCGGTGTAGAATTAACGACGCGAGCGACTCAGGAAAGGTAACGAGGGTAATCCGATGCCACGGCTGCGAAATTGGTCGGCGGCTTTCAGTTGCGGGCTGCTGGTGCTAGCCATGGGTGGCGCGGCCAACGCCGCGGACGCGACGGCCATCGATTGGACCCCCTGGGCCGAACTGCCGGTGCGACCGGCGTTCGAGAGCAAGGCGCGGGTCATGCCGCTCGACACGCTGGCGCGGCAGATCGTCGAAACGATTTGTGGCAAGGAGTACTTCAAATTCGACCTGGCGGCCAACCTCACCAAGGATGAGCTCGCTTCGCTCGCCATGCAACCGGCGCGTTCGCTCTTTCCCGGCGACAAGCCGCGGACGTTCCGAGCCAGTCCACTGCTCTTGAGTTGGTTGTTGGAACGCGAGAAATGGGATGAAGTCCCGTTCTTGCGCTGCGCTCACGAAGACCTGCGCAAGTTGCTGGGGGTGTCGATCAAGAACGAGTTGGGCGAGTTCATCCTGTTTGTCTCGCCGCGGCAAGTGCGCGAGTCGGACGGCTACCACCAGCATCGGCAGGATTTAGCCGAAAAGCAGGCAGCCGCGCGCGACGAGAACCAGGAGTTTCATTTCGTCGGCGTCGACGAGAAATTCAACGAGCTGTTCCAGGCCGTCAGCTTGTGGGAGCAGCTCGACTTGCAAGGCATGCTCGATCCCGATGCGGCCCGCGCTTTCGTGACCGAGCTCGAGCTGGCGCGCAGCACCTGGAGCAGGGTCGAGCCGAAATTGCAGTTTGGCGTGAACACGGAGGCGGGCGAAGCCAATCCCCTGGCTGAAATCCAAACGCAGGTCGAAGCCGCGCGCCAGGCGCTGGCCAAGTGCTACGAACTGCTTGAAGCCCGCGACATCCGTTTCCTGTCGATCGAACCCGTCGCGGCCCAGTTTGCGCGCTCGACGGCCGAGCTGGCGGAGGTTTTCGCGGGGCTCGACGAGCGGGCCCGTCAGCAAGCCGCTGGCAGCCAGGCCGGAGCGCCCGACGACAAGGCGCGCGCGGCCTTGGCTCAGTTGGCCTGGGATAGCGGTCAGTTGCGCGACGTTGGGGAACAACTGCTGGGGGCCGTGTACCGTAACACTGAGCTGTTGCGCGTGGTGCCGGCACTCAACGCCGCGGCGCTGGAGAAGGATCGCGAACAGAACGATCGCTCGCAACCCTGGCTCGACTTGCGCACGGTGCTATTTGCCACCGGCTTGCGTCAAGTGGGGGACTATCCTGAAGCGCAATTGGCCGGCGTGCGGTCGAGTTTCGCCACGTTGCAGCGCATTTATCCGGAGCGCGATTCGCGCCCCAACGATTTCAATGGCGCCCTGGCCGGCTTTAGCGCCGCGCTGCGCGGCCTGGGCGAAGAGATCACCGCGCGAATCGATCGGCTGGCGCTACAGGGGCGCGACGAAGAAGTGATCCAGGCGGTGAGTTATCCGAAGCTGGGCGCCACCCATATCGAAGCGCTATACAACCGCGTGAACCCGTTCGCTTTCGTCTGGGGCATTCTCCTCCTGGCGACGCTGTTGCTGGGCATGTACGTCGGCATGGTCCGCTGGAAGTGGTTGTTTTCGTTCGGCATGCTCGTGCTTTTCGCTGGGCTCGGCTGGTCGATCTACGGATTCTGGATGCGCGTGCAGATCACCGGGTGGGCGCCGGTGACGAACATGTACGAGACCGTCATCTACGTCGCTACCCTCGTGCCAGCGCTTGGTTTGTGGTTCGCCCTGCTGCCGGCCACTTGGCCTGGAATCAAGCGCGCCTGGCCGATGACCGCCTGGCCCTTTGCGCTGCGTCGCCGTGACGCGGCGCCGACCGAGCCTGTCGGACGCCCGTCGGCCGACCGCGATGACGTCGATTCGACAGCTACAGCGCGCTGGCTCCTGTTGTTGCCGCGCTTGGCGCTAGCGGCACTGATCTTCTGGCTCTTGGCCCTAGCTCCTTACGCCGACGGAGGCCGTACGGCATTCGGGTTGTCGCCGAATATCGATATCGGCAAGAACTGGCCCGACTTCAATGACATCGTTACCTGGATCGTCGGGCTGATCGTCTTAGGAGTTTCCGTTTGGCTTGGTCCGCGCGTCTTGCTCACGGCAGTGCTCAGCTTGTGGACTGTTCCCGCGAGCCTCCGCAGCCAACTGGCTACGGCTGGCATCGCCGTTCGCGCTCGCTGGCCATTCGCCTTGATGGGCGCGGGGGTGGGGTTCATCCTATCATTGGTCGCCTGGTATACCCCGGTGCTCGACAAGGACTTCAGCCCCCTGCAACCGGTATTGCGCAGCCAATTCTGGCTGTTGATCCACGTGCTGACGATCGTCGCCAGTTACGCGGCCGGGGCGCTCGCCTGGGGACTGGGAACGATCACGTTGGGGATCTACTTGTTTGGCACGTATCGCGAACCGGCGCTGGCACGCGTGGCCATCGGCGGACATCGCCCCGCGGGTGGCGGTGGCGGAATGCTGGGGGGCGGACCAGGTGGCGACCTGCAGCCGCAGATGCCGAAGCGGCCGCCGGAGATCACCGCGGAATTCGCCAGCTTCGTCTACAAGGCGATCCAGGTGGCGGTCGTGCTGCTGGCGGCCGGCACGATTCTGGGTGGCGTTTGGGCTGATCGCGCTTGGGGACGATTCTGGGGCTGGGACCCCAAGGAAGTCTGGGCCTTGATTTCGTTGTTGGTCTACCTGGCCATCTTGCACGGGCGCTATGCCGGCTGGTTTGGCAATTTCGGGCTCTGCGTGGGCTCGGTGCTGGGCGCAAGCGCCATCGCTTTCAGTTGGTATGGCGTGAACTTCGTGTTGGGAGTAGGGCTCCACTCGTACGGATTCGGCACGGGCGGCCAGTACGAAGTCGGAGGCGTGGTATTGCTCAGTTGGGCATTCATGGCGGCGGCCACGGTTCGCTACCGTCGCGAAACTCACGGTAGCGACCCGACCAGCGACGAAGAATAGTAGCACGCGGACGCGTCTAAGTGCGCGGCTGCATCAAGTCGCGATTCTCACACGAACTACTTCCGCGATTTCATCAGGCTGTGCAGTCGCTCGAGGCGGTCGGTGGCAGCGGGCGTCCGGACAGTCGCCGGCACATTCTTCGGCGCACTCCCTACGTTGCGGGGCGCCGGAAAGCCCTCGCCGAATGGGCGCAGTTCGCCGCGAACAATGTGCACGTCGCGCGGGGCATCGAACGACAGGCTGACGCGATTTCCCTCGATGCGGTTGATCGTCACGGTGATCTGACCGTCGATGCACACCTGTTCGCCAACTTTTCTGCTCAGCACCAGCATGACAGTACCCTCCGGGCGTTGCCGCCCTGTGTCCTTCTCAGGGTGTGGATCCCTCCGGCCATCGTGCCGGTTTGGGTCCCGCGAGGCCGACGGCCACGCGGTTGACACTCCTAGTTGGCAAGCGACGTGCCAAGGACGGGCCCGAGATCGCGACACGCGACTTAAGTGTCACAAAGACAACGAGATAGAATACGCCAACGGATCGGGATGCTAGCCCTGCAAGCGGTGCTGCATTGTGCGGTTGCGCCTCAAAGTGGGACGCGGAATCTCACTTCAAGACGTGCCAACCGGAGGCCCGGCCAATGCTAACACGGCAGCCGTTGACGATTTGGGCGCGGCGATCGAACCGCGCACGGCTAGTGCAGCGTCCAGATACTTTGAAGATTGGACTTTGTTCTTTGCTGCACTAGCCCGGATTATTCATGGCATGTGAAACAAGAAGGCCTCCTGCGGGGTTGAAGTTGTTAATGAAAGACAACTTCC
>JAIESQ010000012.1 GCA_019745975.1 Pirellulales bacterium
AACTTTCCGCGCGCTAGCTCTCGCGACGAGCCGCCGGGGACTGGTACATTTTTCATCTGGGTGACGAACAGCTAGGCGATGCACCGGCGACGGCTCGTTGTTAGAATCATGACCTGCTGCGAGACCGGCTCGGAATCAGGCTAATTCCCATGGGCAACGGAAGGGTAAGGCTAAACGTATGAAACCATGCGGCCTCCGAATCGCCGTGCTCACCACTCTTCTATCAGCGGCCGTATCTGCTAGCGCCGAATCGCCATCGAAGCTCGAGTGGGTACGTCGGCTCGATGATGGGTTGCGCTTAGCCCGCGAACAACAGAAAGACGTGCTAATCAACTTCACCGGCCACGGTTGGTGCTATTACTGCACTCTGTTGGAAGAGCAGGTGTTCGGCCAGCCGGATTTCGCCGCGGCCAAAAACGACTTCGTGTTGATCGAGCTGGACTATCCCTCGGTCGCCGACGTTCCCGACAACGCGCTGAAGGAACTTTATAAAACTTGGAAAGCGCGCTACCTCATCCACGGCTTCCCGATCGTGGTATTGGCCGATAGTCACGGTACACCGTACGCGTTTACTGGCTACGACGACGGCATTACTGCCGCTACTTTTTTGAAGGAGCTAGCCGCGCATCGCGCCCGGCGGGAGGCCCGAGACCGACACCTCGCCGCTGCCGACAACACCGAAGGCGCAGCGCGCGCTCGTGAGTTGCATGCGGCGATTGAGGCGGTTGCTCCCTTGCTAGGAACATTGACGGAACGGGAAGACGATGCCGTCCTTGTCTTTTATGCCAATGAAGTCGACGAGATTTGCCGCCTGGACGCGGACAATGCGTGTGGCCTGCGTGCAGTTTATGACCGTCGGCGTGCGGCGCGAGATGCGTATCTCAGCCAAGAGGCCGTCTTCCGGGAGCTAGACCGGTTTAAGGCCAAAGAAAGCTATCCCGACGCGATCGCTTATATTGACAGCGTTTTGCCAAACGTTGGCGATTCTGCCATGCGCTGGCGGTTGCAATCGGCCCGGCAGGTTTATTTGGAGTGGGATCACCAGTATGCCGCGGCGCTTGCCCACGTCCGACAACTGATCGCGGAGTTCGGACAGAATGTAGAACGCTTGGACCAATTGCGTGAACGTGAGGAATTCAACCTATTCAAGCTGGGTCAGGTTGACGAGGCGATCGCAAGTTGCGATCGCCGCATTTCCGACGCGCGGGACGATGCTGCCAAGCGGTTGCGCGTGCTCCATTGGAAGGCGGAAATGGTCACGTCCCATAGCAAAGGTGAATCGGCGATTGCAGCCTGTCGCGAGTATCGATCCGCAAGCACGTTCCCCTCTGACGATTGGCAACTGGCCACGAGGTTCTGGGCAATCGCCTTGCAAAAGGACAACCGACATGCGGAGGCCATCGAGCGCTGGACAGACTTGATGAGGGCATCGGGCCCCGTGTCGGGAACGTTGCTTCAAATTGCACGAAATCAACAAGCGATCGGATCTCTCGAAGACGCGCGCAGGTCGCTCGATCAGGCGGCAGAGAAAGCGAAGAAGGAATTCCAAAGCCTCGAACGGCATGAACAACGGGAAGCTCTCCAACGGTTTTCCGAACAAGCTGCCGAGCTGAGAAAGCTGCTGCAACCGACCGAATAACGCCGCCGCAGGTGGCCATTTCCGACCCTTACTAAAATGTTCACAAATGTGTGCATTACTAGGCGGAGGCTTGAGACCCGAGACTTGCGGGCTAGCGTGCGCTGCTGCGCTCGGCCCCTGGTCGGGCACGTTCGCCTGGAAAGAACAGAGCAAGCGGTTCGCGGTCCCCATCAACGCCCGCGAAGCGATCTGCCGGGTGGGGCTGCTGGGTGCGACGGGCAAACTGGATATCGACGGCCTGCGCGTACGGGTGACCAAACGCGCGAAGGAAGAAAAAACGAAAGCGGATAAGACGAAGGAAGAGAAGTAAAACTCTCGCGCCAAGGCGCTAAGGCGCAAAGTATGCGAAATCAAGGATTCCGCGGCTAACAGTACTCCGCGTTCTCCGCGACTCCGCGTGAACTGGAGTTTAACTTTCCGCGCGCTAGCTCTCGCGACGTGGCGCCGGGGACTGGTACATTTTTCGGTGAGCGATTTGGCGCCAATCAACTTGCGCTGGCCGAAAACATGTACCTGTCCCCTCCCTGGCGCGCTCGATCGGGACATCCACCACGACGACACAGCGACACTAAGGGGTCACCAAGCGTTCGAATTGTTAGCCGCGGGATTTATCCCGCGCGCTCATTGAATTGCCATAACCGCGCGGCTTGAAATAATTCCCCGAACCAGCGCCGCACGGACTCGGCACACACATTTTGGCGCAGCGCCATGGACGCTCAGAACGCCGACAACCCTGAATGGCCTGCCTGGCGACCCACCTGGCTCAAACTGCTGATCTGGTTGGCGATCCTCTTCGCGATCGCCGGCTGCATCCTCTGGATTGCTGAAGACCTTGCTTTACTGATGTTGGTTGACCTTGTCGCAGCGGCTTCGGTAGTTGGGTTCTGGTGGGTACGCGCCCCACGTGGCGCTGTTGCGACACTTTTGATGCTCCTGCTCGGGTTGCCGGCTTGCATTATTGGCTTCTGGATTTGCATTCTGTTGGAAGTCAATGCGATCGCCAGCGCGCTCTACGCCTGGCCGCCGCCGCGTCCGATGTTCGCCAATGTCTTCCGTGGCGCCGAAATGACCTTTCTGCCGAGCTGGCACGGCAATGAAGAAATCAACGACCGCAAAGGCAACCTGTCGTGGTTCGACTTCGCGGATAATGTGGTTCTCATCTATATCGACAGCGTCAATGCCGGCGGGTGGATCGAGCCGCTGCGCAGCGGAGTCCGCCAATCGAAACTGCGACTCGACGACGAGAACGACGATGGCGTCGCCATCATCCCGCGGACGCGTGACAAAGTGATCGTTGTGTTGTCCTCTGGCGAAATGCGCAACTTCGCCCTTCCCACTGGCCAGGCGGCGGCTTTTTACGAGGCAACTCGAAAGAACCCGAATCCCGATTTGCGGCGCGACCCCGGAAGTATCCTCGAGCCTGCGGAGCGCACAAGATACCTCGAGTTCGTGCGGCCCGCGCCTGCAAGCGAGCGTGATCAAAAACCCCCGTCCAGTCATAGCTGTGGAACGAACTAGCGGCTGCCCTGGGTCCTTTCGTCCTGCATCCAATCGCGTGAACGTCCTCCATGCCCGAACCCTTCACAACGCGCGGCGGTGTCTGGGTACACGGCGCCTGGTTGTCCTGGCCCTTTGCGTCAATCGAAGTGCATGACGACTTCTTGCGCGTCTTCTCTCGCGTCTACCCGCACGACGAGCAATCGAAGCTCTACGTCCGCCGGGGACTGTTCGGAGCGGCCTCGAACTCGAACATCCCAAGTGGCCAGACAAGCGGCCGTTCGTCTTCTGGCCTATGGTCCTCTGGCCGATGAGCTTTGACGCCTTGCTCTCGGCGCTCGCCGCCCGAGGTTACGCGATCGACGAGACCCGCCCCCCTCCGTGGCACGTGCGACGTGGCGCCGGGACTGTCCCCTTTCTGTGTACTTCTGTGACTTCTGCGGATCAAAGCTCCCCCTGCATCCTTGGCGCCTTAAGGAAGAGAAGTCGAAAACCGACAACGCGGGTGGCGGGTGGCCCCGACCCTGTCGGGGTGCCGCAGGCACAAGAGGCAATTGCTGACGCGCGCGCGGCGACAAGCGGCCGCGCAACACGGAGTCCTCTTGTCGCTATGCGACACCGACTGAGTCGGTGCCACCCAGCACGAAGCGTCGGGGACTGCCGCTCTTCGGCGTTCGACAGCGAAGAACCAACGAGCGCCGGCCGAAAACGCGGGGCCGCTCCCGTCGGACGTCATTTGCTCAAGCCGAGCCGCGTCGCTGCCGCCGGGCCGCCACAAAAAGATCGTAAAAAGAGCCACAATAGTGGTTGACAAATGGCCGGTCGTTGCTAGGATGACGGGAGTCAGTTCCCCCCTCACCCGGCGGCTGCCACTCCCTCCCGCGAGGAGGTTGTGCGCCGTCTTTCGCTGAAAACTGAGCACTGAAAACCGAACACGGAACACAACAGGAGCAACCTGGCGCGCCAGCGTGCGCGCTTAATAACACCGACAAGTCAGGCGTCTCCCCCAGGGCTTCGCGACGCAACGCGTCGTTTGTCAGAGCCGGGTGCGAAGAGCTGCGTTCGTTGTGCGCGCGGACACGAATCCGACGCGCTTGCAACGGGTCGCATTGGTAAAAATGGTCGGGACGCAAAATGCCCCGCGGGACGCAACCGGGACGCAAGGTTTTTCAATTTGCGTCCCGGCAGAAGTCGCTCCAAGAAAGGAACTTAACCCCTTGTAACACCAGGCCGGGACGGTTGGGACGCAAATTCCCGGACAATCGTATTCTGGGGGACCGGTTGAGGGCCGATCCGTGCGCAACCCCTCGGCGGGAGGAACACGGAATTAGGAACCACGCGGGCCGTTAGCTCGACTCGCGCTGGGCCACTTACCCCGGCGACCAGCGGAATGGCGCCGGCGACACGTCCAGCTCGTCGCGCATCGCGATCCGCACCAGCAACCCCAGCGCCGCGACGTGAGCGACCAGGCCACTGCCGCCGTGACTCATCAAGGGCAACGACAGCCCGGTGACCGGCGCCAAACCGACGGTCATCGCCGTGTTGATCGCCACTTCGACGGCCAGCAGCGTGGCGATGCCCGCGGCCACCAACCGCGCGAAGGGATCGTTCGTGCCGGCGGCGATCCGCACGCTGGCGGTCACCAGTATCCAGTACAACAACAGCACGACGCCGGCCCCCACCAGGCCGAAGCGCTCGGCCACGATCGAGAAGATGAAATCGCTATGCGAGACAGGCAGGCGATACGCCCCGTCGTCGTCGACCCATTGGCCGGCGATGGCGCTCCCCCAGATGCCACCCAGCGCGATCACCTGTTTCGACTGCTGGAGATGATAGCCATCGCCGGTCGGCCGCTGGCCGGGGCGCGATTGTTCGGCCAGGGCCGTGATGCGCGAGCGTTGCTCGCGGCTCATCTGCGACGCCAATAGCGGCAGCGTCAGCAGCCCGACGAGCGCCACGATCGCCAGGTCGCGCAGCCGCGCGCCGGCGGCCCAGAGCATCGCGAACAAGAGCGGCACGAAAACGAGCGCCGTCCCCAGGTCGGGCTCGCGCAGCACGAGCACCAAGGGAACCAGCGTCAGCACGAGCGGCCAGAGCAGCCCGCGCAGGCGGCGGTAGTTTTCGCGGTACATCAGGTAGCGCGCCAGCGCCAAGACGTACGTGATTTTGGCCAGCTCCGACGGCTGCACGCCGACGGGACCCAGCCGCACCCAACGATGCGCGCCGTATTTCGCCGGGAAGAAGTAAACGAGCACCAACAACACGAGCGTGCCGGCTAGCGCCGCATAGCTCCAGCGCCAAACCAACTGGCTGCTGGTAGTCGCCAGCGCTGCCCCGGCAGCGATCGCCACCATCCACCACAAGAGCTGCATCGGCCAGAAGTTGGTCGCATCGCCGGTCAGCGCTTCGCTGCGGGCGATGGCCGCCAATCCGACAGCCCCTAGCAAGCCGGCGCTTACCAATAACAACCATGGCAAGCGGGCAAGGGCCGCCACGCGAAGCGGGCGCGCGACAGCGCGCCGCGGCGAACCCGAAATCGGTAGACCGAGAGCAGGTCGGCGTGCTAGCACGGTGCGCAAGCTCCTGCGGCGGCAGTCGCGCGGCCGGCGGGGCAGGGCAGGGGGGTCGCGCGACGCGGCGCGGGGAAGTCTAGCCGTAGGGGCCCGGGCGCCCAATGCCAGTCGTTACGGCTGTAGCGATTGGGAGGATTGCGCAAACAAATCGGGGGTTTACGCGGCCCAATCTGGCGATTTTGTCAATAGCAACCGTTATATCTTGTGCGAAATTCGCACACCCCGCGATCAAAAAAATCTACGCAGTTTCTTGAATTGCAAGCTACGGTTGCTATGTTCTGACGGTAAGAACGCACACCAAAGGCAATCTCTCAACCTTTTCGGGGAGCAAGAATCAGATGGCTGGCATGACGTTCACACGACTGCTGACCCTCGCAGGCGTTGGGCTGGCGATTTTCGCCGCCGATGCCACCGAAGCAAGCGCGTTCTGGCGCCGACACGGTTCGTCAGGGTCTTGGGGAAGCTCGGGCGGTAGCTCGGGCTCGTGGGGTTCCAGTGGCGGCAGCTCGGGCTCGTGGGGCTCGAGCGGCTCTTGGGGCTCTTCGGGCGGACACCATCGTCGTTGGCACCACTCGAGCGGCGGTTCGTCCGGCTCGTGGGGCTCCAGCGGCGGCAGCTCGGGCTCGCATGGTTCGAGCGGCGGATACGTTTACTACTACGGCTCGAGCGGTGGCAGCTCGGGCGGTTCGTCAGGCTCGTGGGGCTCGAGCGGCGGTAGCCATGGCGGCTACGTAGTGCCCGAAGGCGCTGTGCCGCAACAGCAGGGCATGCCGCCGGTCGACAGCACGACCCCGGCCCCCGAAGGCACGATGCCGGCCCACGAAGGCACGGCCCCGGCCCACGAAGGCACCGCGCCGCAAGCCGGCCTGGGCGCTGATTCGGTCATGCTCAACGTCTGGGTGCCGACCGACGCCAAGGTCTTCGTCAACGGCGCCGCCACGACCAGCCAGGGGAGCGAGCGACGGTTCGTGTCGCGCGGCCTGAAGCGTGGCTCGAACTACGCCTACGAAGTTCGTGCCGAGATCGTCCGCGACGGCAAGACGGTTGTCGACACGAAGCAAATCGTGTTGACGAGCGGCCAACGGGCGAGCCTCGAGTTCGCTTTCGACAACCAGACCAGCGAGGATCGCGTCGCCGCCAAGCCGGTGTCGACCACGCTGCGTCTGAATGTGCCCGCCGATGCCAAGGTTTTCCTGGCCGGCAAAGAAACCCAGAGCACCGGGGAGTCGCGCGAGTTCACCACCACGCGGCTGGCCCAGGGCGAAAACTGGAACGATTACACCGTGCGTGTCGAGCTGACCCGCAACGGCCAGACCCTGACCAAGGAGTCGACGATCGCGTTGACCGGCGGAGTCGATCGCGACCTGGCGATCGAGTTCGACGCGGACGCGGTGGCCTCGGCTCGCTAGTGACGAAGCGAGAGAATTAACACTCCCGCTTGCAAGAACGCGGCTCCGCCGCACCCATCGCACGCCCTCGGGCCAGCGACCGGTGCGACCGGGACCGAACCTACGATAGTCATAACCCTCGCACGGGACCCAACCCGTGCGAGGGTTTTCTTGTTTTCATCGTTTTGATCGGCACACTCACTCGGCCGATAAGTGCGACAGGCGCCCCGGGGTTGCGTCGGCCTTGCAGAAGGCGCATCGTACCCCTCGTGCGGCCCGCCGCCTGGTGAAAAGGATCGAGATCCATGCCCGACACGCGACAAGCCACCGCGCCCGCTGGTCCGACGACGCAAATGAGCCCAGCACTGAAGATCGTGCTCAGCGTACTCTTGGCGCTGCACGTCACGGCGTTGGTCGTCTGCCCCTGGTCGATCGAACGGTCGCCGCTGGCCGGCCGGATGTGGAACCTGTTTCGCCCCTATGTCGAGGCGGCGTTTCTTAATCACGGCTACCACTTCTTCGCACCGCAACCGGGCCCCAGCCATCTCGTGCGCTACGAACTGGAACTGACCGACGGCAAGAAACTCGCGGGAGAAATTCCGAACTTAAAGGAAGAGCAGCCCCGGCTGTTGTACCACCGGCATTTCATGCTCACCGAATTCCTGAACATGCTCTATGGCAACGTCAACGGCGATGGCCCGGTCGCGGCACCGCCGGCCGGCGGCGATGTGCCCGCGGCCAATCCGGCGCCGCGCGTCGACGCGCTAGCCGGCATCGAAGCAGTGCCGGGCCGCGAGACCCTGCCGCCGTCGGAGCAAGCTCAGAGGTTTCTCGCTGCGCAGCAAGCGCTGTTCGACGCCTATTGCCGCTCGTACGCCACGCACTTGCTGCGGAAGTACGACGCCCAGCGCGTCACGTTGCGGCTGGTGCGTCACAATCTCCCCTATCCGCAGGAACTCGCCGAACGGCGCGTGAAGTCGCTGGCCGACGCTTCGCTCTATGTCGAGTTGTTCCAGAAGAGCTATACGGCGGAAGACCTATGACCAGGCTGATAGTCGACTATCTGCGCGAGTTGGCCCGCGGCACCGTCGCCGCCTGGGACCGCTTCTGGTTCACGGCCGTCGATCCGGCGACTTTGTCGCTGATCCGCATCCTCGCCGGAGCGATGCTGTTCTACACGCATCTCGTGTGGACGCGTGGGCTCGACGACTTCCTGGGGCCTAACAGCTGGCTCCAGCCCGAAGCGGTGCGAACCTATCTCAACTCGATTTCGGGCGAACAGTCGTTCGCCTGGAGTTACTTCTGGCTGATCGACTCCCCGTGGCAGCTTTGGACGGTGCACTTTGCCGGGCTGGTGGTGTTCGCGATGCTGACGATCGGCTGGCACAGTCGGATCACGTCGGTGCTGGCCTGGTTAATTACCGTTTCCTATGTGAATCGATTGCCGGGGAGTTTGTTCGGCCTCGATCAGATCAATGGCCTGCTGTCGATGTATCTGATGCTCGGCCCGTGCGGCGCGCGCTATTCGGTTGACCGCTGGTCGGCGACACGGCGCCTCGCGTCGCCGGCGGCGCTGCCTGTGGCGGCGAGCGTAGGGGCCAACATCGCCACGCGCCTCATGCAGTTGCACATGTGCGTGATCTACTTCTTCGCCGGCATCTCCAAATTGCAAGGCCCCTCCTGGTGGGACGGCAGCGCGCTCTGGGGAGCCGTGGCGAATCTCGAGTACCAGTCGATCGATCTCACCTGGCTGGCCACCTGGCCGTTGACGGTGGCCGTGATGACGCACGTCACCATCGCCTGGGAAGTATCTTATTGTGCCCTCGTCTGGCCGCGGCTCACCCGGCCTATCGTGATTGCGCTGGCCATTCCGCTCCACATGGGAATCGCCTTTGGCCTAGGGATGAAGACCTTCGGGCTAGTGATGCTGATTGGCAACGCGGCATTTATTTCCCCTTGGGTTGTGCGCCGCGTGATCGAAGGGGCAGGGCAGGGGGGAGCGGTCGATTCACAGAGCGCACCCCCGGCCCGTCGAGAGCGCGCCCAGACGACAGCCGCTGGAGTAGCCGTCGGCGCGTCGACGACAACCACGGTTCGCGCACGTCGTCCGCGCAATGGCGCAAGCTCGACGATCGGCTAACGCCTATCGCGAACGCTCCTTACGGCCAAGTGCTCGCCGACGTATATTGGTCTAGGCGCCGCCAAGCGCGAATCTGCGCGGCGCCGGCCTGGTCGTCTTTGTCTAACGGGAGAAGCCACGCGTGTACGAGTCTTTGGCCATTGTCGGGGCAACCGGTGCCGTCGGGCGGATCATTCTTGCCCTGCTGGAAGAGCGCGAATTTCCGATCGAGCGTGTCAAGTTCCTGGCGTCAAAACGTTCGGCCGGTGGCCCGATCACCTTTCGCGGCCGACAGCACCTGATCGAAGAGCTGACCCCCACGGCCTTCGCCGGCATCGATCTGGCGATTGGCAGCACGCCCGACGAAGTCGCGCGTGATTTTGCTCCCGCGGCGGTCAAGGCTGGGGCCGTGGTGATCGACGAGAGCGGCTACTGGCGCATGGACCCGCAAGTGCCGCTGGTGATTCCCGAAGTCAATCCCGAGGCGGTCGACGATCATCGGGGTATCATCGCCAGCCCCAACTGTTCGACCACGCAAATGGTGCAAGCTCTCAAGCCGCTGCACGATGCCGCCCGCGTGCGGCGCGTGATCGTCAGCACCTATCAGGCTACGAGCGGCGCTGGCTTGTCTGGCTCGCGCGAACTGGAAGAAGGGACGCGCGCCGAAATCGCCGGCGAGAAGTACAAGTACGAGACTTTCACCCACCCGATCGCCTTCAATCTGATTCCGCAGATCGGCTCGCCGAAGCAGCAGGGCTACACCTCGGAAGAGATCAAGATGGTCCGCGAGACGCGGAAGATCTTGGGTGACGAGACGATTCTGGTTTGCCCCACCTGCGTGCGCGTACCGGTGGCCAATTGCCACAGCGAGAGCATCCTGGTCGAGACCGAGCGAAAGCTTTCGGTCGACGAAGCGCGCGAGCTGTTCGCCGCCACGCCCGGGCTGGTCGTCGTCGATGATCTCGACGCCAAGCAGTACCCCATGCCGCGCACTTGCGAAGGTCGCAACGAAACGTTCATCGGCCGGATTCGCGAAGACCTGTCGAGCCCCAATGGACTGGCCTTTTGGTGCGTCAGCGACAACTTGCGCAAGGGGGCCGCAACCAACGCCGTGCAGATCGCCGAATTGCTGGTGAGCCGTGCTCGGCAGGCGGCCGTCGCGCGATGATCGCGCTTTGAAGTTCGCCAGCGGCAATCATGCGCACGCTTAAGCTAGTGCTCGCCTACGACGGCACCGCGTACGCCGGTTGGCAAGTGCAGCCCGGTCAGCCGACTCTGCAAGCGGCACTCGAAACTGCCTGGCACAGCCTCACCGGCGAGACCGTCCGCGTCGCCGCCAGCGGGCGTACCGACGCGGGGGTTCACGCGCTGGGGCAAGTGGTTAGCGTCGACAGTCAATCGCAAATCCCCGCCGCAGGGCTCCGCGCCGCGCTCAACGCGCATTTGCCGGCCGACATTGTCGTGCGCTCGGTCGCAGACGCCGCGCCTGGCTTTCACGCCATCCGCGATGCCGTGCGCAAGCGCTACCGCTATCTGTTGTACGACGGCGCCGTGCGCGATGTCTTTGCTCGACAGTATGCCTGGCACGTTCATGGAGAACTCAACGCTGCAGTCATGCACGAGGCCTCCCAAGCACTCATCGGCCGCCACGACTTTCGCAGTTTCGAATCGCACTGGCCGAACAAGCAAACCAGCGTGCGCACCGTGTTTGAACTGTCGGTCGAGCGGGGCAGAGCAGGGCAGGGCAGGGGGGGCGCCGCGGAGGACGCGCGGCTCACGGTCCCGTTTGCAGCGCCGTTGCTGGTGCTGTTGTCGCCGGTCGCAAACGAAGGAAACCTGATCGCCATCGAGATCGAAGCCGATGGCTTCCTCTACAATATGGTCCGCGCGATTGTCGGCACGCTCGTCGAAGTTGGTCGCGGCGCCCGGCCCGTCACTTGGCCGGCCGAAGTGCTCGCGACTCAGGACCGCCGCGCGGCCGGGCCAACCGCGCCCCCGCAGGGGCTATTCTTGCTGCGCGTGGACTACGAGGAGCCAACTACGGGCAGGGCAGGGGGGTGAATGCTAAAGTCTGGTCCGACCCAGAAGCGACTCCCGCCCGCATCCACGTCGTCAACGTAGAATACCTGCATGCGGATCGCTCACGTTATCACGCGCATGATCCTCGGCGGGGCGCAAGAAAACACGCTCCTCAATTGCGAAGACCTGCTGCGTGAATTCGGCGACGATGTGCTCCTGGTGACCGGCCCGCCACTCGGTCCCGAAGGCAGCTTGCTCGATCGCGCCGTGGCGCGCGGCGTGCCGACGTCGATCGTCCTTGAGCTGCGCCGTGCGATTCACCCGTGGCGCGACGCCGGCGCGTATCGTCATATCCGGCGCGTGCTGGCCGATTTTCGGCCCGATGTCGTTCACACGCACAGCGCGAAAGGAGGCATCCTGGGCCGCGCCGCCGCGCGGGCGCTCGACGTGCCGGCGATCGTCCACACGGTGCATGGCGCTCCCTGGCATCCGTATCAAAGCGCCGTCTCAAGGCGCTTCTATCAAACCTGCGAGCGCTGGGCCGCGCGGCGTACCGATGCCTTTATCTCCGTGGCAGACGCCATGACCGATCTGATGGTCGCTGCCGGCATCGCTCCGCGCGAGCGATTCACGACGATCTACAGCGGGATGGAAGTGGAACCATTTCTCTCCGCCGATGATCATCGCGCGTCGATGCGCCGGCAACTCGGCTACACCGACGAGCACGTTGTCGTCGGCAAGATTGCCCGACTGTTTCACCTCAAGGGGCACGAGTATCTAATCGCCGCGGCCGAGCAGGTCATCGCTCGCGATCCGCGCGTGAGGTTTCTCCTGGTCGGCGACGGCATCCTCCGCGATCAACTCACGGCCGAGATCACGCGCCGCGGCCTGAGCGACAAGTTCCATTTCGCGGGCCTGGTGCCACCGACGGAGATACCCGCCTACTTAAGCGCGATGGACATGCTCGTGCACACCAGTTTGCGCGAAGGGCTTGCCCGCACGCTGCCACAAGCTCTCTTGGCCGGCAAGCCCGTAATCAGTTACGACATCGACGGCGCCCGCGAAGTCGTGCGCCCGGGCGAGACCGGTTACTTGCTCCCCCCGGAATCGATCGAACCGTTGACCGCGGCGATCGTCGAACTGGCGGCCGACCTGGCGCTACGTGAGCGCCTGGGAAGCGCAGGCCGCGAGCGCTGCCGCGAGCGCTTTGACCACCGGCACATGACGCGCGAGATTCGCCGCGTCTACGAGCGCGTGCTAGGGCAGGGCAGGGGGGGCGCCACTCGAGCACCGGCCCAGCAGTAGAGTGTAGCGCAAGATGACAAGACCAAAACCACTCTGGATGCAGCTTCGTGTCGGCGACTTAGTCCGGCTCGTGGAGTTCCCACCGGAGTTCTTGCTGCCGAATCGCGGAATCCACCGCAGCACCAGGCAAGTTTACAAGCGACTCTTAACGCGACGGCGTCCGTTGCGGGTCTACGAGATTGATGAGACGAATTTGCCTTGGATTCGCTGTCAATTTCGACGCAAGAATGGCCTTTGGGAGTATCACTATCTTGCGATCAACCATGGTGGAATCGTCCGAGTAAAGCACCGGCACAAGAGAAAACAGACTGAGACTTAGTGGTACATCCGCCGGCAAGGCGGAGGCACTGCTGGGCAAGCCAGCAGTGGCACCCGGGTGCGCCAAAAAATTCATTACTCGGAAACGACTCCCGTCCCCAAGCGACTTCGCGATTCTGCTACAGCTTCAGCTCCGGCTGCTTCTCCCAGCTCGACGTATCCGCAGTCAGCAGCACCTTGATCGGGTTGCCCTGTCGCTCGACCGCCAGCTCGAACGCCGCCTGCGATTGCTCGAAACCGAAACGATGTGTGATCAAAGGTGTCACGTCCATCCGCCCCTCCAAAATCATCGCCAGTGCCAGCGGCAAGTCGCGCTCCACCTGTGGATGAATCGAGGAGATGAAGCGGATGTTCTCGATCATCAGATCCCACACCGGCAACTGATAGAACTTGTCGTCAGGCACGCCGAAGGCCAACACCGTGCCATGCTTGCGAACCAGTGAAATCGCCAGATGGACCGATTCGACCTGATGGCCAACCGCTTCGACAACGATGTCGGCGCCCAATCCATCGGTGATCGCGCGCACGGCGGCCACCGGGTCGCCAGCGCTGACGTTAACCGCATGCGTGGCTTTCATCTTCCGCGCGGCTTGCAAGCGGTAGTCGATCTTGTCGAGCGCGATCACGCGCCGCGCCCCCATGTTCGCCAGCAAGTGATCGAACATCAGGCCGATCGGGCCCTGGCCGACAACCGCTACGTCGAGCCCCAGCACGTTGGGAAGCTTGCGCGCGGCCCAGAGTATCGTGCCCAAGGGCTGGCCGAGAATCAGTCGCTCACGCGGGAGGCCGGGCGCCGTCGGCAGTGGCACCGCCATCGCCGCGTCGGTCACGAAGTATTCGCTCATGCCGCGCTGGTCGGGCGGAATCGCCAAGGTCAAATCACCGGGGCGAAACTTCGGCGAGCGGCTTTCAATGATTTCTCCCACGCACTCGTGCAAACTATCACCGACCGGTCGCGGGAACGTGACGTTGAACGCGCCTCCTTGCCAGCGCGGAAAATCGGACGCGCACAACACGCCGGCGTGCAGCTTCACCAGGATCGGCTCGCCGTCGAGCTTCGCGATATCAGGAATCGGCACGTCGACGATCTCGAGCCGGCGCGGGGAGACGATGTGCGCGGCTTTCATGCGCTCGGGCATTCGCGGCTAAACTCCTCAAGGGATTACGTGGGCGGCGGAAGTGGACAAAAGTTCGCGTCGTTGTAGTCGACCTCGAAACGACTGGCAACGGCCGGGGCAGGGCAGGGGGCACGGCCACGACGCCGCACGCAGACGTTCCCATGACTGGGCGTTTTGCCTCAATCCGCCGGCCAGCCAACCAAGGCGCCTTCATTGTTCCCCCGCGGCGAGCAGAATAAAATGGAACCACGGACCAGAAACTTCTATTGTCATTGGCTCGCGTCCACCTGCCTTCGAGCCGCCAACCGTAAGCTTCTCACCGCGCGGCGGTACTTGTGTCGACGGTACAAGACAAGATCGGTCCCTACCGGCTGTTGAATCTGGTGATGACTGGCCAGACCAGTCAGGTGTGGGAAGTTATGCACGACGCGAAGCAGGAGCGCTTCGCGCTGAAGATGCTGCTGCCCGATCATCGTCAGGACCGCGAGCACGTGGGCTACATGAAGCACGAAGCGGCGGTCGGCGCCAGCTTGCGGCATCCGCGCGTGATTCGCATCGACGAGTACGACAATTTCCGGGGCATACCCTTCTTGATCATGGAGTTCTTTCCGCACCCGAACATGAAGACGCTGATTCGCCGAGGCGGCGACAGTTGGGCCTGGCTGGTGCCTAAGATCGTCGAGCAAGCTGCCGAGGGGCTCGCCTACTTCAACGAGTGCGGCTGGGTGCATCGTGACGTGAAGCCCGAGAACTTCCTCGTCACTCCCGAAGGCGAGGTGCGGCTGATCGACTTTGCCCTGGCCGAAAAACGCAAGAGCGGGCTGGCGAAGCTGTTTGCCGGCAAGTCGAAGATTCAGGGGACGCGCAGCTACATGTCGCCGGAACAAATCCGCGGCAAGCTGCTCGACCAGCGTGCCGACGTGTACAGTTTCGGCTGCACGCTCTATGAGTTGTTGGCAGGTAAACCTCCGTTCACTGGTGGCAGCTCCAATGAACTGCTGAACAAGCATCTCAGCGCTCCACCTCCCTCGGTCGATGCTGCCAACCGTAACATCACGCCGGAGTTTGCCAGCCTGATCAAGCGGATGCTGGCGAAACCGCCGGAGAAGCGTCCCGAATCGCTCGACCAGTTCTTGCAGGAATTCCATTCGCTGCGGGTATTTAAGCAGGCACCGCGACCGCCGCAGGCAGCCGAGGCGTAAGGTCTTGCTGGCAAAGGAGTGCTAGCAGGTCGATCGCCGGGTTTCTAGGGAATCTGGAGAATGTCCGAAGTCGGCGAGCCGATGCTAATGGATAGCCGATGGGACTGGAGCCATGCGAACCGGCAGCTACGATTGAAAGCTGGCCCGTGCGACAGGTCTCCTGCTTAGGCCCCCACCATGTTGCCAGTCCCTGCAATTCGCCTTGACCCCGCGATTTGAACTCGCTGAAACTCATGGCGATTTGACTAAGTAGTAACAGATAAGGTGATTTCGACGCCTCGATCGATCGGCGATCCGGGCAAGCGAGTGTGACCAACAAGAAGCCTCGGGCGACCAATCACTGCCGCTCCAATTCCCGGGATACGTGTGCGGCCTGGCGGACCCGCAACTTCAAATCAGCAAATTACAGCGTCGCCGCGCATTGGACGCGTCCCCGGCGACTGCGGATAGCGGATCAACAACTGATGGCTCCATCCAAACTGGGTTTGGCGTTTGAGCGACCGATTGCCGAGCTCGAAGAGCGCTTGAGCAAGCTCGAAGGAACGGCCGAAACAACCACGGAAGTCCGCGAAGAGATCCGCCGGCTGCGGCGCGAGACCGCCGAGCTGACGCGGAAGATCTACGGCGAGCTCCTGCCCTGGCAGATCGTGCAAGTCGCGCGACACCAGGACCGCCCTAAGACGACCGATTACCTGCACTTGATGTTCGACGAGTTCGTCGAATTGCATGGTGATAAATCGTTCGGCGATGATCGCGCGATCCGTACCGGCTTCGCCAAGCTCGACGAGTATAAGGTGCTCTTCATCGGCCACGAGAAGGGCAAGAACCTCAAGGAGCGCACCACCTGCAATTATGGCTGCGCGCATCCAGAAGGTTATCGCAAGGCAATGTCGAAAATGCACCTGGCCGCCAAGTTCGGCATGCCAGTGATCGCTTTCATCGACACGGGCGGCGCGTATCCGGGAATCGGCGCCGAGGAACGCGGCCAGGCCCGAGTCATCGCCGAGAGCATGTTCGAGATGTCGCGTCTCCGCACGCCCGTAATTTGCGTGGTGATCGGCGAAGGTGGATCGGGCGGCGCGCTGGCCATCGGCATCGGTGACAAAGTCGCCATGCTGGAGTTCTCCTACTATTCGGTCATCAGCCCTGAAGGCTGCTCGGGCATCTTGTGGAAGAGCGGCGCGTACGCAGAGCAGGCTGCGCGAGCGCTGCGGTTTACGTCGAAAGACCTGCTGTCGCTGGGTGTGGTCGACGACGTCATCGCCGAGCCACTGGGTGGCGCCCATCGCGACCATCACCAAATGGCCAATCGGCTAAAGATGTACCTCGTGGGTGCGCTGCGCGAACTGGTCGGCCGGCCGGTCGACAAGCTGGTTGAGCGCCGCTACGAGAAATTCCGCCGCATGGGCGTCTTCCTCGAAGGCCCGCAGGCGGTCCTGGCAGCCGCGGACGAGGCGTCGCCGGCCGCATCTCAGGCGGCCATCGCGCGATAGGCGGCAATCCACGCCACGGCCAGTCTGGCACCGGCGTACACTCGTCGGTTGCCCCTATGATCAGCGGCCATCATTTCGCGGCAGCGGATTCCGCCAAGGCGTCGGCGCCCCGACTGGGAAACAGCTTCGAGCGGGCCACCCCCCACTTGGCCAGCCGGAATTTCAGCCCCGTCGCCAGACAGCCCAGCCCGTAGGTCGTGCTCCGGCGGAAGTTGATCGACGACGCCTCGGGGAAGTACTTGGTGGGGCAGCTTACCTCTGCGATCTGGTAGCCGAACCAGAAGATCTGGGCCAGCATCTGGTTGTCAAAGACGAAATCGTCGGAATTTCGGTCCAGGGGTAGCTCCTCGAGCAACTTGCGGTGGAATGCCCGGTACCCGGTGTGGTACTCGGAGAGCTTGGCCCCCAGAAGCAGGTTCTCGGCGGCGGTCAGGAAGCGGTTGGCGACGTACTTCCAGATCGGCATGCCGCCCGCCAGGGCATGCCCCCCCAGGATTCGGGAACCCAGGACGCAGGGGTATAAATCGTTGCCGATCAGCGAGACCATCGCCGGGATCAGCTTGGGCGTGTACTGGTAGTCGGGATGCACCATGATCACGATGTCGGCGCCTTCCTCGAGCGCCAGCCGGTAGCAACTTTTCTGATTGCCACCATAGCCCCGGTTCTGCGGGTGGCGATGAACGCGCGCGTTGGGGAGCGTCTGGGCGATGGCCACGGTCTCGTCGCGGCTGGCGTCGTCGACGACGATCACGCGATCGACGACGCCTTGGTCCATGACCTCTTCGTAGGTCTGGCGCAGCGTCTGAGCGGCGTTGTAGGCCGGCATGACGACGACGACTTTCTTGCCTGCAAACATCGCTGACTAACGTCCGATAATGTTTCTTATGTCCGGATTGCCGAGAGTTTTCGCCGGGAAAGCGGCAATTCTCCCGCGCCGGGTCCCGCGCCCTGCCCCTGGTTGCGCGCCCGTACGAATCGCGCCGCGGGGCGACTGACCAGCGTGCACACGGCGGCTCGAGCGAGCGTTCCAGAATCCTCACGCCGGCCACGGCCGTCAAGGGTGGCGGACGACTGAACGGACACTCAATCGTCCGGCAAGGAACAGCGGCGATCGGTTTACGTTACCACCATGGCGCGCGATCGCGGTTGCGTCTGTGCCGTCGGCCATTCGAGGCAGTGGAACGCCCTGCCCTGTCGTGGTACGACTGTGCCGTTTGTAAGGGCGCCCACCGATCGATTCGAAGCGTCGATCGTGATCCGTCGAACGCGGTACGATCGTTAGGGTCTCGCGTCGACCGCTCGACGATTCGCGGGCCGGCGATTGATGGACGACACCCACAACCTAGCGGAGTGGACGGACGCGCCCCGCGTCCCGAGGGTACCGCTCCGCCGCGCGCTCGGCGGCCGGCGCGGCGGCATCGAGTGGGTCGAACCGCCGCAGGTACGGATTGAGCACCTGGTGCAGTTCGGGGGGCATCACGGCCTCGGCCTGATCGAGCAACCTCGCTATGTAATAGCCCGAGCGCGAGCTCATGATTGACTCGCGGGCGGTGGCCGACAGTGAGAGGGCGAAAAACGTCACCGCCAGGCAAACCAAAATCCCCTTGGCGGCTCCAAGCATCGCTCCGGCCTGACGGTCGAATTCCGTGAGCCGGACACGGTCGATGAACTGCCGCACCACGCGGAAAACGACCCAGATCGCCAGCGACGTACCCAGGTAGATTGCCAGCATGGCGGCGAACCGGTTCAGCGGCGCCTGCCGGCCAAATAATGGGGCGAATTGCGGGCTGAAGTGAAGCGACACGAAGTAGCTGGCCACCAGCGAAGCGAGCGAGGCGATCTGCCAGGCCATTCCGCGCCAAAAGCCGTAGATCGTCGTAACTGCCAGCACTGACAGCATGATGATGTCGTAAATCTGCATGAAGCTGCAACTCGCACTTTCAGGCCGAATGCGACTGCCCTTAACAGCTCACCGCACGGTTCAGCCACAGGGTGCGGAAGTATAGCTTTGCCGCATCGACCGGCGAAGGGCAGGGTGAAACGTCCGCCTGGCAACGATTGTGGGGGTGATACCGATGGCTTACGACATCACCTGACTGCTCTTGGAGCGGCATCCCGCCCTCAATTAGATTTCTCCCTCGGCGATTGATCGCCTCGCGCGTCGGTTTGCCTTTCCCTCAGGAGATGGACCTCCCATGGCTGGCTTCAAGACCCACGTCACCACCAGCAGCCTGTTGGGCATTGGCTATGGCGCCATCGCCCACACGCAATACCAGGTTCCCCTGGGAGTCTCCTGTTTGAGCGCCGCGCTGTGCGGCGTGTCGGGCATGCTTCCGGACCTCGATAGCGACTCCGGCCGCCCGCTGCGCGAGACGATCGGCTTCACGGCCAGCGTGGTCCCGATGCTTCTGATCCGTCGGCTGATCCTCCAAGGCTGGTCGCACGACAGTATTGCGCTGGCGGGCATTGGCGTCTACGCGGTGATCCGCTTCGGGCTGACGCCGCTGTTGAAAATGCTAACGGTGCATCGCGGTATGTTTCACAGCCTGCCCGCGTGCTTGATTGCCGGCGAACTCACCTACTTGATCTGCGAGCCGGAGACGGTGCCGATGCGGCTCTTTAAGGCGGGCGCCGTAATGACGGGCTTCATGTCGCATCTATTGCTCGACGAAATCTGGAGTGTTGACCTCCGCCACGGGATTCCGCGTCTGAAGAGCTCGTTCGGCACGGCGATCAAGTTCTGGGGTGAAGCCTGGGGGCCGAATCTCTTCACCTACAGCCTGGTCGGGTTGTTGGGATACATGGTCGTCCAGAACCCCGAGGGGACGGGGGGCTGGCAACAGCGACTCTTCGATCGACAGCAGATGGCCTCGCCGGACGACCCCGAGAATCGACCGCTCGAGCACGTGGCCGGTCGCGACGAATCACTCGACCAGGTTGGTCGACCTCAGCGGTAGCGCCGGACAACCGCGCAGGGAATTCAATCGGTCTATTCCGACAAGCTCAGTTCTCGCGTATCGAGCCAAATGGTGACCGGACCGTCGTTCACCAGCGCCACGTCCATGTGTTCTCGGAACACGCCCGTCGCCACCCTCGCGACGCTCTCGCGGCAGCGGGTGACGAACTGTTCATAGAGCGCTTCAGCCAGCGCCGGCTCGGCGGCGCTGGTATAGCTCGGACGTCGACCGCGGCGGCAATCGGCCAAGAGCGTGAACTGGCTGACAACCAAGAGTCCTCCGCCGACGTCCAACAAGCTGCGATTCATGCGCCCCTCGTCGTCGTCGAAGATCCGCAGCTCAATGATCTTGCGAGCGAGCAAATCGCCATCAGCCGTCCTGTCGCCAGCAGCGACCCCCAACAGCACGACCAGACCGCGACCGATTTCACCCACTCGTCGACCGGTGACGTCGACCGAGGCCGATGAAACTCTTTGAACGCAGGCGCGCATTGATTTGTCTTCCCGAATCCTGCAGCAGAACCAATGCAGAAATTGCAATTATCATAACGGCTCGGCCGAAGTGTCTCGCCCGTTGACACTTGGCCGCAGCTCAGCGTACAAGAGAGCCTTCTTTCAGGTCGGTCCGTAGCCGCCTTGGTGTCGGCCGCGCGTACACTGCGTTCGACCGTCTCGCCGAGACCGCCCTCATGTCCGCATACGTTCCGCTTGCTTGCTACTCGATTCTTGTGTTGCTAGCCTCGCTGGCCGGCGGCTGGATACCCCTCGTCGTACGCTTGACGCACCAGCGCATGCAATTGGCGATCAGTTTCGTCGCTGGCGCCATGCTCGGCGTAGGGCTGTTGCACATGGTGCCTCACGCCCTGGCCGAACTCGGCTCAGTCGATCGCGTGATGCTTTGGGCCCTGGCCGGCTTCGTGGCCATGTTCTTTGTCGAACGGTTCTTCGCCTTCCATCATCATGACGTGCCAGACGACGCCGACACGGCCGCCGGCCACGTCCACTCGCACGCGCACGTCCACGCACACGGCCATCACCACGACCACCATCACGGGCACGATCACGCCGTGACTGTCGGCCATGCCGCTCAGGCCACCACTTCACCACATGAAACAGGTAGCGCCCCGCCTGCCGATCATCTCCTGCGGCAGCAGCGGCTCAATTGGGGCGGCGCCGCGGTCGGGCTGACGCTGCACAGCCTGGCCGATGGCGTGGCGCTGGCCGCGAGCGTCGAGGCGGAGCGCGAACTGGCCGGCCCGGTCGCGCTAGCCGGCTTGGCGACCTTTGTGGTGATCTTTCTGCATAAGCCGTTCGACTCGATGACGATCGGTACGCTGATGGCAGTCGGTGGCTCGTCGCGACGCAAACGGCACGTCGTTAACGCGCTCTTCGCGCTGGCAATTCCCGCGGGAGCGGCGCTGTTTTATCTTGGCGCCAACTCGTCCGGCACGGGCATGCAATCGGTGATCGGCGTGGCGCTGGCCTTCTCGGCCGGTACCTTTCTTTGTATTTCGTCGAGCGACCTTCTACCCGAGCTGCAGTTCCACAATCACGACCGCGTGAAACTATCGGCCGCCCTAGTTCTGGGCTTGGCGGTCGCCTGGGGGGTCGGATTTCTGGAACACGCCGGCCATGGCCACGATGGGCACGGCCGCTCGCACGGGCATCAGCACGTGCACGACGACGGCGACCATGATCATTAAATGCGTGACCACGCGAGGCGGCTAATCGAGCCCTCGCGCCGCGCGCACGTGGCGCACCTCGGCCATGATCGCGTCGATCACTTCGCGGTTCGCCTGGATGTTGTTCCACTGCAAGGTCGAGCTGTAGATGAACCAGGCCAGCCCCGCGAAGGCGGCCACCAGGTGAATCTGCGCCCAGGTGACGCCGGCCACCGGCTGCAATTGAACCGACGCACCGGGGTCGGCCGCTCCGCCGAGCGCCACCATGGCCACGGCCAAAAGCATGTTCGCCACGCTCAGCGGAAAGGTGCGCCGCTTGAGCGCAGCGCTGGCACGCCATAATGTCGCGTCGAGTCCGTAGGTGTCGACAACTTCGCGGCACCAGCGACTCGTGCCAATGAAGTAGGTCGCCGCGATCCCATTGACGAACATCACGGCCAGCGCTGCCGCCACGCCGGAGAGCCGGTGCACCGTTGCCCAGCGCTGCGCCTCGAGATTCTGCGGATTGCGGATATCGCTCAGACTCAACCCGAGCAATGCCGTCGCTCCGACGAAGAGCACGGCGAACAAGGCGAGAAAGGCGAAGATGCGAGTCACGAGCGGCGGATCAATTCGGCAAAACGACAACCCGCGCGGCAGCGACGCGTCGATTGGCTAGTGCGACTCCCCTGCCCTGCCCCGTCGGCCAATCGAACTTTCGGGCAACCCAAACGCTGCACGAGCAATTCGGTGCGGGCACTACCCGCTGATCATCGGCACGAGAATCAGCAAACTGGCCGCCGAGATCGCGGCGCCACACAAACGCACGGCACGCGGATCGACCAGCCGGCTAAGGCCCAGCGCCAGCCCAATGCCGGTCGCGTGCAACATCGCTGTCGAGAGCAGGAACCCGGTGGCATAACCGCCGAACGATCCTTGAGCGGCCATTTCGGCGGCGTGGGCATGTCCATGGAACAAGGCGAACGCGCCAACCAACAGCATGGCCCGCTTTGGCGATACCGTCCGGCCGAGCGCCACGAGCAAACCCAGCACTAGCACCGACAAGGCGATCACATACTCCGCGGCCGGCACCGGCATGCCCAGCGCTCCGAGGATGCCGCCGGCGAACATTGTTCCCAAGAACGTCGCTGGCACTTGCCAGATCGCCGCGCCGCCGAGCCGCGCCGCCAGCAATCCGACCGCCACCATCGCCAGCAGATGATCGAGACCGAACAACGGGTGTAGCGCGCCGTCGCCGAATTCGTGCCCGAAGTGGCCAGGATGCGCCGAGGCGGTCTGGGCAGCGACCAGGAGCACCAATGCTGCATGGAAACCGGTGGCGAGTTTTCGGCTCATCGAGGGCCCTTTCGGTCGTAAAAGCGCATCGGGCGAGTCGCCCGTGAAGTGCAAGATAGAAGTCCCGGACAGGGGCATTCCCAACGTTAGCGACGCATTTTATCGTACTTCACCGAGGCAAGTCTAGCTGCGAAGATGTGAGGAAAGGGCGGCCGTTTCAAGAGTTACCTCCCCTACCACCGTCGTCGCCCCCGTCGCCACGGCGCCATGCCGCCAACGTCGACTTGGATTACCACCCGCGGCGCAGCCTATGACCACCAAGCCCACGATCGCCATCACCATGGGAGACCCAGCCGGGGTCGGTCCCGAAGTGATCGTCGGCGCCTGGCAGTCAGCGGCGATGCACGATGCCTGCCGGCTGGTCGTGCTCGGCCACCCCGACGTATTGCGCCGGGCAGTGGGTCTAGGGGACAACCGTCGTCACGGTTGTCGACTAAATGTTGAGGAGATCAGCGACATCGGTGCCGCGGCGCCCTCGCTCGAAGCACTCCCTTGCGTGGCGGCTGTCGACGCCTCGGCCGCATCGGTGCCACCGGCGGCGATCGACCCACGCGGCGGTCAGGCAGCCTACGACGCACTCGTCGCCGCCACCCATCTGGCGCTCGACAAACAGGTCGACGCGATCGTCACCGCCCCACTTAACAAGGCCGCGCTCTGGGCCGCCGGACATCATTATCCGGGGCACACCGAACTGTTGGCCGAACTGTGCGGCGTGGACGACTTCGCCATGATGCTCTACCTGGCCGCCGGACATGGCGTGCAGGGGCCAGCCGGATTGGGTGTCATCCATGTCACGCTGCACACGGCGCTGGCCGACGTGCCAAAGCAACTGACCATCGAGAACGTCCTGGCGAAGTCGCGCCTGGCCAACGCCGCGCTGGCGCGCATCAAGCAGACCGCGCCGCGCATAGCGGTTTGCGCGCTGAACCCGCACGCCGGCGAGCAAGGATTGTTCGGCCGCGAAGAGATCGAGGTTATCGCACCGGCGGTTGAGTGCGGCCGCGCAGAGGGGCTCGACCTCACCGGTCCGCTGCCGGCCGACACCGCAATGGTCCGCGCCCGCGATGGCGAATTCGACGCCGTGGTGGCCATGTATCACGACCAGGGGCACATCGCGCTCAAGCTCTTGGGCATGCACCAGGCGGTAAATGTCACCCTCGGATTACCAATCGTGCGCACGAGCGTCGCGCACGGTACGGCCTTTGATCTGGCCTGGCAGGGGCGCGCCAACGTCGCCGGCATGGTCGAAGCCGTGCGCGTGGCGGCGCTATTGGCCGCGCGGCGCTCCGAAAGCACCGTCATGTCCAGCGATATAGCTCCTAGCACGGCGCCGGCGCGTTTTGCATCGCGCGCCCAATGGTGATGCAATCGATCGTAGCCTACGGCGACACTTGGCGCGTCGCCCGCAGCGCCGCGAGATAGTCGCCGGTGCCATGGATCGCTTCGAGATTGCCCGCCGACCAGACGAACTGCCGCGAGTCGAGCGTCACGTCGAGCGCGACGTCGAACAGCTCGATCGCCGCGATCGTGTCATTCGCTGTGCTCTTGCCAAAGCGGCGCGGTTGCATCGCGCCAGCCCGTTCGCTGGCCCGACGGTATTCGATCCGGTGCGGGAACAACGTCGCTTGCGCCAGTGTCAGCACGACCTGCTCGGGAAGCTGATCGGGGAGCTTCGCGAAATCAGGGATCTTTCCCTGGAGGATGTCGTCCTTCTTGTCCGGCACGACCAGCGCGAGGGCTGCCGGACGCCAGACGCCCACAAGCGTCCAAACCGCCACACCGCGCATCGTGCCTGCCTGCGGAGCGCCAAAGTTGAACGTCGCGTTGAGATTCGCCAAGAGCTTCGGCAATCCACCAATCGCCAGTCCGGAGTGTGGCACGCTGATTTGCGCGGTTGCCTGCGCGCCTGCGGCATCGTTGGCCAGTTGCGCGGCAACCCACGGCATGTCGACCTTGCTGAGTGTTTGCTTGCCGCCGGCACGACGGAAGATCCATAGCGTGCGGCCGTCACAAACCTGTTCAAGCACACTTTGTCGATCGCCGCTCTTGGCGACGAACTCGAGTCGAAACGGGTGCTGCGGCCCGGGACCCTGCAGATAGCTGCCGGTTGCCAACACCTGCTGGCCGTAGAGGTCGATCTCTTCGCGGAGCTTCGCCGAGATCGATGTATGAGCGGCCAATCGCTCGACGGCTTGTGAGACAGGCTCACGGCCGCGCGGATCGTCTGCTGGCTTCGGCGCACTCGGCCCAGTGGGCGGGTTACTGCTAGTCGGCGCCGCCACGACGGCGATAGTTCGCGGGGCCGCTGGCTGTGGCGCGCGGGCCACTCTTGGTGTCGCCGGAGTGCCCGATGTCGGAGTCGATGCTGGCTCTAGCGTCACGTCGGGTGGATGAACCGGCAAGTGCGCATGCGGGCTGGCGGACGCTGGCGGTCGCACGAGCGCCCCCCCCTGCCCTGCCGGCGCGCTGGCGTGACCTCCCACCAGTGCTGCCGTGCCTCCGCGAGGCGGCGTTGCCAGCGATGAGGTGCTAGCTGGCAGTTGCGCGAGCCCGCGAGCGGCAACCCCTAGCGCCGCAACCACCACGAACCCGACGATGGTCGCTGGCGGTTTGGGTAAGCTGGCCTTCATTGCGGGGTTTTGCCGGTTTTTCCAAAGAATCAGGTTCTAACGGACCGACGATAACCAGCGAAACCATGACCGCAGACGCTGCCGGCGACTGCGCCTCGGCCGCCGCGGTCCATCAGGTCAAATCCAGATTCCATCGGGCCGGCAATGGTATCGCTGCCCGACACGACGGTCCACGGCAATTCCCTGGGGGGGGAGCTAACTATGAAACCAATGTTTTGGTCGCTGGCCTTAGCCGCCGCGGCGCTGGGCTGCAAGGCCCCGGGCCCGATGAACCTGCCGCCGTCCGAGATGCTCATGCATCCCGGACCAGGCGTCGATGGCCCCGGCCCTGGCGTGCTCTACCCCGAAGCACCCGGCCCGCTCGTGCTCCCCTCGTCGCAGCTCGACTTCCGCGGTCCCGAAGGCGCGCACGTCACCTGGGATGTCAGTGCGCCGGGCATGTTCGACGCCGAGCCGATCGTCTGCCCGGGACGTTACAACTTCCCGCAAGGCGCGCTCTATCGACTGAAGCTCACGAACATCCCCGGCCGGCCAGGGATCGAGCTCTATCCGACCGTGGAAGTCGCGCCGGTAATGCCGCGGACCGATGCCTACCTGGCGCACAATGCGATCCCGATCGTCTTCACCGAGGAAGATCTCGACCAGGTGACCAGCGGCAACTTCGTCACCAAAGTGCTCTACCTGCCCGATCCAGAATTCCAAGACCTGGCGGTCGCGGGGGTCGAAACGCTCGTGAGCACCAAGCTCGATCCAGGCCTCGATCCGATCGTCGAAGCCGATCGTATGGGCTCGATCCTGGCGATCGTCCGCATCGGCAACAAGGATTTGACAACTGCCGGCGGCGAAGGCGAATTGATCGGCCCTGGCGGTGAAGTCGGCTTGGCCGGCGGCATGATGGGCGCCGACGGGATGGGCGGTCCCGGTGACTGCGGTCCCGGCATGGGACCCGGCGGCATCAGCGGAGGCGCCAGTGGCGCCGACGCGGCGATGATCTCCGGCATGGGTCCGCCCCAGTGGGGCATGCCGATGAGCGGCACGCCAATCGGGCTGCCCGGCCCGCCGCATATCCCGCTGGGGATTCCGGCCGGCTTGCAGAAGCACGTGATCCGCAACCACACGCACGTCGACCTGCCGAAGCCGACGCGCGAGATCAAGATCGATGTCAAGCAGCGCCCCGGCATGAAGTATCCCAAGCCGGTCAACCGCGTGCACATCAGTGAACGGGCCGTCCACGAGCGGGCTCGGCTCCACCAGCCGCCGTGCGACACGGTCGAGTGCGTGCAATAGCAACGTAACGCTAGGCGCCGCGGGAATCGTTCCGCGGCGCACACAAAAACGATGACGCGTATTTCCACGGCAATGGTCTTGATGCTCCGCAATTCGACGGCTGCTACCGCGGCCGAGCGAAATCGGACTGCTCGCTTGAGTGTGATTCTGCTCCTCGCCCTGGCCGCGGCGCCGCAGGCGCTGTCGGCACAGGAATCGGGGCTGCATTATCGCCACCGTGCCGACTGGCCGCCGGGAGCGATTGGCAGCGAGCAGCTCCGGCGGGGCGGACCATTGCCGGGATACTTTCAGCCGGTCGAGATCAGGGCTCCCCAGGGGGCCTTGATCTCGGCGGCCGCTGAAGGCGGCTTCCACGAACCGGCGGCGGCGCCGCGCCACTTCGGGCTGTTGATCGCGCCCGTCTATCGATTCCAGATCACGCGAATCCCTCTGCACCCGGGAGCCGAGCTCTATCCGACGATCGAGCTGGTCAACCGTACTTATGCGCCACCTGGCGTCGAACGGCGGTTTCCGATCGTGATCGAACTCGATCAGGACGATCTCGAGCAAGCGCTCGAAGGCAAGTTCATCATCAAAGTCGTTTATCTCGAAGACCCGGATAAGGCCATTCCCGCGTCGGCGACGGCGGGTGCTCCCTTGAGTTTCGACGCCCGACCCGGCGACGATCCGCTCGAAATCGCCGACGGCATCGGCAAGCCGATGGCAATCGTGCGCCTCGGGGGACGACTGCCGCTGCCGGGCGACAGCGAAAGCGAAGAGTGGCTCACGCAATCCTGCGCTCCGCTGATCAAGTACCCGTCGGCTGCTGCCGCCAACGATGATGGCACTGGCGAGTCCGTCGAACAGACCAGCTTTACGGATTCGGCGCCCCGTGCTCGGCGGCCGGTGGCCGCTGGCCCGCGACCGCTCCCCATGGGTGTGGCGAGTCGCCGGAAGCATTAATTAGTTCATCGTTCGTTCCCGCCCGTTCGGGCAGACCACGTCGACCAGTTCAAGAGATTCGATCGATGCCGTCCACGCGAGACGAAGCCGTCGCGATCGGGGCGCTGCCGCGTTGGTGGCGATTGCTACTGATCGCCGCCGCGACGATCGTCTTTTGCTCGTGCGCGCGACAGGAAAACCGCGCGCGCGGCGCTGAACCCTCGATCGCCGACGCGCGCGTCGCGATCAGTGACTATCGCCTCGCGGCGCCCGACTACATCGACGACGACGAGTACGGCGGTACGGTCGTCGGCGAGGACGTTGGAGGCGGGCTTCCCAGCCTGTTATTGGCCACGCCCGACGGTCTTCCCGAAGCCGCCTTCCGCGGCACGGCTCGGCTCTATGACGAGATGGGATTGCCTTGGGAGCCGCTGCCGCCGGGCGCTCCCCCCCTGCCCTTCTTGATCATGGGGCCTTGGACGCCACCAGGCTTTGGCAATCCCTGGCCCTGGGAAGAATACCTGCATGATGGCGGCGACCGCGATCTGCCCGTGAAGGTCGACGCCGACTGGCACATCTACGGCTTGAACATCGAGGATACGATCGCGCACTACGACACGCTCGACGGTCGCCGCAAAGTGACGCCGTCGAATTGCGTGCACCTTTATTCGCCGCGCTTCGGCGCCGTTCGCATGGTCGTGGGCGCCAATCTCAACGAACACGTTCAGGGGCCGCACAACGTCGACCGCCCAGCCGGTCCTGAACTGATCAACGAGCTATTGCCGCCGCTGGTCGCCGTCAAGGACGATCAACCCCTGGCGCAGGCCGGCCTGAGAGTCCCCACGCCGCTAGTGCGAATGGCCCGCGAAGGAGCCGTTTCGCAGGTGCTTGAGCCGCGCGAACTCAAAGATGCCCTGCTCCCCTACGAGAACCTGGGGATCATCCGCACGGGCGAGTACATCCAAGCCGAGAAGGCCTACCTCGCCGAAGGCTTGCAGGCGGCGATCGCCTGGACCGACGTGCAAGCCGTGCAAGTGCTGCTGGAGCATCAGGCCGCCAACGAGGTGGTGGGGGATCGCCGCGTGCAGGCAACCTACCTGGTCGAGCACAAGGGCTGCCCTGCCCTGCGGCTTTGCAAGGTGGCCAGCACGCAGTTCGCGTTACCGGGCGAAACGGTCGACTTCACGCTCCGCTTCGACAACGTCGGCGACGAAACGATCGGCAACGTCACGATCGTCGACAACCTCACCGCGCGGCTCGAGTACGTGCCCGATAGCGCTCAGGCGAGCGTCAAAGCGAACTTCAGCACTGAGACCAACACGGTCGGCTCGCTCGTGCTGCGCTGGGAAATCACCGATCCGGTGGAACACGGCGAGGGTGGCATCTGCCACTTCCGCTGCCGCGTCCGGTAAACGGCTGCTAGCACTGCCGGCATGATCTTGCTTGGCGTGCACTTCTGCCGTACAGTTCGCGGCCACTCCCCTGCCCTGCTGTGTCGGGCACCTACCGCTCGAAGCCGCGATCACGATGATCGACTTGTCGTCGCTGCCGATCATCGATTCACCATCGGCCGATGGCTCGTCGCGTGTGGCAGATTCTGCCAGTTCAACTACGGCCGACGTGGCCGAATACCGTTGTCCGCGCGAAGACTATTCGATCTCCTCCGCGATCCATCTGGCCCGGCTGGCCAACTTCTACGACAAGTGCCGCGACTGTCCACACGCGCATGACGATGGCGGTTTGTTGTCCAGTGCGCGGCGGCGTCAACTCGACGCCCGCCCCCAGCAACACAGATTCGAATCGTTTTTTGACACAAGCGGCATACTGGGCATCTTCGGCCGTGAGTTGTCAACCGGAGTCGCGCGACAAGTCGCGATGGCAGCCGGAGTGCGATTGCGCGACGACCGCGTTCGATCAGGCGACGGCTGCCTGCTCGCGACCGATGGCGGCCCGCTCACGCCCGAAATCGTCGCCGCCGCGAGCGAAGCACTGCGGTGGTGTGGGCTCTCTGTCGTTGACCTCGGAGCTACAACTGCTCCAGCGCTGGTCGCCACGCAACTGGCCCACGGCGCCGCCGCCAGCCTCTACATCGCCCAGGCTCGCCAACCGGCGCATCAAGTGACGCTGCAGTTCTGGGGGCCGGATGCGCGCCCCTGGTCGTTGCCTGGAACGCTCGAACACGTTCGCCAATTGGCAATCGCGCCGCTTGATCGACCGACGCGCCGCGGCGGGACGGTATCTCGCGACACCGTCGTGCCAGAGTATCTCGATCGCCTGCGAAGCTACTATCACGCATTGCGGCCACTGCGGATCGTGCTCGACACCGCCTGCGAGCCGTGGCGGCAGCAATTCTCCGCTCTGCTCGATGCCGTTCGATGCGAACTGATTCCGGCGGGTACCGATTTGCGGAATGCCGGCGAAGCTCGAACTACTCTGGGCTCCACTGCTGGCTTGTCCAGCAGTGCCAAACGCATGCGCGAATTGACTGGCGATGCGTATATCGCTCGTCGGCTAATCTCGTCAGCCCCCCCTGCCCTGCCCTGTCCCGCGCTGGGCACGCAAGTCGTTGAGTCCTCGGCGCACATGGGCCTGTGGGTCAGCGACGACGGACAATCGCTTGTTGTGGTCGACGAGCAGGGCGCTGAGGTGTGTTTGTCGCGAATTGCCGTGGCGCTGGCCACCGCCTCTAGCACCACCGCGCACATCGAACCAACGGACATCCCTGAGACCGCCTATTTAGCACTTCGTGCGGCCCGCGCCGGCGTGGGAGCCGGCGGCGGCTCGCGCCTCTGGTTTGCCGATCGCTATCCGCCGCTAGCCGATCCCTTGGCCGCCGTCACCGTCCTCTTGGTCCTCTTAAGCCAGAGTGATCGCGCACTGTCGGAAGTGCTCGACGCCAATGCTCGGTTGCCGTAAAGCTTGCTCAGGGGTCATGCCCTTCGCCCCCGCAACGCGGGGGAGAAGGTGGCCGTGGGCCGGATGAGTGGGTAACCTGCCAGCGCCGCACTACCCATGACGACGCGTCGGCATGCAGTACACTGGCGGCGTCCGTTGCATCCGGAATTCGCCAAATCTAAAGGAACCTTCGTTCGATGTCCCACCCGTGGATTGCCGACCGCATGCGGCTGTTCGACAGCTCGGGCATCCGCAAGGTGTTCGACCTGGCGGCCCAGCTCAAGGACCCGATCAACTTGTCGATCGGTCAGCCCGACTTCGATGTGCCGGCCAGCGTGCAGCAGGCAGCCGTCGACGCCATCCACAGCCGCAAGAACGGCTACGCGCTCACGCAAGGCATGCCGGTGCTGCGCGAGAAGTTGCAGGCCCTCGTCGATGCCGAGCATGGCCACGCCGATCGCAAGGTGGCCGTCACCAGTGGAACGAGCGGCGCGCTGGTGTTGGCCCTCTGGTCGCTGGTCAACCCTGGCGACGAAGTGATCGTGTTCGATCCCTACTTCGTGATGTATCCACCCCTGGTCAGCATGGTTGGTGGCGCAACGGTGCTGGTCGACACCTATCCCGACTTCCGCATCGACATCGACCGATTGCGCGCCGCGCTGTCACCGCGCACGAAAGTGATCTTGTTTAACAGCCCGGCGAATCCGACCGGCGCCATGGCCAGCGCCGCCGAAGCGCGGGCCGTCGCCGAACTGGCCGCCGAACGCGGCATCGCGCTGGTGAGTGACGAAATCTATCGCACGTTCGCCTACGACGAACCGTTGGCTTCGCCGGCCAAGTGGAACCCCGACACGATCGTCGTCGACGGCTTCTCGAAAAGCCACGCTATGACCGGCTGGCGCGTCGGCTTCATGCACGGGCCCGCGACCGTGATCGACGAGATGGTCAAGCTGCAGCAGTACACCTTCGTCTGCGCGCCGCAACCCGCCCAATGGGCCGCGGCCGCCGCGCTCGACGTGCCGATGGACGAGCACCGCGACGCCTTCCGCCGCAAGCGAGACCTGATCTACGAGGGCTTGCGCGGCATGTTCGAGGTGGTCAAACCGGGCGGCGCGTTCTACGTGTTTCCCAAAGCGCCTTGGGGCACGGCCACGGCCTTCGTCGAACGCGCCGTGCGTGACGGAGTGCTCGTGATCCCCGGCGGCATCTTCAGCGCCCGCGACACACACTTCCGCATTTCGTACGCGGCCGACGAACGGACGCTCGAGCGCGGCATCGAAGCCCTCTGCCGGCTAGCCCGCGCGGGGGCCTGAGTCGCACGTGGCGTGTCGGCTACGTCCGACTATTCAGCAGCCACCGGTCGCATCTCAATCTCCACCTCGCGCGTCGCACCTTCGGGCAGCGCGAGCTTGATCGACCCGGTGTACTTCTTCCCCTCCGGTCCCTCGGCGGTCACATCGATCGAGGTCTCTTCGTCGGGCAGCATGCATTCGCTGCGGTATCGCCCGTCAGGTTGGCGCGTCATCATTGGTCCCACTGTATCCCCCACGAACGGAGTGCCGTTGACCCACTCGCCCCTGACACCCGGTGACGTCCCGCGCCCCGCCGCGTAGTTGCCGCCAATCTTCACGTTCGTGAGCTTCGCGCCGTCGGTCGAGCGCAGCGTTGCCAACACGACCGGCGCGACGTAGCGATGAATCACCAGATCGGTGACGTCCGCGGTCACGTCACCCAACTGCACGTAGTGCGTGTTGTTTAACTCTCCGTCGATCCCGCGACTCCAACGTACCGAGCTGTGCTCGTTGGCGATCAGTTGCACCTTGGTATTGGTAAGTCCGCGCGGCGCGCGAAACACGACACGGCCACTGGCATCGGCGCGCGCCATGCTGAACCAACTTTTTTGTGTGCGCGCCGGGTTGGCCGCGTTTTTATCCGGCGCGGTGTGTCCCAAGAGTATCAGTTCCCAGCCGCTACGCGGTTTCCCCTGGCCATCAACGTACTGCACCACGATCTCGACGGACTGCACGCCGCGGAGTTCAACTTCAACCGGCTTGTCCTGGCCCGTCAATTCGACATCCATCGGCAATACGACCGCCTTGAGTGGATAGGTGACGCGATCGAGCGAGTGAATATAGTGAGCTGTCTCGACGACCGACACCTTGTACTTGCCGGGCGGTAGCGGCGCCAGCTCGAAGCGTCCCTCGGCGTCGGTCAGCGCGCTACGCACCAATGATAAATATACGCCCGAGAGTAACCCGCTTTCGGAGGCATTGAGTGCCGAGAAATCCGCCTGCTCATCGGCCTGCACCCATTGCTCGGCGAGGGGTTGCCCTGCGGCGTCGAGCAATCGCCCGCGGAGCTTCTGGCCGGCTGCCAGCGTGTGCGTGCCCAAATCGCCGCGCCGACCGTCGGCGACCACCCAACGCCCCGCCGCGGCATCGGCTGGATAGAACCGCAGGAAGAAGCCTCCTTTCTGACGCACGGTGAGCTTGAAGCGTCCTTGGGTGTCAGTCCGCGTTTTCAACCAGGTGCCATAGTCCTCAGGAAACGAACCTTCGCGGACGTAGCCATCGATCGGTACATTGGGTGCCGGTCGTCCGCCGGTATACACCAATTGACCCCAGATCTCGGCCCCCTTTTTCAACTTCAATCGGGTAAAGAATGGGGGCTCGCCGAGATCGCGATTCTTGAGGATCATCGCCAGCGAGTAGCCGCTTTCAACTCGCGGCGCGTATCCCTCCTTGGTAACGCCGGCACAAGTCATATACAGCCGCGAATCTCGCGCGTGATCGGGCGCCACGTTAAAGTGATACCGGCCGCGGGCGTCGGTCTTGTGCTGCGACTGGGCCACGACCCGATCGCTCGCCTTGGGTGAATCGGTCGGCAACTCCTGGCGAATGCTGACGATCGCGCCGGGGATCGGCTCCTTGGTATCTTCGTCGATCACCTCGCCAACAAAGGTCAGCGAGCCATCGGTGTTGTGGCGGATCGTGCCGATCGGCAGCTGGGCGGTCTCGGGGTCCGCTTCTTCGGGATCCGTCGCAGCCGAGTTGATGGTGGCCGCTGCGGCGTTGATAGCTCCGGTGTTGTCGTCGCCGTTGATCGTGATCGCACCGCTGGCGGTGATTTGCGGCGAGTCCTCGTCGGCCAAGCGCACCGCGCCCAGTGCCGCCGCAATGGGGACGAGGATTGTCAGGCACGCGACGGTCCAGGCACGACCACAACGCAAGTCGCTCGGCGACGCGCTCGCCAACAATCGACACACACGCCGCCGAACCGTGGACACCGAACCCAGCCAGGCCGCTGCCATCGCCGGAGGGGCACCCAGCGCTTTCTGCGCCAACTGCACCAGAATCGCCGCGTAGTCTTCGCGCGAGGTGAAGCAACGGGCGGCTGCGGAATCAGCCAGCAAATCCTGATTGAGCCGCAAACGACGCCCCAACCACCAGATGGCCGGATGAGGCCAATAAAGCGATTGCGCCAGCGCTTGCAATTGGAGCCAGAACAAATCGGCGTGCGCGATATGCGCGCACTCGTGCGCAAGCGCCCCCCGCGCGGTATCGGCATCTAGCTCGTACCAACCGCGAGGCCAGAGAATCGTTGGACGCAGGACGCCGCAGGCGATCGGTTGCGAGATTCGATCGCTCGCCATCAAGCCAACCAAGCGCATCTCGCCGCCGACAACCAACTTCAGCACTTGTTCGAGGGCCGGTGGCGCCGCGGTAGCACTGGCCCGCAGCCGAGTGACGAGAACCACGCCCGCCAACCACCGCACGACGCAGACCACGACGCCGATGCCGTAGACGAGTGCCAGCGCCACCCCGAGTATTTGCAAATCCAACGCGCCGCGGTCCGAGTTCGCCGGCGCCAAGGCGTCCAGTCGCGATTCCCAGGAATGTGAATCGACTGTCGCCGACGTTTCCTGCCTTTCAGCCAACTCAGGCAAGTCGCCATCGACAGGTGACAAGGAACTCGGCGCGGAGACGGCCGTGGCAGTCGTTAGCCCCCCTTCGTCGGCGCGCTGCTCGGGCGGTTCGCGGTGCTCCGACCATCCGACATTCCAAGCGATCGAGAGCCACGCCGAGCCGGGTAGCCATGCACACACCGGCGCCAGCAGCAGTGCGACCAGCGTGAGTTCGATTAAACGCGTTTGCCGTGCCGTATGGCGCAGCACCGCCACCGCGATCGTCGCCGCGGTGAGGCCCACGGCGGCCAGCCATCCCATCCGCGCGGCCAGTTCGAGGAGAAGTTGCGACGACGACATGGCACTCACCTCTTTTTCTTGATGGGGGCTGCGTTAACCGAGGCTTGCTTCTTACGGCGCGCGTCGGCAATTAGCTTTTCGAGGTCGCGCAATTCGTCGGGCGACGTGTCACGCGTCTCGATGAGGCTGAGCACGACCTGGTCGAGCGCGCCATCGAAGGCGTTTTGCAGAAACTGCGCGGTCAGCTTGCGCCGCGAGAAGCGCGGCTTGTAAAGAAACGCGCGGCCGCGCTGGCGATGCGACACCAGCCCTTTGTCGTCCATGATCCGCAGCAGCGTCTGCACGGTATTGAAGGCCAGCTCGCCCGCGGGGCACATCGCTTCGTGGACCTGGCGGACCGAGGCCTCGCCCAGATCCCAAAGCACTTTGAGGATATCCAGTTCGCGTGGACTCGGCGTGGCTTCCATGGCGGCTTTCGCTTTCGCACGTTGCCGTCGTGATTCGCCACGACGCGCGATCGTTAAACCTAAGTGTTTAGGTGACTCTAGCGGCAGCGTACCGAAAGCCCGCACGGCAAGCAAGCACTTTTACTTAAGTTTTTAGGTCACTACGGCCCGCGGGCCCAATTGGGACACGGGCCACGCTGGAAGAGTTGCCGGCAAACGGATAGCGCACGGAATGCCGACACTGTGCGACCAAAAGCGAACGAGCCCGCGGCCAGTCGCTACGACCTGCCGCGGGCTCGCGCTTTCCAACTCGCGTAACTCGACCCCCACCGGGTGGATAGCGCCGGCTCGAAAGCCGCCGCCCCACGTGGGCTTGAACGCTACGCGCTTTTGTTCTTCGGTTCGGCCAGCGGAAACAACCGCTCCAGCCGCTCGACGATGGTCTCCGTGATTACATATCGGCCGCCGCGGGCCTGTTCCGGCAGTTCGTACATGATGTCGAGCATCAAATCTTCGATGACTGCCCGCAAGCCCCGCGCACCCGTTTCCTTGGCATGTGCTTTGCGGGCGATCGACCGCATCGCGTCATCGGTAAAGTGCAGCTCGCTGTTTTCCAGCTCAAAGAGCTTCTGGTACTGGCGAATCAAGGCGTTGCGCGGCTCGCGCAGCACCCGTACCAGGTCGTCGCAGTCCAGGGGCGCCAACGGTGAGAGAATTGGCAACCGCCCGACGAGCTCGGGAATCATGCCGAACTCGAGGATGTCGTCGCTGGTGACTTGCGGCAACAGTGTGGCGAGATCCTTTTCGTCGGCAACGTTGCTGGCCGTCTGGCTGAAGCCGATCGTGCGGCGACCCAATCGCTTGGCAATGATCTTCTCGATGCCGACAAACGTGCCACCACAGATGAACAGGATGTTACTCGTGTCCATCTGGATGTACTGCTGTTCGGGGTGCTTGCGTCCCCCTTGCGGTGGTACATTGGCCATGGTCCCTTCGAGCATTTTCAAGAGCGCTTGCTGCACGCCTTCGCCCGACACGTCGCGCGTGATCGAGACGTTGTGGCTCGTCTTGCCGATCTTGTCGATCTCGTCGATGTAGAGCACGCCGCGTTGGGCCGCTTCGAGATCGAAGTCGGCCGCGTGCAGCAGCTTGAGCAGCAGGTTCTCGACGTCTTCGCCGACGTAGCCAGCCTCGGTCAGCGTGGTGGCGTCGCCGATCGCGAAGGGAACGTCGAGAATCTTCGCCAGCGTGCGGGCCAACAGCGTCTTGCCGCTGCCGGTCGGTCCGATCAGCAAGATGTTCGACTTGTCGATCTCGACATCCGAACTGTCACTGGCCAAAGTCAGTCGCTTGTAGTGCGTGTGCACCGCGACCGCCAACACCTTCTTGGCGCGCTCCTGGCCGATGACGTAGTCGTCTAGCTGATTGACGATCTCGGCCGGAGTGGGAATTTTCGTGAAGAGCTGCCGGGTCGTCCCCCGCCGGCGGCGCTCCTGGTCGAGGATCGACTGACACAGCTCGATGCACTCGCCACAGATGTAAACGTCCCCTGGTCCTTCAACCAAGGGGCCGACGTCGCGATAGCTCTTGCGACAGAACGAACAAAACGCATTCTTCTTGGTGGTTCCGCTACTGCGGCGTCCGCCGGTCCCGTCCGTTGCGGGCATGCCTGCTCCTTTCCGACACCCCCAAGCGATCCGTCCGCTGGCATTGGCGGAGTTTGGGGGGCGTAGGCTCCTGGGTGTCGCTCGCGTCGCCGTGATGGCACTGGGCACATCACGGCAAGGGGCATCCATGACCGCAAATTCGTCGAGCTCGGGCGTCGACCGCTCAACACCGGCGGCCGATTTGGTGTTCCTCTTGTACGTACCAGACCCGGTCCGCGGTTCTCCCAGAATCCGCGGCCGCGCTACAACCGCCTTAACCCTTGCGGTTGTTCTCGGTTAACTCATGCTGCATGCGTTCTGCCAGCATGCTTTTTATTGTTCGGAATTCCTCGTCGCTTAGCTCACCCTGCGAATGCAAATCTCGGAAATTCGTCAGCAAGTCGCTTGCCGTCGGCGGGCCTTCTCGTGAACTCTTGCGCACGCGGCCGATGACGTACAGCCCCAGGGTCACTGCAATCGCGACGACCGCCACGGACAGAATCAGTTGCGCGCCGCTGCTGTCGAACAACCGCTCGATATTCATGCGGTTTGCCCTGGCGACACGGCCGCCGTTGCTGCGATCCCCCCGGTCTGTTCCAGACAATGCATTATGTCGCTAGGGCTCGATTTAGTCCACTATGGCAAAAGGTGTTATGATCGATCCATGACGCCGCCCAATTCGCTCGAACGGCTCCTCGACTCGCGGCTGGTGGCGATTCTCCGATCAGGCGACTCTGCCGTGTTGGTCGATGCCGCCGAAGCCCTGGCCGCCGGCGGGATCGACGCGATCGAGGTGACATTTACGGTTCCGCGACCTTTGCACGTGCTGGAAGCGGTCGCCGACCGCCTGGGCGACCGCACCTTGATTGGTGCTGGCACCGTGCTCGATACCGCTACGGCCCGCGCGGCGATGCTGGCCGGGGCCCGGTTTATTGTCGCCCCCGCGCTGAATCTCGACGTCATCCGACTTTGCCGACAACATGCCGTGCCAGTCGCGCCAGGCGCCTTTACTCCCACGGAAATCCTGACCGCCTGGGAGGCGGGTGCCGACCTGGTCAAAGTGTTTCCGTGCGAAGTGGTCGGTCCGGCATACCTGCGAGCAATCCGTGCGCCGCTACCTCAGATCCGCTTGATGCCCACCGGCGGGGTCACATTGGATACGGCAACGGAGTTCTTGAAAGCAGGAGCGGCCGTACTGGGTGTCGGCAGTGCCTTGGCTTCGACCGATCTCATGACGCGGCGTGACTGGGAAGCGCTCACTGGCCTCGCCCGGCGGTTCGCAGCGATCGTCCGGCAGCATTGAACCGTGCTTTAAACGCGATGTCGGCTTACGCGTTAGCGACGATGCGACAACGGCAGTGTAACTGCGGAGGTTCCCAGCATTCCCCGCACGTCCGACAGATCGCAACGCGTGTGCCCCAGTCCGTGCTGTTCCCATATGGTGATCGGTTGCATGCGTACCCATTTGCTGGCCGGGGTGCGAACCAGATGCACGGTGAGATCAGCGTTCGCAAAGGCCAGTTGGCTTTCCGCCGGAGACTCGGGCGCCCCCAGGGCATTGGTGTAGTCGGCCGCAGCGCAAACCGCCGCGGCATTCGATAGGGGCACACCGGGCAATAGATCCGCGTAGACACGCAGCCAGGCCAGCGTCGCTCCGCGGCCAAAAATCCCCAAAGCCGTCGGGGTGTGCATCTCGGTCGCGAGCCGAAAGAACGGCGCCGGCCGTCGTGGCGCCAACCGCTCGTCGAACGGCGCAAAACTCTCCGGTTGATCGGGTGGCGGCGCGAGCGTCGCTCCGGTTCCATCGAGTTGCGGCAGGTCGATCGGATGGGACCGCGTCCTTTGCACGCGTGCGAATGCCACATCGCGCCCCGATTCACGCATTTGAACGTCGATCAAGTGAACACGGCGCCCAGATTTCAGGGGTGTCACCAGCACTTCGAGCGCGCGTTTCGGCACGGGCCGCACCAGGTCGAGCGACAACCGCGTGGTGATGAACTCCGGATCGTCGAGCGCCGCTTCGGCGACCGAAACACAAAGCGCGGCGACCGGGCCACCATGCAACAGTTCGGGCGACCACGGACCGATGCAGGCTTCCTGCGGGGTCCAAATGTCACCTTCACGCTCGAAGAGGTGGGCAATTCGGTCCGGGACGTTCATAGTTTCACTGTAGTGCGGTTTACTAGTTCCAGGGCCGCTCGATGGAGACGCCAAGCCAGGACGTCGTGTTGGGTCGATGAATGAGGGCTTTCATCGGTCAGCACTTCGGAGGGCTGCATCTGCCGTAGCATTCGTCCGATCCGCCAGACGCTTTCGATGACATGGTCGCGTCGGCCAGAAGATCGCCTCGCCTTCTGGACGGAGGATTTCTGTGCGAAGGCTAGCGAGTTGCTGCTGCCATGCCGTGGCTCGCGGATCATCGTTTGTTTGGACCAGCCGAAGCATGGAATCGACGCTCGCAAGGCAGGCCGACTCGCCGTCCACGACTTCCACGGCGCCTGCACCCTGGAGCCCGTAAAAGCAGAGGAAACTGTCAGTACATACCTGAATTCCCCCCAGATTCGAGAAGATATTCGGAAAACTAACAGCAACGCCACGGGCCCGTCCGCACTCGACGAGCCAAGTGAATTGGCTGCGTAAGGCCATGGCGGCAGAGAGCGTGTTTTCCCAGCCACTTGGCTGACCTGGGTCTTCGCAGGCCTGCATCAGCGCGAGCTGTCGATTGGGATCGTCGTCATTGCTGGCGGAATCATAGAAGTTGAGGTGAGGTCTGGCTGCCGGCACGCAGGTCGCAGTAAAGGCGGAAGCCGGCCAGACCAAGCGCATGCTGGTTGGCATGCGCACTGGCATGTCGGCCAGCGCGAGTGGGTGGCCCTCGCGCTGGGCCCTCTGGGCCAGGCGTTCGAGAATGTGGCGTTGGCGCTGATAGACCGTTCGCCAAACCACCGTATCCTGGTCGTAGATGAGCACCGCCTGCTCGGCAACTGCGCGTTGATGGCGGAGGTGCAACGGAACTAGCACGACGATCAGGCACCACACGATCGCCAATCCACGTGGCGCGCCTGCGAGAAGCCGTCCCAGCACGAGCGCCGCCAACAGACACCAAAATAAAGTCGGAAAATACAGATAACGGCCCGAATTGACCGCAAATTGAAACTCCTGATTTACCCCACCCAGGTTGAACGACAGTACGTGGGCGGACGTCATTGCCAACATCGCCAAGAACAATTTGCGATGCGCACCTTGGAGAACAACGGCGGCTAGCACCACCGCCACGGTCGCGATGCTGATTTCTCCTAGCAGCGAGTCCGTGTACGGCAGGGAATAGAGGAGTGTCCCCAGGCTAACCCCTAGTTCGGCACCCGTTCGCTGCCAGATTTCGACTACTTCGAATTGACGTTGTCGATCATGCTCACTCATCGCGGCCGATGCGCTCAGAATTGCCCAGGGAACAACGAGCAGGAACGGTGCTCCCAGGCTTATCAACAAGCGACGCCGCACGGGTGCGAATTGCTTTCCGCGAAACCAGACTGCGGAGTACGCGAGTAGAAACGGCACGAAGAGTAGATTGGGCGAATCGACCAACACCAAGGCCAAGGTCGCTAGCGCAATTGCCATGTAGTAGTGCCAGCGCCACCCATCGGCTGCATACGTCAACAAGATCGTCAATGTCAGCAGGATCACAAGCGACAACGAAACGTAACCCGTGAGGGGCCAAATGCCTGGGTTGTCCATGTTCCCCACGGCCGCTCCCGCCCAGAATGTCGCACCAGCCGCGGCCGCCACCGTCGGCACGGCCAACCGCCTGAGCAAGACGACCAGCAACAGCGCCGACAACACGTGCAGCGTCCAGTTAAAGATGTGCATTGCGTATTCGTTGCACCCCGCAACGACAATTGCCGCCGCATATGACAACTTCCACAATGGCATCAACCGCGGTCCCCACCGCTCGAACAGAAAGCTCGCCCAAGTGGTTTCGCCGGTCTGAACCAGGCCAATCGCGCGTTGAAAGTCGTAATCATCCAGCGCGAACCCACACGACCAATACGGTCGGTACGAATACCACGCCGCCAAGCCAAGCGCTAGGACTACGCCAACCCACAGTTCCCAACGAGCACGCCGACTGGAAGCAACTGATTGCGGCTGTCGCGGTCGAGCCATGGCGACGCAATCCTTGACGCGCTAGTGAGCGCGTGCCTTTGACTAATCACCGGGTTCCGCGCGAACGCCGTCGGCGCAAGCAGGCACCAGACAAACCATGGGAGTTTTGTTCGGCCGGCACGCAACAATGACCGTGCCAGGATTCCCAGCGCGACGCTGACGAACGGACCCAATCCTGATGGGCACGAGTGGGCTTGTCAAATCTCGCGCGAACGAGGTTATTCTGGACAATCACTTTGCGTGGGTGTGACAGGTAGGATCGCGAGCTGCAGTGGGCCAAGCTGCTGGTGTCGCGCGGGCCATTTTCAATGACGAGGCGGCACCCGCAGTATCGATGGAATCCTTTGTGACGCAAAACGGAACGCCAATCGACCGCAGCTACCGCAGGATCGGATTAGCGTTTGTGTTGCTTATCGGCGCAGCCGTGTTGAGCCCTTTGTGGCGTGTCACGGATCGCTGGGGAGGCGAAGACTGGGACTTCATGCTCCATCTCGCCGAATGCTGTCGATTGGCGGTACGAGACTATGGATCCTTCCCCTGGTGGGCTCCATGGCATAACGGCGGGATGCCCCTCTTCGCACATCCCGCGTTCTCGGCGACCTGGCTGATTCCCTTGTCTGCCGACAGCCTGACTCAACTAAAGATCTTCACGACTTTCCATGTCCTACTGGCCCTCGCCGGCGCCTACTGGCTCGCATGTGACTACTTCACCAGCGCCCGGGCGGCCGTCGTTTGCGCGATGGTATTTGGTCTAAATGGTGCAATGGTCGGGTATCTCTGGGCAGGTCACCTCCCGGTTGCCGGCATCGCCTACTTGCCTTGGGTCATCCTGTTCCTTCGCTGGAGCGCGACATCGCCGGGCTGGGGCCTCGTAGTCGGCGCCTGTGTGGCCGTGGCCGCCTTAATGTGCTTGCATTACACCACGATGTTCTTGTTCGTAATTGTGCCTGTTTGGCTCAGTGCGCGCGCCCTCCGCGCCGACCATGCGACGCGACACAACCTGTTCGTCGCCGGCGTCTGCGCGGCGGGTGTGATTGCTGCACTGGCCGGTACGCGCTTATTATTGGCGTTGCAAATTGTCGTCGAGAATCCCTGGGACGGGGCTTCACGAGCAACAACTCGCACCGACTTCCCGGCGCGTCTACTTCCGATCTTGTTCGGCACTCCCGAGCTTTCGCCGGCCATCGACTCCCTTCACGCAAAAACGCCGCACGAATACCTGAGTTATGTTGGTATCGCGATGCTTGTCTTGGCAGGGCTGTCACTGCGACGTGGCTGGCGCTGGTGGCATACCCTATTTGTAACGTGCTTGCTGCTGGCGCTGGGCAACGTCGCTTGGTACCACCCCAGCCGATGGCTTGAGTCGATTCCACTGCTTTCCTCGATGCGCGTGCCAACGCGCTGGCGATTGCTCGGCATGCTGGGGCTCGCCCTGGCCGCTGGGCAGGGAACAAGCTCGCTTAGCGAATCACGCCGCTGGCTCCGGCTTGGCTTGCCAATTGTGGGCGTGCTTGAAATAGGGCTCCATGCTTACTTCGTCCTGGCAAACACCTTGCGCCTCCCTGTGCAGGAAATTGCCGGTCCGCCGATCCGAGATCAAATCGTGCAGTTCCAGCAATGGGATGTCTTGGGCGATGCCCGCAAACCCAGCGACGTGAATTCCGCGCACTATCGCTTTACGCATCATGGTTTCGGCGTCGTCAGCGGCTACGAATCGTTCATCGCAAGAAGCCAGCCACAAACAGGCGCCTTGGGGTACGGCCATCGTTGTTATCGCGGCGAGTTCGGCCCTGCTGATCGAGTCAGACAGGTCGTTTGGTCTCCCAACCGCATCGTGCTCGAGGGGCCACCCGGTACGCGTGCTTGGATTAATCAAAACCGCGGCTCGTACTGGCTAATCGATGGCCAACGCCCCTATCGTGACCTACCTGTCGTCGATCGAACGACGGTTACCTCCGGCGTCATTCCCCAAGGGGGGCGCCTTGAATTCCGCATCCTGCCGCCGTACGTTGCCTACGGCTATTGGCTCCAGGGAGCTGGCGCGCTCGCGATCATCTGTGGCGTGGCCTGGGTCTGGATGGGCCGGCCACGAAGCGCGCTGCGTCCCATTTCTGGCTAAAGGACGATCGTTCCGTCGCCACCGAGTTGCTGAATCCTCGCGATCCCCCCCATCTAGCGCGGTGCGCGTGGTTCGTCAAGGTCACGATGCTGGTCACGAGATGATGGTTTGACCGCTCGCAACGACACCAGCCACGTGCGCGCCTCGGGCGCCGGCGAGCGCTCCAGTCGCAGAATTAGTTGAGGCAAATCGCGATTGAATTCGCGCTCATCGGTGACGACATGCAGCCCCGTCGAAGCGCGGCTGAGCCCCCACGCTTGCACTTGATCAATCGAATACAGGATGTCGCCATGATGCATCCAGAACTTGAAAATTCGTACCGGCTCGCCCGCCTGCTCCGTGAATTCCGAGAGCCAAGCCAAAGCACGGAAGTCCTCCCAGCAAACGACCAAGAGTTCCGCCCAAGAGCGTGCCATCGCCGTATTCAGGTCTCGCAGTGCGGACAGAGTGTGGTTTAGGTCCGCTGGAGCGCAGCGGTCCACCGGCACAACGTCGAGCCCTTCGAGACGTCCAGGCAGCAGCGCGGCTTCGAAAGCCGAGACCGTCCACAGCAGATGGCTCGGCGGAGAAACCAGCACCGGAAGATCCGGCACGCGCAGTGTTGTGCCTGCCGTCCGCGCCGCCCGTGCAAGCTCGAGCAGCAATTGCTCCTGGGCCTGCAAACGCTCCATCCCATTAAAGGCGATGTCATCGAATAAGCCGCGCGCGCTCTTTGCCACGCCGTACTGATGTATGGCGTAGGCCACCAGGAGCATTGCCCCCACGCCGACGCCACTTCTGCGCCAGGAGATCGTCCGTTTCGGCCAAACAGTCGCTAGCCCGTTGGCCAATGCACCGAGGAAGCCGCACCCAAGCAATGTGGGTAGGTAGAGATATCGGCCCGCCGTGACGACATCGGCGAGTTCGATTTCGCTACCACCAGAGTCAGCCAAGACCAGGTACACCGACGTCGCCGAGCCCAGCACTGCCACAAACCGCAGCGCCCGTCCGCGCACGAGTACCCCGGCGCCGCAAGCTAGCGCGATCGCGACCAATGCCTTGGGCCACAAGGGCTCATCGCTGGGAGAGACCGTGTGGCCATAGGTCAGGTTGCCGGCCACCATGCTCAGTTGACCGCCAATGCGCATTGCCACATTGAGCGGCGAGAGAGCACGCTGCCGTTCCGCCCTGTCTAGCTCGGGCCGAATCAACGCAACTTGCCAGGCTCCCACAACAAGCATGGGGATGAGCCAGGCGAGAGCCCAGCCAATCACTCGGCGCTTCGCCAAGCCTGCGCGGTGCTCCAACAGCACATATTGCAACGGCAGCGCCGGCAGCACCGCCACCAAGATTCCCCAACTGAGCATCGCTAGTGTCGTGGCCAAAGCGAGCAAAATTGGCCAGAGCGGCCCAGTGCTGCCGGCCAGCCGCGTAACGCAAAGCATTCCTAGTAGCAACCACAAGATTCCCCAGGCGATGAAACCGCAGAGCATGAAGCTCAACGGATGGTCCCAGCCGCCGATCGCCGAAATTCCCCAGAGCAATCCCCCAAACCACGCTGCATAGCGGTTATTCAGATAGCGACACAGCAACGCGAACAGCGCCAACCCTGAAAACGCTTGCACCACACCGATCACCACGCGGAAAGGTGCAGGCGATGCCCCAAATGCCAGGAACTGCAGGTAGTAGATGATTCGCCACAGAATCATCGGATGAGGGCCGGCCGGCGCGATCATGAATGAGAAAAAAGGCCACCGCCCGTTGCGCACCAATCCTGTGCCAGCCAGAAAATCGAAGTCGTCGGCGAACAGCGGCCCGCCAAGATAGGGGAAACGAACGAGTTGCCCCACCGCGCCAGCGATGATCAAGAAGATCAGCGCTTCGGGCCACGAAACACCTGCCTTGGAGGTGCTCGCAAGCCCTCCATCGCGACCGTCTTTGTCGATCACTACACGGTTCGAACGCATTGCCGCACTACATGAGTCGGTTGAGATCTTGTTCTCGCTGGGATCACATGCTCGTCGTACCAAGGCACGAAGCGTCTCGCCGGTACGCTGAACCGGGAATCTGCGATCGTAGGTGCCCTGTTATTCGATATTGGCCAATCGCCAGTCAAGCACACGGCGGCCAGTCGGACATCCACTCCGATTGCTGGGAAAGAGTCTTTGCAACCGCAGCGCCGCGAGTTACGAGAACCCCTCGTTTGCACAACGCAACACCGCAAAGGTGCCGGCAATCCGATCGGAGAATCCTGGCCGAAAGCCCGAGTTTTTCCTTGCAATCCGCCCCCGGTTTTGTAGTCTCTGCGCTGGCGAACCTTCGGCGCTGCGACCGCGCGCGTCAGACGCGATCGACTGGCAACGATCGAACGAGGGGTTTCATCATGGCGTTCTGGGGCACTCCCTGGCGCAAGGCCATTGGCCTGGTGCGCTCGCGCACGTCACGCCATTCTCTCCGGGTGCCACGGGCTCTGCCCGTGTCTCTTCGGGTGCCACGGCTGGCTTGTCCAGCAGTGCGGTCTCGGCCCCGCCCCAGGCATGGCCGCCATCTCCCGTTCGAGCGGCTCGAAGACCGCGCGCTGTTGACCGCGACGGCCGGTTTCAGCAGCGGGCTGCTAACGGTCACCGGCGATAGCGGGGCCAACCTCATCAGCATCTTCACTCAGCTCGACAATGGCACCGCGTACGTCATGGTCGAAGACGACGGGGTGACGATCCTCGACGGCCGCCCCACGGGCGCCAATGTAACGTCTCCCGCCGTGCAATCGATCGCCGTTGACGGCGGCGACGGCGACGACGTGCTCTATCTGCAATCCGTCACCGCCGCGACTGGCTTCAGCGCGGTCACCAGCGTGAGTCTATGGGGTGGCACGGGCAATGACACGATCGTCGGCTCGGCCTTGGCTAACAGCATCTTCGGCGGCGACGGGGCGGACGTGCTGGTCGGCGGCGCAGCCGACGACACGGTCGCCGGCGGGACAGGCGACGACGTCTATGTGTTCGCCGCGGGCGCTAGTGGCTCCGATACCCTCGTTGAACTGGCCGACGAAGGGCGCGACTGGCTCTCGTTCAGCGATGCCGAAGCGCCGCTCGTGCTCAGCTTGTCGACCGCCGATCCGCAGTATTGGGGCGCGGGAACGCTGACCCTCGCCGATCCGCTGCAATTTGAGAACGTTCTGGGCACGGCATTCGACGACTTCATTTGCGGCAACGTCGCCACAAATTACCTGCTGGGGGGCGACGGTAACGACACGATCCTGGGCGACGACGGCAACGATTTTCTCGTCGGCGACCTGGGATTCGACATGCTGATCGGCGCTGGCGGCGACGATCTGCTCTTCGGCGGCAGCGGGCTCGATACGCTCAGCGGCGACCTCGGCGACGACGTCCTCGTGGCGGCCGACCTCGAACTGTCGGGCGTGACGATCGAATCGTTGTCGGATCTGGCCGGCATTGCCGACCAACTGCTCGCGGTCTGGGCAACCAGCGCGCCAATCGCCGATCGCATCGCCAACTTGATGGGGACGCCCGGCGCCGCCAATCCGCTCCCCGGCCCCCTGCAATTCCACCCCGGCGAAACGTTGCTGAACGACGAAGATTCCGACGCCGTGATTCCCCTGGCGGGGCGCGACGCCGTGTTTGTCAACCTGCCGACCGACCGGCCGGCCAAATCGGCGGACGCCACGTACATCGAGATCGATCCCGCGGTTCCGTCGCTGGCCGCCAGCTTCAGCGCTGGCGCCTTGACCGTCACGTACTTGGGCGCGGGCGATCTTGCTTATTCAGTCGTCGGCGGGAACTTGTTGGTCAACGGTCAAAACCCGCTCGCGGCGCCGCTGCCGGCCAGCGACGTGTACCAGGTGGCGACGCAGTTGGGTCGCCTGGCCGGAGACTTGGATGACGCGGCGCTGTTCCTTGGCAACGTGCCGAACCTGCAAGCCGAAGTTGTCACCCGGGCTTTCGAAGTGGCGCCACCGGCGATGACCGCCGAAACCATCGACTGGCAGTTGATCGCCGCGGCCGGCGAAGATTGGCAAGCTTCCTCGGCCGACACGGCGGCGGAGATTGCCGCCGCCTGGAACGCCGGCGACTACGCTCCCTATTGGGAAGTCGTCTGTGCCGGCAAGATCGCGGCCCAGCAAGCGCTCCTGCTATCGAATAACTCAGAGTTCTCCAGCGTTTTCGGACAGGCGGATGTCCTGGGCCGCGTGGTGCTCGGGTCGCTCGTGCCCAGCGGCGAATCGAGCGCCATGGCGTCGACCGCCGGCGGCGAAGGGGGCACGATCAGCATCCAAGGGGCCGGCAACGTCGACGAAGGCTCCGTGGCGGTGTTCAATGTGAAATTTGACGGCACCTACTTCAACGGCGCCAGCGTCGATTGGCACACGGTCAACGGCTCGGCCACGGGCGGCACCGCGTCGTGCAACGGCGATTTCCAGGCCGTGGCCAGTGGCCGTATCGTCTGGCCCAATGCCATCGGTGGCGAGGGAGACGCGCAGATCAAGGTGCCGGTGTTCGCCGATTACCGGGTCGAAGGCGATGAGACATTCGGCGTGCAACTGAGCAACTTGCAGAACTTCGACGGCGCCGAAGGGGACATGTCGCTGGGCGCCTCGTACGCCAGCGCCACGATCAAGGACAAGAGCGCCGTTCCGCAAGCATTCGTGGGCGTATCGGAGGCCGTGGTCGAAGGGGACTTATTGCGAATTCCCGTCACGCTTTCGCAAGTATCGCAGGACGCGGTGACGGTGAATTGGTCGGCCCGTGACATTTCCACGGAAGGAAACCAGGACTTCAGTCCACTGTCGGGCTCAGTGACGTTTCAACCGTTGACGTGCGAGTTTGGCGGCGAGACCCTCAAGTACATCGAAATTCAAACGACCGACGACTCCACCGACGAATACGACGAGGAGTTGCAGATTCTGTTGACGGGCGGGACCAACGTGCAGTTGCCGCAGGGGGAAGAGACGCCGTACCACATGATCGTTGACAACGATCCGCCGCCGATCTTGAGCGTGGTCGATGTGACGGTGGCGGAGGGGGCCGCCGCGACGTTCACGCTATCGATCTCGGATGACAGCGAAAAGCCAATTTCGATCCGCTACTACACTGTCAATGGCAGCGCGCTAGCACCCACTGATTACAATGCGATCGCTTCGACCACGATTACGCTCGACCCTGGCACCACCTCACGCACGGTCAGCGTGCAGACAATCAATGACACGATTCCCGAACCCACGCAGTATTTCTGGCTGTTTGTGACCGACGGTGTGAACGTCCGCTTTCCCAATGACGACTTCCGCGTAATTGCCAAGGGCAACATCACCGACAACGATCCACTTCACGCGCAAGTTGTGTCCGTCGCGTATGGGCCCGGAAACATCCCGATCGAGCATGATCCTCTGCCTGTAGCGGGTCAGGTTGATGGTGCAACGCTGGCTGGAATGGTCTACGAAGGAAGGCACTATCTCGATCAGAATCACAACGGTTCAACGCAAGACACAGGAGATCAACAATTCCCCATCGCGTACGTACGGGGTGACACGCCGATTCTTACGGCCGTAATCTGGGCGGAGTACAACGAGTTCGTCCAACCGTTTCGCATCAAGGGGGCGGGCGACTGGAACATCACGCTAGACCCAACCCTGGCCACGAAGACTGGTTCCACCGAAGGCAACGGGTCGGTTCTCCTGGAAGCCACGCTGATATCGATGGAAGACCTGCCGATAACGGTCAACTATAAAGAGGCGCTGACGGTGAACTTTGACGTTAAGGCAGACGACGATCCAAGTGGGTGGCACAGTGCCGGCAGTAGCGTCAATCAGGCATACTTGATTTATAGCTCTCCGAATGTTGCACACGTCTACCATACTGTTATTCACGTTGGATCCACGAATGCAATTGGTAAATTCTTGCGCGATGACGTAGTTGATGGAGCCTGGAAGGGCTTTTCTACTAATGACGCGCCTGCCAACACTCAAACTGTTTATGGAGTCGCGCTGACATACTGGAAGACCGCTGCACAGGACTGCCAGACCACTGCACAATTGCTTGCGTATCACGACGGTCGATGCGGCGCGTGGGCAGACTTCTTTAAAAGCGTTCTTGACGTTCAAGGAATTGATAGTGCTAGAGTATCAGTTGTGCCGGACGTCTTAGCGCTGAGTGCCTTGCAGATCGGAACGCAGCAAGACCCTATCGATGGATTCTTGATCAAGAAATGGGATCCGAAACCGAGCGCTCCCGCATCTGGTCCGTTTCAGATCGTTTCCCATTGGAGCGTCGCCAAAGGCGTGTGGTCATACTTCACCGATGATTACGACGACTTTCAGTTTTACGAACCACTTACTACTCTGAAGGATGTTGCCGGCATTCCCGGGCAGAATGAGGCGAACCCTAACTCAATCTTCTCCAATCATGCGCTCGTCGCATATGGCAGAGTGGACCCACTCGGAGAGATTACGTTTTACGACCCAAGCTACGGCGTAATTCGCGCCGACGAGGCCGAGTTCGACAATCAGGCTGTGTTCGGGTTTTACCAAAATTTCTTCGTGCCAATCGATGAAACCCAGGTGGGCGATCAAAACGCGGACGGTGTACTAGATCCCGCCTTGCAAGTACCGGCGCGTCGTGTCTATCTCAATCCGGACGGTGATCAGATTACTTTTCAATAGGAGTGCGCATGGCAGCATCAGTGCTCCATTTGACAGTGACAATGTTCGCCTTATCCGTGCCAGACCTTTGGATCGAGGCAGGTAACGGAGCTCAACGTATCCGTGTCGACCTAGAGCAAAGGTCGTCGTGTCTTTCCCTTACTTCGTTCGATTCAAACGCGTCGGTAACTCGATGGCAAGGGCCGAAGCACTCGTTCTTTCTGGCGGACGTCGTCCGTTCGAGCGTTTATCGAACGTCCGTCGCGGACGACAGGCTCTGGGCAATTAACTTCACGAAATCGCTAACCAGTGGCCTTTCTCGTTTCGATGCGGAATTGTTGTTGTTTTCATTGGCTGATTTGCCCAACCTGGACGACGACCGTCGTGCGACGAGTGTTTTTCGACGAGCAACTCCATTCGAGCCCGCTGAGTGGAATGAGCGGGTAATCGACGCGTTGGTGCCAAAGTCTGGTGCTGAGGCCATCTTGCACCCCCGCCCAGGGTATCTAGCTGTGTGGCAACTTCGTCCCTACGAGGCTGCTTTGATCCATAGTGATCCCAGGCGGCTTACTCCCCTGGGCTGCGTGCTTTGTGCAGTGGCCCGCGATAGGGCATTCGTGGGCATATTCCTTGGCGGACGCATTGTGTTTCTGGAGTTTACTTTCAAGGAGCCTTCAGGTGCCGAATTTCGCCCTCCGACGGTTTCGACGGTACCAGTTTTTGCCGATCAACCACCGATCAAGGTCTTAGGTCCTGTTATCGGACCTTTGGTTTGGAGGCAAGTTGGCGCGGCCGATACCTCTATCGACACCTGGTCGACGGCCTGCTGGATCGACGACGCGCTGCACCTGGTCTCCGACGACGGCAAGTACGAGCGCTTCCTCATCAAGGACGACAAGGTCGTGCGCGCCGGGCAATTGATAGACCTCGGCGCGCCGGCCGCCATCTGCCAAGGCAAGTCGCACTTGTGGGTGCTCACCGAAAGCGAGAACGGACCCGTCGCGGCGCAAGAAATCACCTGGCACCAGCAGGGCGAGCCCGCCAAAACCCAGCGCGACCTGGGCCGCGTCACCCTCGACGCCGCCGCCGTCAAAGTGCTCGCCGCCGAACGCGTCGGCAAGTGAGGCCATCAGCGCTGACGACTACGTAAGAAGCCCCGCCAAGGTCGGCCACGAATTGATCCCCGTCCTCCCCGTCCCCTTTATTTCCCCGGCGCCGAAGGGGACATGTCGCTGGGCGCCTCGTACGCCAGCGCCACGATCAAGGACAAGAGCACGGTTCCGCAAGCGTTCGTGGGTGTATCGCAGGCCGTGGTCGAAGGAAGCGTGTTGCGAATTCCCGTCACGCTTTCGCAAGTATCGCAGGACGCGGTGACGGTGAATTGGTCGGCCCGCGATATTTCCACG
>JAIESQ010000097.1 GCA_019745975.1 Pirellulales bacterium
CTCGCAACCGCAGCTTGAGGGAAGAGCCGTTTTTCATGGAATACCAGTTACCGACGATTTCTCAGAAAGTGCAGTTTCTGTTGGCAACGTCGAATATTGGCGCGGGGGCACGTCAGGGGGACGCGCCGACCGCGATTCGGTGGTGGCCATTGATGCGGCGATGCGGTGGTTCGATTCCCAGGTAACTCAGGTAGGCACGACACAGTTCGGCCGACAATTGTTCGACGTCGAGCTGTACGAACTGCGGCACGCCGGCGAAGATCGCGCTTTGATCGAGGTAGTGCATGGCCAGCCGCAGCCCGAAGCGGACGGCCAGCGCGGGATCGGGGTGGGTGATCTCGCGGCGGCACTCGAGCAGCAGGCGTTCGAGCCGCTCGGCGATGTGCAGGCCGAGCTTGGCGCCTGCTTCCAGGAAGCTCTCGTCGTGACCCGAGCGGACGATGAAGGCCCGCATCAGGCCGCGGCGCTCGTCGTAGATCCGCACGAGAAACGGCACGAGGTCGTGCAAGATTTCGCTGACCGTGGCGCCGGCCCAGCGATGGGGATCGAGGGCGGCGTCGGCCGTGGCCATGGCTTCGGCACAAAAGCGGTCGTGCAGCAGGCGGAGCAGTGACTCTTTGTCGTGAAAGCGGGCGTAGAACGCGCCGACCGACGACTGGGCCCGCGATGCGATTTCGGCGACCGTGGCCTGATCGAAGCCTTTCTCGGCCAGCACCGCCTCGGCGGCGTCCAACAGGCGATCGAGCGTCTCCTGGCTGCGCGATTGCAGCGGAGGGCGGACCCATTGAATCGCGTGTTGGTCGGACATGGAGTAGGGACTAAAGGCTAGGGGCTAGTGGTTAGGGACAAGAGAGCAAGGCGAGCCGATACCGCCGAATGACGCGATCGGATCAGAACCAGAATTCTTATTCTGATTATCTAGCAGCGGCCCGCAGCGGCGTCAATGTTCCTGATCTTGTAGACGAAACAGCCGTCGCGGCGACTTTTGAGACTCGCCGGTTCGGGTGAGCCCGGCATGTTATCCTAAATTCCCCAGTTTATCGCGAACTCGTGACGCGCGATTCCCACCGGTAGCCCCCGCTTGAGGACGCCGATGCCCGCCCGAAGTGCCCCTGGCCTTTCGCCCGCCGCCGTGCTGCTTGTCGCGCTGAGCCTGTCGATCGGCTGGGGGGTGCGCGGCAACTGGGGGCATGAGTTCGGGGCGATGATCCCCGGAGCACTGGCCGCGCTGGCGGCAGTCGTCTGCTCGGGGCGCGACGACTGGTATCGGCGGGCGCCGTACTTCGCCTTCCTGGGCGCGGTCGGCTGGTCGTTCGGCGGCACGATCAGCTACATGCAGGTGATCGGCTTCACGCACAACGGCGAGCACGCCGGCAGCGTGCTCTATGGTTTCGCCTGTTTGTTCGTGATCGGGTTTTTGTGGGGAGCGCCGGGCGGAGCCGGGACGGCGCTACCGGCCTTCGTCGATCGCACGCGTTTGACGGGGCTGTTCGTGCCCGTGATTGCCGTGTTTTTGTGCTGGCTGGTGCAGGCGCTGTTCTTCATGCTCGCCGACACCGACGAAGAAGTACTGGCCGAGTGGTTCCGGCCCGAGGTGGTCGATTGGCTGCTCGCACATCGGCTCGACGCCTTCGACTGGTACGACACCGATTGGATCGCGGCGCTGGTGGCGCTGGTGGCGGCCGGTGGCGTGATCGCGGTGCAGCGGCGCGCCGAATGGGGGACCCGGCTGGTGATTTACCTGGCGGTCGGCTGGTGGCTGGGGTTCACGATTCTGACGGTCAATCCGTACTTGAACCTGCGGATGACGCCGCCGCGCGGCGACAGTTGGGCCGGCATGGTCGGCTTTACGGTGGCGCTGCTGGCCTTTTTGATGCGCGAGCGATTGTGGGGCGTCGCCTGGGCGGCGCTCGTGGCGGGCGTGGTCGGCGGCATTGGCTTCTCGGGGGCCACGATGCTCAAACTCATCGAGGTTCACCCCGACGTGCAGCGGGCGATCTTCGGCCAGGAGGTTTCGACCAACTGGCATAGCGTGCTCGAGCAGACGTACGGATTCATCAACGGGCTGGGGATCGCCATCGCCATGGGGGTGCTGTCGGCCCGGGCGCCGCGCTTGGAAGACGAGCCACGCACCGCCCGCTGGACCGAGACGTTTTCGGTGGCGTTCGTCTTGCTGGCGATCACGTACTTGAACATTCGCAAGAACGTGCACAACGCCTGGCTCGAGAATCATGTCGTGCCGGACGAGATTTATGGCTTCGCCGCGCAAACGTGGTTCGAGTGGGCCTACCTGGTGCTGGCCGCGGCGGTGCTGGTGCTGTTGGTCGCGCGGCATCGCGGTCGGGAGATTTCGCTGGTGCCTATCGACTGGCTCGGTCGTGGGCAGTTGTTGTACGTGATCTTTTTGTGGTGGGTGGTGGTCGGCAATTTGTCGCGCGTGCTGCCGTTTGCCCCGCAGCGGCTGATCACCGAAGGGGTGATCCACGTGAACGCGTGCCTGTGTACGATTCTGGTGCTGTTGGTCCCCAGCCGTGGGGAGCGAGCGGTTGTCGCACCGCAGTACGACTATCGCGCGCTATGGTGGCGCACAGCGATCGGCTGCGCGGTGCTGTCGGTGGCCGTGGTGTTTGCCGAGTATGGGACGGTGCGCGGGCTGTGGGGTGACACGTTCGCGGGGCAAGGCGGCAAACACATCCGCTTCGGACCGAACGCGACGGTCAATCGGCCGCGGGACTAGGGGTAGGGGTCAGAGTAAAGAGGCTAGGGATTAGGTCTGAGGGTTCGCTATAACCTCAGCATCATGGAGCAGCCGAATCCCTATAGTCCGCCGCAAGATCCGACGCCTGCGGTAACGCCGGCGCGGTGGGTCCTTGATCCAAATGTCTTGTTCGGCATCGCGTTCTATTCGCTGGCGGTGCTTTCCGGCGTTCGCGGGGCGATTGTCGAAGGTCGCACGCTGAGCAGCCTGGTGCTCGATGTGGCCGTGGCGCTGACGCTTGGTCTGTGGGCGACCAGCGACGCGAGTCGGCGAGGCAAACCGATTCCTCGTTCGCAGCAGATGTGGGTGTTGCTGTTTGCCATCGTCGTGGTGCCATGCTACGCGATCCTTACGCGCGGTTGGAAGGGGCTGGGCTGGGTGATTCTGCACGCGGTTGGCTGGTTGGTGACCTCATTCCTGGCCATGAATGTCATGGGGACGGTTCGTTACGGCGCGGAATGGTGGCGCGTTGGGCCGTAAGAATCTAGCGGCGATGCTACTGCTTGGACCCGCAACCGGTCCAAGCGATCCCGCGGTTAACAAGCGGAAACTGGTGTGCTGCGCACACCCTACTTCGGTTACTCGCGCACGGCGCCGATGACCACCGCGCTGGCCTGGCCTTGCGGCGTCACCTTGCAGTGCGCCGCGGTCTTGCCCGAGGGCGTGCTGTCGCCGCGCACCGCCGACACAGGGCACGCAGGGTCGGGCGTGTCGTAGTTGAGCACGGGGAAATGCCGACCTTCACGCAGGGCCAGCACGCTGGCCGCCAGCTCGACGATGCCACTGGCCTCGCCCAGGTTGAGCAGCGTGTCACGAGTCACGGGTTTAATGACCCTGAGAGAAAAGTTTGTCACATGAGCGGAGGGCACGGGACTCGAACCCGCAACCCCTTGCGGGGCACGACATTTCCAGTGTCGCCGCTAGCCATTCGCTTACCCTCCAATGCGGCACGTGCCGCCCTTTGCTCGATTCAAGGTTACCATAGCGCCAGATGGCTGGCCACGATCGCCCCCGCGGTGGCCACGCGTACAAACAAAACGACACGCCAAACGCGTCGCGGAAGCTCTGCGGCGCAAAGATAAAGGCGCCGGGGAAAGCCATCTCACCCGGGCGCCTTGATTTAAAGGCCGAAACGCCTTGTGCGTTTCCAGACCAACGGCGAGCCGTGCCAGCTACGCCTTAACGAGCGGACGAGGTCGTGGTCCGCTTCGCGGTCTTGCTCGGAGTGCGAGCGGTCGTGGCCGAACGACTCTTGGTCGTCGGAGCGGGGCGCGTCGCGGTCGCCGCGGGGCGAGTCGACTTGCCCTTGGCCACGGTCGGGGCCTTCTGGGCCGGGCGAGCGGCGTACGTCGCGCCCTTGTTGCCAGCCGAGGCAGTGCAAGTGCCGTCCGGGCAGCACGATGCCGGGGCAGCGCAGCTTTCGCAATCCGGCGCCGCACAAGCCGGCGGAGCACAACAAGAACCACAGCAACGGCGACGGCAACCGCGGGCCGAAGCCTCGCTGGTGAACATCACCAAAGCAACCAGCCCCACTCCTGCGATCATCCAAGCTTTCTTCATCGTACAGGTCTCCATCGTCGAGGTTTCCTATCCTCCGTACAAAACCGATTCCCTGAAATGGTCTGCAAGCAGACCAGTTGGGAGCCGCCATTAGACGGAAGCCAAACTGAAAGTCAAGAAGGATACGAAGAATGCGGTGTTGGGGTTGACTTTGCGGCCAAAGATTTTGGACGCCGTGGCAGGTTAGCGAAGATCGGTATCTGGCAAGCTGAGGCAAGCCAATGGCTTACGGCCTCAGCTCGTCGGTTAGTTCGCTAGATGAAGGTGCCTTGCGCCAGGCTGAAAGCGTCAGCCCAAGCAGTACCACGTACGCGGCGATGCCTACGAGATAGAGGTCTCGGCTGCGGACTGTGTGGTCGAGCACCGGCAACACGACTCGGCCGTCGTGACAAAGCCGGCAGATCAAACGCCCCGAGCCGGGGATGTCCCAGATCCACAAACTCAGCGGGATGAAGCTGAGAAAGAAGGGGGCCGTCAGCAACCGGACCACCTCCCAACGCCGGCCGAGCAACCAAACCAACACTGCCGCCACGATCGCCACATAGAGCGAAGGGTCGCCCGACAGCCAAAGGCGCAGCCCTTCGATGTTATAGTCGGTGGCGTTGAAGTGGTTGAGCATGCAGGTCGGTCGGAAGAAGACCGCGTGGTGCAGCAGGGCCGTGAAGGGAATTACCAGCAGCACGCAAAGCGTACCCCACCAAGCGCGGCTGGCTGGTTCGTTGCTGGCGATGGGCGCTGCAGGCGGCCAGAAAATGCCACGAATAACCGCAAGCGAGTGCTTCATCTTGGTTCCGTAGTCGACTCAGATTCGCTCGAAATACCGCTGCCGCTCCCAGTCGGTCACGGCCGCGCGGTACGCCTGGCATTCGAGCCGAGCTGTGTGGACGTAGAAATCGACGACTTCGTCGCCCAGAGCTTCACGGGCAAGCCGGCTGCCGTCGAGCAGCGTGGCCGCTTCATCGAGCGAGCTGGGAAGCCGGGGGAGCGAAGCGTCGACGTAAGCATTCCCTTCATACGGCGGACCGCAGTCGAGCTTCTCGTCGATCCCCTTGAGGCCGGCGACGATCGTGGCGGCAAACGCCAGATACGGGTTGGCATCGGCCCCCGGCGCGCGGTTCTCGATCCGCAGCGAATTGCCGTGCCCAACGACGCGGAAGGCGGTCGTGCGGTTGTCGTTGGCCCACACCAGCGAGGTCGGCGCCCAACTGGCCGCCTGAAACCGTTTGTAGCTATTGACGGTTGGAGCGAAGAAGTACGACAGCTCGCGGGCGTACTTCATCAGCCCGCCGAGAAACTGGCGGAACTCCGTCGACGGCTCCCGCTTGGCGGTTGCGAAGCGTGAGCGCGAGCCGGCGGCGTCCCACAAGCTGGCGTGCAAGTGGAAGCTGCTCCCCGCCTGGTCGGCGAACGGCTTGGCCATGAAGGTGAGCGACGCTTCCTGCTGCGCCGCGATCTCCTTGGCAGCGTGCTTGAACAGCACGTGGCGGTCGGCCATCTCCAGGGCTTCGCAGTATAAGAGGTTCAGCTCGTGCTGGCCGCGGCCCCACTCGCCTTTGCTCCCTTCGACCGTGATGCCAGCCTCGTCGAGCTCGTTGCGCAGCCGACGCATGAAGGGTTCGTCGCGGGCGGGCTGCAACGTGTGATAGTCGATCAAGTACTGCGACGACGGCGTCAGCTCAACGTAGCGCCGCGCGGCGGCTTCTTCGTATGAGTCGTGGAACAAGTAGAACTCGAGCTCCGAGGCGGTGAACGCCGCCAGCCCACGTTCGGTCAAGCGTTCGACCTGCCGCACGAGCACACTGCGCGGGGCCTCGGCAATTGGCCCGCCCGCTTCGCGCTCCAGATTGCAGAGCACCACGCAGGAGCCCGGCGCCCAAGGCATGCGCTTCATGCTGGTGCGCACGGGATGCAAGTGGAAGTCGCCATAGCCTTGCTCCCAGCTCGCCAACCGAAAGCCTTCGAGCGGGTTCATTTCCAAGTCGACCGTCAGCAGGTAATTGCAGGCGTGCGTGCCGGCCTCGACCACGGCGCGATGGAAATGGCTGCGCGTGAAGCGCTTGCCCAGCAGCCGTCCATAGACGTCGGGAAAGACGACGAGCACGGTGTCGATTTGCTCGTCGTTGAACCAGGCGGGGAGCCAGTCGGGGGTGTTTTGGGCAAGTTTGGTCATATTCAAGGCAAACCTATTGCGGAAACCAATTGCGCAATACATCCTTCAAACGTGCAAACGCCCGATCGCTGCACCGCTCAAAGCTAACCGAGCGGGCGAGACTCGCGTAGATTGCCGAGGAGCGGCGAAGATTTGCCGCCTTCAGCGCGGCCAATACTGCTTCCTTGGGATGTGCGGGCTTTGCGTACTCGGTCGAGAGGAAACCCTGATCGACTAGCCAAGCTCTGAGCGTGGGAATTCGATACCGCCAACCAAGCACTTCTTCCACATGCGGCGAGTCGCTCCATACCCATGCTTCTAACTCTGGGTCGATAACGACGGCGGCGCTTCGCCCCGCCCATCCGCTCACTGAGAGTCGTTGTTCAATACGCTTTTCGACGTCGATCGCAGACTCTTCTCGAGCACCACTTCCTTCGTAGTCGCACATTACCAGTGCTTTTTCATATAGTCGTTGCTGAGAGCGGAGAACTTCGGCAGACGTACGAACGCATCCAGGATCGTGTTCCGGATGTACGATGATCGTGAAGGAGATCGGCCGAATCCGTAGCCGCTCAGATTGATTGAGCATGCCGAGAAGTGCAAACTTGGTGTTCTGGCAAGCGGCTAGGACGATAAGATCCGATGCCATCGATTCCTCTAGCCCAAGATCCCCGAGGCGAACAATACCCCCAAGCTCGCTTCTCCTTGCCAGTCTCGTAGCGCTGGGTGATCCGATCCACGGACAATATCAGTCGCTCCATCTCGGGTGCCAAAGCACAATACACTGTCGAGATCGACCAGGCCCAAGATGACGGGGGAATGTGTTGCGATCAACACTTGCGCTCCGTAGACCGACGATAGTGATTGAAATAACGGCTCAACGGCGCTAGGGTGGATACCGTTTTCAGGTTCTTCAATAAGGAAGACGCCTTCAAAGTCCTCTAGATAAGCAATGAGCGTCAGCGCTAAGAACCTTAACGTTCCGTCGGAAACCATCCACGATGGGACGTCGACGTCGTTTTGATATTCGACAACGAGGAAGCGATGACGGTCCTCCTCTCGTTCGATAGTCTTGATCCCGCGGATGTCTGGCAGAGCTGTGCGAACATGCTCCAACCACTGCTCGAACTTCTGCGGCGCGTCGGTCTGCAGTCGATGGATTACCCAAGGCAAATTCGAGCCGTCGGGCTTAAAAGCAATGGGTTGACCGGGTGAACTCGGACGCCGGATCAAAAGGCTGTTTAATACCAAGGCCTGCACGCCTTCGATCAGAAAACTCCGAAGCCAAGTTGACGCGGGAAATCGAGTTCCGTCGTCGGGAAGGTTGCCTAAAGCCGATTTCTGCATTCCAAACTTGAATGATGGCAGCCAGCCCTTGCCCTTGGCTGCCAATACTTCTGAGTAGAAGTTGTCGTTCTTTTCCGGTACCTTATGAATTACCGTTTTGCCGCTTAATCGGCGACCCGGCTCGTAGATGTGCGCTGGCGGGAGGACTTCGCGCGGGAAGAGCGAAGGCTGCTCACTCTCCTGGGTTGTTGAATTCACTAGCTGGACGCGTTCGCCGAGAATTCCGGTTTCGCCAGTCCCTTCATGAATGCCAACTTTCAATTCGTAATGAATGGCATCGTAGCGAGGTTCAGGAAGTGCAGTTCGCACCTCGCTCGGAATCGACACGTCGATAGCCAACTCGAAGGACTTGCCTTCACGTTGCCAAAACAAGTCGTAGATACTGTCTGTACGACTTCGAATTGCGTAAGTTGGCCCTTCAGATACCGTGTCTTTGATGAAGGACAGCACGTCCAGGAACGTAGTTTTTCCTGAGGCATTAGGTCCAACCAGTACATTGAAGGGCCTCACAGGAACATGGGCATACCGTAGGCAACGAAACGACAGAGCCTCAATCAAGGTAATCATCGCAAGACTTCTGCAGAGCCCGTTTGTAATCGCGATAATGGACTGTTGCTGGTCAGTACAAGCGGTAACGGTTCACAGGGCGCGCATACTCGACGGGGCACCTGAACAGTCAATAGCAAAACGACCGAGCGCCATGCAGCTAGCATCGCGACGGCACTGTACAGATTCCGGTGCGAAGACCCTTTCAACACAATATTCTTCCTACTGCGGTTCAGGAGACGCCAGAAAACTCCGTATTTTCCAGGGTCTCCAGGGTGTGAACGGTTACGTACAAGCGGCACGGTGATCAGTGACTACACTAAGTATAGCGCACGCGGATGAAAACGTTCTTGGTTTCGGTGTAGAGTCGCATGGCGTCGAGTCCCAGGTCGCGGCCGAAGCCGCTCCGCTTGAAACCGCCGAAGGGCGCCTCCTGATAAACGCTGCTGTTGGTGTTGACGCTCAGTACGCCGGTCTCGACCGCTCGCGCGACGCGCAGGCCGCGCTCCAAGTCGCGCGTCCAGAGCGAGCCGGCCAGCCCGTAGACGGTGTCGTTCGCCAGGCGGATGGCTTCGGCTTCGTCACGGAAGGGAATTACGCAGGCCACCGGGCCAAAGATCTCTTCCTGGCAAGCGCGGGCGTGACTGTCGAGGCCGTCGATGATCGTCGGCGCGAGGTACCAACCCTTGGCGCGCGGCCGATCGCCGCCGATCAAGATCCGTCCACCCGAGTTGCGCGCTTCGTCGATGTAGGCTTCGACGCGCTCGCGCTGCCCCTTGGAGATCATCGGACCGATCTGCGATTTTTCGTCCAACGGATCGCCGACGACCAAGGCCCGCGTGGCCGCGACAAAGCCTTCGACGAAGCGTTTGTAAGCCGGCGCTTCGACCAGCACGCGGCTGCGGGCGCAGCAGTCTTGTCCCGTGTTGGCAAAGACCGACATGGGTGCGGCGGCCGCGGCGGCATCGATATCGGCGTCGGCGAAAATGATATTCGGGCTCTTGCCGCCGAGTTCCAAGGAGACACGTTTGAGATCGTCGGCCGCCAGCTTCATGATGCGCGCGCCAGTGCTCGTTTCGCCGGTGAAGGCGATCTTGCGCGTGCGCGGATGGGCAACGAGATAATCGCCGATCTCGCTCCCCGGACCGGCGAGCACTTGTAGGATGCCGGCGGGCACGCCCGCTTCGAGTGCCAATCGCCCCAGTTCGAGCGCGGTGAGTGGCGTGAGGCTCGCCGGCTTAAGCACGACGGAGTTGCCGGTCACCAGCGCCGGCGCGACCTTCCAGCAAGCCATCAAGAACGGGAAGTTCCACGGTACAATCGCCGCGACGACGCCGACGGGTACGCGCAGTGTATAGTCGAACCCTTCGCCACTCGTGGGGATTGTCTCGCCCAACAGCGCGCTAACCGCGCCAGCGTAATACTCGAAGCAACGGGCGCCCGCGTTGATTTCCCAACGCGCGTCGCCGATTGGCTTGCCGGCGTTGCGCGCCTCGAGCTGCGCCAGGTGTTCGGCGTGTTCGCGAATAAGCGTGGCGACTTTCAACAGCACGCCACTGCGCTGCGGCGCGGGGACGCGAGCCCAGCGGGTCGTCGCGAACGCCCGGCTGGCGGCTTCGAGCGCTTCGTCGACTTCGGGCTTGCCGGCAGCCGGTACTTCACACATCGGCTGCTCGGTCGCCGGCTCGATCAACTGGATGCGACCGCCGGTGGCCTCGGCCCGCAGCTTGCCGTCGATCAACAGGGCCTTGGGGAATTGCATGACGATGATTCCAGTGCCAAAAGGGTCAGGCACATTTTTCGACGACTGATTTCCTGGATATCAACAAACTCGCACGATCGAAAAATGAGCCAGACCCTGTCACCATGCCCGTTCGTAGAGCGTCAACAGGTCAGCCTCGGTGCAGGGTCGTGGATTTGTCTGGTGGCAACCGTCTTGAATTGCTTTGGCGGCGAGTTTTGGCAAGCTTTCGCGTGGAATCCGCACTTCGCGCAACTGCCCCGGCAAGCCGAGCCGGGCATTGAACGCGGCCAGAAAGTCGGCCACGGCCGCCGCCGGATCGCGACTCCCAGGCAACCCCAACGCGTCGGCCACGCGGGCGTATTGCCGGGTATCGACCTCGCCGTTGAAACGCACCACGTGCGGCAGCACCAAAGCATTCGCCAACCCATGATGCGTGCCAAACTCGGTCGAAAGTGGATGCGCGAGCGAATGGGCCGCGCCGAGATCTTTTTGAAACGAGACCGCCCCCATCGAAGCGGCGATCAGCATCTGACCGCGGGCTTCGAGATCGCTGCCGTCGGCGACGGCGCGCGGCAGGTACTCGCGAATGATCCGCACGGCTTCCAGGGCAATGGCATCGCACATCGGGTGGAACACCGGGCAGACGTAACTCTCGATGGCATGTGTCAGCGCGTCCATGCCCGTGGCCGCCGTCAAATGCGGCGGCAATCCGACGGTCAATTCGGGATCGAGAATCGCCAGGTTGGGCATCATCGGGGGGCCGCCGAACACACCCTTGCGTCCCCAGCGTTCGATCGTAATGACGGTGCTGCGGCCGACCTCGCTGCCGGTGCCGGCCGTGGTCGGGATCGCGCCCATCGGAATCAGTCGCTTGGGGAGCTTGCCGAGCGGCACGTCGGCCAACGCCAAGTCGGGGAAGGCGGCTTTCAGACGCACGGCTTTCGCGGCATCAAGCGCGCTGCCGCCACCCAGGCCGACGACGCTGTCGCATTTGCCTTCCTGGTACGCGCGCCAGGCGCCTTCGACGTCGGCTTCGAGCGGATTGGGATGCACGTCGGTGAAGCGCGCCCAAGCGCCCGGCCAAACGCGATCCATCTCGGCCGCCACCAGGCGATACGCGTCCGTCGAAACGAGCCCGGGATCGGTCACCAACAACGGGCGGCGCACCTCTTCGCGTGTGGCAAAATCGGCCAGGGCTTGTCGGGCGCCGGCGCCGTAGCGGATCAGGGTTGGAAAGCTGAAAGTGGTCTGCTCGATCGACACGGGCGTGCAATTCCCTGGCTATCAATGTGGCGCGGAAAGACGATCCACAGATTAGCGAATTCGCGCGCCAGCCGCGAGCCGGGGAACGGCCACGCAGCAAGCGGGACGGGAGTCGTTGTTGGGCGACGATTAAACGAGCGCCGTCGGCGACGGCCAGAACTCCCGTCCCCGTTGGGTGCGTACCGCTATTCCGGCTGCACCGTGACCAGCTCGCCGGCGACCGCTTCGAGTGCCTCGACCGTGATCTCGTGGGCTTGCTCGGCATAGCCGACGAGCAGGGCCAAGTCGCAGAGGCGGTTGATCCGCCGCGGATTGCCCTGGGTGAGATAGTAGATTGCTTCGAGCGAGTCGGCGGTGAAGATGGGCCGCGTGGCGCCGGCCGCCGTCAAGCGATGCGTGACGTAAGCCATCGTTTCGGCTACGTTCAGCGGCCGCAGCAAACACTTGATCCCGAGGCGCTCTTCCCAGTGCGGCATGCGTTGGAAGGTCGACAACAGCGCCGGCTGCCCGGCGAGAACGAGCGCCAACCCTGGCCCCGTCGAAGTCTCGAAATTCAGGAGCAGGCGAAGGGCTTCGAGAGTCTCATGTTCTTCGATCAGGTGCGCTTCGTCGAGCACGACGACCGCTTGCCGACCGCGTTGGCTATTGGCTTCCAATGCGGCCTGGATGCGGTCGACACTCTGGTTGACGGGGGGCAGCGGTCCGCGCGCCGTGGTGGCGGGGGGATCGAGTGCGTCGGCCACCCAGGCCAACAGTTCGGCCGGGCTCATTTGCGGAAACACCAACTGGGCCAGCGGCAGGTAGCGCTCGTCGAGTTGTTGCCGCAGCCGCTGCAAGATCAGCGTCTTCCCTAGTCCCGGAGCGCCGGCCAACAGCGCGGCGCCGCGATGATTCTCAATGGCGTAGCGCAACTTCAACAGCGCGCCCTGATGGGCTTCGCCGGGGTAATAGAAGCGGGCGCTCGGTGTCCACTCGAACGGCTTGGCGTCGAGCTGCCAGTAAGCTTCGTACATGCTGGAATATCTCGCGCTGCTTTAGCGGCTGGCAAAGGTCTCTGCCACACCCCACCAGGCGATGCCGGCTGCCGACAACATGTGATCGGCGGTCAAGGCATGCTGGGAGTGTGAGGCCACGTCCCCAGCGCGTTCGACGACGATCACGCCATCGACCAGCGAACGATGCCAGACGCGCTGCCAGGGCACCGTCGACGAATCGACCGGCCCGGTATCGATCAGCACCAGGTCGTAGTTGGTGCGCAAGGCGTGTACCATGCGGGCAGCGTGATATGGCAAATCGGCTAGCGCCGCCATGAGTGGCTGCCGGCATGGCAATAAGGCCAGGCGATCGCTTGTCGATTCGATGAGCACGCCGCTGGGGTCGAGTTGAGTTTCGTCCAAGTCGTCCCAGCCAACTTGCGGTGCAAGGCCCAATCGCGTGGCGAGCTGTGGATCATCCCAGTCGCCATCGACGATCACCGCCCGCACCCCTTGCTCGGCCAGTGCCAAAGCAAGCGTGAGCGAGAGCGTCGTCGCTCCGGAGCCTCGCTTGGCCGGGGCGATCGCCAGCACACGGCGACCTTCGAGCAACCCGCGCCGAAGCTGGTCGACCAAATCGTTCCAGGTTGCGCGTCGCAGGCTCAACAATTGCCGGCACACGGCGGGCCATACGAAGCGATCGACATAAAACGCCGGTTGAATTTCCGCGCCTGCATCCGTCGTCGAAAGTTCGCCAGGGGCGTCAGCCACGCGCCGATCCGTAGTCGCCACGGTTGTCGCCGATCCACTGGCGGCGATGACATCGTCGAGCAGCCGGTCGGTACCGGTCTGAAACGTCGCCCGCGGGCGCTTCATGGGATGCGCGTGATCGATACGCAGATCGAGTGGGCTGTCGTCGGGCGTTGTTGGGCAGTCGGCGGCGGCAGTGGCCGGTCGCGAGGCGACCGAAGCGGCAACAGCCACCGAGTCGTCGACCGTGCGTGACGACGAACCGATCTGGTCGCTCGAGGCGCCCTTGGCAGCGTCGCTCAGACCGTAGGCCTTAATAAAAGCTGCGTCCAACGGACTCATGGCTGCATTCCTGGGTCACTCGAGATGGGCGGCTCGCGCCGCAGGTCTTGAGGCACAATTTGTCCGCGCAATCGCGCGACGCCAGGAGGACGCGTCGTCAAGGTACTTGCCGATGGAATCGACTCGGGTCTCCGCGCCATCAGTGCGGCCGCCTCCGCTGTGGTCATCCGCGGTCGAGCGGAATTGCTTTGTGCGCCAGATTCGACTTCGGTCGACGAACTCGGTTCGTTCCAGGGCGCGGCGTCTGGCCGTTGAGTGGCAGGGGGTTCAAATGCGGGCGCTTCGCTGGCGGCATCGATCGGCACGCCCGATGAGGGCGTTGTATCGACCGGGGCGATGGCGGCAGTCCACCTGGGAGCCTCGGCGGCTTCGGGGGCTACAGCCGGTGGCAGCCAATCGGCGCCCACGATCTGATTCTGCGTCGCCGCGTTGACCTTGGCAGTCGGTTCGGTGATCGTCAGGCGTCCGTCGAGCAGCATCAACAAAAAGAACTGTGCGACTGCCACGAGCGACCCGCCCGCCAGCGCGCGCGGATGGCGCGCGAGCTGGGTCAGATAGGCGATCACAACGCGTACCAACGCGGCGCGCAAGTTGGCGCGCTGGACCTGCTCGGCAGATGCCGAATCGGCTTCGCGGCCGCTGGTGCTCGCGTCGGCAGTGCCGGCAGGCGCGAACCCGCCGGGTGCGAGCGATGTCACAACTGTGCCCGAATGTTCTGGCGAGGCCAGCGACCCGGCCGTTCCGGTCAATGTGCCGGCCGAAGCTTCGTCGGCGACAACCGCTTTCAGATCGGGAAGTCGAATCAGCACCCGGCGCGGCGGTACACCTGTCGTGGCCGCGGGCACAGGCGGGGCGACGTTGGTCGCCGCGCTCAAGGGAATATACGAATCAGCGGCGTTCCACGGGGTTGGTGTATTGGCCATGGCTTCGAGGCCTATGCGAAGAGGTACGCCGCCGAGTCGCGTCCCTGCAACTCGACAAAGTTCGATCAGTGCGACGCACAATCGGGCGGGAGGTCGAAACCGGCGCAATCCCAGCGCCGTGGGCACGACCCTGTGCGTTGTATCGACCCTGCTGGAATGGGCTCTTGAGCATCGCCAGAGGAGCGACCGATTGGGCAAACACGGCAGGCGCGGCGGGTTGTCGATTCGCACGTCGGGGGCAATACTCAACAAGGGCACCGCGCTGCTAGCAATCCTGGGCCAGCGGCGCTCGGCGCGTTTCCCCGCCTGACGAGCCTTCCTTTCCAGAGTCCGCACATTCGCATGGCCATCGCAACCTCGATCGACGTTACCGCTCAACTGGAGCGCTTGCTGGCCGAGCGGATTCTGGTGCTCGATGGGGCAATGGGGACAATGGTCCACGCCTTGCAACTGAGCGAGCAACAGTGGCGCGGCGATCGCTTTGCCGACCATCCCAAGAACCTCCGCAATTGCATCGACGTGCTCAGCCTGACTCAGCCGGAGGCGGTCGAGCAGATTCACCGGCAATACCTCGCGGCCGGCGCCGACATCATCGAGACCAACACCTTCACCGCCACGAGCGTGGCGCTGGCCGACTTTGGCCTCGACGTTCTAGTGCGCGAGCTGAATTTGGCGGCGGCCCGCCTGGCTCGGCAGGCGGTCGACGATTTCAACCAGCGCGAGCCCCAGCGGCCGCGATTTGTGGCTGGCTCGATCGGACCGACGAACCGCCAGCTTTCGGTGGCCGGCAGCGTCGACGACCCGGCCCATCGCAACACCACGTTCGACGAGATGGTCGACACCTACTACGAGCAGGTGTCGGCGCTGGTCGAAGGCGGGGTCGATATCTTGCTGGCGGAGACGGCCTTTGACACCCTGGTGCTCAAGGCTTGCTTGTTCGCGATCGACAAGTACTTCGAGGACCATGGCCTGCGGCTGCCGGTGATGGCCTCGTTCACGATCTTCAATGGCGGCAAGACGCTCTCGGCCCAATCGGTCGAGGCGGTGTGGGCTTCGATCTCGCACGCGCCGCTTCTGAGCGTCGGCATCAACTGCGCGCTGGGGCCGGAAATGCTCCGCCCCTATGTCGAAGAGCTGTCGCGGATCGCGCCGATCTACGTGAGCTGCTATCCGAACGCCGGCCTGCCGAACGCGTTTGGCGGGTTCGACGAAACGCCAGCGCAAATGGCCGGTGTGCTGGGAGAGTTTGCCGCGGCGGGCTGGCTGAACATCGTCGGTGGCTGCTGCGGCACGACGCCCGACCACATTCGCGCCATCGCGGGCGCCGTGGCAAAAGCCCAGCCGCGCGTCCGTCCGCGGCTGGTTCGCTACACGACGCTCAGCGGCACCGACCCGCTGGTGATTCGACCCGAATCGAATTTCATCCTGATCGGCGAACGAACGAACGTCACCGGCTCGAAGCGGTTCGCGCGGCTGATCCTCAACGGCGACTACGAATCCGGGCTGGCCGTGGCTCGCGATCAGGTCGAGGCGGGCGCGAACATTCTCGACGTGAACATGGACGCGGCGCTGTTGGACGGCGAAGCGGCCATGACGCGGTTTCTGAACCTGATCGCCGCCGAGCCCGCCATCAGCCGCGTGCCGATCATGATCGATAGCTCGAAGTGGTCGGTCATCGAGGCGGGGCTCAAGTGCGTGCAAGGGCGCGGGATCGTCAATTCGATCAGCCTCAAGGAAGGGGAAGAGCAGTTTCTGCATCACGCCCGACTTTGCAAGCGCTACGGCGCGACGGTCGTCGTGATGGCCTTCGACGAGACAGGGCAGGCCACGACCGTCGAACACAAAGTGGCTGTCTGCCGGCGGGCGTACGAATTGCTGACCGAGCAGGCCGGCTTCGACCCGACCGAGATCGTCTTCGATCCGAACATTTTGAGCGTGGCGACAGGGATCGAAGAGCACAACGACTACGCGGTGGCCTTTATCGAAGCCACGCGGCAGATCAAAGAGCGCTGCCCCGGTGCAAAGGTATCGGGCGGGGTGAGCAACATTTCGTTCGCCTTCCGCGGCAATGACGTGGTGCGCGAGGCGATGCACGCGGCGTTTTTGTATCACGCGATTCGGGCCGGGCTCGACATGGGAATCGTCAACGCCGGGCAGTTGGCGGTCTACGAGGAGATCGAGCCGCGGTTGCGCGAGCGCGTCGAAGACGTGCTGCTGAACTGCCGGCCCGACGCCACCGAGCGGCTGGTCGAGTTCGCCGAAACGATTCGTCAGAAGGGGGCGGCCCCGGTCGTTGAACAGGCGTGGCGCTCGGGCACGGTCGCCGCGCGGCTGTCGCACGCGCTGGTGCAGGGAGTCACCGAATACATCGAGGCCGACGTCGAAGAAGCCCGCGGACAGTACGCCACCTCCCTCGAAATCATCGAAGGCCCGCTGATGGCCGGCATGCAGGTGGTGGGCGATTTGTTCGGCGCGGGGAAGATGTTCCTGCCGCAGGTGGTCAAGAGCGCGCGGGTAATGAAGAAAGCCGTGGCCTATCTGCTCCCGTTCATGGAAGCCGAAAAGGCACGATCCGGCGCGGCGCAGCAGAAGCGCGGCAAGGTGCTGTTGGCCACCGTAAAAGGCGACGTGCACGATATCGGCAAGAACATCGTCGGCGTCGTGCTCGGCTGCAACAACTACGAAGTGATCGACCTGGGTGTGATGGTGCCGGCCGAGAAGATCCTCGACACCGCCGTGGCCGAAGGGGTCGACATGGTTGGCCTCAGCGGCCTGATCACGCCGAGCCTCGACGAAATGGTGCACGTCGCCCGCGAAATGCAGCGCCGCGGTCTCGAGCTGCCGCTGTTGATCGGCGGCGCGACAACGAGCGCGAAGCACACGGCCGTCAAGATCGCTCCAGCGTATCACCACATTACCACCCATGTGCTTGACGCCTCACGCGCGCCGGGCGTGGTCGAGCGGCTGGTCAATCCCAAGGCGCGCGATGAGTTTGGCCGCGAAAATGCGGCCCTGCAGGCGCGGCTCGTCGAGGCGTTCCAGCAGCGCCGGCAGGCGACACTGATTCCCTACTCCCAAACGCGCGAGAAGCGGTTCTCTTGCGATTGGGCGAGTGTCGATATTCCGCGGCCGGAGTTCCTCGGCGCCCGCACGCTCGCGGATGTTCCGCTCGCCGAAATCGTGCCGTACATCGATTGGTCGCCGTTCTTTCTGGCCTGGGAGCTGAAGGGCAAGTACCCGGCGATTTTCGACAATCCGGAGCTGGGTGGCGCCGCGCGCAAGCTGTTCGACGATGCCCAGCGGCTGTTGCGGCGGATCGTCAACGAACGCTTGCTGACAGCACGCGCCGTGTATGGCTTTTGGCCGGCCAACTCGGTGGGCGACGATATTGTCGTCTATGCAGGCGAAGATCGCGCCGCGGAGCTTTGTCGTTTTCATACGCTGCGGCAGCAATGGCAACGGCAAGGGCAAACCGTTTTTCACGCGCTGGCCGACTTCATCGCGCCGCTCGAAAGCGGACTCGTCGACTATCTGGGGGCGTTTGCCGTGTCGGCGGGTTTTGGCGCCGAGGAGCTTGCGCGCCAGTTCGAGCGCGAGCACGACGACTACGAAGCAATCATGGTTAAGGCCTTGGCCGATCGACTGGCCGAAGCGCTGGCCGAAATGCTGCACGCCCGGGCGCGGCGCGAATGGGGCTACGGGCGCAACGAGCAACTCTCCAGCGAAGCGATGATCGCCGAGGAGTATCGCGGCATTCGCCCGGCGCCGGGTTACCCGGCCTGCCCCGACCACACCGAAAAGCGCACGCTGTTCAACTTGCTGTCGGCCGAGCGCGAGGCAGGGATCCGGCTGACTGAAAACTTCGCGATGACGCCGGCGGCGTCGGTCAGTGGTTTGTACTTCGCGCATCCACAGGCGCGCTACTTTGCCGTCGACATGCTGCTACGCGACCAGGTCGAGGACTACGCCAGGCGCAAAGGGATGCCGCTGGCCGAGGTCGAGCGCTGGCTGGCCCCGAACCTGGGCTACGAACCGGCGTAGTCACCAGGTCGCTTCTCGTGCAAACGCCTGCGTCGACCGTTCCGGCGCTGAACGATACAATGACGGTATTCTTGAGTTTCTCGGGAGCTCGCCTCGGTTAGGGGACCGATCGGTTTCAACCTAAATACGTGGAATATGGAAAATACCAACACGCCAGTGATCTCTAGCGATACGCTTCGAGACGACTGGCTTAAGCGTCTTTCGGGACTTATCGAGCAAATCAAGGACTGGGCAGTCCACTTGGGATGGTCCACCAGAACGATTGAGAAGGGCATGCACGATCTGGAGATTGGCGCGTACACGGCTCCGGCTCTTCTGATGCAGCAAGATACCTATAGGGTACTTTTGGAGCCAATCGCCAGAGCGGCACCCGGAGCGGACGGCGTCGTCGATCTCTATTTGCTGCCCGCCTATGACGATATCGCTAGCCTTTATCACTACGACGGTGAATGGAAGCTGCACTATATGTTTCCGGGATCGCCAACGGTTGCAACCACCCGCGAGGCAGCAGCGGTGTCCTTGTCAGAAGAGGCGTTGCGAGCTGTCCTCGACGAAATGAAGAAGCATGCTTCCTAGGAAGTACGGCTGGCTCTCCCAAATCAGGTCCGTCGAACGCGAATTCATGGCGGTGTCTTTCGGGGCGCACCGACTTCTGGAGAACGCACAGCGCGACCCAACCATCCTGCGGGAGGGCCTTGAGCTTCGCGATATTCGACGCGCCGTCGAACACATCGAAGGCACTTACATCATTCGGCTCTTCGCCGAATTCGAGACTGGGTTGCGGTCATTCCTCACTGCGTTGCGAGGCCATCCTGTACGCATTCGTGTCGAGCATCTCATTGACAGCGTTGCCACCAAGCGACGCATTCCATACGACCTGATTGCCGGCGCGCACGCGGCCCGTGAATATCGCAACACGCTTGTCCACGAGCGCGAAGAAGCCGTCGAACCGATTGCGATCCGGACAATTCGGAGTTTCTTGTGCTCATACTTCGATCGCCTGCCAGAAGACTGGTGAGCGGGCTGTAGCTTCGCAAATCCATAGGCGCGCTACTTTGCCATCGACACGCTGCTGCGCGACCAGGTCGAGGACTACGCGCGGCGCAAAGGGATGCCGCTGGCCGAGGTCGAGCGCTGGCTGGCCCCGAACCTGGGCTACGAACCGGCGTAGGCCGCCGCTCACTCGGCCTCAAGCACCTCAAAGGGCACCCAGAGTAGCTACGAGCCTTATCCCTTGGCTGGCGTGCCAGCCTCGACCAGTTCTTCAATGTCAACGAAGATCTCGTATTGCTGCGTGAGCCAGTCTTCGCCCTCGCGCCGAATCGAACAGGCGATGAACAAAGTGCCCTCATTAAGCAGCGCATTGCCGACCACGATGTCGGACATAATGCGATGACTGCGAGACCGCCAGACGAACGTACCTTCGCCGCAGAGTTCCCACTGGTTGGTTTGCGGACGCTGGATCTGGCACTTGAACGAGTACTCTTTGCCGAAATCCTCGGCGTCCGCCAGCCAAACGCATACCAATTTGATAGGCAGGACCATCACGGATTGCAGGCTGCCGGACTTCATCGCCTGATCGAGAGTCGGCGCCTTGACGATTTGCACGGACTCTAGGACGCTAAACGCACTGATCGAATTCGTGTACCGATCCACGGCGCCCGATTCTGAACAGATGATGAACAGCGGTCTAACCATGCTGGCCGCCAACCTTCGCGCCGACTGGTAAATCGTAATCGACTACTCGCACCGCAACACCTGGCCCTTTGTCAATCGAGTGACTTTGGCCTTGAACCACTGCCTGCGGCACCACTTGTTCCGTGGAGTCCGAAACGCTCAGATTGCGTTCGACGAATCTCTGTGCGAGCGTCGTCACATCCTGAGATGCCTCGCTGCCCGTCTTCGACCGTAGCGGCCGAACTAGTTCGTGATAGCCGCGATAGACTTCGACCCGATACGCTCCGTTTTTTCCGTTCTCGTCGGTGAACCAGCCCGCGGTAATCAGGATGCCATTCGGCAGAACGACGTCGAGCATATCCTCGCTGAGGTCAGCCTCGCTGTCAGCTTCGTAAATGAAGCCGTGAGCCTGGCAGTTTGTTGGCAGCGCCGTTTGGATTCTTCGCAGTTTCATACGTCTACACCGCGCTTCTTGAGTGCTCGCCGTGAAATCGGTCGACCATGAACGAATCCAGAAGTGCACTCCACATAAACATATTGTGTTTCCTCACCCCAGCACACGCCAACAACATGATCGACTCGCAGGTAACGTGCGTACGACCCTTGCAGCGGCGTCCCGTCCTTGTAGCACCGCATCTCTAGCTCACGAACCGCCTCGTCGTTCCCGTAGCGATAAGGGTTGTATTGGGCTCGGCCATCTCCTCGGGCTGAAAACGTGTGGGGGACGCCCATGTCCCAACTCTCGCAAGGTGGCTTTGCGGTGTTTGGGGTAATAGGCCCACTCAGGGTTTTGTTCGCAATCGGGCGACACGCACTGTCTCCATCGCTCGGTCGACCCGACGTCTTGAGAATCAATTTGTTCTCGATGGCTGGACGAGACAGACGTTCTTGCAGACTAACTCTATGACATGGCGAAAGTTGCAACAAGGAATGCCAACAACTGTGCCCAGTCCGCTGCGAGATCCTAGTGCCTCTTGTACCATCTCGACGAGGACTTTTCGTTTGCGCTTTTTAGAGGAAATGATCACCGTGAACGTGACCATTCCGAACAGTCTGTTTGGCGACTCAACTCCCAATGGCGTCAACGGATAGCAGCCGGCAGCGCGCGGATTTTTCTTGCAATGATCGGGTGGCAACGGGTAGACTCAGGCGAAGTCAGTTAGGTAACTAAGGATTAGCTCCGCAATTATTGAGTGGACGCCCGACAGCCTGCCGAACTAACTGGTGAGGCGGCCGGCTGTTTGGCGCTAGCAGAAACCGGAAAGCCGCGCGTACACGGCGCGTGGCAGCATTGGAGAAATGGCGAACCATGACAGGAATTACTCAAGTCGTTGCAGCGGGATTGGGAAGGTTCGGCAGGGCGGCATTTGTCGCCGCCGCAATTCTCGTCGCTCCCTCTTTGGCCACCGCTGGTGATTTGCTTCCCGAGACGGCGATCCGCTTGCCCAGTGGCGATCTGCAACCCGGCTATAAGCACCTGCTCAATAACGAGTACGTCCCCGCGCAGCTCGATCAGGAGGTCTTCGATAACCTGTGGCGCGCCTGGGAGACGCCGCTCCGCGAGAAGGCGGAGAAGGCCACGCCTGAGGAGCGCCGCCGCATGACCCTGTCGCGCTACGGCCTGACCGAAGCGCCCGGCCGCGAAGGGGGCATGCCGATGCAATACTCTGACAACGGCCACGGCGGCTGGGTCTTCAATTGCTTTGGCTGCCACGGCGGCAAGCTCGAAGGCAAGCCGATCCCCGGCCTGCCGAACACCCACATCGCGCTGGAAACGCTGTTTGGTGAAATCGTCGAAGCGAAGCGGGCGATCGGCCGCCTCGTGCCACAGGCGGAAGTCGGCGCGCTCTTGGTGCCGCTGGGCAAGTCGAACGGCACGACCAACGCCATCATCTTTGGCGTGGTGTTGGCCAACTATCGCGATAAGGATTTGAACGTCGACCTGAACCGTCCGGCCCCGAAGATGATCCATCACGATCACGACGCCCCGCCGTGGTGGAACGTCAAGCGCAAGACGCACCTGTATGCCGACGGCTTCGCCGGCACCGGGCACCGCGCCTTGATGCAGTTCATGTTGACCCCCTCGAATGGTCCCGAGATTTTCCACCAGTCTGAAGACGATTTCAAAGAGATCTATCAGTGGATTCTGGCCCTCGAGCCGCCGAAGTATCCGCACTCGATCGACCAGACATTGGCCGACAAAGGTCGCGGCATCTTCAATAACAACTGCGCCGAGTGCCACGGCACTTACGGCGATGGCTCGGCGTTCCCGCAAAAGATCGTGCCCCTCGACGTGGTTGGCACCGATCGAGCCCGGCTCGATTCGCTCACGCCCGAGATGCGGCACGGCTACGAGCTGAGCTGGTTCTCGAACTACGGTGAGAAGAAGTCGATTTCGGACCCGGGCGGGTACGTGGCCCAACCGCTCAACGGCATCTGGGCTTCGGCTCCGTATCTGCATAATGGCTCGGTCCCGACGCTCTGGCATTTGTTCCACTCCGATAAGCGCCCGAAGGTTTGGCAACGCACCGAGGACGGTTATGACTACCAGCGCGGTGGCCTGGAGATAGTCGAGCTCGATGCCGTGCCGGCCGACGTGCGCACCGGCAAGCAGCGCCGCACCTATTTCGACACCACCATGTTCGGCAAGAGCAACGTGGGACACACGTTCCCCGACGAACTGAGTGAAGAGGAGAAGGTGGCAGTGATGGAGTATCTCAAGACGCTGTAATTGTCGTGGCACTTGGCGATCGCAGGGCAGCGTCGCCAGGCGCTTTCGATTCGTTGATCGAAGTTGCGTCCTGCACGCGCGGATGGTTGCCGCGAGCGCAGGACGCTTTTTTTGGTAGACGCAGTTTCAAAACCGAGTTTTGGGTGCCACTGCTGGCTTGTCCAGCAGTGAACCGCTCGACACGGCACCGCTAGACGCTTCTAGCAGTGGAACGCGACGTCGGTTCAACGTTAGTTGTGAAACTGCTTCTAGTCGCTTTCGCGCGCGGCGTTCTCGATTGGGTAGTCGGCGGCGCGACCAGCGCTGCCTGCTTCTCCCAGCCGAGGAGCCGTGCCTGTGCGTGATGATCGCACTGTTTCTGCGAAAGCCATTGGTCTCTACACATCTTTGCTAGCAAGGAAAAACGCCGTACAAGTCGACGTGGCACGGCCATCCTGGCCGTGGTTCCTTCACGGGCTGGAAGCCCGTGCCACGGTGAATTGCAGCCTGCTAGCGGATTTGTGTAGATACCAATGCCCGGACCTAGTGACCCGAAGCGTGAATCATCCGGCCGAGAACCGTGGGCAGCCTGCCCGTCCGCGGAATCGTGTTCCCGCGAAGGCATTGGCGGATTGCACTAGCGATTGAGGACGAACCTCCGCGCGACAGGCCACGCCTGGTGGCAATGTCACCGGCAGCGGATCGTCAATGACTTGTGACTCGTCGGTCATTATGACGAAGGGGTGGCCATTGTCAAGAGCACTGTGTACAGTTTTTTGAACATATTGTCGACGACCGCCTGTCTCGGTAAGGCGCGCACTCCGGCGGCACCGGACTTAGGCCAGGGCCTGTGCCAGGATCGCGGCAACCGCGGCCGATTTGCCGAAGGACTTTTGGCCCCATTGCGTACTCTTGAAAGACTGCTGACGGGTTTCCAAGTCGACGAAATGCACCGCTTGAACGATCGTGGCATGAAATGATGTCAAGTCGACCGACGCGTCCTGGGCGGGTTGGCGCCACTGTTCCTGGTTGCCCAGGACAACAAGATAGAGCCCCGTTTGCACCAGGTAGGGAACACTGAAAAGGTACCTGGCGACTGCTGCTCGGGCGGTTTTCAGGACGACAGGACCCGACATGCCTGCGGACCACGGCAGGATCGCAAAGGCATAGCGTCCCGTCAGGAAATTACCGTGCGTCAACAGCAATCGAAATGGATCGGCATCGCGCCGTGCCGCGCCGCGATAGACCGCAGGATGCAACTGCTCCTCGGCACGATTGACGAACTGGTCGATGGTCATGATTCGCTGCAGCGATAGTCGCGCGCTGGCACACCCAAGCATCGCATGCCCACGCAAGCGTGGGACATGGCACCCTAACGCCGCTTCCGATCCAAGCATGTAAACGTAAACGGGGAACAGGCACGCGATAACCGCGTCAGATTCGACGCCTTGCTCACTCCACCTCGCACTCGGCCAGAATCTTGCGGTAGGCCTCGCGGGCCACATCGTAAGCGGACTTCGCCGCCTCCTGTTCATCCTTGTGAGTCTGCGGCCGTTTCTTCTTCCAACAGACATCGACCGCGTCGAGGCACCACTGGGCGCTGCGCTTGCTCGCCCGGATCGGCCGGCCGTCGACCTCGACGAACACGGGGTTCGTGTGGCTCGTCGGGAAGATGCGGACCGCCACCCAGCATGAGCGCTCGGGCTTGAAGTCGAACTTCACTTCTTGCACGCTGCCGTCGGCCGGCACTTCCTTGCGCTCCACGGCTTTTCCATTGACGACCAGCTCGACCGGTACGTTGCGCGTGTCGCCAACGCGGGCCCGCTCAACATGCCAGTAGGGCTTTTGATCGAGACCGGCGTGGCGGATATCGTCGCGCGGCTTTTCCTCGAGCAGGGCGGCGGCATTGACGCTCACGGCCAAGGGCTCGCCCGACTTGAGGGCCAGCACGCTGGGGCGGCCCCCTTCGCCCGGCTCGCCGACCCCCAGCCCGTTGACCTTGAAATCGAACAGATGCGAGAGCCCGTCGCTGCAATAGCTGCGGCCGTCGCGGATGCCGGCCACCCAATCGTCGTAGTTGAGCTCGTCGGGCTTGTTGAGCTTGACGTAGGCGCGGCCGAGTCCGATTCGCTCGCCGTAGATGCAGGGAAAATCGGTCTCACCGCTGATGCGGCAGGTGTTGCCGCAGTTGAGCGTGTGATACCAGATGCTCAGCTCCCAGACGATGCACGTATCGACCGCGGAGATGAAGTCGCAGGCGCCGTGCACCACGTCCATGATGTACTCGTTGGCGCCGATGCCGTTGAACGGCGGCATCTCATAGCTGGGAAACGACATATCCTTGACGTTCAGTCCGTGCCCGCTGTGCGAAAAGCCGACAACGCCCCCCTGTTGCTTGCCCCATTGCAGGACGGGCAGGTCCCAGCTCGGCCATTCTTCGATGCGCGAAGTGCCGGGGTAATCGTCCTCGGTGAGCCGCAGCAGACAGAGGTGCCCGGCGTGCGAGCTGGGGAATCCCGAGACTTCGACGTCGTAGCGCATCAGGTTCTGCGGCGTCGATAACCGATGGACTCGGCCGTCGAAATACTGCTTCTGGTGATACCAGCAGGGACCCCACGACAGGACGCAGCCGACGTTGAGATCCTCGCCGAGGATGTGCCGCATCATGTCGACGGGCTGCACCCCTTCGGTCGGTGACTCGTAATGCGCGCAGCCGGCGGCGTGCACGTGATGATCGCCCGAGTACCAGCCGTAGTCTGCCAGCTTGATCCAGCGTGCCAGGCGGAACGACTCTTTGTGCGAGACCGTGCCGGCTGGGACCTCGATCTCGCGATGCAGGATGCGGTACTCGGGCCCGCGCGTGTAGGTCACCTGGTACTTGCCGGGCGGCAGGCTGACGCTTTCGCCCGAGTGGCGATACACCTGATCGTGAAAGAAGAAGTCAGGGGCCAAGCGGCGCGCGCGCGAGGGGTAGATGCGCCCTTTGCTGTCGCGGAAGACGAATTGACCCGTGGTGGGAGAACCGTCGTCGTCGATCACTTCGAGCACGACTTCGACCGCCGGCTCGCAGGCAAAGAGCAGATTGAGCTCGTTGCGAAAGCCGAGGTCTTGAGTTCCCTGGCCGACGTCGAACATCAGCTTGGCCTCGCGCTTGCCGACATCGCGGCTGTAGAGCTCGATGATGCGGTACTCGACCTTCAGGCCGGAGAGCGCTTTTTCCAGCGGCTGGCTGTCGGACAAGCGGACGTCGAGCCAGCGGTCGGGGACGTCGGTCGGCTTGATGGTGCGTTCGGGCTCGGCCTTGCCGGTGGAGCCTTTGTAGAGCGGCGCAGCGTTGGGGCTGGAGACTTTGAGTTCTGCCGTCACGCCCCCTTCGTTGATCACCTTCACCAGAAAGACGCGCCAACCCTGCTGAATGAGCTTGCGCGGCGCGGGGCCGGGCGCGCCCTTGACGCGGCTTTCGGGATTGATGGTGACCAGCGCCAAGCACAAGGGATCGAGCACGGCTTGCACTTGCTCGACTGCTTCGCTGGCATTGGGGTTGGCCAGCGCCGTGTCGAGCGCTGCCTGCTGTGCGGGCTCGAGCGGCGCGCCGACGAGCGCGAGCGCTTGAGCCACGCGCTTGATCTGGGCCGAGAGGGGTTGCCATTCGACATCGGTTGGGCGCGGCAAGGAGTCTTCGCAAAAACCAACTACGGGCCAGGCCACGACGAGGGCCGCCACGATCGAGATGCGCAACGATTTCAGTCGCATGGAGAATCCCTCCCGAGAAGTGAGAATACGTGTCGGACGGCCGCGTCCGCGATTACCACGAGTTGACCAGCGTGCTCATCATCGCCGATCGGAAGTGGCGGATGCAAGCAGCGGCCCGAAGATCGCGGGCTCACGCGCGGCGGACCTTCTCCAGACCGCGCTGCAGATGGCGCGTGGCGCCGCGCGTGTCGACCACGAGCCGTGCGTGGTCGACGATGAACTGCCAATCGTATTGCGAATGATCGGTGACCACGAGCAGGCAATCTTGAGCGGCCAGGAACTCGGCGGACAGGGGCTGGCTCGCTAGCGGCGGCGGGCTGTGATGCCGCATGGCAGGCAAGTGCGGAATGAAAGGATCGTTGTAACTCAGCACCACCCCGCGCTCGGCCAAGAGCTCCAACAGCACGAAGGCCGGGCTTTCGCGCGGGTCGTCGACATCACGCTTGTAGGCGACCCCCACCAGGCACACCTTGCTCCCCGCCAGCGAGCGTCCCGTTTCCCTGAGCGCTTGCTCGACGCGCGCGACGACACAGCGCGGCATCTCGGTGTTGATCTGGCCCGCTAGTTCGACGAAGCGGCTCTCGGCGCCGTGCTGCCGGGCAACCCAGCTCAGGTAGAACGGGTCGATCGGGATGCAGTGACCGCCCAGACCGGGGCCAGGGTAAAAAGCTTGAAACCCGAACGGCTTGGTGCGCGCCGCGTCGATCACTTCCCAAATGTCGAGCCCCAACGAATCGAACACCACTTTGAGCTCGTTGACCAGGGCGATGTTGACCGCGCGGTAGGTGTTTTCCAACAGCTTGCAGGCTTCGGCGACTTCGAGCGACGCAACCGGCACAACCTGTGGGATGGCCGACTGGTAGAGCGCCGTCGCGGCGGCCAGGCTTGCCGGGCCATGGCCCGAGACGACTTTGGGGATGGCCTCCGCACGGTGGTTGGGATTGCCCGGGTCCTCGCGTTCGGGGCTGTATGCCAGGAAGAAATCGCGCTCGACGGTCAACCCGCCGGCGGCCAAGCGCGGCAGCACCACGCTGCGCGTCGTGCCGGGATACGTGGTGCTTTCGAGGACGACGATTTGGCCGGGGCGCAACGTGGCGGCGATCTGCTGACTGGTGCGCTCGACGAATGACAGATCGGGGTCGCGGTTGTCGGCCAGCGGGGTGGGGACGCAGATCAGCAATGCGTCGGGCTCGGCCAGGCGATGGGGATCGGCTGTGGGCTCGAACCGCCCGCTGCGCACCGCATCGGCGATCCAATTACCAGGGATGTGGCCGATGTAGCTTTCGCCAGCGCGGAGCCGCGCGATCTTCTGCTCGTCGACGTCGAAGCCCAGCGTGCGGAAACCCGCGCCGACGAACAACCGGACCAGCGGCAGCCCGACATAGCCCAAGCCCAACACGCCGATGAGTGCCCGGCGCGTGCGGATCGACTCCAGCAGTTCGTCGAGCATGCGAGATCGCGCGGCGCACGAGGTGAAAGGCATTCGGCCTGCGAACGGCCGATACTTACCACCTTAGCAGCCGGCTTGCGCGTTCAACAGGCTGCGTTGTCGCCAGCCTTGGCAGAGTACTACGTGCTGGCAGTCGACACAGGCCGCAACTGGCGAGTCGCTCCGGCCGCGCTCTTGGACTTGCCCAGGTTGTGCATCCAAATCAACACCGGCGAGGCGATGAACACGGTGCTGTAGGTGCCGGCGATCACGCCGATTAACAGGGCGAAGGCGAAACCGTGGATGCCCTGGCCGCCGGCGATGTAGAGGATCACGACCGTCATGAACACCGTCAACGACGTGAGGATCGTGCGCGACAGGGTCTGGTTGACGGCCCGATTCACCAGCTCGGACGAGAGGTCGGGGCTTTTGCCGCGCATTTCGCGGATGCGGTCGAAAATCACGATCGTATCGTTGAGCGAATAGCCGATCAGCGTCAAAAAGGCGGCCACGATCGCCAGGTCGATCTTGAACGGGTCGACTAGCAGCCAGCCCAAATAGGGCGCGATGTACGAGCTGATCGCCAGGGCGCCGAGCGTGACGAACACGTCGTGGATCACGGCCACCACGGCCGCGATGCCGAAGATCACCTTGTCGAAGCGGAACCAAATGTAGGCAATGATCATCACCAGACTGGCGGCCAAGGCGAGGATCGCGTTTTGGCGCGTGCTGCCGGCCACCTTGGGACCGAACGACGTGACCGAAGGAAAGTAGGGCTGCGCGCCCAACTGCACCGACAACTTCTCGAGCGCGGGCTGCATGCGATCGGGCGGCACGATCGTCCGCAATTCCCAAGTCTTGCTGCGGCCGCTGTTCGAACGATTGGCTTCGAGGTTGTAGAGCTCGATCGGCGAGCCTTCGTCTTCAGTGCCCGCCAGGGCTTCGGCAACGCTTTCTTTGACGCTTTCATAGCCCATCGGATCGGAGTACGTGAGTGTCGCGGTGGTCCCGTTCACGAAGGGATCGGCCGCGGGACCAACCGGCGCGACGGGCGCGGCAGCTTCGCCCGGGGCGGCGGGCATTTCGCCCGGAAGACGCGGGCCTTGGATGGGCTGCCTCGCGGGTGGAGTTGGCGGTGTCGTTGGAGGCGACGTTTCGGCCGGCGCGGTATCGGCGGGTGCGGTGTTCGCCGGTTCGCCTTCGGCCGGCGGCGTGGCGGGTGTCTCCGTCGCTGGCGCGGGCTCGGCGGGCGCGGGTTCGGTCGCAGGCGCGGCATCGGTCGCCGCTGCATCAGTGGCGGCCGGCGGATCGGTCGTGCCGGCAGGCTCGGCTTGCGCCATTTCGAGAGCCAACTGACGCGGCGCGGCCAAGCGCGGCGCCTGACTAGCCAGATGCGCGGCCAGCCACTGGACATCGGCCGACTCGAGTTGCACGGATTGCTCAGGTGACGACGGCTGCTCTGGCGATGCCGGCTGTTCTGGAGACGGCGGCGCAGGAGCCGGAGTTTCCGCGGGGGCCGATTCCGGCGCGGAGGCCGGCGCCGCAGGTTCGGGTGGCGCTGGTTCATTGGGGCCAGCGGCGCCTGGCTCGGCGGGCTGAGCCGGAGCTTGGGGAGTCGCGCCGGGCGCGGGCTCCACCGACGGCAACAGCGGCTCGATCTTCTTGACGTCACTGACGGCCAACGTCTGCCGCGCGAGCTTGTCGCCGAACAGCTCGTTCAAACGCTTCTCGACGGCGTCTTGATCGTCGTTCGACGTGTTGATTTGGATGCGCACCCCCTTCGGCTCGTCGCGGAGGTTGATGTAATTGACGGAAATATCGGGGAGCGTTTCACGATCCTTTTCGACGACTTCGCGCACTTCGGCGATTTCTTGAGGCTCATTGAACTTCATCGTCACCTGCGTACCGCTGGTGAAGTCGATGTTCAACAGGTTGTTGCCGCGCGCGACGACAGCCGCCATGCCGATGGCAATCACCAGCAGCGAGGCCGCGATCGCCGGTTTGGCCATGCCGAGAAAGTCGATATTGGTGGCGCCGACGAATTGCATGAACCGCAGTTGGCGGATCCAGCCGCGCCGCTCGGCGACGTCGAAGATCACGTGCGAACAGAACGTCGCCGTGAACATGCTCAGCACCAAACCGATGAAGAGCGTCACCGCGAAGCCCTTTACTTCGGTCGAGCCGATCCAGTAGAGCACCAGGGCCGTGAGGATGGTGGTCACGTTCGAGTCGATGATCGTGCTCATCGCCTTGCTGAAGCCGTTGCGAATGGCCATCCGCAGGGCCGCGCCGCGCGCTAGTTCTTCGCGCATGCGCTCGTAGATGAGCACGTTGGCGTCGACCGCCATGCCGACGGTGAGCACCAGGCCCGCCAGGCCGGGGAGGGTGAACGCGGCCTTGATCGCGATCATCACGGCCAAGGTCAATACGACGTTCAAAGTGAGCGCAAAGCAGGCCACGAGCCCGGCAAAGCGGTAATACAAGAGCATGAAGAGCACGACCGCCACGACCGAAACCCCCATGGCGATCTCACCCTTGCGGATGGTGTCGGGGCCGAGCGTGGCGTCGATCAATTGCCGCGAGGCGGGTTCTTCGCCCAGTCGCGCGCCCAGGTCGCCAGCCAACAGTACGGCCGCGAGGTCGTTGACTTCTTCCTTGGTGAAGCGGCCCTTGATGATGCCGTTGTTGGTGATCGTGTCGTTAATCGTGGGGGCCGAGTAGAGCTTGCCATCGAGAATGATCGCCAGGTGCCGCGAGCCGTAGCTGGCCGGCAAGTTGTCGCCCGTCAGTCGGCCAAACAAGCGTGCCCCCTGTAAGTCGAACGAGAAGTGAACGGCGTTCCCTCCCATTTCGTCAAACCCGGGGCGCACCGAAGTCAGATACTTGCCGGTCACCGCGCGGGTTGGATCGTCTTCGACGGCGGTGAGGATGTCCCACTGCTCTTGGGCATTCTTGCGCGTAAGAAAATTCCTCTGCCCGGCGAAATCTTTGGTTGCCTCGGGGCCCATCGGGGTCCAGCGGCCGATCACGCGCCCCTTGGAATCTTTGACGTCGACCAAAGCCCGCGCGGCGGTTTCGCGCAGGCGATCGTACCGCGAGTCGCGGTCGTCGACGAGGATGCGGAATTCGAGCGTGCCGGCGCGGCTGATCTTTTGTTCGACGCGGCGCGCGTCCTCGGGATTGGCCGCGTTGGGGACGATGATCTCGATCTGCTTCTCGCCGAAGGGGCGGACCGAGATTTCGCTCACGCCGCCGGGATTGATACGCCGCGCGATCGTCGTGCAGAGGCGATCCATGTCGATCGTCTGCGTTTCGGCCCCTGGCTTGGGGTAGACGTCGTAGACGAGGTTCGTGCCGCCGCTGAGATCGGGGCCGAACTTCGGCGGCCACCGCAGCGTCACGATCGCCGTGCCGGCACAGACACAAAACAGCACCAGGCCGATCTTCCAGCCGAAATCGGGCATGCGCCAGAGGTTGGCCAGCCAGGTTCCCACAACCCACGGCAGCACGATCACGGCCAGGGCGATGATAAGCATTACGACGTTCGACATGGGACGCTGCTTCCCGCGCCTGCTGGCGCTGTTGGCTAGTGATATCGCGCTTGTGGCGCTCTCGTTGGAGGAAAAGCGGCTGCGGCAGCCCGCTGCGAAGTTTTGCGTTAGGGGGCCAACGTAGCCGGCTTGCTTTCGGTGATTTCGCTACCGAGCACGCGCGACACCGCGCTGACGGTGACGCGCAACTTGGTCGAGTCGTCGACTTTAATCGTGACTTCGTCGGCCTCGCGACGCACGCTGGTGACGGTGCCGTAGATGCCGCCGATGGTGACGACGCGGTCGTTCTTCTTCAGGTTGTCGAGCATCAACTGGCGGTTCTTCTGTTCCTTGCGCTGCGGGCGGATCAAGAGCACGTAGAACAACAGAAACATGGCGACCAACATCGGCGCCATCGACACCAGGGGCGACGTCGGGCTACCCTGGCCAGCGGCGGGAGCGCCACCACCTGCCGGCGGCGCTTGAGCGAGCACCAGGGCCTGTCGCAAAGAGACTTCGAGCCAGGGGAACAAACCAATTCTCCACCTGCGGCAACCGCCGGCGCGCGACCGGTAAACCAACTGTAAGCCGGTATCTTAGAGCGTCTTACGCGCCGGGACAAGGGCAGCCAAATGCCGTGCCACCCGACGCCGCAACGCCACAGGGAATGTGTTTTTGCTTGGCCCGATGCGAGCGCGACCAGACAATTAACTGGTATGACTAGGTGCACGGGAATTGGCTTCGACGGCGGTGTGACCATGCGGGGCGCAACGCTCCGATAACGAAGGGTTTGCTTGCTGCGAGCGAACTATCCTTAAGTGGCTTGCGACTCGCGAGCAAGGGGGGCGATTTCCCGCGAGTAGCGCGGTTGTCGGCCGCGCGTCGCCCAGCGAAATGGGAGGAAGAATCATGCGTGCGATTCATTTCAAGTTGTTATTGGTCTGCGGTCTGGCCTGGCTGGTGGGCTGTGTCGAATCCGAGCAGCCGCTGTCGGACCCCGAAGCGAGTCAGATGGATCAGCGACTCTTTGGGCTGTGGCAGCGGCGCGACCCCGACGGCGCTGTCGAGTACTTGCACATCGGCGGTGAATATCGCTTGCCGCTGGCGGTCAATCGTGCCCAACCGGAACCGGGCTTGATGCAATACACATCGGTGCGCCACGAGCCGAATAATCGCGCGGCGGAAGCTCCCAGCGGCACGCGGTTCTTTGTCACGCGGATCGGCGACGACGATTACGGCAACTGGGTCTTCCCGCAGGAGGAGAAGGATCGCGGCAAGCCAGTGCACTACACGTTTTACAAGTATCGCGTCACGCCGGAGTCGCTGGTGATTTGGGACATGGATCGCCACGCGACCGCGGCGGCAATCGAGGCCGGTAAACTCAAGGGCGTGGTCCGTCGCAAAGCTCAGGTCAATCCGACCGATGCCGTGGAATATGACGAATTGGTGATCACCGATACGAGCACGAATATTGCCAGCTTCCTGGCCGAAGGTGGGGCGAAAAGCTGCTTTTTGGAAAGCGGCAAGGCAGCCTACCAACGCGTCAAGTGAAATAGAAAGGCGCCTCGATGCGTGTGATGAAACTGCTCGGTGCTTGTGCATCGTTGTGGCTGCTGGCCGGCTGCGCGGCTTCGGTGCATCCGCTCTGCGATCCGGCTACCGCCGAGCCGGATAAGCGGCTGGTTGGTATGTGGGAGCGCCGCGACGGCAACGAAGGGGAGCGCGTCAGCTACTTGCACATCGCGCGCGAGGCCAAGCGCCCGTTGGATGCGTCGCGCAGCGAGCCCGAGCCTGGATTGATGCGCTGCTGGGCCACTGGGCACGACGAAAAGTCGCTTTTGGGTGATGATGCAGGCGGTGCTCGGCTGCTGTCGACGCGGATCGGTTACGTCGACTATGCCAGCATCGTGATCGACGATCTGGCACAACGCGAAGCAACCGTGGGAGTGGAGCCTGCGAACTCGCCCGCCGCTGAGCAAAGCCCGCCGGTTGACCCGGCGCGCAAACCGCGGTTTCTGCTGGTGCGCTACGACGTCACCGACGACGTGCTCGTCGTCTGGCCGGCGAACCAGGACGCGGTGGCCGATTCGATCCAAAGCGGTCGCATCGCCGGCGTGGCGCGAGCTAAAGTGCCGCGCCCCGGCAAGCTCGATTTCGGCAAGTGGGAGGAAGTCACCCTGACGGCGACAACCGCGGAGCTGCGCGCATTCTTCGAGGCGGGGGGGGCCGAGAAGTGGTTCAACGAGGAGTCAAAGACGGTCTACCACCGTTTGCGGTAGTACCGCTGATCGACAGGCAGGCGCGGAGCCACGTTAGGTGCGCCGCGCGCGGCCTGGTCCGACGAGCGACACGGCGGGGCGCCCGCTGAATACGCCGCACATGCCGCCGCGCTGGGCGACATTGACGACTTGCTTCTGCGAGGCGCGCCCCAAGATGGCCACACCGTGTTTCGTCGGCGCAAAGCCCATCACGGTGTAGAACGGCTCGTCGTGCACTCCCCCCTCGGGGCTGACGACGGGAAACTCGTTCACTGGCAGAATCGCTTGCCGCTGCACCACCCAGCGATCAGCCGCGCGCAGCGCCTCATCGATGGCCTGTTCCCACTCTTGCTGGCTCAAGGCCTGGCCGATAAGGACGCCGGTGCCGCCGTACGCGCGATTCGGCTTCAAGACGAGCATGTCGCGCTGGGACCGGACGAAGTCCAACAGGTCGCCCCACTCGCCCTCGGGCAGGGTCGTCTGGCGGTCGGTGAGGATGCGCGTCCAGAGGATGTGCCGGCGGAAGATTTGCCGCTCGTCGGCGGTGAAGTACTTATTCGTCAGTTGAGGGTCGGTCAGCAGCTCCCAACAGCTCTTGTGATCGAACTCGCCGGCCAGCGAAGAAATCACGCGGTTCTCACGAAAGAGCTGGCGAATTGGCGCCAGGTCGTTGCCGGTTTCGACTGCCAGCGCGATCAGGTCGCGCACTTCGTAGTCGCGGTACGCAACGTCGATCGACTCGCCCTGGTAACAGACGTCGCCTCCGACAATTTCCAGCTCGCAGGGATCGGCGTGCATCACGCGCAGCCCGTGGCGCTCGTGGTAATAGTCGGCCAGGGCCTGCTGTTCGTCGGGCCCTTCGCCGGCATACTTCGGCTCGATGAAGCAGATGTTGCGGCCGCGACGGCCGATCGCTTCCATGTGATCGAGCACCTCCTGGATGAACAGCTCGCGCAGGTCGCGGAGCGGATCGAGCTCCAGGTCGGGATCCGCCTGGCGAATGATCGGCAGTACCAGGTCGGACAGAAGCTGCTCGCAGGTGGGGCCGAGCCAGATACCCCCCACGCCGCACAAGTTGGGCTCGAGGAACTTGAGCGAGTCCTTCCACATGGGGCTGGTGAACTCGACCACCGCGTCGAGGCGACCGAGCACCGTGTTGTTCTCGCGCTGGGCGACCCCCCAGTTGTCCCAGAGCCATTGCTGCTCAGCCGGCGAGAGGGGGAACATCTCGCGGACGGCGAAGTCCTGCATGTACAGGTCCGGCAGGCGCTTCAAGGCATTGAGGATCGTCAGCGAGACGTAGTGCAGATAGGCCAACTGATCGGGCAGGGCGAGAATCGGCCGCGCGAAGACGTGGATCGCTTCGTCGCGACCGTCGTGCAGGTACCAGAGCTTGCGATCCCAGGCCTCGGCTTCGATGCGTTCGCACAGCTCGGTGACTTGCTCGGGCGCCATGTTGTAAAACACCCGCCGCACGCGGCTATCGAGGCTCAGGCCACTGAGACCCAGTTCTTCGGCGGGGGTGAGAATGCTCATCGGGCGCGTGCAAGCCTCGAGTTGCGATGCCGGGCCAGAACCGCCGCCAGCGTCGGCTCCGCGATGATGTTAGCCAAGCGCAAACGGTGCTGGAGATTGTAGGGGCCGGTAGCGCCGATCAGCAACATGCGTTGGTGGGGGAGCGAAGCGTCGCGCCTGTGCGCTACGGTTGCGACTGGCTTGCAGCCGCGGGGATGCGCACCAGACTCAGCAAGCAAGCGGCGGCCAGCGCGAACGTGGCTGAAACTCCGAAGGCGACCAGCGGCCCATACGCCGTGTAGAGAACTCCAAAGAGCACGTTGGCTGGCAGATTCGCGATGCCTGTCGCCAGATGAAACCAACCGAAGGCGAGTCCGCGACGATCGGCTGGCGCGAACTGCGCGACGAGCGCTCGTTCGGCGGGCTCCGTCAGCGCGTAGAAGACGGCATAGCAAAAGAACAGCAGCCACACGTGCCAGGACGTACTGGCCCCGGCGAACGCCAGATACACGGCCGCGTAGATAAGCCAGCCGGCGATCACCGGCACGCGTCCACCGTAGCGATCGACCGCAGGGCCGATCGCCAGGCTGCCGGCGCTCTTGGCGACGTGGAACAAGCACCAGAGGAGCGGAATTCGCCACGCGTTGATGCCGATTTCTCCGGCACGCAGCAGCAAGAACGTGTCGCTGGCGTTGGCCAAGGTGAAGAGGACCACGGCCGCCAGGTAAAGCATGAACGAATTGCCCAACTGAGTCGCGCCGGAGCCAGCCGGCACTTTGCCGCGTGGCTGCGGACTTTCGGTCTGTGGGAGTTGCCGTCGCGCCGGCTCGGAGAGTCCGATCGTCACGAGCGCGACCAGGATGACGCCGGGCACGGCGGTCAGCAGAAAGAGTGGCCGCAGGGCGTCGGGCCATTGCCAAAGAAAAAACACCGCCAAGAGGGGGCCGATCGCGGCACCCAAGTGGTCCATGGCGCGTTGAAAGCCGAACGCCCGGCCGCGACGCTCGGGCGCAACCGAGTCGACAACCAAGGCATCGCGCGGCGCGCCGCGGATGCCCTTGCCGATGCGGTCGACAACGCGGACCGCCATCAATTGCGACGGCCAGGTGGCGAGACCTCCCAAGGGCCGGGCCACGGCCGCCAGCACGTAGCCGACGACCACCCATGTCTTGCGACGGCGCAAGCGATCTGACCAAGCGCCGGAACCCAGCTTGAGGAGGCTGGCCGCGGTCTCGGCGAGCCCTTCCATGAGGCCGAGCAGGCGGGCGTTGCCGCCGAGCACTTCGGCGAAGAAGCGCGGCAACAGCGGATAGACCATCTCGCTGGCGACGTCGTTGATCAGGCTGGCCAGGCCCAACACGCGCACGTTGCGCGGGAGTCGTTCGGCCTTGAAACCGTGATTGAGTGGCGTCGGCACTAGATGCAACAAATCCTACGGCTCGATTGGCAATACGGGCTGATACGATTTGAGGAATTCGATCGCGGCCGACTTATCCGAAAAGCTTCCGCGTACGGAATCGCCGTTGTTGAAGCGGATTTCGATTTCGAATCGTTCGATCGGCATCTGGCGACCGTCGCCGGAGTACGCGGTGACGAGCCGAATCGCGTCGTCAATCGTGTATGCCTCCGCTGAGCGTCCATGCAGAGCAAGCACGATAACACGCTCGATTTGGCGCGATACCGAGTTGGCAAGCGACGTGAGAAACGTCGCGACATCGCGAGAGTGCTTCTTGAGCAACGCCTGCGTCAGCTCCGTTCGTCGAGCCGAGTTCAACCGCTTGAACGCCCTGACGCGTTGCGCAAACGACCGATCGCTCGTTGTTTCGTCAAAGCGAGCGTCGATGCCTACGGCAGCAAACGCTTCGACGATTGATTCGTAGGGAACGTAAAGCACGGCGAATCCCAGCGATTCTAGCTGTGAGATGGCGCCGGCAGTGAATACTCCCGCGAGCACAACCCCCTTAAAAGGTGCGAGGTTTCGGTACGAGTCGGCCAACGGCTCGAGCGCGCCTTGAATTTCTTGAGCCTTGTTGCGCGAGTGCTTTGTATAGCGGCGCCAGGCGCATTCGATGAACGCCGCCGGCATGCCGATCGCGTCCGAGGTTCCACCCCGTTCCAGCACAAAATCCAGGTCGTGCGAATTGCCGTGACGATCGCGCCAGGAGCATTTTCGGCCAGGTCGACAGGGGCGTGAACCTTTCTTGTCGAGATAGAGTCCGTGATCCGCTGCAAAACCTTCAAGCAACGGTAGGATCGCCGCTTCAAGCACATCGCCTATGATCTGGCCGAACTGATGCGCCGGCGATTGTGCCACCTGTCAACCCTCGACCCAAAGTCGGCCTTCCTGCAGCGGAACACGGTGCTTCCGGTTCTTCCACTTGGTGTTTCGCTCGCGAGTTCGCTCGAAGCGCGCCGCTCGAAAACCCGCGGCTTCGGCGAGTCCTGTCAGCCACGGTACCACCGGCACGTAGACGCCATAGGGAGCCGAGTCGCCAACGACAAAACACACGCGGCACGGGGAATTGCAAACGCGGCGCAACGCTTGCCACACTCTCGCCAAATCGTGGAAGTAACAAGCGACCATCAGGTGATAGGTTTTCTTCCCGCCCTTCGTTTTTCGCACTTCTGCCAATTGTCCGCAAACCGCCGACAGATCGTTCGAGATCGGGCGCAGCACAGAGCTTGTGATTACCTCATCGAGGCAACACGATCGCTCCGGTACATGCTGCGTGCACGAGCGAATCAGATAGTTGCGGACCGTCGATTGTAGGTCTCCCCAGCCGGCAATCTCCCCCATGAACGACATTTCGAGCCTCGTCGCGTCCGCATAGTCGTAATTGTTGGGATAGGGTGGCGACGTGACGACTAGATTCGCCCACTCGTCCGGCACTCCTTCACAAGTCCGCGCATCGGTTTGTACTAGCGCGGCGCGATCGCACGACAACGCCTGGCGTACAATCATGTCAGCTTGAATGCGCCGCGAAAGCTGATCAAACGCGGAGAAGGGTTCACGCGGAAAGCGTTTTTGCTTCTTGGGCAGCACGTATTGCCATTGAGCCGTGCCGACTTTCGATGTCTCTCGAAGGATTGCCACGAGCGTTAGCCATGCGAGGCTGGACGCGGGTGATTCGTCCGCCAGACGCTGCCACGCTTGGCGGAGCACATCGAGTTGGGAGAGCGACTCGCGATCATAGCATTTTTGAATCAATGCCGGATAGTGGTCCAAGGTTGGCACGAGCTCACGTGCGAGCTTTCGCACGGCAACGATAATGGCACGATAGGCTCCGATGTCGGAGCACCATTCGAGCTTTGCTTGAGCGACGCGCGCTATGAATGGATGCGACTCGACGCCGATTGCTTTGACCGATCGAGATTCTGCAGCAAGAAGCGATGTCCCAGAACCTGCAAACGGGTCGAGAAGCCGGACTTCGTCCGACAGCATCTTCTTTTGTTCGATGACTTCTTCGACCCACTCGGCGGAAAAACCGGCGCTATAGCGGAACCACCGGTGAACCGGCAATCGCAGGTTATTTACAAACGTCGAGGACGTATGTTCTGGAGTCGCGCTCTGAGACGCGGCTTCGGGAAAGAGAAGTCGTTGAATTGGCCGCATCGCATCCGTGGCGTTAGCACCACCCAAACCAACTAAATCGGAAAATCGGGCGTCGATCCCGTTTGCCGCTACTTGATCATGTCCTTGACGGTCATGCCGCCGGGGATCATCGGCAGCACGTGCTCTTGATAGGGGACCGCGACGTCGAGCACGAAGGGGATCGGCGACTCGATCATTTCCAGCAAGGCGCCTTCGAGCTCGTGCTTTTCCTTGACGAACCGCGCGCCGCACCGGAAGCCCTTGGCGATCGTCACAAAATCGGGATAGCGCTCTTGCGGGCCGATGCCGTCCCCCTGGCCGATCGCTTCGGGATGGTCGATCGGGCCAAGGTACGTGTGGGCTCGATTGCCGGCGTGAAAGCGGTCTTCCCATTGCACGACCATGCCGAGATGCTGATTGTTCAAGAGCAGCACTTTGACCGGCAGCTTTTCGCAGTAGGCCGTGGCCAGTTCCTGAATGTTCAAGAGAAAACTGCCGTCGCCGTCGATGTCGACCACCAGGCTCCCAGGGTGAGCAGCTTGAGCTCCCAGCGCGGCTGGCAGGCCAAAGCCCATCGTCCCCAAGCCGGAGCTGGAGAGCCAGGTGCGGGGCCGCTTGAACTGAAAGTGCTGGGCAGCCCACATCTGATGCTGGCCGACGCCGACGGTGATGATCGTGTCGCGCTCGGCGCAGAGGCGCGACAGAGTCTCGATGGCGTATTGCGGAAGAATGCCGTCGAACTCGCGATCGTAGCGGAACGGCTCGTCGCGGCGCCACTGGTCGAGCTGTGCCAGCCAGGGCGAAATGTCCTCGGGCGCCTCGACGATCTTGTTCAACTCGGCCAGCGCGAAGCGCACGTCGCTGACGATCGGGATGTGGGCTTCCTTGTTCTTGTTGATCTCCGACGGATCGACGTCGATGTGCACGATCTTGGCGCCCTTGGCGAACTCCGACACCTTGCCGGTCACGCGATCGTCGAAGCGCACCCCCAGGGCGATCAGCAAGTCGCACTGATCGACGGCCCAGTTGGCGTACACACTGCCGTGCATGCCCAGCATGTCGAGAAACAGCGGGTCGCCGGCCGGGTAGGCGCCCAAACCCATCAACGTGCTGGTGATCGGGATACCCGTTTTCTTGACAAGCTCGCGCAGCTCGGCCGCCGCGCCCGACGAGATCACGCCGCCGCCGGCATAGATCACCGGGCGACGCGAGCGCTTGATGGCCGCCGCCACTTGGGCGATCTGCTCGGGGCGCGCCATGCGCGTCTCGACGCGGTAACCGGGCAGGTTCATCGGCACGTCGTAGTTGGGAACCGTGCGGGCGTTCTGCACGTTCTTCGGCACGTCGACGAGCACCGGCCCTGGCCGACCAGTGACGGCGACGTGGAACGCCTCCTTCATGACGCGCGGCAGCTCTTCGACGTCGGTCACCAGGTAGTGGTGCTTGGTGATCCCCCGGCAGACTTCGACGATCGGCGTTTCCTGAAAGGCGTCGCTGCCAATTACGGGAGTGGCGACCTGGCCGGTGATCGCCAACAGCGGAATGGAGTCCATCTTGGCGTCGGCGATGGCCGTCACCAGGTTCGTTGCGCCCGGCCCACTGGTGGCCATGCAAACGCCGGGCTTGCCCGTGCTGCGGGAGTAACCCTGGGCAGCGAACCCACCCCCTTGCTCGTGCCTCGGCAAAATCGTGCGAATGCGATCGCGAAACTTGGTGAGGGCCTGATGTAGCGGCATGCTAGCGCCGCCAGGATAGGCGAAGATTACGTCGACGCCGTGGTTGACCAGCGATTGCACGAGGATTTCGGCGCCGTTAACAAGCTCGGCGCCGGTGGTCGCTGGAGTGGGTTGCGTCGTCGCCACGGGATCACGGACCTTTCCGAACAAGCGGAGCGGGATGGACTGAACTTGCTGCTGGGGAACTCTTTAGGATAGGTGGGGCACGCGTCGAATGCAAACGATGCGCACGCCTGAGCGCAATCGCCGCGAAGCGTCCGATTCCTGAACAAGAGCCAGCTCCAATCGCGTGGGTTCGCCTAAAAGCCCTTGCCCTTGGTGGCCGTTTTCACGCGCAGCAGATACATATCGGCGGTGATATAGAGCGTGCTGCCATCTTCGCCCCAACCGCAGTTGGCGGTTGCTTCGCCCGTGGCGATCGAACCCAGGTGCGTGCCATCGGGAGCAAACACGAGCACGCCGCCAGGACCGGTTGCGAAGAGGTTGCCGCGGGCGTCGACCTTCAAGCCATCGGGCAGCCCTTTGGCTTTGCCGACCTGTGCGGTGAAGTCGGCGAAGACGCGGCCTGCACCGAGCACGCCATCCTCTTTGAGTTCGAAGGCCATCCAGATTGCCTTGGCGGGGTCGGAATTCGCCACGTAGAGCGTCCGCTCGTCGGGCGAAAGCGCGATGCCGTTGGGATAGCTCATCTCTTTGGTCAGAAGCGTGAGCTGCCCGTCTTTTGTCAGTCGATACACCCCGTTGAAGGGAAGTTCCTTCTTGGGGTCGTTGTTCTGCCCTTCGAGTCCGTACGGCGGATCGGTGAAATACAAATCGCCGTTGGAGTGAAAGACCAGATCGTTCGGGCTGTTGAAGCGTTTGCCGTCGTAGCGATCGGCGAGGGTTGTTTTCGAACCATCGGTTTCCAGCCGTGCGACGCGGCGATCACCATGCTCGCAGAGCACGAGCCGGCCGGCCGAGTCGAACGCCAGGCCGTTCGAACCGGGCTCGCCGCCGCGCGGTTCGCTGCCGCTGTAGCCCGAGGGTTTCAAGAACACCGAACTGCCGAGCCCTGGCTCCCATTTCATCACAACGTTGGGGGGGATGTCGGAGAAGACGACGAAGCGATGTTTGCGATCCCAGGCCGGACCTTCGGCCCAGTCATAGCCATCGGCCAGGCGTTCGATCACGGCTTGCTTGGGTACCAGTTCGTCGAAACGCGGGTCGAGTCGCTCGAAACGGCCGATCGTTGGCAAATCGCTCCAGAGCCAGCGCAGCGACTCCGGCAGGATCGCGCCGCCGTGCTTGCCGCTGTGCGCGCCAGTGCCGAACTCGAACTTGTAGTCGTACGAAGCGAAGTGCAGCGCTGAGGCCATCTCCTGATTGGCCAATGGCCAGTTGCCGTGTTCGTTGTCCAGGTCGCCGGAGCCCCCTTGCAAGAACACTTTGATCGGCTTGCGCGGCGTCTTGCGGATCAAGGCCGGATAGACGTGGCCGCCGCGAATGTTCGTAAAGCTGCCGACGTGGCTGAGCACTTTGCGGAATGCATCGGGGCGCTGCCAGGCGACAGTCCACGCGCAAATGCCGCCGGAGCTGATACCGCAGATTGCCCGGCCGGCCGGGTCGTCGGTGAACTTATAGTCGCGCGCCACCTCGGGCAGGATCTCCTCGAGCAGCAACCTGGCGTACTGATCGCTGAGCGAGTCGTACTCGAAGCTGCGGTTCGACTCGCGCGGCTTGTCGCCTTGTGGCGGGATCACGCCGGGGTTGATAAACACGCCGATCGTCGGCGGCATTTGCCCTTTGTAGATCAAGTTGTCGAAGACGATCGGCACGCGGAATGGACCGTTCTCGTCGACGTAGGAGCCACCGTCTTGAAAGACCATCAAGCACGCGGGCGCGTCGGCCTTGTATTGCGCCGGGACATAAACCCAGTAGTCGCGCTCGGTGCCAGGAAAGACCTTACTCGTCCAGTGGTGCTTGGTGACCTTGCCTTCGGGCACGCCGGTTTGCCGTTGCGAATCTGGGCCCAGGGCGTAGTCGGCGTCGGCGGCCAGGGCGACCGGCACACAGACTACGAGCGCGGCGAGTGAAACCAGGTAGCGATGCATGGCGGAACCCCCACTTGTGGCGCTAGTCTGCTCAGCGGTGGAATGTTTGTAACTTCGCTCCTAAGGTAGCTGGTTTTCGGCCGACTGCCAGTTTCGGCTGACGGTCGAGGGGAGCGGCTCGCAGCGGACAATTGACGCTCCGCCCGGCCCCTCGCAGTTGGTATCGGGGGCAGGCTATACTCAGGCGATACCTCCCCCGCGGCTGCCCGCAGTGCGCGTCTCCCGCCCGGCTTATCCCGTCGTGACCTACGCCATTCGCTGCGAGTCGCTGTACAAACGCTACCCGGGCCGGGTACCGGTCGACGCCGTCAACGGCTTGAATCTGCAGGTTGAGATCGGCGAGTGCTTTGGGCTGTTGGGCCCCAACGGCGCCGGCAAAACCACGACGATCGAGATTTGTGAAGGGCTGCTGCCCGCCACTAGTGGGGTCGTCGAAATCCTTGGCCGGCGTTGGGGTCAGGGGGAAGATGCGGAGATTCGCGAACGGATCGGCATCTCGCTGCAAGAGACGCGGCTGCCAGAGAAGCTCAGCGTGTTGGAGATCCTGCGACTGTTTCGCAGCTTCTACCGCACAGGTCCGTCACCCGAAGACGTGATGCGACTTGTCTCGCTGGAGGAAAAAGCCGAGAGCTGGAACGAGAAGCTTTCCGGCGGACAAAAACAGCGGCTGGCGGTGGCCACGGCGCTGGTCGGCGACCCCGAGTTATTGTTTCTCGATGAGCCGACGACCGGGCTCGATCCACAGTCGCGGCGGCAGCTTTGGGAGATCATCCGCCGGTTTCGAGAACAGGGGCGCACGGTGCTGCTCACGACGCACTACATGGACGAGGCCGAACGACTCTGTGATCGTGTGGCGGTGGTCGATCACGGCCGGGTGATCGCTTGCGATACGCCGCGGCGACTGATCGCGGGCTTGGGAGGAGAACACGTCATCGAGTTCTCGCTGGCCGCGCACGATCCATCCGCCGAAAACGGGAGCGCCGCAGCGCGCATTGGCGAGGAGATGTTCGCAGTCGTGCGCGAGGAGTTGACCGACATCGCCACGGCCGCCAATCTGCGCCGCGAGGCGGATCACTTCTGTCTGTCAGTCGACGAGCCGCATCTGGCCTTGCCGGCCTTGTTATCACGATTGTCGGATCGTGGTCGCCGGCTGGCGAGCCTGTCGACACGGCATGCCAGTCTGGAGGATGTTTTCGTGTCGCTAACCGGTCGCCATTTGACGGCTGCCGCCGAGGAGGTCGTTGGTGACCAGCGTTAGCCCACAATCGGCCACGCCGACCGAATTGCCGCCAGCGAGCGATCGGAACGCGCCCACGGTTGTCGCTGGGAAAAATGCTTGGCGAAACGACGAGCGCCGCTATAGCGCGCTTGGGCAACTCGTGCTCACGCGGGTCCGCGAGTTCTACCGGCGCCCGACCGCCATCTTTTGGGTTTACGTCTTTCCGATCCTGATGGCGATCGTGCTGGGCGTGGCGTTTAGCAATCCGAATGTCGACGAGGTGAAGGCCGGTATCGTCAGCGATATTCATCCGGCGCTCGCCCAGCGCATCGCCGCTGGCCTGGCAAACCAGCAAGGCCGGGCCGCGACAGGCTCGGCAAAGATCGACGCCGTGTTGGTCAGCGACCTCGAAGGGCGCCGTGGGTTGCGGTTGGGGCGCTTCACGCTGCTCGTCGTGCCGCGGCCGACGGATGCGGCGGCCGCCGGAGCGTCGACCACTGCCACTGATACGACGCTGTCCGGCCAACTGGCCGACGTCAATGTCGAATACTTGTACGATCCGGGCGCGCCGGAGAGCTACGCCGGACGCTGGGCCGTCGACGACGCCTTGCAGCGCGCCGCTGGGCGACGCGAGCCACTCGCGACGAACGACGCGCGCTTCGAGGAGCCCGGCTCGCGCTACATCGATTTTGTGATTCCCGGCCTGATCGGCGCCAGCCTGATGAGCAGCGGCTTGTGGGGCGTGGGCTTTGTCATCGTCGACATGCGCGTCCGCAACCTGCTGAAGCGCTTCTTCACGACGCCGATGCGCCGCACTGATTTTCTCGCCGGCATGATTTTCAGCCGGATGTTTTTCATCGTGACCGAAGTGCTGCTGTTATTGGCCGTGTCGCGCTGGCTCTTCGACGTGCGCGTGTTGGGAAGCTGGCTGGCGGTGCTGTTTCTGATTGTATTGGGCTCGGGAACCTTTGCCGCGATCGGCCTGCTAATGGCCTCGCGGGCGCGGACAGTCGAAACGGCCTCGGGGATGATCAACCTGGTGATGATGCCGATGTGGATGGTTTCGGGGATCTTCTTTTCGGCGGACCGCTTTCCCGCGGCGACGCAGCCGTTGATCAAAGCCTTGCCGCTGACGGCCGTGATCAACGCCCTGCGCGGCGTGATGATCGAGGAACTCAGTTTGTTCGCGCTGTGGGGGCCGGTCACGGTGTTGTTGATTTGGGGCATCGCCAGCTTTGCGGTGTCGTTGCGATTGTTCCGCTGGCAATGAAGCTCGCTTAGGGTTACGGCGAAAGACACAATTCGAGAGAACGCAGGCGGATTATGCAAATACATTGTCTCAAGCTGCATGGGCGTCGTTTGAATTTGGAGATTATCGTTCGCTCGCTTGTCATCGCCGCGCTGGCGGTCTTGGTATTGTCGTCCCAATCGCTGGTGGCCGGCGACGGTCTGGCGCGCATGGCGATTGACAAACTCAAAGCGACGCACGAGGCGGTCGAAGCGCTGCAGGCCGAACTGCGCCCTGTCGAGCCGCGCACCGACTACACCGACTATCGCGCGATTCTGCACTCGCACTCGCACTGGTCGCACGACAGCCGTGGCCAGATCGAAGAGATCCTGGCGGCGGCCAATAAGGTGGGCGTCAAGGTGATCTGCTTTACCGAGCACCCGGCGTCGCACTACGACTACTTTCGCGACGGTCACCGTGGTCTCAAGGATGGCGTGCTGCTGGTGCCCGGCGCCGAGACGGGTGGCTTTCTGGCCTTTCCCACGCGCAGTATTCAGGACGAGAAGACCGATACGCCGCAGGCTTTCGCCGATCTCGTGCGCCGCGACGACGGGCTCATCTTCTTGTGCCATCTCGAAGAGCGGATGGACTGGGACATCAACGGCCTCACCGGCAGCGAAATCTACAACACGCATGCCGATGTCAAGGAAGATAAACGGTTGATGGCGTCGCTGGTGTCGCCGCTCACGCTGCTGTCGTTGATTCCCGCGTTGCGCGATTATCCGCAGGAGACGTTCGCAGCGATCCAGGATTATCCGGCCGACTACTTGAAACGCTACGACGAGCTGTGCCAGAAAGCGCGGCTCACCGGCGTGGCGGCGAACGATGCCCATCACAATCAAGGTGTGCGCGGCGTCATTCAGGAGAGTGGCAAACTCTTGATCGAAGACCTGCTGGGCAAAAAGGTCGTCGAGCTCGATCCGCAGAAGGTCGCGTTCCTCAAGCCGCTGGTGCAGGACAAGAAGCCAGGCGACGCGGCGCTGGAAATTGATCTCGATCCCTACGAGCGCAGCTTTCACCATGTCAGCACGCACTTGTTCATGCGCGAGCAAACGCAGGAGGCGGTTTGGGAAGCGCTCAAAGCGGGCCGCGCTTACGTGGCGTTCGACTGGATCGCCGATCCAACGGGTTTTGCCTTTTACGCCGAGAAGGATGGCCGCCGCGAACTGATGGGAGCCGAGATCGTCGATCCGACCGGCTGGACACTCAAGGCGGTCGCGCCGCTACCAGGCTTTTTCAAGCTCGTCAAAGATGGGCAAGTGATCAAGGAAGACCGCGCCCGCGAGTTCGAGTTTGCGATCAGCGAGCCGGGCAACTATCGGCTCGAAGTATTTCAGAATCTGGCGGGCGAGTTGCGCACTTGGATACTGACGAATCCGATCTACGTGCGGCCGGCAGGCGCCGATGCGGCGGGCAAATAGCGCTGCAGCGCGAGCGGTCGTCGGGAGTCGACTTGTCGTGCCCCGCGGGCTGTTCAATACTGACGACCTTCGAGGGTCAATTTGCGGCGCCGTCATCCGCGACCCGGCAACGAGGCGACCGTTATCCATCCCGGGCCGTTGCTCTGGCAGTAAATCTCAACTATCCCACTGCACGAGGTAGCTCGCTTGAATCCGTTCGCCGCAGTGTTTCGCTACGTGTCGGGTCACCCGATCGGCTTCTGGTTCATCTTTTGGGGTGAACTGGCGGAGCGCTGCTCGTACTACGGGATGCGGGCGATTCTGCTGTTGTACATGATCAACAAGCTGGGCTTCTCCGAAGTCGACGGGGAAGCCAGCGAGATCATGCACTACTTCATGGCGTCGTGCTATTTCCTGCCGCTGTTGGGGGGCTGGATCGCCGACAACTATCTCGGCAAATATTGGACGATCGTTGGCTTCTCGCTCCCTTATATTCTTGGCCACTTTGTGCTGGGGATCGAGAACCGCACGTGCCTGTTCATCGCCTTGGGCTTGCTGGCGATGGGGACCGGCGTGATCAAGCCCAACATCTCGACCTTGATGGGAATGACCTACGATCAGCGGCGGCCGGGCCGGGAGCAACTGCGCAGCGATGCGTTTTCGATATTCTACGCGGCGATCAATATCGGCTCGGCCATCTCGACGACACTGCTGCCGAGCGTGCGCGATGCGTACGGCTATCAGATTGCCTTCCTGGTGCCAGCCGCGCTGATGGTCGTGGCCTTCTTCTTCTTCACGATCGGCAAGCGGTTTTATGCCGTCGAGACGATTCGGCCGCGAGTCAGCTTTGCGCTGTTTAAGTCGCTGTGGTCGATGCTGCAACTGATCTTTTCGCTTGTCAACGGCAACGCCGAGGGCGCGCGACGTTCGGCGTTAGCATTGACCAAGGTCGCTCCCGAATGGCGGTTGCAGCTCGACGTGCTCTATCGCTTGAGCGGCGTGTTGCTGATCGTCACGGCGTTCTGGATGATCTTCGATCAGCACGCCAGCACCTGGACCCTGTTCGCCAAAGACCACTTGGACCTCGAAGTCCGGCTGGGCAGTTTTAGCAAAACGCTCGCTCCCGATCAGATTCAATCGCTCAATCCGTGGTTCATCATCACGCTGTTGCCGGTAATGGCGATCGTGTGGCGCGTGCTGCCGAAGCTGGGCGTTCATCTGAAACCAACGAGCAAGATGGCGATCGGCTTTGCGCTCACGGCGTCGTGCATGGCGCTGATGAGCCTGGCAGCGTACCGGGCCGGTGAAGGGCGCGTGAGCGTCGCCTGGCAGATCGTCGCCTATTTGCTGATTACCGTGGCCGAGATTTGCATCTCGGTCGTGGGACTCGAGCTGTCGTTTTCGGTCGCCCCCAAGACGATGAAGAGCTTCGTGTCGGCCTGCTGGCTGATGCCGGTTGGAATCGCCAACCTGCTCAACGCCAAGATCACGCCTTTATACGGCCAGATGGGGCCGACGCAGTTCTTTGGCATGTTGGCCGCGGTGCTGGTGCCGGTGACGTTCGCGTTTCTGGTGGTGGCCTCATGGTTCAACCGCGGCGCCGCTGCGTGGCAGACGGTGGACACCGGCGCGGTCGTCGCGCCGCGCACGGACATGGAGATCGACGGCCAGGCGGTTGAGGCCGCCGGCTAGAGCCGCCGCACGCGCTGGCCACGAATCGCGCGGAAAAGCGCGTCGAGTTCTCGCGATTGCGCGATAGAATACTGACAGAGAGGGGATCGATGGTTTCATGCCAGCGGTCGCCCGGCCGCTGGCCTCCCCGACAATGGGGCAGAAGGACGGTGTGCCATGTTCGTCAATCTGGAAGTCGCAGATCGCGACCTGGTGATCGGACTCGTCCAATCGCGGCTCAGCGAACTGCCTGGCGAGTTGCGACGCACCGAAGCACAGCACTATCACGACGAGCTGAAACGCGAGCAGGAGGCGCTGGTCGGCCTCCTGCATCGGTTACAAGCTTCGGAGTGGGACGTGAACGCCTAAGCGATCAGCGCGCTTAAGGCGTCGCGGGCGCTTCGGGAGCGCTGGCGGCTTCATAGCTGGCCGGCGCCACTCCCGCCGACGGCACGTATTCGCCCGCAGGAGTTGCGGCACGGAACGTCGCCGCCCCCGACGAGCGATAGTCGCCTGTGCTGCCGGGGCGATACGGCGTCGCGCTGCGCGTGCCGCTCGACGCACCTGAGGCGGGCGCGCCCGCGTTTGGATTACTTTGATACATCGGCGCCGGCGACTGATAGGCTGGCACGCCCGACGGCTGATAGCCGTTACTGCCCGGAGTGTAACCAGTGTGGCCAGGTGCTGGCGTCATCGTGGGATCAGTTGGTTGGGCACCGGGGACAGTGGTGTTGCTCCAAGCCGAGCCGTTGATGGTCGTCGCTTCGGGTGCATACGCAGGGTAGGCACCCTGAGCTGGAACCTCGGGTGCTCCTTGAGTCGCGGCGGGCATGCCGGTGCGCGTGTCGGCGGTGTAAGCCGCGGCGCCGCCATACGGCGATGCGGCGGCAGCGCTCGGATCGGCCGGCGCGCCTGTCGACGGATACGCGCTAGCAGGGTAGGCAGCCGTCGGCTGCGCCGACGCATAGTTCGGATCGGAGTAGCCATTGGCGGCGCCGTAGGCTGGCGCGCCAGCCGCCGGATATCCATACGCCGCGGCCGCGGGATCGGTCGTCGCGGGCTGCGCTGTGCGAGCGTAGTCGGGATTGTAATACTGGTTCTGCAGCGCTACGTTCGCCGACGGATCAGCCGCCGGATACGGCTGCGCCCCTGGCGCCGCGCCGTAACCCTGTTGCGCGTACGCCGCGGCTGCATTCGGATCATAGAGACCGGTGCCGCTATAGCCTGGCGCTGCGGCGTACTGTCCGGCCGGCGCCGAGGGTGCGCCGGTGTAGCTGGCAGCGGTGTTGCCGTACGTCGGATTGCCATAGGTCGGGTTGCCGTACGCCAGCGCCGGATCAGTCTGCGGATACCCGTACGACGGCGGGCCGTAGCTCGGGCTTACCTGCCCCTGCTGGGCTTGTTGCGCGGGCGATTGCGGATAGCCGTTGTCGGCCAAGCCGGTCTCGGGCGAGGCAGGAGTCTTCTTACCCCAGGGCCACCAGCTTGGCATCGAGGCAGTGCTGAAGCCGCCACTCGTGCAGCCGGTAGTCAGCAACAGCGACAGCCCGAGGATTAGATTCCGTGCTCGAACGACTCGCATCGCACGCTCCCGATTGGGGTTCATTACGGTCGAGGAAGCGAGCCGCCGCGAACGCCTGCTGAATCGCGGCAGCATCCTCTTCCTTGAGGACCTGTTGTCTGGCGGTGTTTGGCTCGTTGACCTGATGGCCTGTACCGCACGCGCCGAATCCTCTCGGCCTGCGCGGTGAGAGCCTTGTAGTGGTTATTCGGAAGTTACGGGCGGCCGGGACCACCCAATTCGCGGAAGATTGCCGGAAAACGCTGCCCTGCCGGCAGCCGACCAACCTGCTTGCGGCCCGAGCACACGGAAAGGATGCAGACGAGAGCGCCTCCGGGCCTTCCTGAGGCGAGGCGGGATTCTAGCGTCGACGGCCGGAGCGTCAACGGCAATCCGGCGAGCGGCTGCCGCATGTGGATGGTGGAACGAATTGCTGCCCCCCCCAGAATTAAATTGCCCGGGAATTTGCGTCCGGGTGCGTCCGGGTGTCTTCATGTCGGACCGTAAATCGAATAGAGGTCACAGCTTGGGGCGCGTGTAACAGCGGACGATTTGCGTCCGGGTGATCGTCCGGTTTGCGTCCGGGTATTTTGGCATTGGACCCGAACTCGATTGGACAGCACAACTTGGGGCAAGTGTAACACCGCGCAATTTGCGTCCGGGTGGCGAGAACTTGCAACCAGCCTAGACCGCCAGGTCCGTCAGTACTTCGTCGACTTCCTCAATCTCCTCGGCATCCTCGACAACGTCTTCAGGCGTGGTCGCCGACTCCGCATACAGGAACCAATCCAGGCCGTCGTCGCCGAACAGGTGATCGATAGCCTCATCGTCGAGCGCGCTGCTCCCCGGTTCGAGATGATGCGTGCCGTTCAGGCCACCCGTATTCTGCGGATCGAGCAGATTGGCGATACGGGCGGCGTACGACCGCAAAGTGGTCATCCATTCCGCCTGAATGGCTCGCAAGGCCGCGGCGCGATTAGCACCGAAATCAACGTCGCCGGCGATGAGCAGATCCTCGCCCGCGTCGCCGTGCAGGGTGTCGGCCCCCTCGCCACCGATAAGGATGTCGCGACCCGCGCCGCCGCTGAGCGAGTCGTTGCCGCCGCCGCCTTCCAGAATGTCGTTCCCCGCGTCGCCGGTGAGCACATCGTCAAACGCACTGCCGATCAGGTGCTCGTTGAAGGCGCCAAGCGCCAGATTGTTCTCCTGGGCGTCCTGATTGAGCAGCAAAAGGTGACCGTTGTCCAGAAACTGCACTTTCTGAGAACCGTTGCTGTATCAAGCAGCCAGAGCTAAGAGGCTTTCGGTCAGTTGGATGATTTTT
>JAIESQ010000090.1 GCA_019745975.1 Pirellulales bacterium
CCTCACCGCCGCCCTCGAAGCCCACTTCACCGGCCAAAAAACGCCCTCACTCCTCCCCAGGGTGTGAACGGTTACGCATTGGCCGAAGCGGACTTCGCAACGGGAAAAAGCCTGTTGTCCGTGTCAAATACTCGATCCGGGGAAGTTGACGAGGATGGAGAAGGCCGTTGCGAGCGGCGCTGATGGCGAGAGACGGCTGCGATGCCTGCGGGCGTCGGGCGACTGAGCCGTCAAACTCGCCGCACAGCGCCCAGTTTCTAGCGTAGCGCGGAGGATGATCGAACAAGTGAGTTGATCACTGCAAGAACCTGTCGCCAGCGCTCGGCCGCGAGGCGCGCGTAGCGGTGGCGCAAGCCGCCGACCAAGCGGGATGCTCACCACGGGCCCACCCCCACCCGGACGCAAATCGCCTGCCCGGACGCAAACCGGACGATCACCCGGACGCAAACTGCCCGGTGTTACACCCGCCCCAAGCTGTGCCCTCTATTTGATTTACGGTCCAATAACAACACACCCGGACGCACCCGGACGCAAATTCCCGGGCAACTTTATTCTGGGGGGGGTGATGGTAGACCTACGACCAGGTCGGCAACCTAATCTCCATGACCGAGCCGGCGTCGGGGGTCACGCCGCTCGATGGCCGCGCTGAAGTTCGCGGCCAAAGATCGGTCGCGGCGAACACGCCGCTGCGATCGGCCTTACTCCCACTCGATCGTGGCCGGGGGCTTCGAGCTGATGTCGTACACCACCCGGTTTACGCCGCGCACTTCGTTGATGACGCGGGTCGAGACGCGGGCGAGCAAGTCGTACGGCAAATGGCTCCAGTCGGCCGTCATGAAATCGTCGGTGTTCACCGAGCGGATCGCGATCGCGTCTTCGTAGGTGCGGGCGTCGCCCATCACGCCGACCGACTGCACCGGCAAGAGCACGGCAAAGGCCTGCGACACTTCGCGATAGAGCCCGGCCTGGCGGATTTCGTCGATCAGGATGGCGTCGGCGTCACGGAGGCGATCGAGCCGCTCGCGGGTGACCTCGCCCAGGCAGCGCACGGCCAGCCCAGGGCCGGGGAAGGGATGACGCCAGACGATCTCCGGCGGCAGGCCCAGTTGCTCGCCGAGCCGGCGGACTTCGTCCTTGAACAAATCGCGCAGCGGTTCGATCAGCTCGAACTCGAGGTTCTCGGGCAGTCCGCCGACGTTGTGGTGCAGCTTGATCGTGGCGGCGGGGCCGTCGGCCGAAGCGCCGCTCTCGATCACGTCGGGGTAGAGCGTGCCTTGCGCGAGAAAGCGGGCGCCTGAGATGTGGGTAGCTTCGTCGGTAAAGCACTCGATGAAGGCGTGGCCGATGCGGCGGCGCTTTTCCTGCGGTTCGACGACGCCGGCCAGGGCTGCCAGGAACTTGTCCTCGGCCTTGACGACGTGCAGGTCGGTTTTGAAGTGCGTGGTGAACTCGCGGATCACCGCGGCTTCTTCGTTCTTGCGCAGCAGGCCATTGTCGACCAGGATGCAGGAGAGCCGCTCGCCAATTGCCTGGTACAAAAGCGCGGCGACCACGGAGCTATCGACCCCGCCGCTTAAACCGCAGATCACCCGCCCGTTGGCGACGCATTGACGGATGCGGTCGATCGTGGCGGTGGCGAAATCTTCGAGCCGCCACGAACCGCTCAGCTTGCAGACCGACGTCAAGAAGTTCGCCAGCACTTGCGCGCCGTAGGCCGTGTGCGTCACCTCCGGATGAAACTGCAGGCCGTACACCGGCAACGCGCGATGTCGCACCGCGGTGATGGGGCAAGTGGCAGTGCGGGCCAACGGCTCGAACTCTGCGGAGACGCGCGTCACCTGATCGCCGTGGCTCATCCAGACGTCGATCTCGTGCGGCAGGCCGGCGAACAGGCCGTCGGGCTCGACGATTTCGCAGCGCGCGCGGCCGAATTCGCGAGCCGGCGCGTTTTGCACCTTTCCGCCGAGGGCTTCGCAGGCCAACTGCATGCCGTAGCAGATGCCCAGCACCGGGATGCCGAGCTTGAAGATGGCTGGGTCGCAGTGCGGGGCGCCTTGTTCGTAGACGCTAGCCGGTCCGCCCGAGAGGATCAGTCCCTGCGGAGCAATCTGGCGGATGCGATCGGCCGAGAGGTCGTGCCGGACGATTTCGCAATAAACGTGGGCTTCGCGGACGCGGCGGGCGATGAGCTGGGCGTACTGCGAGCCGAAGTCGAGGACGAGCACTTTTTCGCTCGTCAAAGGCGCGGTTGTCGCGACGTCGGTGTCAAGAACGCTGGTCATTCGTCAAGTCGCCCCAGTGCGCTTTGTGGGATCGGGGCTCTGCGGAATCGGGGTCCACGCTGGCCACCGGCCTACAAAACAAAAATGCCCGTCGACAGGACGGGCGTGGCAAAGGGGGATTATATGGGTTCGAGGCGTCGAGCGTCTAGCGGGCGGCTTCCGGGTGGTGTCCTAATTTGAATCCCACTTTTTTGGGAACGCCGATTTCGACTTATCGCCTCGGTAACCGCGGCGCAAAGTTCGGATTCCCCACCAGAGCGCTAGGCCACCGCTTCCGATACACAAGGCGGCTAAGGGCACTGCTGAAAGCAATGAGCCCTTCTCAATCCCAATCAACACCGCGACGGGTCCGAGCAGTACAAACAGCGACCCGTTGCCGATGAGTATTAACCGGCCGGCTAGCCAGCGTTCGTACGTCACCGCTCTCTCCCGCGGACGACAAAGCCGTCCCAAGGCGCCGTGGTTTAGCATCGCGCCCGCTCGATCACGACATCAATCTGCGCAGCGAATTCGGCAATCGCGATCGAAAGTTCAACTGCTCGCCCGTCAACGGGTGCGCCAATCGCAGTTCGCCGGCGTGCAGCGCCAACCGGCGGCCGGCCACAGATCGGTTGCCGTAGCGCCGGTCGCCAACGACCGGACAGCCGATGCCGGCCAGGTGCACGCGGACCTGGTGCTTGCGGCCCGTCTCCAAGCGGACTTCGATCAGCGAGAGCATGCCGAAGGTCTTCAGCAGTCGAAAATGGCTGACCGCCAGCCGTGAGTGCGGCAGCGGCTGGTCGCTGGCCAGCACTTGGAGCGATTGGCGGTCTTCGGTCAGGTAGTTGCTGATGGTGCCTTGCTCGGCGCCGGGGTGCCCGATGACCACAGCGTAGTACCGTTTTTCTACCTTCGCCCAACCGGCTTGCAGCAATCGCTTAACGGACTCGTTCTTGGCGAACAGCACCAGGCCCGAGGTCTCTCGGTCGATGCGATGCACGACGTGCGCGCGGTGGCCGGCATTGCGGCCGCTCAAGTACTCATTCAGGCGAACGTAGAGCGTGTCGGTGCTCTCGTGGCCGGTCGCCACCGTCAACAAACCGGCCGGCTTGTCGACGGCGACGAGCGCACTGTCTTCGTAGACCAATTGAATGCGGGCCCGCTCGAGCCGGCCAGCGACCGCGGCCGTTTGCAGCGTGCCAACGGTCACTTCGTCCCCCGACACCAGCGGATGGTCGAATTGCCGAACTGGGCGGCCGTTTACCCACACCGCGCCGAACTTGAGCAGTTGCTTGATTGCCGAACGCTTCAGCCCCAACTCGGCCAGCAAAAACGCCAGCAGTGGTTGCACGTCGGTGATGCGGAGGCGCCGATTCATGGCCAAGCCAACCCCCGGGCCAGGTTCCGCGGCCGTACGATATCACCTGGCAGAGCGCGGTCTCGATGCTCGCCCAACCAATGGCCGCCGTGCGCGCGACCACGCCCCGCGGGGCTATCTTGAGGTCTTGGCCTCGGGTTTCTTGGCACCCTTCTTCGGCTTCTTGTTCTTCTTGTCGTTCTTCTGACTGTGGTTGCCTTTACCCATGTAGACCTTTCCGTCGAGGTGGTTCAATGTGCCGTGAGTGAGAGTACGCCCCCGCCGCGCAGCCGCGGAGCGGTGGCAAGTTGCTTGATGGACACAGCATATCACATGCTGGCGGCCGCGCGATGGGGAGTTGGGCGTCAGCCCGCCACGCGCAGCAACGGCGCTAGCCGCGATCCGTTATTTCGCGACCGCCAGCGCCTGCCGCTTGCTAGCGATCAACTTCAGCAAGTCTTTCTGCGGATCGGCGAACTTCTTGATCCCCTCGCTCATCAGAACTTCTTCGAGCCTGGTCATATCGACGTCGCGGTCGATTTCGGCCAGCACGTCGGCAGGGGGCAACTTGTCGACCTGTCGCGTCGGCGTGCGGCCGCTCTTGGCGTAGGCGTCGTTGGTCTCCGGCGGATTGGTTTCGATGTCACTGCCGGCGAACGCTTCGATGTATTTCCAAGGAGCGTCCTCGGGGCGCTTGGTGCCGGTGCTGGCGAAGACGATTTCTTGCGCTAGCGGCAACTGCTTGTCGGCCCAAAACTGCTGATTTTCGGCCCAGGCGCGCTTCGCGCCCACAATGCCGACTTGACCTTGAGCGGCCGGGCTCAATTGCGGGACGGCCTTGAGTGTGTAGACGTCAAGGCGAGAGACAAAGATGCTGTAGACGCTTTTGAAGCCGTCGAGCGACTTGCGCCGCTGGGCGCCGCGCCAGATGGCATCGCGGGCCGCGCGGTATTGCCGCAGGGTGAACAGGAGCGTCACGTTGATCGTCACGCCGGCGGCGGCCAGCGATTCGAGGGCATCAAGCCCAGCCGGCGTCGCGGGCACTTTGATCATGCGATTGTCGTGGCCGGCCGACCAACGCTTGCCAAGCTCGGCATAGGCCGACACGCGCGATGCGTGTGGCAGGTTTCGCTGTGGGTCTTCCAGGAGCGGATCGAGTTCGAAGCTCACGTAGCCGTCGTTGCCGCCAGTCGCCTGCCACACGGGGTGAAACACCTGCTGGGCCCCACGCACCAGTTGATCGGTCACCGACCAGGCGATCTGCTCGTCGCTTTGGCCTGCCTGAATCAGGCGGTCGAGGTCGCGGTCGAAGCGGCCGGTTTGGATCAGGTTGGCGATGATGATGGGGTTGGAAGTCGCCCCGGTTGCCCCCCAGGCGCGGTTGCTGGCAACCAGGTCGGGGTCGATCGAGTCGAGCCAGAGCTTGGTGCCACAGGCGATCAGGGCTTCGAGCGGCGTCATCGTATCGGGTTCTCCGCGGCAGGCGGGTCAAAATGTGGGCTTCACAGATGTTAAGGGAAAGAGGCGCGAGGGGGTAGCGCCCGACAGCCGTCGTGGGGGAGTGAACCGGCCGCCGCCGGCATTTGTCGGCTGCTGTGAAGACGGGAAAATTGCGCAAACTATTCTGATCCGCGAATATTTGCCGGTTATTCCTGTTGTGCGGGTGCCATTTGGCCGATCTATGCGTCGTGAGTCTCGTGATAGGGGACTGCGCTAGCGGTCAAAGGGCTCGACGCTTGAATTGCAAAGCGGCAATTTTGATCACGATCGCGGCGATGGCCATCGCGGCCGGCGACGCTTCGGTCGGTCTGGCCGACCCGCCGCGTATGAAGCGGGCAGCGGTGCGCCGCGGCCAGCCGCTGGCGCCGACCGCCCCAGCCGTGCCTGAAGACACCACCGCACTGGCGGACGAGGCGATGCCGCCGGCAGACCAGCCTCCGGGGAGCGTTCAGCCTGAAGGTATGGAGCCGTCCGAGGTCGCTGGCGAGCCCGAAGCGACCGAGACGCCGGATGCCCCAACTGAGGCAGTTCCCGACGACGAAGCGGCTCCTGAGGAAGTCGTTACGCCGCAAGCTGCCGGCGCTGCGCCGGAGATGTTCGAGGGAGAAGATTTTTCTCCCTATCAAGAGCGCTGCCCGAATTGCGGTAACATCGGTTGCGTCTGCCCGCCGCCGGTGTGTCCACCGACGTGGTATGTCGAAGCGGACGCGGTCTGGCTGCAGCGGAACGCGAGCCACAGGCGGCGGATTGCGCAGACCTTTGCCACGATCGTCATCAATAACATCCCAATTACTGGCACGGTCGAGCGCGGCAACGCGCGGTCGCTGAACTTCTTGTTCGAGCCCGGGACGCGCGTGACAGTCGGGCGGGTGCTGTTCCAGGATTTTCTGGATCGCTATCACTCGATCGAAGCCACGTACCTTGGCTGGTACGACTGGGGCGCGTCGCAGACCATCCAAACGCCCGCCATCATTGCCACCCCGATATCGCAAAACGCGATTGTTGTTTCAGGTAACTTGTTCACGCCCTTTCCCACGAACACCGCTGGGTTCGGGCGGCTGTTCGAAATGCGGCAAGACTACTCGTCGACTTTCCAGAACCTGGAATTCAACTACCGCATTCGGCGCAGCCTCGAACAGGATCGGCTGGTGGCCTCGGTCGATGGCACGTGGGTGCGCGAGATCACGCCGCAAGGCATACCTTCGTTCTTGATGGGTTTGCGCTATATCGAGATTGACGAGCGGTACAATCTTCGAACGCTGTCCGTGACTGAAACGATTGAGCCGAACCAAACGATCCTGAACGTCGCGCGAGGCAACTACAACGTTCGCACGCGGAATCATCTCTTCGGCTTCCAGATTGGCGGCGATTGGGTCGAGGAGCACGCACGCTTCAATTGGGGCGGCCGGGGCAAGTTCGGACTCTTCGGCAACGCGTCGCGGCTGTATACCGATATCACAGCCACGCCCGATGCGTTTGGTTCGGTCAGCCCAGCGCGGAACTTCATCAAGGACCGCGGCGTGTTCTCGTTCGTCGGGGAATTCGGCCTGATGGCTTCCTGGCACGTCACGAAACACATCAGTTTGCGCGCGGCCTACGACTGGATGTGGATTGCCAATATTGCCGTCGCGCCGGAACAGTTGAACTTCAGAATCGGCGGCCCGAACACGATGAACACGGGCGGATTCCGGTTCTTGCAAGGCCCGTCGATTGGCGGCCAAGTGGTGTGGTAGTCGGACCACTTGTGACATTCCGTCAGTTGCTCTCTTGCGACGGTCCGAGACATTTCATTTCATAAGTCGTTGCGCCGGGCCGCGAGCGAACGCCTGAAATCGCGTTCGAAGTCCCTTGGAGGCGGCGTCCGATGGCCGTTGGTAGCCTCGCGCCTGCCTAGCTGACCGATTGCTTGTCCTCTGCCGAGAGCTCGTGCGAAACTCTGGCTGCGGTTGGCTTTGAATGGGGGGCCGTCCAAGCCCGTGCTGAAGCGCCACGTGCTTGCTTACAGGATCCGTTTTCTGCCACTCGACGCAGCGCACGCGCGCCGTTTATACTCAAATCAACCCACGCGACTGGAAGCGAGCCGATCTATGAGCCAGGACCGTCACAGCACAGCCAGCTTGTTCACTCAGGTCGAGATCTCGCCGGCGTCGGATCCGGCGGCGGTGAGCACCATGGGGGATGACGTCACCGGCCTGCTGCGACAGATTCTGACCGCGCAAGACCGCCAGAACGAACTGTTGGAAGAATTGCTCTCGGCGATCAGTTCGAATCAGCGTCAGCGCACCAGCGAATTGCGGCAGTGGAAGCAAGCCAACCCGCGGCTGGCGCGTAGCTGCCGCGGCGCCGCTGAAGCGCTCAGCCGCGTGCAAACCGAGTTCTTGTCGCGGTTGACCGAAGAAGTCAATCGCGACCCAGAGCAGTTGCTCGACGGCGAATTCATGCTCAACGAGTTTGTCGACCGTTTCGGACCGCGCCTCGCGCACCTAAATGGAGTTTTGCAAGTCCTGTCGCAGCTTGGCAGCGCCACGCCTGCGTCCCCGCCACAAGTACCCTGACCGGATTGTTTCGATCTGATTTCGACCTTCGCTGATCCCCGCGTCGCCAGATACTGATCCGGTTCGCGTAGCCCGCCTGACAGTGCTCGGAATTCGGATAGCTTCGCCGACTCGACGCGACTTCGGTCTCGTCGACTCGTTGTCTCGCTGAATCCCGCTGCCGTTACAACCCGCCACCTGTCCTACCAACTACGTTAACCCATGTCGCTCGACCGCACCCTTCCGGTGGTCGCTTGGCACGATCGTTGTCGTCGCGCGCTTGCGGCCACGCTGTGCGTTGTGCTGGCCGGCGGTTGCGACGCGGCGCTCAACAAATCGCCCCAGGCCGTTTCCCTGCCGGCGGTCGACAGCGACGACGCGGAAGCTCGTTCCGACGGTGGACAGTGGTCCGGCTGGCGCGGCTCGCACAGCGCCGGCATTGCGACCGACAAGGGGCTCCCCGTCACCTTTGGTCCGCAAGCCGGGGTGCGCTGGAAAGTCGAAGTGCCCGGCGCGGGGAACTCGTCGCCAGTCGTCTGGGGCGATCGCATTTATCTCACGTCCGCTTTGGGCTCGGCTCCGTCGCGACTGACGCTCTTGGCGTTTGATCGCAACAGCGGCAAGATCATCTGGCAAACCGACGCTGCCGCTGCGGCCGGCGCCACGCACGACAAGAACGGGCATGCCTCGGCCAGTGTGGCAACCAACGGGCAATTGATCTTTGCCTTCTTCGGCGCTAGCGGCTTGTTCGCATTCGACTCATCCGGTCGTCAAGTCTGGCAGCGATCGTTGGGGCCGCTCGAGCACGGCTGGGGGACCGCTTCGAGCCCGGTGCTCTACGAGGATCTCGTGATTCAGTTGGCCGACTCCCAGGCCAACTCCTCGTTGCGGGCCTTTCGCCAACAGACGGGTGAGCCGGTTTGGACGACAGCGCGCGAAAGCACGGGCTGTTGGACGACTCCCGTACTGATTGAAGTGCCGCCGGTGGGAGGGGCCGCGGCACGGACGGAGCTTATCGTCAATGGCACGGGCACCGCCGACGGTTCGCCCGGGTACGTGATTGCCTACGATCCGCGCAGCGGTAGCGAGCTGTGGCGCGTGCGGGGCACGACTGACATCGTTTGCCCGACGGCACTCGTGGCCGGGGGGCTCGTCTACAGCATGAGTGGCCGCAATGGCCCGATGCTGGCGATTCGGCCGGGTGGCGCCGGCGACGTCACCGCGTCGCACGTCGTGTGGAAGACGAAGCGTGGCGGTCCGTATGTGCCGACCGGTGTCGTCTATCGTAATCGGATGTACGTGATCACCGACGGCGGCGTGTTGGCCTGCCACAACGCGGGGGATGGTACCCGCATTTGGCAACAGCGTCTGCGCGGCGCGTTCACTTCGAGTCTGGTGGCAGGCGACGGCCATATCTACGCGGCGAACGAGCGGGGGACGATGTTTGTCGTCGTCGCCGCCGACGAGTTCAAGTTGCTGGCCGAGAACGAGCTCGACGAGCGCATGCTCGCGACTCCTGCCATCGCCAACGGCGAGCTGTTTGTGCGTACGGAGGACCACCTGTGGTGCATCGGGGCCACGCCAGCCCCGCAGGCCGCGGCAATCCCCACCACCACGTCTCCGCTGGCGGCTGAAATCCGGCAGGTCGCCGCCGATTCGTCCGCGGAAGTCACGGCGCCGCCCGGCCGACACCACTTCAGCGGATCGCTTCGCGCGGCCGACGCGGTACTCGTCGAATTGCCGAAGGACGGATCGACATCGCGGTCGCCACGCCCCTCTTCTCCTGCGGAATGAATTGAGGCGCGCCTCGGCAGAGGAGACGCGGCGATCATGCCAGCAACTCAACGGCGCCTGATGTTCGCGGCCGCCTGTGCGCTCACGCTTGTCGTGGTAACGCGGCTAGGCGCCGCCGAGCCAGGCGCGTCACAGACGAATATCGACCGCGATTGGCCAATGTGGGGCCGCACGCCGGCTCGAAATCTGGTCGCGGCGGATGCCACGCCTCCCGAGACCTGGGACGTCGACGTGGGCAAGAATATCAAATGGATCGCGGAGCTCGGAGGCGCCACGTACGGCAATCCCGTGCTGGCCGACGGCCGGCTATTCGTGGGCACGAACAACGAGCATCCTCGCGACAGCGCCATCACGGGCGATCGCGGCGTCGTGATGTGCTTTCGCGCCACCGATGGCCAGTTCCTCTGGCAGGATGTTTACGACAAGCTGGCTGCGGGAGACTCGCAAGACTGGCAGCTCATCGGCATTGGCTCCAGCCCCGCGGTTGCCAATGGCCGCGTGTACTACGTCACGAATCGCGGGCAGGTTGTCGCGGCCGACGTCGAGGGCTTTGCCGACGGCGAGAACGATGGCCCCGCGACCGACGAATCGCGCACGGGCGCGCACGACGCCGACATCGTCTGGCGTTTCGATATGCTGGGCCAACTGGGGGTGATCCCCCGCTATCTGGCGGCGTCGAATCCATTGGTTGTCGAGGGCCGAGTTTTTGTCGTCACATCGAACGGCATCGACCCCGACTCCAACGAGTTGAAATCGCCCACAGCCCCCAGCTTTCTGGCACTCGACGCGGCGACCGGCAAGCTCCTCTGGCAGGTAGGTTCTGTATCGGGCTCACAGCACAAGGTTCATCTGACGTCGATTCTCGAGGGGCAGTGGGGAAGCCCCTGCTGGGTGCCAGCCACGAAGGATCGCGCCGCGCAGGTTTGCTTTCCAGGGGGGGACGGCTGGCTCTACGCGCTTGATCCCGCGACCGGCGCTCTGGTGTGGAAGTTCGATTGCAATCCGCCTGGCAGCGTGTGGAAGCCGGGAGGGCGCGGTGACCGCAATTACATCTTGAGCACGCCGGTTGCCGTCGACGGAGTCGTCTATGTGGCGACGGGCGTCGACCCGCAGCACGGCAGTGGCGCAGGGCAACTCGTGGCGGTCGAGACGAGCGGCTCGGGCGATGTCACCGCCACGCATGGGCGCTGGCGGATTGGCGGCAAGCAGTTCGGGCGTTCGATCTCGTCGGTCGCCGTGCACGACGGCATCGTCTACGCTGCCGAACTAGCTGGCTTCTTGCATGCGCTGGATGCCGCGACTGGCAAGGAACTCTGGCAACAAGATACGCTGGCCGAGGTGTGGGGCTCGACACTGGCCGCCGCGGGGCGCGTCTACTTGGGAGATGGCGACGGCAAGCTGACAGTCGTCAAAGCGGGGCGCAAGCTCGAGCTCGTGGCCGAGAATCAGTTCGACGAGTCGATCTATGGCACGCCGATCGCCGCCGGCCGCACGCTGTACCTTGCCACGCAAAGCAAGCTGATCGCGATTGAAGAGCCAGTCGGCGCGGCAAATAAGTAACGCCGCCGCCGGCGGACGCGCCGCGCGAAGGGTCTCGATCCATGTTCGTCGAGCTCGTCCAGGTGACCACCGACGATGGCGTGCGCCTCGATGGCATGCTGCAGGCCGCTGACGAAGAAGTAGCCGGTTCAGCGCTGCCGTTGGGAATTGACGCGGTGGTCATGGTCCACGGAACCGGCGGCAATTTCTATGCCTCGACGATGATGGAATTGTTGGCCGAGTGTCTGCGAAAGCTCGGCGCTGCCACGCTACGCGTCAACACTCGCGGTCACGACGGCATCAGCACGGCTGTCACGCGCACGGGAGGTATCCGGCAAGGCGCCGCTTACGAAGTCGTCGACGATTGCCGACACGATCTGGCGGCCTGGCTCGATCTGGCCCAAGCACGCGGCTATCGGAGCGTAGCACTACTGGGTCACAGCCTGGGGGCGGTGAAGTCGATCTACGCACTGGCCCAAGCAGGTTCTGGAAGTGACGATACGGCGTCTGGTCGGCCGCGAAGTGTAACGCGGTTGATCGTCCTGTCGCCGCCGCGCTTGTCGTACTCGTACTTTGCCGCCAGCCCGCGCGCCGAGGAGTTTTTGGCGATGTGCCGGCAGGCCGAGGAGCTCGTGGCTGCCGGACGCGATGAGTCGCTGGTGGAGATCAGCTTTCCGCTCCCCTACGCGGTGACGGCGCGGGGATACCTCGACAAGTACGGCCCGGCCGAGCGCTACAACGTTCTGAAACACTTGCCGACCATCTCTTGCCCGACGCTCGTCACGTTTGGTTCCATCGAGGTGCAAACGAACGTGGCGTTTCGCGGCATGCCCGAGGCGGTCGAAGCCCTGCCCGCGGCGGCAGACGGAGCGTCGAGATCGTTGGCACTCATCGCTGGAGCCGACCATTTTTACTCGGGGACGCGCGCGGAGCTGGCCGCCCGAGTCGAAAGTTGGCTGCGCAAGCAGTCACAAACAACACGAAGCGAGTAATGTCCGGCGGGCCAGGGCAATTCCAACTTCAGAATGGAATTGGGTGCCATGGCCACTTAGGTACTCCGTAAGTGGCCATGCCCGCTCGATCCTTCGGCATGCCCACGGCAAGCGTGGGCATGGCACCCCAGAGGCACTACTAGAAGCGATCCACATCCTTACCTGTCGACCAGGCGCTCTCGTTCGATCGAGGGCGGATCGATATAATTCGCTGCCCGATACTTGTACTCATTTTTCTTGCATTGAGTTTAGCCAGCACATGGATAAAGAGCTTCGCGATCGCGCCGAGATCATTCGTCAGCGAGTCCTGCAGTTGCGAGACTCTCTTTGACTACGAAGGACGCCAGGGGCGAGCTGCCGCCATCGAAGCGCGGATGGCCCAGCCCGAATTCTGGGGCAATCAAGAGCGTGCTCAGGCGACCGTCGCTGAGCTCAAGACGGTCAACGCGGTGCTCCGGCCACTGCGCGAGCTGATCGACCAAAGTGGCGACCTCGAAGCCCTCGTCGAAATGGCCGAGGAGGACGAGAGCCTGGCGGCCGAGGCTCCCGCGCAGATCGAACAGCTCGAAGCGCTCTTGGCCGATCTGGAACTCAAGGGGCTGCTCAATGGCCCGCACGACGCAGCGGCGGCGATCTTGACGATCAACGCCCGCGACGGCGGCCTGGACGCCAACGACTGGGCAGAAATGCTGTTGCGCATGTACACGCACTGGGGCGAGGATCAAGGCTACGAAGTCGAGCTGCTCGACCGCCAGGACAACGAACAGGCCGGCATTCAAAGCGCCAGCGTTGCCATCCGCGGACCGATGGCCTACGGCTACCTGAAGGGGGAAACCGGGATGCACCGGCTGGTGCGGATCAGCCCGTTCAATGCCGAAGGCAAACGCCAAACCAGCTTCGCGGCGATCGACGTTTCGCCCGAGATCAACAACGACGCTGAGATCGAATTGCGCGACGAGGACATTCGCGAGGATGTGTTTCGCGCCAGCGGCGCCGGCGGCCAGCATGTCAACAAGACGTCGAGCGCCATCCGGCTGACCCACATCCCCACTGGTGTTGTCGTGCAGTGTCAGAACGAGCGCAGCCAGCACAAGAATCGCGCCACGGCTCAGAAGATGCTCCGCGCCCGGCTGGCGCGCATCGAGGAAGAAAAACGCGAGGCGGAACAGGCCGCCAAATACAATGAGCGCCCCAAGGTCGGCTTCGGCTCGCAGATTCGCAACTACTTTCTGCACCCCGACCAGCGCGTCAAAGACGCGCGCACCGGCTTTCAGGTCGGTAGCTTTCAGGCGGTGATGGACGGCAAGATCCAGGGCTTTCTCGACGCCTTCCTGCGCTGGCGCGTGGAGAATCAGTAGCCGTGGAGCTCGGGAGGACCGTCAAGTCGGGGACTGGTCCATTTTTCGGTGAGCCGAGGTCAACTTAAGCCAAACGCCGTTGGCCGAAAACATGGACCTGTCCCCCTCGCAATTGACTTAGCGGCACCTCGACCGCCGGAGCCGTCATGGGCGTTGAGTTTGCGCTGACTGCCGGATCGCTGCGCGTGAGATTTGTGCGCCGCGGCGATCGTTTCGCGCACTTCGTCGAACAGGTGGTCGACGATCGCGCGGTTGTGTTGCTGGAATCGATCGAGGGCACGGCCGCTGAGCACTGGCCAGCCAGTCCTCCTGTGCAGGAATTGGAACCGGCCGCCGGACCGCGGGCGGGACAGTCTCTCGGCGACCAATCGCAAATCGTCTGGCTGATCGGCCGCGCGGGGGCGAGCCACTGGTCGGCCAGCGTCGAGGCCCTGCCTTCGGGAATCGTCACGTTCGATATCGCTTGCCGCGTTCATTCTGCTCCCGACTGGTTGGGGAGCCGCTACCGCGTGCACGACGTGCCCGGCGGCGAGCGGCTGTCGATCGAGCCGCTCGCAGACTGCCAGCTTGCATCGACCGACGGCCGTTCCGAGCTGGTCGTCGTCGCGGAAATCGTGGGCGATACGCTCCCTCGCACGATCCGCTGGCGCTACCGGATTTCCGCCCGGTGCTAACGGCGGCATGATAGAATCGAGGTTCGCGTTCGCGTGGAATCCCCCGAGTTTGCGCGCGATCGCGCGGCGAGTACTCGATCGGCATCAGGCACTGGCAATCGCATGACGTCAGTTAACACCCCATCGGTTGCACGGCAGGCCGCCAGCGCACCGGTGCCGCTGTTGGAACTTACGCAGCAACACGCGGCGCTGCGCGACGAGATCGACGCCGCCATCGCGCGCGTGATCGATCGCGGCGAGTTTATCTTGGGGGAAGAAGTCGCGCGGTTCGAGGCGGAATTCGCTGCGTATTGCGGCGTGCGCTATGCCGTTGGCGTGGCGTCGGGACTCGATGCTCTGACTCTGTCGCTCGTGGCCTTGGGCATTGGCCCGGGGGACGAAGTGATCACCGCGGCCAATACGTTCATCGCCACGGCGCTGGCGATTGTGCACGCCGGCGCGACTCCCGTGCTGGTTGATTGCGATCGCGAGCAGCTCTCGATCGATGTCGCGCAGGTGGCGGCCGCGATCACGCCCCGCACTCGCGCGATCCTGCCGGTACACCTCTACGGACGCATGGCCGATATGGCGGAGCTGAGCGCGCTCGCCGATCGGCACGGCCTGGCGATCGTCGAAGACGCTGCCCAGGCGCATGGCGCCTCGCTCGCAGGGCGCGCGGCCGGAGCCTGGGGTATCGCGGGCTGTTTCAGCTTCTACCCGTCGAAGAACCTCGGTGCACTAGGGGATGGCGGCGCAGTGGTGACGAGCGACGCGGCGCTGGCCGACACGCTGCGCCGGCTCCGCAACTACGGCGCGCGGCAAAAGCACGTTCACGAGTCGATCGGATACAACTCGCGTCTCGATCCGTTGCAGGCGGCGGTCCTTAGAGTCAAACTGCCGCACCTCGACGACTGGAATCACGCCCGGCGGCGCGCCGCGGCCAAACTGCGCGAGCTGCTGAAGTCGGGCGCAAACGAACCAACTGGTGCCACTGCTGGCTTGTCCAGCAGTGCCTCGGTCAAACACGGCCGTCCAAGCGACGAGTTTCGAGGTCGAGAACCGATCGAGCTCAAGGCCCTGCCGCGCGACGCCGATTTCCCCGTCGATCATGTGCAGCATCTGTTTCCGGTCGAAGTCGACCAACGCAATCTGGTCGCTGGGCGGATGGCCGAATGTGGCGTCGGCACCGGCGTGCACTACCCCACTCCGGTTCACCTGGCGCCGGCGATGGCCCACTTGGGTTACCAGCGCGGAGCGTTCCCGGTGGCCGAACGGGCGGCCGACAGGCTGTTGAGCCTGCCGATGTTCCCGGAAATCCGCGACGAGCAACTCGAGCGCGTGGCTGAAGCGGTGCGAGCCGTGGTTGCAGTTCGGGAGAACGGCGACGGCGCGCGACCGACGTGAATCCACTCCTTGTCGGTCCGCTCACGGTCGCCTATATTGTTCGATCCCCCTGTAAACCCAATGCCGCTGGTTGGTTAAGGCCGCGGCAGAGCCGATACGACGCCCGCAACGAAGTCGGGCCGCTAGCCCGGAGATGCCAGACGATGACCATGGACAAAAGCCTTCGCCGCAAGAGTGCCCTGGAGCGGAGCCGCAGCGTGCTCACGCGCGCCGAACGTATCGACCGCCTCAAGACGGAGGAGCGCTGGCAGGAAGGCCAAAGCCCGCTGGGCCTTGCCAAGGTCCGCGTGCTCAAGCTGGCGATGAAGAAGAAAAAGAAGAAGAAGGAAGAGGAAGGGGAAGCCGGGGCCGCCGCTACGCCTGCCGCTGGAGCCGCCAAGACCGAAGCCGCCAAGCCGGCCGCGGGCGCCAAGCCTGCCGGTGGCAAGGGTGGCAAGAAGTAGCTATGGGTGCCTGCTGGGGCGCTCCGCGCTAGGTTTTGCTTCCCCGGCTTTTTCGCGCGAACCGGTGTTCCCGGCGCGAGACCGACATGCGAGTGCGTCTGGAGTATGGCCGCAGCGGGCTCGAAGTCGAGCTGCCCGATAAGCGGGTCGCGCGGCGACTTGGTTACCCGCACACATCGCCAGTGGCCGACGCGGACGCGGCCGTGGCAGCCTGTCTGGCATCGCCCAACGGCACGCCGTCACTCGCTGAGCTGGCGCGCGGCCGCCGCGACGCCTGCGTGGTCATCTGCGATATCACACGGCCCGTTCCCAACCGCGTGTTGCTGCCGCCGATCCTCGGCACGCTGGAAGACGCCGGAATTCCGCGCGACAAGATTCGGATCCTCGTCGCCACCGGCTTGCACCGACCCAACCTGGGGGACGAGCTCGTCGAAATGGTTGGTTCGGAGATCGCCGCCAACTATCGGATCGAGAACCATAACGGCCGCGCGCTCGACGAGCACACGTATCTCGGCGACAGCCCCCGCGGCGTGCCGATCTGGATCGACTCGCGCTATGTGGAGGCCGATCTCAAGATCACCACCGGCTTGATCGAGCCGCACCTGATGGCGGGGTACTCGGGCGGGCGCAAGCTCGTCTGCCCCGGGCTGGCCGCGCTCGAAACCGTGAAGGTGTGGCACGGCCCCGCGTTTCTCGAGCATCCGCGGGCCGATTGCGGCATCCTCGCAGGCAACCCGGTGCACGAGGAAAACACCTGGATCGCGCGGCGGGCCGGCTGCGACTTTATCGTCAACGTGGCGATCGACGACAAGCGGCAGATCCTCAAGGTGGTCGCAGGGGACATGGAAGCCGCGTTCCATGAAGGGGTCGACTTCGTCCGCTCGGTCGTGCGCGACACCGTCAGCGAGCCGGTCGACGTAGTCGTCACCTGCGCCGCCGGTTACCCGCTCGACACCACGTTCTATCAGGCGATCAAAGGGCTGGTCGGCGCGCTGTCGATCGTGAAGCAGGGGGGGACGATCATCCTCGCCGCCGGGCTGAGCGAAGGGATTGGCAGCCCCGAATTCGCGCGGCTGTTTGAGGAGAATCCGTCGCTCGATGTGTTTGTCGAGCGCATCCTGGGGAAGGACTACTTCGTGCTCGACCAATGGCAGCTCGAGGAACTGGCCAAGGTGCGCCGTAAGGCGCGCGTGAAGATCGTCAGCGATGGCTTGCCGGCTGCCACGCTCGAGCGGCTGTTCGTCGAAGCGGCGCCCACGGTCGAGCAAGCGGTCGCCGAATCGCTGGCTGAATACGGCGACGACGCCCGGCTGGCCGTGATCCCCAAGGGCCCGTACGTGCTCGCGCAGGTGAGCTGACGCGGCGCGCCGGCTGGTAGCCGAATGCCCCCGTCAGCTCGTCTCCGGCGGTGGTTCGTCCGAACGCGACCGCTCGTGAAGCAGTTCCTTCAGCTCGGCAAAACTGCGGACGGGCGCCTTGCCCTGCTTCATCGCGTCGGTCAGTTGCACGGGCAGGGGCGGTCGCTTGCGGCGCGGCGGTTCGGCTGGGCGGCCGCCGCGTCCCTGTCCGCCACGATTGTCGCCCCCTTGCGGCGCAGCGGCGCCTTGTGTCTGGGCCGTGCCAGCGGCCACTGGTCGAGGTCGCCCACCGCGCCGGCGCTGGCCGCGCTGGCCTTGGCCGCCACGCTCTCCACCCTGCGGAGCAGCCCCGCGCTCGGCCGGGCGCTCGCGGCGCGGTTTCGTCGGATCGATCATCGTCAGCGAGACGCGCCGCCTGGGGCGGTCGACCGCCACGACCCAGCAGCGCACGATATCGCCGACGGCGACCACGTCGTGTGGATCGGCCACATAGCGGTCGGCCAGTTGGCTGATGTGTATCAAGCCGCTGTCAGCCAGACCCACGTCGACGAATGCGCCAAAATCGACGACGTTAAGAATCGTGCCGCGCAGTTCCATGCCAGGCGAGAGGTCTTCGAGCTTGAGAATCCCTTGCTTGAAGATCGGCGGCGGCAGGTCTTCGCGCGGATCGCGGCCGGGACGGGCCAGATCCGCCAGCATATCGCTCAGTGCCCGTTGACCCACGGCGAGCTCGGCCGCCACGGCCGGCACATCGACGGCCGGCAGTCGCGTCGCCAACTCGGCGATGCGGTCGCGATTGCGCACGTCGTCGGGCGCAAAGCCCAGCTTTTCGAGCAAGCGGCGCGCGACGTCGTAACTTTCCGGATGAATCCAGGTGGCATCGAGCGGATTGTCGCCGTCGGCGATCTTCAAGAACCCCGCGGCTTGGGTGTACGCCGCTTCGCCAATACCAGAGACTTGCTTCAGGTCGTCGCGATTCTTGAACGGGCCATGCTCGCGCCGATGATCGTAGACGCGGCGGGCGGTGAGCTGATTGAGCCCGGACACGTACCGCAAGAGCGCCGGGCTGGCCGTGTTCAAGTCGACGCCGACAAAGTTGACGCACGATTCGACAACGTCGTCGAGCGTGCCGCGGAGGTGCTTGGCCTTGAGATCGTGCTGATACAAGCCGATGCCCAGGCTCGCCGGCTCGATCTTCACCAGTTCGCTCAACGGATCTTGCAGGCGGCGGCCGATTGAGATCGTACCGCGCTGCGTGGCGTCATAGTTGGGAAACTCCTCGCGCGCCAGGGGGCTGGCCGAATAGACGCTGGCTCCGGCTTCGTTGAGGATGACGTACGCCACACCACGCGCTGCTAGCGCGCCCGCCAGCAATTCGCCCACCAACTCTTCGGTTTGGCGGCAGCCGGTGCCGTTGCCGATGGCGATCACCGACAACTCGTGCCGGGTCACCAGGTCCGCAATCCGCGCGCCTGCCGCCTCGCGCGCCGCGGGTTTGCCCACCACGTGCACGACGGCGTATTCCAGCAGGTTCGAGAACTCGTCGATCGCCGCCAGCTTGCATCCGCTCTTGAGCCCCGGGTCGACAGCCAGCACGCGCCGCCCACAAACCGGCGGTTGCAACAGCAAATTGCGCAAGTTGCGGGCGAACACCTCGACGGCGTGTTCTTCGGCGCTGTCGGTCAGCTCGCGGCGCACTTCGCGCTCCAGGCTCGGCAACACCAGTCGATCGAGGGCATCGCGAGCGCAGCCGCGCAGCATCGCAGCATGGGGATGATCGGGCGGCACGAGCAACTCTTCGGCCGCCGCGTAGCTGGCCTCGCGATCGAACTCCACTCGCACGCGCAACAGTCGTACGCGCTCGCCACGATTGATGGCCAGCACGCGATGCGGCGGCACGCGCCCCAGCGGCTCGCGGAAATTGAAGTAATCGCGAAACTGCTGCATCAGCCGCTCGCGCTCCTTGTCCTTCTGCTTGGCGCGGGCGGCGGCGCGTTCGGCGCGCGTGTTGCCGCGCTGGCGCTTCGAGTTGTCGGCAGCCGGCCGTTGACTCGCGGCGGCGGTGTGCGCGGTCGCTGCGACCATGCTCACCGAGATCGTGTCTTCGACGACAGCAGCGACCGGCTCGTCGTTCGATTGCTCCGGAGGGCTCGCCGCGTCGACGGTTGCCAACTCATCCAGCGTCGCTGTTGACATCGGGACGGAGGATTGCAGTTCAACTGCAGAATCCGCAATCTCGCTCGGCATTGGCACCACTTCGGCAATCGCCGCGTCGCTTGCCACAGTCTCAGCAGGCTCGGTCGCGAGCGATATTTCGATCGTGGCTTCGTCGTGTGCCGGCGCTGCGGGAGTGGCAGCGGCATCCGGTGTCTCGATTGGCGTTGCCGTGTCGGGAGCCGGCGCGACATCGACCTCAATGCGCGTCGTCGCAAGCAATCCCGTGCGATGCAGAATTCCGCGCACGCGATGCCGCAAATCGGCGCGCTCGCTAAACCACTCGGCGAGAATGTGGCCAGCCCCCAACAGTGCTTCGGCCGGAGTCGGCACTTTGTGATCGGGATTGACGAAGTCCTGCGCACGGCGATCGAGATCGGCGGCCGGCGGCGCCGCTTCGAGAATCTCGCGGGCCAACGGCTCGAGCCCCCGCTGACGCGCCTGCGTGGCCAGCGTTTGTTTGTTGGGCTTGTAGGGGAGGTACAAGTCTTCGAGTCGGCGCTGCGTGTCGGCCGACTGAATTTGGTCGGCCAACTGCGGCGTCAATTTGCCTTGTGTTTCGATCGACCGCAGAATCGTCTGTTTACGCTCGGCCAACAGCCGCAACTGCGTCAGCCGCCCCTGGACGGCCCGAATCTGCTCCTCGTCGAGCCCGCCGGTCTGGTCCTTGCGGTAGCGGGTGATGAAGGGAACGGTGTTCCCGGCGTCGAGCAGCGCGGCGGCAGCTTCGACTTGAGAGGGTGCCAGCCGAAGCGACCGCGCCACCTGGTGTAAGTCAATCAACATCGCGGTGGTCATACACTCGAACGGCCGCCCTTGAGGCCGCCGCCGGCACGGTCGCAAGCATTCGCTAGCGTTTGTTTTGGAGCGCGCTCCGCTCGCGGCAATCTAGCCAAGCGCGGCGCGGAGTGTCAAGCTGCGCACCCGCTTTTCGCCCGCAGTTTACGCAGCTTAGCTCCCTTGCTCGCTACACCTTGTGCGCGCCGTCTGTTGCGTTTTCGCGCTCTGGGGGCCAAACCTGGAAAAAACGAAATTCATGTAAGAAAACATCAAACCCGCAGGATGCGTCTTGCCGATACCTAGGGCGCAGGGCGGGCATGGCCGTCGCCTGCGCGCCAGCTACCGGCGCGCGGGTCTGCGACAGGACGAGAAGGGAATCGGCGCATGGCACGAAGCCACTTGCGAGTCTACTACGGGCCCGAACTTCATTGCCCCCCGACGGATCGGCGGCCGGCAAAGCAACACTCGATCGAAGTTCCGCTGGGCGAAGTCTTGCCGCTGTTGGCCGACGCCGTGAGCAGCCGCCGCACCTGGCTGAACGACTTTGCCAACGACGAGATCACGATCTCGACCGACCTCTACGAGGTGCTGTTGGCCTACCAGCACTGCCGGCGACCGTCGGCGTAGCGCATTCCCCGGCGGCCATTCTGATCGTACAACTTCTGTCCAGCGTGTGCCCCGTCCCGGGTCGACTCGCTGGCCTGCGGTTTTGATCGCTGGCGTCTCGCAACCCAATGCGCCGACACCGCGTGGGGCGCAACCGAGCGCTAACCGACACTTCTGCAACGCTTCGGGCGCGGCTATACTCCGAGCGAGTTTCTGGAAACGGCCTTGCCGCGCTTGGCGTTCCTTTAGCAATGGCGCGGACGATCTTGGCCATTGTCCATTTGCTATTCGCAGGAGTCGACCTATGCCCCAGCGACGTATTGCGCCCGGAGAAACTCGCCTCGGTTGGATCGGCACCGGCGTCATGGGGTCGAGCATGGCTGGCCATCTGCTTGCCAAGGGCTTTGCGGTCACGGTGTTCAATCGCACGAGATCGAAGGCCGAAAAGCTGCTGGCCGCTGGAGCGAAATGGGCCGACACCCCCAAGGCGGTGGCCGCCACGTGCGACGTGGTGTTCTCGGTCGTCGGCTACCCGGCCGACGTGCGCGAGACCACGCTCGGCGACGATGGCACCTTGGCCGGGGCCAAGTCGGGCTCGATCCTCGTCGACATGACGACCAGTGAGCCGTCGTTGGCTGTCGAAATCTACGAGGCGGCGAAGAAACGCGGCATGGCCAGCGTCGATGCTCCCGTTTCGGGGGGCGACATCGGCGCGCGGGAAGCCCGCCTGGCGATCATGATTGGCGGCGATGCCGACGTCGTCGAAGCGCTCCAGCCCTGTTGGGACGCGATGGGCAAGACCATCGTTCGAGTCGGGGGGCCGGGCGCCGGGCAGCACACGAAGATGGTCAATCAAACCCTGATCGCTTCGAACATGATCGGCGTCTGCGAAGCGCTGTTATATGGTTACAAAGCCGGCCTGAATCTCGAAACGGTGTTGCAAGCGATCGGTACCGGGGCCGCCGGCAGTTGGTCGTTAAATAATCTCGGCCCACGGATGATGAACAACAACTTCGATCCGGGGTTTTTTGTCGAGCACTTCATCAAGGACATGGGCATCGCCCTGGCCGAGGCCCACCGCATGCGCCTTGCATTGCCGGGCCTGGCCTTGGCCAATCAACTCTACGTGGCGCTATCAGCCCAAGGACACGGCCGCGATGGCACGCAGTCCCTGATCCTGGCATTGTCGAAGCTCTCGGGCTTCGACTGGAAGAAGCGGTAGCCTCGCTGAATTGCCCGGCGGTTACACCCGCGCGGTCTCGCGATAGTAGTCGAGCGATTGTGCGAGCCCCTCGTCGAGGGTGAACCGCGGTTCGTACTTGAGGTACTGGCGCGCCAAGGTAATGTCGGCCAGGCTTTCGCGCACGTCGCCGAGACGGGGCGGCGCGAAGATCGGCTCGACGGATAGATCGAGCAGGCGGCCCAGCGTGTCGAGCAACTGCAACAGCGTGGCGCTGCGGCCGGTGGCAACATTGATCACGCGGCCGGCCACATCCGCTGCATCGGCCGCCAGCAGGTTGCCGCGGACCACGTCGGCCACGAACGTGAAATCGCGCGACTGCCCACCATCGCCATAGATCGTCGGCCGGCGGCCCGTCAAGAGCGCGGTCACGAAGAGCGGGATTACTGCGGAGTACGGACTGTCGGCGTCTTGGCGCGCTCCGAAGACGTTGAAGTACCGCAGCGCCACCGTCTCGAACCCATACGTCGCGGTGAAGGCATGGCAGTAGTGCTCGGCCGCCAGTTTCGCGGCGCCGTACGGTGAAAGCGGATCGGGGAGGTCACTTTCGCGCTTCGAGGCGAAGGGCTGATTGCCGTAAGCGCTGCTCGACGCGGCGTAGACCAAACGCCGCACTCCAGCGCGGCGGGCTGCATCCAGCAGCGTCAGGGTTCCCGTGACGCAGGCGGCGTGTGTGTCGAGCGGCAACTCCACGCTGCGCGGCACCGAGGCTAGCGCCGCTTCGTGGAACACCAGCTCGACGCCCGACACCGCACGGGCAACCGCGTGGGCGTCGACCAGGTCACCTTCGATGAATTCAATCGAGTCGGCGACCGCCGCCAGATTGCGCCGCTTGCCGGTGCTCAGATTGTCGAGCACGCGAATTCGGTCGCCGCGCTGGACGAGTGCATGCACCAAGTGCGAACCAATAAAGCCAGCTCCACCGGTAACCAGAACGTTGCGCGCCATGACAAAGCATAGCTTGTTTGGCGCGTCGGGCCACCTGTCCGAATCCAGCGTCCAGCCCGCAAATTAGGGCGCGCCGGCACGACGCGAGTCCGTCAAGCGTCGGGCTGCCGTTGATGGCAGCGCTTGCAGCGCTTGATCTGTGAGTTCAGAGCGCTGCCGCACTTGGGGCAGCGGCGTCGCTTGCGAGCAAGGACCAGTTTGGTGCGGGGGCGGATTCCCATCGTGTTTCCAATGCCAAGTTGAAAGCAGCCGCAGCGGAGCGGTTGCACGGGTGATGCCGCGACTGCGCCGCGTGGTGTTCGCAGCCTCTACCAGCCAGCGGCACGCGAAACGCTGCACGATAAACCAGAGCGAGCAGCGCGCGAAGGGGGGAGCCGTTTTCGGCCCGACTCATGGCCGCAAGTTGTTCAGCCTTGACCCCTTCGGCCGAGCCCCTCTATATTCACGGTTTGGTTTGAGCGCCGAGTATTTCCGTTGAATTTGCCAGCGATCCGGTCAAGCCCGCCTCGCGCCGAAAGTACCGTTTCCACTCCTCGCCGGCCTGGTACCGTACCTCCTAGCAGTCGACCATGAAAACCGAGCGTCGTCACGAACTGAAGACCAACGAACTGGCCGACTGGCTCGGTAAGTCGATTAGTCGTGTCGAGGAGAACTACAAAGTCGGGCTGGGTATCGTCGCCGTTATCGTGGTGATCGTCGCCGTCTGGGCGTATTTGCGCAACAGCGCGACGGAGAAAACGCAGGAGTCGTGGGCGGCGTTTCAACGCGCCGCGGCCGACCAGGAATCGACGCAACTCGACGACGTGGCCAACCGTTATGGGGATTTGCCCGGCGGCGCATGCGCTCGGTTGTTGCTGGCCGATCGGCAGTTGCGCGTTGGTACCGACCAGTTGTTCGCCGATCGGGCCGATGCTAATGATCAATTGCGACGGGCCCTCGACAACTACCAGGGTGTCGTCGACTCGCGGGCCGAATTGACGCCGATCGTCAAGCAGCGGGCCTTGTTGGGCCTGGCACGAGCCTCCGAGTCGCTCAACGATTTGCCGCGCGCTCGCGAAGCCTATCAGCAACTCACTGACACGGATCGGTGGCCGCAAACATTCTATGCCGATGAGGCGAAAGCTCGACTCGACGTACTTTCTCGCGACTCCGCCAAGGAGTTTTACGATTGGTTTGCCAAGCAAGAACCGCGGCCGGCTTTGAGCCCGTCGCAGGACGGCGCCTCGCTGTTCAATGAGAGCAAATTACCGACGGAGCCCCCCACCTCGACATCGCCACCTGCAGCGGATGGAACCGCGCCGACGACTCCCGCGGCTGAAACTCCCGTCGAGCCGACATCTCCTGCTGAAGCGACCACTCCGGCTGAGCCATCCGCCCCTACGACACCGTCGACCGAGACCCCGGCATCACCGCCGGCTCCGTCTAGTGAAACATCTCCGGTGGTGCCACCGCCGACTGAACCGACTACTCGGCCCGCGAATCCCTAGTGCGCGGCGTCGGTCCCGATCGCGCCCCCTTGTCCCGATTGTTCGCTTGCGTTGGGTATCCGCCCGGCGGGATCAGTTGTCGCACCACCATGGCCGAGCTTTCGTCGGAACCGGTCGAGTTGTTCGTTTCGTCCGCGCAGGCGGGATTGCGGCTCGATCAGTTTTTGGCGCAGTCGTTTCCAGAATACAGCCGCGTGCTGCTGCGCAAGGCGATCAACGCCGCCGCGGCGCGCGTCGACGGACAACGCACCAAAGCGGCGCACCACCTGAAAGCCGGCGACCGGGTGACGATCGCGCTGCCAGAGCTGCCTCGACCGCGACCGCAGGCAGAGAACATCCCGCTGCGAATCCTCTACGAGGATGAGCATCTGGTTTTCATCGACAAACCACCCGGCATGGTCGTGCACCCGGCTAAAGGGCACTGGAACGGAACGCTGGCCAGCGCGCTGGCATTTCACTTCGAGCAACTCAGCCAGGTGGGGGGCCCCACGCGCCCCGGTATCGTGCATCGGCTCGACCGCGACACGAGCGGCGTGATGGTGGTCGCCAAAACCGATCGCGCCCACACAGCGCTGGCCCGACAGTTTGAGGATCGCACCATCGAGAAGGAGTACTTCGCGATCGTGGCCGGCGAGCCAGACCGCGATCGCGACCGCATCAACTTGTCGATCGGGGTTCATCCCTATCAGCGCGAGAAGATGGCGGTTCGCCGCGAGGGCCCCGGCGCGCGGCCGGCCGAGAGTTTTTACGAAGTGCTCGAGAGGTTTCCCGGCTTCGCCGCGGTGCGGATCGTGCCGAAAACGGGGCGAACACACCAGATACGCGTCCACTTGTCGAGCATTGGCTGTGCCGTGCTGTGCGATGCTCAGTACAGCGGTCGCAACCGGATGACCCGGGGTGAGCTGACTGGCGATGTGAGCGACCAAACGGTCGCGTTGGCTCGCCAGGCGCTGCACGCCCGGCGGCTGGCGCTGCGCCATCCGATCAGTGGCGAGCGACTGGAAATCGAGGCGCCGCTCCCCGATGATTTGCAGGCGGTGCTCGTGTTGCTGGGCCAACACCGTGCGAAAACTGCGAGTGTGCGAAAGTAACTGCCGGAGCCTCCGCGATGAAGCTCGTGAAATATGTTCAGCAGACGGCTACGCCAGAAGTCGGCGTCTTACATCAGGGACAAATTCGTCCACTGGCGGTCTCGCCGGGGCATCGGCAATTCTGTTCGCTGAGCGACGTGCTGGAGGACGAAGATCCCTTGGCCGCGGCGCGGCTGTTGGTCGACGACCGTCGCGACCCGCTCCCCCTTTCCGAGGTGCGCTTGTGCCCGCCGATCGACGCTCAGGAGGTTTGGGCCGCCGGCGTCACGTATCGCCGCAGCCGCACGGCGCGCATGGCCGAGTCGGAGGGAGCCGCGCGGTTCTACGATCTGGTGTACGAAGCGCCGCGCCCCGAGTTGTTCTTCAAGGCCAACCCGCATCGAGTGGTCGGGCCGGAGCAAGAAGTGCGCATTCGTGGCGACGCTCGTTGGAGCGTTCCCGAACCCGAGCTGGGGCTGGTGCTTTCGTCGCGGCTGCGGCTGGTTGGCTACACGATCGGCAACGACATGAGCGCCCGCGATATTGAGGGGGAGAACCCGCTCTATCTCCCCCAAGCCAAAGTGTACGACGCCTGTTGTGCCTTGGGGCCCGCGGTGACGTTGGCCGACACGTGGCTCGAGTCCGGTAGCGCCGCGATTCGGCTGGTCATTCGCCGGGAGAAGAAGGTGATGTTTAAGGGTGACACCAACGTTTCGCAGATCGCGCGCACCTTCGACGAGCTGATCAGTTGGCTGGGCCGCGACAACTCGTTTCCCAACGGCGTCGTGCTGCTGACAGGGACGGGGATCGTGCCCCCCGACGACTTCACGCTGGCAGCCGGCGACACGATCGAAATCTCGATCGATGGGCTGGGGACGCTGACCAACACCGTGAGTCAATTGAAATAGGCGCGGTCACGGTCTTCATGTAGCGTGCCATGGCGCCCTCGCGCGATCGCTAGGCCAATCAGGGCCGTGCCGAGCAACGCCATCACAATTGAGGACGGCTCGGGGACCACGGTCACCAGCAAGTTAACCGTCACCGGAAAGTGATCCGAGGGATACTTCCCGTTATACGAAGTGTGGACGATGTTGGCGGCGACCGCGTCGAAGACGCTCCCCGTGCTGTAGAAAATATGGTCGATCGACGAGCCGGAAGTGGCCCCCGTCCAGTCGTGGAAGGTGCGCTCCTGGCTCCCCGTCGTCGGAAAAACGTCTCGATAGGCGCTCGTGAGTTGAAACCCGGTCGGGCTCGACTTGCCGATCAGCGTGCCGTACTCGCTGCTCGATTGCGTGGAGTTCAAATCGCCCATCACGACGATCGGCAGGCCGCCCGCAAGCTGCTCGATTTGTGAACGGATGAGCGTGGCGCCCTGTCGCCGCGCCAGCGAGTCCAGCGACCAATGCGTGGATAGCACGAAGTAGGTGCCGTGCGATTGATTGTCATAGAGCTTCAGCCACGTCGCCATGCGCGGGTTGCCAGTGTCGCTACCGTTGCCCGCGAACACCGTGCCCGGGACATCGGGGGTGCTACTCAGCCAGAAGTCCCCTTGATCGAGGCGCGTGAATCGCGACGAGCGATAGAACACACCGTTGCGGTCGCCAGTCGTTCCGGTCTCGCGGCCGACGCCGTAGTACTCGTATCCGGCCAATTGTGTCGAGCCCAGCAAATCGGCGAGCTGGTTATCTTTCAACTCTTGCACGCTGAGCAAATCTGGCCCGTATTCGCCGATCACGGCCAGGGCCCGCTCGCGACGTGCGGGTCCGTTGCCAAAGAGCGGATACCAGGCGTTCTCGCCGAGTCGTTCGCCAAAGCTACCGCCGTCTCCCTTGATGTTGAACGTCATCAAGTTCAATGCGACCTGAGCGGCCGGAGCGTTCGTCGAATAGACAAAATGGCACGTGGCGATGATCACGGCCACGAGAAACGGGGCACGGCCTCGTCGCATCCGGGGGGCGGTCGACGGTTTTGCGGCGCGCGCGGTTTTCCGTTTTCGAACTCTGTTCCTCAACTGCTCCCCCCTGTTCGCGGCACCGCCGTTTGGAGCACGGCGGTTGCCATCTCACACTAGAACCCGCTTCTCGTAGCGAGCGAGCCTAGCACGGCGCTAGCCGATTGTCGAGAATCGAGCCTCGCGCCGTCACAAGACTGAATAACGTCGTAGCTCGCATCAGGCCGACGTCGCCCCAGAGTCTACCGGCATGCCGAAGCTCGACATCCTCTTCGAAGACAATCACTTGTTGGCGATCAACAAGTCGGCGGGGCTGGCGACCATGGGGGTTTCGGCCGACCGGCCCAGTTTATTAGCCAGCGCAAAAGAGTACATCAAGCAGCGGTATCACAAGCCCGGCGAAGTGTACCTTGGGGTCGTCAGCCGCCTTGATGCGACGGTCACCGGAGTCATCCTGCTGGCCCGCACGTCGAAGGCCGCTGCGCGGCTCAACGAGCAATTTCGTGGCCGTGAGGTGGAGAAGATCTATTGGGCCGTGGTCGAAGGAGACGTCGGTCCGCGCGAAGTCGCTTGCCGCGACTGGATCGCCGCCGACGAACGCCATCGCCGGATGCGACTGGTTGATGCCGACATGCCCGGCGCCCAACTCGCCAAGCTCGTCTATCGAGGCTTGCAGCGCGTGCCGGCCGGCACGTTCGTCGAGGTGCGGCTAGAAACGGGTCGCAAGCACCAGATTCGCTTGCAGCTTGCCTCGCGCGGACATCCCGTTGTCGGCGATCGCAAATATGGCAGCCGCCGCCCGTTGTCCCAGGGCATCGCCCTGCACGCTCGCCGACTGGTGTTTCGCCACCCCGTGCGGACCGAAACCATCGAACTCGTGGCGCCGGTTCCGGCTTCGTGGGCGGCCCTCGGCATTAGCGATTAAAGCGGCAATGCCGGCCTCAAGTTCGTCACACGGCACGGCGCTGGACGAGTTGTTTCGGCTGGTGGACTTTTTGTCGCCGACGGCCGATTGTGCAGGACGCACCCGCGCGCTACGATCGACGGAAGTCGCCCTGGCGGCCGCCGTCTCAGCCCATTTCGGAGAATCTCACGCATGACCGCTTTCCACGGTGTCATTCCACCGATTATCACACCTTACGACCGCTCTGGGGGGATTCATGCCGAGGCGTTGCGGCGACTAATCGACTGGTATGCCGACGCCGGCTGCCACGGCCTGTGGGTCTGTGGTGGCACCGGCGAGGGAGTGAGTCTGACAACGCGCGAACGCGACGAGATGATCGCACTATCGTGCCAACACGCCGCGGGCCGCTTGCGCGTAATCTTCCACGTTGCCGCGCCGACGACGGCGCAAGCCGTGGCGGCTGCCGAGCGCTGCCAAAGCGAAGGCACCGACGCCATCTGCAGCGTCCCGCCGTACTTCTACGGCAAGAGCACGCCGGAGGTGGTCGACTACTATCGCGCGTTGGCCGACGCCACCGACCGGCCGATCTTTCTCTACAACCTGCCAGATGCCAGCGGACTGCCGCTCACGCTGCCGTTGGTCGAAGCGATCGTCAAGCGCGTCCCCACGGTCGTGGGCATCAAGCAATCGGCCGGCGTCGTCGACTACGTGGCCCAGCTCCTGAAATGGAAGCCCGATCTGACGGTGTTGATTGGCCGCGGAGAAACGACGCTGGCCGCGCTCACGCTCGGGGCGACGGGCGTGGTGTGCGCGTCGCTATGCATGGCGCCCGAACGCTTTGTAGCCGTATACCAGGCGTTTCAAGATGGCGATTTGCGCCGCGCGATCGAAGCCCAACGATTCGCCTCCAGCGTCAAGGACTTGTACGACGAATTTCCGGTGATTGCCTCGACGAAGTGGGTCAATTCACAGCAACTTGGGATCGATTGCGGAGCGCCTCGAGCACCGCTGGCGTCGATCGCGCCCGAACGCGAGCGGGAGCTGCGCCGCATGGCCGAAGCGCTCGAGCTACTCGGCCCTGCCGCGAGTCGCCGCGAGGCCGAGCCGGTAGGTGCCGCGACCGCCAAGCCGCGTTAATTGCGCGCGGACTTGCGACGAGGGCAGCCACCGGCAGAAACGACCAAGACAAACTATTGCGCGGCCTCATAGCGGGCCGTGACTTTGGTCGTGATCCCGCCGCGCGGCGTAAAGGCCGCCTCGAGGGTCATCCGCCGGGGAGCGAGCACCCCCACCAGGTCGTCGAGAATCCGGTTCGTCGCATTCTCATAAAAGATCCCCTGATTGCGAAACTGTTGCAGATAGAGCTTCAGGCTCTTGAGCTCCACGCAGCGGCTCGCCGGCACGTAAGTGATCGTCAACGTCCCGAAGTCTGGTTGGCCCGTCTTCGGACAAACCGAGGTGAATTCGGGGCAGGTGATTTCGATCGTGTACTCGCGATCGGGATAGGTGTTTTCAAAAGTCTCCAGCAGCTCGGCGAACTGGGCGACCACGACGACACTCCTCTCGATTAACCCCGGCAACCGGCCGCCTCGGCTCTAGTCCGTGCAGCACTCGTCAGACCATAATAGTGCGATTGTAGGTCTTGGGTGGTCATCTGCGAATCGGTCCGACACCCGCCTTTGAGGCCCGCGAGAACGCTGTTTTTTCGCAAGCGCCCCCCGCGTTCACGATTGACGTCGCGTCGAACACCGGCATTCCATGGGAATTAAATACACTCTGGCCGCCACGCTGAACGCCGTGCTGCGGCCGCTGGGCGCCCGGCTCCAGCGCGACGACGCCCCCGAACCGTGGCAAGTCGCTGAGTTGGCCAAACGTCACGCGGCCGTGGTGCGGCAACTGCACGCGCTATTTCGCGAGCAGAATCCGCAGCTTCCCGCAACGCCGGGCCGCGACGAGCTGCTGGCCGGGTTAGTTGGCACCCTGCCCGGGGAGGCGCTGTGGCTTGTCCGGGCCTTGCACGAGGCCCTCGCGGTACCCGGCGACGTTTGCGAATTCGGCATTGCCGAGGGAGCGACGTCGGCGCTGTTGGCTAACGAAATCCGCGCCACCGGCAGGCGCCTCTGGCTGTTCGACTCCTTCGAGGGGCTCTCCGCACCGACGGCCGAAGACGTGTTGATCGACGATATCTTTCAACTGGGCTCGATGGACGCCTACGCCGGCAAGATGAGCTACCCGGTCGACGAAGTGCGCAAGCGCCTGACGGCCGTCGACTTTCCGCTGTCGCGCGTCGAGATCGTGCCGGGCTTTATCGAAAAGTCGCTCGAAGGTCCGCGCCTGCCCGAGCGAGTCGCGCTGGCCTACGTCGACTTCGATTTCTATGAACCAATTCTCGTAGCGCTGAAGTTCTTGCGCCAAGTAATGCCGCGCGGAGGGCGGATTGTCGTCGACGACTACGGCTTCTTCTCGGCCGGAGCGCAGCGCGCCGTCGATGAGTTTGTCGTCGAATGCAGTGGCCAATTCTCGCTGCGCTTGCCGCAGCCCTTCTTCGGACACTTCGCCGAATTGGTGTGCGAGCAGGAGCCAACCGCCAACCGTTAGTTACCCTTGTTTTCGCCCGCCAGCGCGCGACTGTGGGCACGAGGCAGCATCGTGAGCGGCGCCTCTGGCGGCTCCCGCAGCAGCATGAGTCTGGCGGTGCCGACCATGCCTTGCCGCTCGAATACGAGCTCCACCTCGTCGCCGGCGGTCTTCAGCAATTGCAGGAATTCCTCCTGCCCATGAAACGATTGCCCGTTTACCGCGTAGATGCGGTCGTTGACTTTCAAGCCTGCCTCGCTGGCGGCGGTTCCGGCGATAACGCGTGACAGGATGACTCCGCCCGGAGTGGCGTCGTCGCCGCGCCAAGTCAGGCCAACGCGCACCGGTGCGCCGTCGAGCGTCACACTCAACCGTGTCGGTTCGGTAGCGTCGCCTCGCAACACTTCGATTTCTAGCGGATTTATCGCCGCCCAAATGCGCTTGCGCACCGACGGCAAATCGGTGACCTCCGCGCCGCCGAGCCGTATCAGTCGATCGCCGGCCAACAGACCCGTTCGCGCCGCGGCCGATCCGGGTTCGACTCCGCTGATCGTGATCGACCCAGCCGGTTCGACTTGCATCCGCGCGCCGAGCCGAGGAGGCAGCGTTGACAGCGGTTGCTCGATTCGCCGGCGATCGAACGACGACTCGCGCCGTGCGTACGAACGAAAGCCGGGCACCTGCTCTTCATTCGCGACTTCGACGACCGTGCGAAATAGCAATTCGGTGATTTGTCGCATGCCATCGAACTCGATGTGTTCGACGTCGTCGCTCGGCCGATGGTATTGATCGTGTAGTCCCGTGTGGAACATGAGGATCGGCATTCCCCGTTCGTAAAACGACCAGTGGTCGCTATCCTCCTTGAGCTCCCAAGTGAAATCGAGCTTCAGCCCGACGTCGCGATTCGCCAGGCTGACCTTGCGTCGCAAATCGTAGGTCGTACGGGTGCCCAGCACCTCGAGCCGGTTGCGCAACCGTCCCACCATGTCGAGGTTGGCCGCCAGCTTGATGCGCGAGACGGGGATCGTCGGCGCGGACAGCCAATGTTTTGAACCCAGCAGGCCCTTTTCTTCGCCGTCCCACAGGGCGAATAGTATCGTCCGCCGCGGCGGCGCTCCCATCGCCACGAAAGCCTCGACGAGCTCGACCAACGTCGCCGTGCCGCTGGCGTTGTCGTCGGCGCCGTTGTGAATGCGTCCGGTCGGCCCAAAGCTGTTCTGCAGCGTGCCGTAGCCGACGTGGTCATAATGTGCGCCAACGAGGATCACCTCGTTCTTAAACGCGGGATCGCTCCCTTCGATCATCCCCAGGACGTTGCGAAACCCATTGTTGAACGTCTGGTAGTAGCTCCCGCGCGCGCCGGCCGGCGCGAGCTTGAACTCCTGGAATTTGTTATGGAGATAACCCCCCGCCGCGCGACCTCCTCGACTGCCGGCCTCTCGGCCCTCGTAAGTGTCGTCGGCCAGCACGAGCACGTGGCGGCGCAAATCTTCGCGCTGAATCGACGACAGGCCTCGCGACAGCGCGGCCGCGTCGAACATTTCGGCAGCCAAGACGCTCGCAGCACTCGTCGAACCTACGGCTGCCAACGACGTCAAAATAAAAACAATTGCGCGCATCGAACGTGTCACGGCAAAAGCCCTCGGGGGCAACGACGCGATCGGCCTGCGTTGGGCTGTCGGTGGTAAGGGAGCGCCTGCGCGACGACCGGGACGCCTGTCATTCGCGGGCACGGTGGGATCGGCCAAAGTATAGTCCGCAACATGGCTTCGGCCAAAGTTGACCGGCGTGGCTGATCACGGTTTTCCCCTTCGAACGCGTGCGCCTGATACTACCGTATCCGTGCGCCCCGGTTGAATCGATCGCGCCGAATAGGCGTGCGAGAGCAACAGCTACCGAGCGCCGACGCGAGCCGCAAACCGCGCTGCGCCAGCGAGTTGGCGTCCCTTGCATAGGTTGCCAAAATGGATCAGAATTCCAAGCGCTCGAAGCCAGTTCGGCTGGTTTGGGGCCTGCTCTGGAGAGGTGGCTGAGTGGTCTAAAGCGCGGGTTTGCTAAACCCGTGACCGGGTAACTGGTCCGCAGGTTCGAATCCTGTCCTCTCCGCTCGTCGGTTGACTAGCCACATTCAGTGGTCACTTATCCGTTCGCGGCTTCGCTCGGCCCATTCCTGGTAGCTCCGTGCGCCGTCCTCTGAGCCGGTCAAGCTGATATTGGACCGTGCAACGATGTTGTCAACCTCGGTGCTTCATCGCAGAATCCAGTATTACGTGTGATCGTCGGCGTCATCGTTCGGGCGCGGTACAATCGCGTCCTCGTGAAAGGGCCCGCCATGGAACGCCGCGCCGTGACTGTTCGAGGGATCGTGCAAGGAGTGGGGTTCCGCCCGTTTCTGAGTCGGTTGGCCCGCGAATTCGGCCTCGTGGGGAGCGTTCGCAACGTTTCGGGAGCGGTGTGCATCGAGATCGAAGGCGAGGCTCTTTGGCTCGATCGATTCTGTACCGAATTGGGAAGGCGTCGACCGCCGCTCGCCGTGATCGACGAAATTGCCTGGCAAAGCCGGGCCTGCATAGGCGAGCCCGTATTCACGATTGCCGAAAGTTCGTGCCGTCGATCGGGCGACGTTTTCATTCCGCCTGATGTCGCCACTTGCGACGATTGTTTGCGCGAATTGTTCGATCCGACCGATCGGCGCTATCGATATCCCTTCTTAAATTGCACTCAGTGCGGTCCGCGGCTGACGATCGTTGCGAGTGCCCCCTACGACCGCCAGCGGACGACGATGGCGTCGTTCGCGATGTGCGCCGCGTGTCGCGCCGAATACGAAGATCCAGGCAATCGACGATATCATGCCCAGCCGACTTGTTGTCCGCGATGTGGTCCGCGATTGCAATTGCTTTCGCCAGACGGAATGGCCGTCGAGGCGTCCGACCCGATCGAACACTTTGCTAGTGCCCTGCGTGACGCGCGAATCGGAGCGCTGAAAGGACTAGGCGGCTACCATCTGGTATGCGATGCGTCGAATCGGGAGGCCGTTTCCGAGCTGAGGCGCCGCAAGCATCGCGACGAAAAACCCTTCGCCGTCATGTTGGCCGACGTCAAGGCGGTCGCGCGGATCTGCTATGTCGACGAAGCGGAACGCGCACTACTAAGAGCTCCACGGTGCCCCATCGTCCTATTACGTAGGCGCGATCGAGCTGTGGAGAATGTTTCAATACAAGCGCCATTGGCCGAAGAAGTCGCGCCGGGCAACCCAAATCTCGGGGTGATGCTGCCATACTCGCCGCTGCATCACTTGCTCGTCGAGGCTACAGGCGACATGCCACTGGTCATGACCAGCGGCAATCGCTCGGATGAGCCGATTGCCTACGAAGATGGCGCGGCACTATCGCAGCTAGCCGGGATCGCCGATTTGTTCCTAACGCACGATCGACCGATCCAGGTCCGTTGCGATGATTCGGTGACGCGTGTGATTGCCAGCATCGAGGCTCCGCTCCGGCGTTCGCGCGGCTATGCGCCGGCCCCGATCAGGCTCCCAGTCACTTGCCACAACCCGATTCTGGCTGTGGGGGGTCAACTGAAGAACACGTTCGCGCTAGGGCGCGAGCACTCTGCGCTGGTGAGCCATCATCTTGGCGATCTTGATCATTTCGAGGCGTTTCGAGCCTTCCAGCGCGACATTCACTCGTACGAAGAATTGTTCGACATCCAACCGCGAGTGATCGTACATGATCTGCATCCCGATTATGCCAGTACAACCTATGCCCAACGTCGGGCCGCCGCCGCTGGGCTCGACACGCTGGCCGTTCAGCACCACCATGCGCACGTCGCTGCCTGCATGGCCGAACACGGCCTGCGGGGCGACGTGCTCGGCGTGGCCTTCGACGGCACCGGCCTGGGCACCGACGGCGCGATCTGGGGTGGAGAATTCCTGATCGCCGACTATGAACAGTTCCGTCGAGCGGCGCACTTGCGATACGTGCCATTGCCGGGCGGTGACCGAGCGATTCGCGAACCGTGGCGCATGGCGGTGAGCCACGCGGCTGACGCTGCCTGCCAAGCATCGCTCGCGACCAAAGTTCCGACGACAACGCGAATGGCGGTCAAGCGCATGATCGATCGCCGGCTGAATTGTCCGCCGACGTCGAGCGTCGGTCGCTTGTTCGATGCGGTGGCGGCACTCAGCGGCGTTCGCGACGTGGTGACGTTCGAAGCTCAAGCTGCCATGGAGCTCGAATGGCTCGCGACTGATGTGCCACCCGACCGATCGTACCCGTTCGAAATCGACCGGCCCGCTCTGCAAAGCACCGAGGTGCCTGACGTCGTAGATACGCGGCCGATCATTCGGGCCGTGTTCGACGATCTGTGTCGCGGTATCGGCAAGGAGCGGATCGCCCGGCGCTTTCACTCGACGCTCGTGGAGATCATCGCCGCCGTCTGCGCTCGCATGCGGGAAACGACGCGACTCGATCGCGTCGTGCTAACGGGCGGGGTCTTTACCAACGCGCTGCTAACCAGCGAGGCAACTATCCGTTTGACCGACGACGGCTTTCGCGTCTTTCGGCACCAGTTCGTACCAGCCAACGACGGTGGCCTGTCGCTCGGGCAACTCGCCGTGGGGGCCGCTGTAACTGCGAATCGCGTCAACGCGCCGAGCCTATCGACTGCGTCAGCTTGAGGAAGCGTACCCCGTGTGTCTTGGCATTCCTGGAAAAGTTGTCGAGCTGTCGACCGAGCACGATACCCTGATGGGCAAGGTTGACTTCGGTGGTGTCTTCAAGCGCGTTTGCCTGGCCTACACCCCACAGGCACAGCCCGGGCAATACGTCATCGTGCACGTAGGCTTCGCGCTGGAGGTGATCGACGAGTCCGAGGCGCAGCGGGTTTTCGCGTTTCTCGAGCGAATGAACGAGTTACAAGAGGTGCGGGAGCCGAGCGGTACAGAATCAGGATCGCATTCGGTCGTACCACCCGATTGGATGGCATGAAGTTCCAAGACGAATATCGCGATCCGCGCACTGCCGATAAACTGCGGCACGCACTGGCCGACGTCGCCACACGTCCCTGGACCATTATGGAAGTGTGCGGCGGGCAGACGCACACGATCGTCAGGTACGGGATCGACGAACTCCTGCCGCCAGGGATCGAGTTGGTGCATGGGCCGGGCTGCCCCGTCTGCGTCACACCGATCGAACTGATCGACCAGGCGATCGCCATCGCTTCGCAGCCGAACGTGATCTTCTGTTCGTTTGGCGACATGCTGCGCGTGCCGGGGAGCACGCGCGACTTGCTTGCCGTCAAAGCTGCCGGCGGCGATGTGCGAATCGTCTATTCGCCGCTCGACTGCCTGAGGATCGCGGATCAAAACCCTCGACACGACGTGGTCTTCTTCGCCGTGGGGTTTGAGACGACCGCGCCGGCCAATGCCATGGCCGTCTGGCAGGCGAAACGCCGCGGGCTGACGAATTTCTCGGTCTTGGTGTCGCACGTTCTCGTGCCACCGGCGATGGCGGCAATGCTGTCGTCGCCGTCGAACCGCGTGCAAGGAGTTCTCGCTGCTGGCCATGTGTGCACGGTGATGGGATATGACGAGTACCTCCCTTTGTCTGAACAGTTTCAGATTCCAATCGTCGTAACCGGTTTCGAACCACTTGACTTGCTCGAAGGAATCTATCGCTGCGTGCGCATGCTTGAAGCGGGGCGCGTGGGCGTGGAAAACCAATACGCTCGGGTGGTGCGGCGAGCCGGTAATCCGGAAGCGATCCAGCTTGTCCGCGAAGTGTTTCAGGTGTGCGATCGCAAGTGGCGCGGCATCGGCACGATCGCACAAAGTGGCTTGGAGCTTTCGCCCGAATACGAGCAGTTCGACGCCCAGCGACGATTCACGGTCGATGGCATCGAAGTCGCTGAGTCGAACCTGTGCATCAGCGGATTGATTCTGCAAGGCCTGAAGAAACCGCATGAATGCCCTGCGTTCGGCGGACTGTGTACGCCCGAGCACCCGCTGGGGGCCACGATGGTGTCGTCCGAAGGGGCCTGCGCCGCCTATTTCCACTACGCGCGCTTTCGCCCCGCCCCGACGCTCCCGAGTCCAAGCAAGAATTCCGTCGAGCTGACTGACGTCTCCCCACAATCGCAGGCAAGCCATGGCCGTAACGGTTGACATCGATCGAGTTACTTGTCCGCTGCCGATCGCGGACTACCCGCACGTTCTGTTGGGTCATGGCAGCGGTGGCAAGCTAACCGCCGAACTAATTCAGCGCGTCTTTTTGCCGGCCTGGGAAAACGACACGGTTGCCGCCCTTGAAGACCAGGCGATTTGCGACTGGAGCGCGCCGGTGGTCGGTGTGAAGGGTCATCAAGGGCTGCGGCTGGCGTTTACGACCGATTCGTTTGTGGTGCGGCCGCTTTTCTTTCCGGGAGGTGACATCGGCAAACTGGCCGTCCACGGCACCATTAACGACTTGGCGGTAGGTGGAGCGATCCCCCAATATCTTTCCGCAGCCTTCATTCTCGAAGAGGGACTGCCGATGGCAGACCTGCGCCGCATCGTCGAATCGATGCGCCAGGCGTGCGACGAAGCACACGTCGAACTCGTCACCGGCGATACCAAGGTTGTCGATCGCGGCAAGGGGGATGGGGTGTTCATCACCACGTCGGGCATCGGACTGGTCCCCGGCGAGCGGCGGCTCTCGATTCACAGCGCCCAGCCCGGCGACCGGGTGCTTATCTCCGGAACGATCGGCGATCATGGCGTCGCGATCATGTCGGTGCGCGAAGGAATCGAATTCGAAACGACGCTCGCCAGCGACACCGCTCCCTTGAGCGGTCTCACCGAGGCCATGCTTGCCTGCTGCCCGGCGATCCGCTGCATGCGTGACCCAACGCGCGGCGGGGTGGCCAGCACGTTGAATGAGTTGGCGGCTGGCTCGGGAGTCGGAGTCCGCCTGAACGAGTCGGCGATCCCCATCCGCGACGAAGTGCGCGCTGCTTGCGAATTGCTTGGCTTGGATCCGCTGTACGTCGCCAACGAAGGCAAGCTCGTCGCCGTCGTTCCGCGCGCCGACGCCGACAAGTTGTTGCAAGCGATGCACGCCCACCCGCTAGGTCGAAACGCGGCCGACGTGGGCGAAGTTGTCGCCGATCACGTTGGATTGGTGGTGCTGAATACGCTCGTCGGCGGCCAGCGCGTCGTCGCGATGCTTTCGGGCGAGCAGTTGCCGCGAATCTGCTGAAGTGCTTCAACTGACTGTCGGTTCCTTTTATTCGCCAGACGAGGTGGATCGCTATGCTACGCGTCCACTGAAGTCAGCGACGAAGTAAGCTTCGCGCCATGCCTGAACCAAGAATTCTGATTGCCGGCATCGGCAACATCTTCCTGGGTGACGATGCTTTTGGCGTCGAAGTCGTCGCGGCCCTGGCAAGGCACACATTCCCCGATACCGTGCGCGTGGTCGACTTCGGAATCCGAGGGCTTGAGTTGGCCTTCGCGCTGCTCGACGGGTACGACACCGTGATCCTCGTCGACGCCATGCCACGCCGCGGCACACCGGGGCAGGTATATCTCGTCGAGGTTGAACGTGATGAGCGGGCACCGTCGAGCGATCCGTCCGCACCACTGTTCGATATGCATCGACTCGACCCGGCCAAAGTGCTGCGTCTCGTGCCGGCGATGGGCGGACGCTTGGGCCGATTGTTCGTCGTGGGTTGCGAACCGGTGCCGCTCGACACGTCAGAGGTTACCCAACCTGGCCTGAGCGCAGCGGCCCGCGCCGCGATTCCGGTCGCGGTCGAGATCATTTGTCAGCTTGTCCAAGAGTGCCACGATGGCGCTCCAACCGGGGCGAGCAATGTCGAACGTGTGACCGTCTAACCGAAAGCTGACCCCACGTGGCCGAGATCTCTACGCCATCCCCCGAGACAGGTCCGAAAGGCCAGCAATGCACGAGCTGTCGATCGCGATGAGCATCGTCGAGATCGCCGCCGCGGAGTTGCGGCAACAAGGCGGCACCACCGTGGCCGCCGTGCATCTCAGAGTCGGCGCGTGGTCGGGGGTGGCTCGCGAAGCCCTGCAATCGGCCTTCGAATTGGCACGAGTGGATACGGCGCTGGATCGCTGTCAGTTGCAGATCGAAGAGGTCGCAGTCGCCATGCACTGCCCGGTGTGCCAGTGCGAGCGCGCGATCGTGTCGCCTGACGACCCGCGCTGCGGCGTGTGTGGCAGCGCTGCATCGGAGTTCGTGCACGGCCGCGAGCTGGAAATCGTCGCCTTGGAGATTGAAACGTGAATGTGCTTAAGGAAACCCGACTCGTCGCGCTGCGCACCCACGTGCTCAAGCACAACGACGTCGTGGCACGGTCCTTGCGCGAGGAGTTTCTGGCCAACGAAGTCTGCGCGATTAGTCTGGTGTCGAGCCCCGGAGCTGGCAAGACCGCATTATTGGAGCAGTTGCTTGGCAGGCTTATCCTCCAATATCACGTGGCCGCCCTGGTCGGCGATCTGGCTACCGACAACGATGCCCGTCGATTGGGCAGATCCGGAGCCCTCGTGCGACAAATCACCACCGGCACGATCTGTCATCTGGAAGCGGAAATGGTGCGGACCGCTTTGCTCGATTGGAGCCTGCGCGATCTGGACTTTCTGTTCATCGAAAACGTTGGCAACCTGGTTTGTCCGGCGACTTTCGACCTCGGCGAACAGATTCGGCTTGTCCTGTTTAGCGTCACCGAAGGGGAAGACAAGCCACTCAAATACCCGACGATCTTCAACTCGGCCGACGCAGCGGTGATCACCAAGGTCGACCTTGCACAAGCCGTCGAATGCGACCTGCCGGCCATGCATCGCAATTTGCAGCTCGTTCGCCCAGGTATCGAAGTCCTGGAAGTCTCGGCCAAGTCCGGTCAGGGGTTGGATCAGTTGCTTACGTTTGTCGAGCAGTCACGCCGGCGCCAGTGCCCAGGCACGTGAGTCGGTAGATGCCTGGCAATTGTCTCGAGCGCGATAGCGATCGGCCCGGTGCGACACGGTGTCACTCGCGTCAATCGCCCAGGCAGATACCCAAGGCGCGTGCCGCGCGGGCTAGTCCGCCGTCAAGGGCAACGGTTTTGAGCTTGCCAACGGCCTCGGCGATTGGGACGGCGCCGATGTGTGCACCCCCTTGATAGGCCACCATCTTGCCGAAGTCGCCCGCGGCAACTCGCTCGACGGCTTCGGCGCCGAAGATCGAACACAACAGGCGATCGAAGCTCGTCGGGCTGCCGCCGCGCTGCAGATGGCCGAGCACGCAGGCCCGCGATTCCTTGCTGGTGCGCCGTTCGATCTCGGCTGCGACGAGGTTGCCGATCCCGCCCAGCCGCGCTTCGCCCTGACCCGCCGGGCTCGACCGCGTGACGAAGTCGGCCCCTTGCTCGCGCGCTCCCTCGGCCGCGACGATGATCGAGAACCGTCGACCGCGCGCCTCGCGCTCGGCGATCTTCGCGGAAATGCGATCGTAGGAAAAGGGAATCTCCGGCAGCAGAACCACGTCGGCGCCGCCGGCCACGCCCGAATAGAGCGCGATCCAACCGGCGTAGCGCCCCATCACTTCGAGCACCATCACACGGTTGTGACTCTCGGCCGTGGTGTGTAGGCGGTCCAACGCGTCGGTAGCACAGGCGACCGCGGAATCGAAGCCGAAGGTCATCAGCGTTCCTTCGAGATCGTTGTCGATCGTCTTGGGAACGCCGACAATCGGGATGCCGTGCTCAAATAGTTGCAGCGCAATGCTGAGGCTGCCGTCGCCGCCGATCGAGATCAAAGCGGTGATGCCCGCCTGCTTCAAGCCGCGCTTCGTTTCTTCGAGCAGTTCGGCGGGGAGCGTACGCGATTGGCCGTGACCGACCTTGGCGGAGAATCGCCCCCGACTGGCGGTCCCCAGGATGGTGCCACCGCGCGTCAGCAAGTTGCCGAGTGTGCGGTAGTCGAGCGGCAGGAGATTGCCAGGCGGGAGCAACCCCTCGTATCCGCCGACGATTCCCACCGTTTCCCAGCCGCGCAGGGCGCTGGCTTTGACGATCGCCCGAATGACTGCGTTCAAGCCGGGGCAGTCTCCACCGCCGGTGACAATTCCGATGCGCTTCATGCTTGGTTCTCTTTGGCTGAACAAACGGACTCCTCGTCAACGCATTCGGCGAGTGCCTGGGGCCAACGTCGCCCAGGCCGCACAAGCCCCGCCTCACGCCCGCCGGGACCAGCGCCGGTGAGAGTCGATCCCCAGTCGAAGTTCGGCGCTGCGAATGTGTAGTCGTAACCCAAGATGGATCGCCTAGCGAGCACGAGGGCAGCCGCAAACCGCAGGACAACTCCTTACTGCACTTAACGGCTCCTGACTTGCGCCTGAGCTTACCGAAGCATCATCAGCCGCAGGCCGTTGGGGGGCCCAGAATAAGTTTGCCCGGGAATTTGCGTCCAATGCGTCCAACGGTGCTGTTATAAGCGGTTAAGTCCTTTCTTTGCATCGAGTTATTCTTGGACGCAAATCGTCGGGCGATTGCGTCCAGTTTGCGCCCAAAGGGAGTTTTGCGTCCAAAGCACTGAGCTCGCGCGAAGGGTCACGTAATTGAGGCGCGGCGCGCAGGGCGGACGCAGCTCTTCGCTCCGACTTTGACAAACGATTCGTGGAACCGCGAAGTCCTTGGGCAAGATGCTTGGCGCAAGGCTGCAGACTTCAGACCGCAGGCTTGCAGGTAACGATGCAGCGCGCGGTGTGTTCGGCGCGCAGGCTGGCGCGCCAGGTTACTCCTGTTTTTTGGAAGGTGTTGTTTATTTGTAGCCGGCCTCTGTGAGGCCGGACCGGGGTCTGCACGTCCGGGGTCACAGACCCCGGCTACAGATTGACGTTCTCGTTGCGGCCGTGAGGACAGGCGTGCCAGTTCGATCGCCAGCATGCCCACGACGAGCGTGGGCATGGCACCCGCGCGACTCGGTGGCTGGTCTGCATTGTAGCGAGCCGGTGGCTATTTGTCAACCATTATTATGGTCATTTCTATGATCTTTTTATGACGCCCTAAGTTCCTGGGCGCCACGGCTGGCGGGCACCGACTGTCGTAGGCGGGTGGTCCTGGCCGGGCTTGCCCTCCGGATTCTTACCGCAAAGGCCACGAAGGATCGCAAAGAAAAGACGAACGCTGCCAACGAGCCGGGCAATGAACGGCCACTTTCAGGGCCGAAGGCAATTAACTGAACGGCGGGGCTTTGGGGCTGCCAGGCGACACAGGGCTCACGCCCTGTGCTGGTGCGAAGCGGCCCTGCAGGCCGCAAGACAAATTGCGAGTCCCCGTGCGACGACCAGGCAAGTCGTATCTTCGGCCTGAAGGGCCGGTTCTGTCAGCCGAGGCCGTCAGGCCTCGGTACGGTGCCCCCGCGTATCTCGGACCTGTCAGGTCCGTTCATGGGCCCCGCGGTTCGCGCGAATCGGTCTCCACACGTTTGGGTCGGTCGCAATAGAATTCGGTGATGCGCTACTTGCCTTCACGCCGCTGGTTCCAGTTTCGCCTGAGCACGTGGTTCGTGCTGGTGGCGATTCTCGCCTGGGCGATGGTATGTTGGCCCTGGGTAACATCCATCACGGAACAAGGAGTATCGCTCGGATTCTTGCATCCCAAGTTACCGTTTGGGGCGCGTGTAACGCACATGCGCGGACCTGACCAAAGCCCGCCGGATGCACCACCTCGTCCCGTTGAGCATTATTGGGAGCGGAATGTGCTTCGTGTAAATCCGCAACTCGCTTTCCCCGGTCTCGGTCTGGCCGCCTTCTTCGCCTGGAAAGCCGCGTGGGCCGTGGTCGAACGTCGACGCCGCGGCGCTCAGCCTGAATGAGCGGCCCCGATGGGGCCGGGAACGATCCAAGGAAGAAATGTGGGGACGTTGCCATGTGTCCCAGGCCTGACGGCCTGGGCTGTTGCGAAGCGGCCTTTCAGGCCTCGATACGACTAGTGCGACATCACACGCGCTGCGGAGGGGGACAGTCCCCTGTATTCGGGCGACGGTGGTTAGGTATCGGGACGTCGAACACCGAATAAGGGGACAGTCCCCGGGCATGTCGCACCCCGAAAAATGTACCAGTCCCCGGCGCGATGTCGCCGCGGCGCGGCTCGGCGGCTTGATTGCGACCGATACCGTGGGCTGCGCGCCCACGGCTAAGTGATTTCGCCGCATTGCGGCTCAAAGCGTAAGCGCACGAGCCTACGTCGGACTTCCACCGGTCGGCTCTCGCGCGACTTTCGTGCGCCCCGGGTAGAATGGCGGGGATGGCGTGCGCTACTCTTGGATTCGCAGTGATGGCCGCAATCTTCTGGTACGCGTCGGTCTCTGACATTCGAGCCGGAATCAGCACGGCGACCTTCGGGCCGATATGTCGCCGCGCCGAGCGGCCCGCGCTGTTCTGGATCATCACGACGACCAAGCTACTCGCCGCGCTTCTGACCACGGTCGCGGCGATGGCAACGCTGGTGTTTGCTGTTTTTGGACTACCCGCCTAGAAAGCTGTTTCCAAACGGTATTTCGCCGCGTCGCGGCGGTATCCTGGCAAGGCACTGCGTTTGCCGGCGCCGTGGTTGGCGCAGTCGTCGCTAGTGCTCTGGCAACGCTTGAAATTCGGGTTCGAAGTGATTTGGCAGAGCACTAGAACATTTTTGCCGCCGAGCCACTTACGTACTCGGCGGTCGTGCGTCGCCAACCCTAATCCTTAGGGTTGACGAAGCACTAGGGTGATCGAGGTCGCTTGGAAATCTCAGAAGTAGACTGAACGGCTACCGTGCGGCCGTCGTGAGTGAGAGTCGACGCGTTGCGTTGGTCAAAATCCAGCAGTGCTGGACAAGCCAGCAGTGGCACCCAATTGCCGGGCGCCGGTGGCACGTTGAATTGGATCGGGGGCACCTGCGCTTTATTCGGGATGCTCTTTGGCAGACCGAATTGACTCCTGATCGACGCATTCGGCGAGTGCCTGGTCGACGGAGATATGTCGACCGAAGTAGCCCACGCGCTCCTCAAGGCCGGCGGCACGCAGCAGGTCGCGGGGCTTGGACCGCGCCTCGACCACGCGAAACCGCACGCCGCGCTCGTCCAACTCCTCCGATAGCTTCGTCAACATCGCGGCTCCCGCCAGGTCGACGTGGGGCGCGTTCGCGAGGTCGCAGACCACTAGCCGCAGGTCAGGTTCGCCCGCGACGCGACGCCAAACCTCGTCCCGCACGTGCTCGACATTGAAATACAGCAGCGAGCCTTCGACGCGGAAGATCAACACGCCGGGCGTGCGCTCATTATCGGGGTGCCGCTCCAGGTCGGAAAATCGCCGCGTGCCCGGAATCCGCCCGAGGATCGCCACATGCGGCCGGGCCACCGCCGCCAATAGCACCAATAGCGAAGCGATCACCGCCAGTAACACGCCTTTCAGAATCCCCAGCAGCAATACTCCCACCAGCGCCACCATCGCGATAGCAAACTCGAAGCGGCTGATCCGCCAGAGACGCCGGAGCGCGCCCACGTCGAACAAGCCGCGCACAGCCACGAGCACGATCGCAGCCAGCACCACATTGGGCAGATTGCGCAGCAGTCCGGTCAAGAACAATAGACAGATGGCAATGACGGCCGAGGCGATCACCAAGGCGAGCGGTGTCTTGGCGCCGGCCTTGTCGTTGACGGCCGACTGCGAGAGTCCGCCAGCCACGGGAAAGCCCTGGAACAGCGCGGCACCGAGATTCGCGAGCCCCAGCCCCAACAGCTCCTGGCGCGGGTTAATCGCGTAGCCGTGTCGGGCAGCCAAGGTTCGCGCAGCGGAAACGCTCTCGACATACGACAACAGAAAACAAGCAGCCGCCAGCGCCAACACGCCGTCCACGTCGCGTGCTCGTAGCGACGGACGCGTGATGCTTGGCAAGCCAGCGGGCAACTCGCCGACAATCGACACGCCCCGCTCGCCGAGCGACATCGAGCCTGATATCACGATCGCCAACAAAACAACCGCCAAAGCGATGGGGCGGCCGGGGAGAAACCGCTCGCCACCAATCAATAGCGCCAGCGCACCCAGGCCCAGCGTCAGCACGAGCCCGTCGGTTTGGCCCAGCTCGCCAATCAGGTGCCAGGCCTGCGCGAAGAAATTGTCGCCGCTGGCTGGCACGCCGAAGAGCTTTGGGAGCTGCGTCATGCCGATCGTCAGCGCGGCTCCCGCCTTGAAGCCCGTCAGGATCGTTTCGCTGATGAAGCTCAGCGGCGCCACCGTGACGCTCGACGCCATGCATTGCCAGGTGGAAACCGCGGCGGCGATCCAAGCCGCCGACGCCGACTACATCCTGATGGTCAAAGGCAATCAAGAGTCGTTGCATCAGGCCCTGCTCGACCGGTTCATCGAGTACGGCGAAGACGACTATCAGGTCGCTGGGCTCCGCCGACACGTCACCGTCGAGAAGTCGCATGGCCGCCGCGAGCGCCGCGAAATCCACGTGATCGAAGCGCCGGCGGACGAGCCGGCACTGGCGCGTTGGCCGGGCGTGCGCTCGATCGGCATGGTCTATCGGTGCCGCGAGTCGGGCGAGAAGACGCAGGAGGAAACCAGCTTCTTCATGACCAGCCATCCGCCGAAAGTGCGGATGCTGAGCGGTTACCTGCGGGGTCATTGGGGCATCGAAAACCGCCAGCACTGGATTCTCGATGTAATTTTTTCCGAAGACGCCAGCCGGATTCGCAAAGGCAACGCTCCGGAAATTGCCGGCGCCTTCCGACGACTGGCGCTTAACATTCTGCAACGGGACACTTCGATCAAAGAGAACATCCGCGGCAAACGACTGCGTGCCGGCTGGGACGAGCGCGTGCTGAACGCCATCTACGCCGGGATTTCAACGGTTTGAACGTGCGATTGCCCTGAGGTCCCCCTGCAGATTCACTTGCCAGGTGCGGCCGAACTGGTTGAAGTCGTTCGTGTAGTAGCCGCCCAGGTAGAGCTGCAGTGTCAAGAAGACTTCGTCGAGCGGCACCCCCATTTGCTTGCAGCGCTGGCGGTCGACGTCGACGTACATTTGTGGGGTGCGCGCGCGGAAAGCGGTATACAAGCCGATCATCCCGGGCTGCTGGTTGCCGTCGGCCGCCAGGTCTTCGGCCGCCCCTTGCAACATGTCGAGCCCCAGGTCACCCACGTCGCGCACCATGAGCTTGAAGCCGCTGGCGTTGCCGAGCCCGTCAACCGCTGGCGCGCCGAACACGGCGACGGCCGCCTCTTGCACTTCCCGGTAGCAGGCATTGCGCAACTTGGCCGCGATGGCGTCGGCGTTCAGCTCGCCTCCTTCGCGGTGATGGAAGTCGTCGAGAATCACATAGATTGACCCGTAGTTCGAGCCGATCGCGTTCTGCACGAACGACTGCCCCGAAATGACGATCGTGTGGGCGATGCCCGCGATGCCACCTTGCTCGCCGGCGCCGCCATGCCCTTGGTCGTGCGGCGGTGAACCACTACCCCGCGCGATTTTGTCGACCTGCGCCATCACCGCCTGCGTGCGCTCGAGCGACGCGGAGTCGGGCAGCCGCACGTCGACCAGCAGATAGCCCTTGTCCTGCTGGGGGATGAAGCCGGTCGGTACGCGCGTGAAGCTGACGTAGGTCAGAAACAACAACCCGCCGTACACGGCCAGCGCGATGACGCTGACGCGCAGCAATAGTCCCACGCTACGCGCGTACAGGCTCGAGGCTGTCTCGAAGCCGAAGTTAAAGAGCTTGAAGAACCAGCCGAGCAGCAAATTCAACAGGCGCGTGAGCGGATCGCGCTGCTCATGCTTGGCGCGCAGCAGCAACCCGCACAGGGCAGGGCTGAGCGTCAGCGAGTTGATCGCCGAGAAGAACGTCGAAACGGCGATCGTCAGGGCGAACTGACGGAAGAACTGCCCCGTGATCCCGGCGATGAACGCGCAGGGGATGAACACGCACATCAGCACCAGCGAGATGGCGATGATCGGGCCGGTCACCTCGCTCATGGCTTTTTGCGCGGCGGCCTTGGCCGACAAGCCGTGCTCGAGGTGATGTTCGACCGCGTCGTCGACCACGATGCCGATGGCCAGCACCAGCCCGAACAGCGACAGGTTGTTCAAGCTGAATCCCAGCCCCATCATCACCGCGAACGTGCCGACGATGGCAACTGGCACCGCGATCAGCGGAATCAGCGTCGCGCGCCACGACTGCACCCCCCAAAGGAGTCGGGTATTCTGCGGCGCGCGAAGTATGTCTCTGGGAAGCGATCGCCCAAAAACGCGCGAGTCGGCAGCCCCCATCTTGTACGCGGAATCGCGAAAACGAAAAGTCGCAAACCTCGCAGGCGAGGCTTAGAATACCGCGCCAGGGCGAAAACGCACGCGCAGTGAGCGAAACCGCGCGACGCTTCGATGGGACACTCGTCGAGACATTTACCTAGACGCGGTCAGCGGCCGCGCTCGTTGCCGCATCGGGCCCGGGCGATTTGGCCATTTGCCGGGCGTGCAGCGCCTTGGTACTCAACTTGCAACCAACCCTGGCAATCTGTCGAGGGAAGGTCCACTTTCCAACGCGAAAGGGGAATGCCATGACCAAACAAGTCGGTTGCGTGCTGCTAGTCCTCGCGATCGCTGGTAGCGGCGCGCTATCGCGGGCAGACGAAGCGGCCGACGCCGGTGCGAAGCCTCAGGCCGTGCCGGCCGGCGAAGCCGATGACCTGAAGGCTGTGCGCGCGGCCGTCGAAACCTATGTCGCCGCCTTCAACGCCGCCGACGCCAAGGGAGTGGCCAACTGCTGGAGCCAGCGCGGCAGCTACATTACTCCGGGTGGAGTTCGTTTGCAGGGAACAGGCGCCATCGAGCGCCACTTCGCCGACTATTTCGCCGAAAACTCAGGACTGAAGCTTGTCGTGACGGTCGATGCGCTACGGCTTGTCGCCCCCGACGTCACCCTCGAAGAAGGGACGGCCTACGTCAGCCGCGAGGACGAGCCACCGAGCGAGTCAACTTATGTAGCCGTACACGTCAAGCGCGACGGCGCCTGGCGGCTCGACACCGTTCGTGAGACCGTCCTCCCCGACGAAGTGGAAACAGCCGGCCCGCTCGACGGCCTGGCCTGGCTCATCGGCCAATGGACCGACGACTCGCTCGAAGGGGTGCAAGTCGATTCCAGCTACAGTTGGGCGCGCGACGGAAAATTCCTCGTGAATACCTTCCGTGTGAATATCGACGGACAGATCGACCTCGAAGGGACGCAGATCATCGGCTGGGACCCCTCGCGTCAGACGATTCGCTCGTGGATGTTTGACTCCGACGGCGGGTTCGGCGAAGGCACCTGGACCCCCGGCGAGTCGGACGGACAGTGGACGGTCGAGATGAAGAGCGTCACGCCCGAGGGGCGACACGCTTCGGCGGAGAACCACTACCGGCGCGTCGACGACGATAAGTTCACCTGGGCATCGACTAAGCGCTCGGTCGGCGAGGCGGAGCTATCGGACGTGGAGCCGATCGAAGTTCACCGCGTCGCCGAACCGTAGCCCGCATTTCTCACCAGCCATCTGCTACGCGGAGCCCAAGTCCTTGGATGGCGGCGTCGCCGGGTGCGTCTCGGTCCTCAACGTATGAGCCAATACGCTTCCGGTCGATCCACACCCTGCTTCTTGCCATCCAAGCACTTAACTCCGCTCGCGACGTAGTTGGTGAGAAATGCGGGCTAGTTGTCAGCCCACGACACGAAATCAAACCAATGCCCGCTCAAACCGGCGATTCAATCGCCAGGAAGTCGACGATGAAGACACTCGTCACCAAGATGCTCGTGGTCGTGATCCTGTTGACGCAATGCTGCGCGTCTCCGACTGTGTTCGCACGCGGCGGTCGTGGGGGTGGTGGCGGCCGCGGTGGCGGAGGAGGATATCGTGGGGGTGGCGGCGGCTACCGCGGCGGCAGCGCCGCCCATCGCAGCACGCCGTCGATGAGCCGTGCGGCGCCGCGCTCGGCTCCGCGGGCACAGACCGCGGGCCGGCCAGCGTCCCGTCCGCAAACTGCCGCGCGCCCCGCCACACGCCCGTCAGCCGGCGCGCGCCCGCAAGTCGCAGCTCGACCTTCTGCTGGCGCGCGGCCAGCCGCGCGTCCGTCGCAAGGATTCGCCGGCGGCCGCACCGCGACCAGCCGCCCCTCGGCGTCGGATCTCAGTAACTTCCTCGGCATGCCGGCACCGACGAACCGCGCCGCGTCGCGCAGCTTTGGGCCGACCGCCGGCGCACGCACTTCGCCGCCAACGGCGAGCCAACTCCCATCGCGCGGCAGCGGCAGCCGACACTCGAACACCTGGCAGGGGGATCATTTCACGATTGGCGCCGCCGGTGGATCAGGTTCGATCACGACCCCCGGCGGCATCACGATTGGCGGGGCGGGGGGAGCCGTCGCCATTAAGGGACCCGGCGGCAACACGGTCGTGCGCGGCGGTGGTGCGATCGGCGCGACCAACGGCATCAATTCCGTCGGCCGAGCAGGTGGCTTCGTCGGCGGCGTTGATCGCTACGGCAACTCAGCATTCGCGGGACGCAGCGCCACGTTTGCCAACGGTCAGTTCGTGGGTGGGAATCACTGGAGCGCCGTCAATGGAAACTTCAATCATTGGAACTGCTTCCATTCCGGCTGGTACGGGCGCTATCCGGGCGCCTGGTTCCCCGGCAAATGGGCGGCCCGCAGCGTCTGGGCGACCGCGACCTGGGCGGCGCTAACCGGCTGGTGGGGCTACGGCGGCGATCCCATGTACTACGACTACGGCGGCGACGTCGGCTACAGCGACGGCGAAATCTACTACGGCGATCAGCCCGTGGCCTCCGAAGAGCAGTACTACAACGAAGCTACCGACATTACCGCGCTGGGTGACCAAGCGGCTGCTACGGACGATCAGGAATGGCTTCCTCTGGGTGTGTTCGGCGTCATCGCGGCCGGTCAGTCGAATGCTGACAAGCTGTTTCAACTAGCGGTCAACAAGGCCGGCCTGATCCGTGGCAACTACTACGACCTGATCAGCGATCAGGTGCAACCGATCGAAGGGGCCGTCGACGCCAAGACGCAGCGCGCCGCCTGGCACGTCAACGCCAAGCCCGAAGTAGTTGTCGAAACCGGCATCTACAACCTCACCAACGACGAGGTGCCGGTGCTCGTGCACTTTGGGCCCAACGACACCCAGCAGCGAATGCTGATTCGGTTGCAGAATCCCGAGGAGCAGGCCACGTCGCCGACACCAGCGCCAGCCGCAGCGGCCGCGCCGGAAAGCGCTCCATGAAGTATGCCGGACCGCTCGACGCTCTACCGCTGTGGGCACTCTTCGCGCTGACGATCGTCGGAGTGGGAGTCGCCGTCGAGATCGGCTACCGGGTGGGCAAGTTTCGCCGAGCGCGCGCCCCGGAGACCGAGGCGCCGGTCGGCTCGATCGTCGCCGCCCTGTTGGGGTTGCTGGCCTTCCTGCTGGCGTTCACGTTCGGATTCGCGGCCGCGCGCTTCGACGATCGCAAACGGACGATCCTCGACGAAGCCAACGCCATTGGCACAACGTATCTGCGGGCCGGCATGCTGCCAGAGCCACAGCAAACTGAGCTTCGCCAGTTGCTGCGGCAATACGTCGACGCGCGCCTCGAAGGAGCGCAGCCGGGCCGGCTCGCCCAGGCGCTGGCCAGGTCGACCGAGCTGCATCAACAGCTTTGGGATCAGGCGACCGAGGTTGCCCAAGTCGATCCGCATTCGATCGTCAACGGTCTGTTCATCCAGTCGCTCAACCAGGTGATCGACTTGCATTCGGCCCGGTTGGTGTTGGGAGTGCGCAGCCGTCTGCCAGCGACCGTTTGGGGAGCACTGTTTCTCGTGGCACTCTCTTCGATGGTGACTGTGGGGTACCAGGAGGGCTTGTCGGGAACGCGTCGCTCGCCGGCGTCGTTGGGGCTCGTCCTCGCGTTTTCGGTCGTGCTGTGGTTGATCATCGACCTCGACCGGCCACTGGGGGGATTGATTCAGACCAGCCAGCAGGCGCTGGTCGACCTGCAAGGTTCAATCAAGGCGTCCCCGTAGGACTATCTGCAAGACGCCGAACTGTCGGCTGGTCGGAGGTTTTCGAGACACGGCTTCCGACGAGCGCGCAAAGCTCGCCTCAATCGGCAATTGAATACCGCACGATGCAGTACAACGCCCGCACGGCGTCGCGCCAGCCGATCTTCTTGCCTTCGCTGTAGTCGCGCCCCGAGTACGAGATCGGCATCTCGTACACGCGCCAGCGGCCACGAGCGACCTTGGCGGTCAGCTCCGGTTCGATGCCGAAGCGATTCTCGCGCAACGTCAGACCTTGCACAACTTCGCGGCGGAAGACTTTGTAACAACTCTCGATGTCCGAGAGATTCAGATTCGTGAACACGTTCGAGGCAAAGGTCAAGAGCCCGTTGGCCACGCGGTGCCAGAACAGATGGATGCGGGCGACGTTGCCAGAAAAGCGCGAGCCGTACACCACATCGGCCCGGCCATCGACAATCGGCTGCAGCAAGCGCGGGTACTCCGCCGGGTCGTATTCGAGATCGGCATCCTGCACGATCAGCACGTCGCCGGTCGCCGCCGCGAAGCCGGCGCGCAGGGCCGCGCCTTTGCCCTGGTTGTGCTCGTGGCAGATCAGGCCCACGCCGGGTTGTTCGGCCAAGGTGGCCAGGACTTCACGCGTACCGTCGGTGCTGCCGTCGTCGACGAGCAGGATCTCCTTGGCGATCGGCACCGCCTGCACTCGGCGCACCAATTCGGCAACCGTGTCGCGCTCGTTGAAGACGGGGATCACGACCGAAAGCTTGAACGCGGCCGGCAGCTTGTAGATCCCTAACTGGCGCAGCACGCCTGGCCCGAGCACGTGGGCGAGGCGTTCGAGCAATTCGGCATCTTCGCCCGTGGCGCCAGTGACCCACCGCTCGGCGCCGGTCTTGTCGGTCGCAGGTTCAACGGCGTCGTGCATGGTGTTTGACGGAGGCGGTTGGGCCACTGGGGAACGCTATGCGCCAAGCTAGTTGGCGCGGCAACGCGGGGTCAAGGGTAGCACGACCGGATCGAGTTGGACGTGTCGTCATCGGGGTTCTCTGCCGATTCGATGGACCAACCCCGGCGTTCCGTAGCTGGCACGTCTGGACAAGCCAGCAGTGGCATCCGACGCTAGACCTCAATCAAGCGAAGGCTCGGGGTTTTGTGGCGTCCGCAGTGGGCGCGCACGGTGTAGGTCCGGTGCGGTG
>JAIESQ010000114.1 GCA_019745975.1 Pirellulales bacterium
GCGGCTTGATGGTTCGCTTGCGACACGGTTCCGTGGGTTGCACCCACGGCTAAGCGATTTCGCCGCGTGCGCGGCTGGGGAAGAGGTCGCCGCTAGCGCGGCTTGATGGTTCGCTTGCGACACGGTTCCGTGGGTTGCACCCACGGCTAAGCGATTTCGCCGCGTGCGCGGCTGAGGAAGCCGTCGCCGCTCGCGCGGCTTGATGGTTCGCTTGCGACACAGTTCCGTGGGTTGCACCCACGGCTACGCGCTGGCCGCCGCTGCGCGGCGAGATTGCGTCGACCGTCGTCTGAGCTTCCCTGTCCAAGAAAAGCGCTCGGCGAGCTCGGCTCGCCGTCACGACTCGAACGCCAGCGGTTCGTCGCTGCGCGGATCGCGAATGCGAATCGCGGTCTTGCCGGCCAATAAATCGTCGAGCAACTGACCGACGACTTCGGCGCGCCAGCCGCGCGCCAGGACAGGTAGCTCGGCATCTTCGCGCCCTGTCTCCGCCGAGAGACGCCAACTGACGAGATCGCGCACGTCTTGCGCCGTGCCAACGATGCTCGTGGCAACCCGCGCCGAGCGGCAGATGCTCGTCAGCGCCGAGGAGAGGAACTGCGCCACGAGCGACAGATGCGAATTCGAATCACGACGCTTGGCGCGCGGACAATCTTCATCAGGCAAACCAAGCCCGCGGGCGATGGCCTGCGACAATTCGGCCAGGGCCGGCTGCAGGTCGCGGCGTTCGAGCCCGCGGACGGCGCGAATCTGGCGTTCGTCGGTGGCGCGGCGTTTCGCCAACTCAACGATCAGATCGTCACGCAAAATGCGCCGCGCGGAGCAGTCGCGGCGGCGGGCCTCGTCTTCGCGCCAGCGCCAGACTTCGCGGACCAGGGCCAGATCGCGACTGGAAAGATTCGCCGTGCCGGTGACGCGCCACCAGCGCTCGCGGCCGCGCGACTCTTGGACGTCCTCGAGCCACTGCTTCATTTCGTCGGCCAGCCACGTCAGCCGGCCGAGCCGGGCGAGCTCCGTGTACAGGATGTCGCGCACCGCGGTCAGGTCGCGCACGTCGTCGAGCGCATACTGAATTTGATGCGACGACAGCGGGCGGCGGCGCCAATCGGTGCGCGTTTCGCGCTTGTGCACCTGCTTGCCCAACACGCGCGAGACGAGCGTGCCGTAGCCGGCCGGGTATTCGTGGCCGACGAGCCCGGCGGCCAGTTGCACGTCGAACAGGTCGGTCGGAGGGCTGCCGACGGCGTCGAGGCAAAAGCACACTTCCTCGCGTCCGGCGTGCACAATCGTTTCGTGCCCTGCGGCGGCAATCACCTGCCAGAAGGAGACGACATTGCCCAAGGGGAGCGGATCGATCACCGCGAGCTCGTCGCCTGTCGACACCTGGATCAGGCACAGCACTGGGCGGTAGGTGTGCTCGGAGACAAATTCGGTATCGAAGGCGATGGCAGGCGCCTGCGACAGCCTTTCCAAAAAGCGTGTCAGCTCCCGATCGGTCTTAATGATGTGTTCAGACACGTGGAGCGAAACGCCTGGTTGCCGCGCTGCAGAGAACAATCGCGATGCGTATTGTAGTTTTCTGGCCGCGCGCGTCTATCGGAACCGGAGCAAGAGAACTGCAAAGTCGAAGGCGAAGGGGACAGGGAAGGGGACAGTCCCGTGTTTTCGGCCGATGTGGGCTGGTCGATGCAACGTCACACGCCGAAAAACGGGACAGTCCCCGAGCGACGTCACGAGCAGAAAAATGTACCAGTCCCCGACATTGCGGTTCACCTGCATTCGGTAGCGTGCGAACTTTTCGCATCCAATTGGATCGCTCTGACGCGAATCACATCGTGCGAAGGCAACCCAATCGCATGGTCAGGCGACTTCGGCGACGACTGGGTTTCGCAAAATGCCCAGGCCTTCGACCTCCACCTCGGCGATGTCGCCGGGCTGCAGATAGATCGGCGGCTTGCGCGCGAAACCGACGCCCGGTGGCGTGCCGGTGAAGATCAGATCACCCGGCTCGAGCGTGCAGACCTGCGAGACGTACTCGATCAGCTCGGGCAATTTGAAGATGAACTGGTTGGTGTTCGAATCCTGCAACGTTCGTCCGTTCAAGCGGAACTGCACGCGGAGGTTGTGTGGGTCCGCGACTTCGTCGGGCGTGACGAGCCAGGGACCGCAGGGAGCAAACGTGTCAAACGACTTGCCCAGGAGCCATTGCTTGCCGTCTTTGCGCAGTTGCCAGTCGCGGGCCGATACGTCGTGCCCGCACGTGTAACCGGCGACATGCTGCATTGCCTGGCCGGCGGCGACGTGGCGGGCAGTGTGGCCAATCGCCACGACCAGTTCGGCCTCGAAATCGACTTCGTGACTGACGCGCGGCAGCACGATCGGCGCCAAGTGCCCCGTGAGGGTCGTGGGAAACTTGTTGAAGATCACCGGCTCGCTCGGCGGTTGCACTCCGCTCTCATGCGCGTGATCGGCGTAGTTGAGACCGACGCAAACAATCTTGCGCGGATCGGAAATCGGGGCCGCGAGACGGACCGTGGCTGGATCGATCGTTCCGCCGCGAGCGAGCGCCGCCTCGACGCGCGGCCGCAGGGCATGGCCACCTTCGAGAATTGACCGGACGCTGCTCGGCAGGCTGGCGTCGGCATCGGCCAGGTCGACGTACATGCCGTCGCGCACGCCGGCGGCGCGCGCTCCACGATCGCTCAAATAGGTAACGAACCGCATGACAACATCATCCGAATCGGCGGCGAGTGGCGCGCCAATTCACAAGGCGGCGCGCATGCGGGAATTGAACATCGCGGGCCGCGGAATGCAATGGCCCGCGTCGATGCTTGGGCTCGCGCCAGGGGGACGGGAGTCGTTCCCGTCCAACGTCGTCACTAGCGAGTAGATCGAAGCCTGGAAACGACTCCCGTCCCCTGCAACGCTGCCACGCTTAGCGCCCGCTGAGTTTTTCGAGCATGGGCTCGGGTTGCCACATGAAGAGAAACATTGGCAACCTCGTCCGCTCGCGACCGGGCGTGCTGAAGGGGAGGATGCCGGCCCCCTGCAACGGCACGTTGGGGGTGATGGCATACGGCGAGCGCGCGGGGTCGTTCTTGCGGTGATAAAAGACGACCATCGCACCGTTGAGCCCGGCCATGCCTTCGGCGATGTGAATTGCTTCGTCGAGGTAGCCGATCTCGTCGATCAGGCCGCGCTGCTGCGATTGCGTCGCGGTGAAGACGCGCCCGTCGAAATCGGTGTCGAGCTCGGCATCGTTCAGCGGCCGGGCGGCGATCACTGCTTCGCGGAATCGCTGATGAAAGTCGTTGGCCATCGTTTGCAGCAGCGCTCGTTTCTCTTTGGTGAAGCCGGTGCCACCTTCGGGCGAGAGCGGCTCGCCGATCGCGGCCGGGTCGCGGGCCTCGTCGCTGGCACGGCTGTCGCCGTCATCGCCGCCGCCTTCGGGCAGGGCTTCGTCGGGAGGCGGGATCGCTTCGGCACCCTCCTCGGTTGGCTCGGCGGTCGCTTCGTCGTCGGTCGGCTGCAGGATGATGCTGCCCATGTCGATGTTGGGGCCCGAAACGATATTCCGCGGAAAGACCGATTGGGCTCCCATGGCGTCGTACAGACCGTAGAGATTCAGAATCACGCCGATGCCGCCCGTGATGCTGGTCGGATGCGCGACGATCGTGTCGGCGGCGGTCGCCAGGTAGTACGCGCCGCCGGTGCCAACGTCGAGGATGCAGGCGACGACGGGGACGCCAGACCGTTCTTTGTACGCCACGAGATCGTGCCGCATGATGTCGCTGGCCGCGGCGCCACCGCCTGGGCTGTTGATGCGCAGCACGACTGCGCGCACGCACGGATCGGCGGCGGCCGCCTCGAGCTTTTCGCGGAACAGCGACACGGGGTTCTCGCCGTGCGACAGCGGACCGACCATGTCGGCGTTCAGCAGCAGGCCATCGACGTCGATGACCGCGACGCGGCACCCTTCGCAATGGCCTGTGAGCGGAATCCGGTTGGGCACGACCGGCGAAATGTTGTTCTGCGGCGGAGCTTCGTTGACGATGCGGCCGCTGGTGCACATCCGCATTGTGACGCTGCAATGTTTGCAGCCGCTCGCCAGGCTCAACAAGGCCAGCGCGACCACCACGATGCCGCGTCGCGTCGCGAGCGCGGGATCACGCTGCGCGCAGCCGGTGCCACGGACGATGCGTAACTTGCTTCCAAATAGCTTCAAAACCAGCATTGAGCTGACGTCGGGTGCCACTGCTAGCTCGTCTAGCAGTGCCGTGTCGAAGTTTGCACTGCTGGGCAAGCCAGCAGTGGCACCCATACCAGGTTTTGAAACTGCTTCTCGTTGACTGCTCGGCACGGCTCGACTCATGTCCCTATTTCCTGCGATGTTCTCGATCTGGCGCGAATGGCCATTGCCGCGTTAGTGTCCGCCGAGTTTTTCGAGCGTCGGCTCGGGCTGCCACAGGTACAAGAGCGCCGGCAAGCGGGTGCGATCCATGCCGGGCATGCCGGGCAGGATCGAGCCGCCTTGCAGCGGCACATTTGGTGTCACGGCATAGAGTGAGCGCGGCGGATCGTTGCAGCGGTGGTACAAGACGACGTGCGCGCCGTGGATGCCGGCCAAACCTTCGGCGGCGGCGACGGCGTCGTCGAGGTAGCCGATCTCGTCGATCAAGCCGCGGTCGTGCGCTTGCTGGGCGGTGAAGATGCGGCCATCGAAGTTGGTTTCGTCGTCGGCGTTGGCCAGCGGTCGCGACTCGATCACGGCCGCGCGGAAGCGGCGATGCATCTCGTTGGCCATCTCTTGGAGCAAGCGGCGCTTTTCCTCGGGGAGCGGGACCATGCCGCTTCCCAGGTCGATGTTCTCGCCGGCTTTGACCGAGAGGTTGTAGACGCGTCCCTGGCTCTCGGCCATGGCGCCGGTGACGTCGTAGAGGTTCAGGATCACGCCGATGCCGCCGGTGATGGTGATCGGATTGGCGACGATCAGGTCGGCGGCCGTCGCCAGGTAGTAGGCGCCGCTGGCGCCGACGTCCAACAAGCAGGCGACGACCGGCCGCTGCGCGCGGCTTTTGAAGGCTTCAAGATCGTGTCGCATGATGTCGGTCGCGGTGACGCTCCCGCCGGGGCTGTTGATGCGCACGACGACCGCGCGCACGCAGGGATCGGCGGCGGCCGCGTCGAGCTTTTCGCGGAACAGCGACACCGGGTTCTCGCCATGCGACGACGGGCCGACCATGTCCATGTTCAAGAGCAAGCCGTCGACGTCGATGATCGCGATGCGCTGGCCCGACTCGGTCCCCGTGTTGAGCACCTGGCGCGGCTGCACGGGCGAAATATTGTTTTGCGGCGGCGAGTCGGCCACGATTCGCCCCGAAGTGCGCATCTGAATCGGATTGCGGCAGCCTGCCACGGCGCTGGCGATGGCCAGCCAGCAGGCAACCTTCCACAGCGGGCGGAGCATCCGTGCGATCCCTCGTTGGAGGTCCGATTGGCGCGGTCAGCCAAAGGCGACCGTTCGTGACGAGCGTGCCACCTATAACGGGCGTATCGGCTGGATCGGTTATTCCGATGAGTCGGCATGCCAACGATTTACATCGCTCCCCGCAAACTCAACGCAATTGATACGGTCGCGTCGATAAGGCTTGCCTGACCGGAAAAGTTGTGCTGGCAGGGGCTGGGCTTCGGGCGGCGAAGGTGTTTGCCAGCACTGGCTGCTGGCGCAATACTGCCGCCATGACCAGCCGGGATGACTCCGACCGCCGCGACAATCTCGAACTGGCCCACTTCGGCTACCGGCAACAGCTCGCCCGCACCATGGGGGGCTTCTCGAGCTTCGCTGTCAGCTTCTCGTTGATCTCGATCACGACGGGCATCTTTACGAACTTTGGACATGGGCTGCGGCACGCCGGGCCGGCGGTCATCTGGTCGTGGACTGTCGCGGTCATCGGACAATTTCTGGTAGCGCTCGTCGTCGCCGAATTGGCCAACCACATGCCGCTCTCCGGCTATGGATATCAGTGGGCGTCACGACTCGTCGGGCCGGGGTACGGGTTCTTTGTCGGCTGGTTGCTGCTGTTGCAGTGGTTGACCGGCTTTCCGGGCATTTGTTACGGGCTCGCCCGCGAGCTGCATTCGTTCGTGAGCGGCTATCTGGCGAGCCCAAGCGACATGCCGGTGGGACCAGCGGGGCTGACGGCCGTGGTGATCGCCGCGATTGCCGTCGTGCATCTCTTTGGCATACGGTTGGCGGCGCTGGTCAACGACTTGGGCGTGCTCGCCGAAATCGCTGGTGCTGTACTGATCGTCGTGGTGCTGTTGGGAATCTGGTTGATCGCCGGCGGACAACACTCGAACTTTCTGTTCGACTCGACCAGTTACACAACCGCCGCGCCGGCCAACTGGCACGGTTGGGCGTTGTCGCTGCTGTTGGGGGCGTGGTGCATTACGGGGTTTGAGGGGGCCGCCGATTTGGCCGAGGAAACGCATCGGCCGCGCGCGACGGTCCCGCGCGCGGTGATTATGTCGGAGTTGAGTTCGGGCATCGGCGGGTTCTTGATGCTGGCGGCGTTTCTGTTGTCGATCGAAGGCTTGCGCGAGACACAGGCCAGCGCGTCGCCGCTGTTGTTGATCATCCAAGCGAAGCTGGGGGATCGCTTCACGCCGCTAGTGATGTTTGTCGTATTCGTATCGATCTTCGCTTGCGGCGTGGCGAGCATGGCGGCCGCGACCCGCCTGGTGTTTGCGCTGGCACGCGACAACATGCTCCCCGGCTCGCGGGTGCTCAAGCGCGTTGAGGCGGTGCATGGTGCGCCGCGCGCGGCGATCTTGCTGGTCTGGCTGCTATCGACAGGAATTGTGCTGGCGCTAGAACGAAGCGGCGTGCTGATGTTCATCACGTCGATCGCGACTTTGGCGGGCTACTTGGGCTACGGAGGGATCGTGCTGGCCGCGATCTTGGGGTTGACGTCTCGCCAGGACGCGTCACCGGTCGCGGCGTTAAACGAGGCGGGTGTCGCTGCGACATCCCAGCGCGGCTTCAAGCTCGGTCGTTGGCGCGGGCCAGTCTGCTGGGGGGCACTTGTTTGGACGGTGTTATTGGTGATCGCGGTGTCGCTACCGATTCACGATGACCAGCCGACAACGAATGCGAGTGCCAGCCCATCAGGCCTGCTGGACCAACTTCGACCGTACGCTCCCTTGTGCGCGACGAGCGCCTCAATCGGCGCGGGTGTGCTGCTGTTTGTTATGCTGGTGCGGCCAAGGTTGCGTGCTGGCACCGCCGGGCCACCCAACGACGTAAGCGACGATCGAACGACCAACATGGCAGCGTCACCGCTTGAAATCATCGAAACGCCGAGACGGATTACCTAATGGAGATTACCGGTCAGACCAACGTTCTTTCGCAGCGCTTCGGCTCCGGAAGCATCGACGGGCTGGGGCGCGAGCTGGGCCAGTTCGTCGTCACTTCGATGGAGATTCCCTGGCGCCTGGTGCGCGATCGGCTGGGCGCGAAGCCAGCAGCCGTGCTGATGGTCGACTCGCTCGAACTCGACGTCGTCGAGCGCCAGATCGCCGCCGCTCCCCCTTGCGACACGGTGCTGGCGGTCGGCGGCGGGCAGGCCATCGACTTGGGCAAGTACATGGCGTTCAAGCGCGGTTGCCGGCTGGTGACGGTACCGACGATCGTGAGTGTCGATGCCTTCGTGACGCCGAAGGCGGCCGTGCGGCGCAACCATCGCGTCGAGTACCTCGGCGGAGCGAGCCCCGACCCGCTCGTGATCGATTACGATTTGATCCGCACGGCGCCGCGGCAATTGAATATCGCCGGCGTGGGGGACCTGTTGTCGATCCACACCGGCACGTTCGACTGGGAACTCGCGCATCGCGCGGGGCGCGACGCGGCGGAACCCTTTTCGGCTGACGATGTCCGCCGCGCCCGCGATATCCTGCGGCTCGTCGAGGAACACGCCGACGACATTCGCCAGGTGACCGACGCCGGTTTGCAGGCGATCGTCGACGGTTACTTGCTCATCAATACGGTTTGCCTGCCGGCGGGCCATTACCGTACCGAAGAGGGCTCGGAGCACTATTTGTTCTACGAGCTTGAAGAGCGGACGGGCCGCGCGTTCATCCACGGCCAGATCGTGGGGCTGGGAGTCTACCTCTTGAGCCGGCTGCAGGAGAATCGACACGCTGAAGTCGTTTCCTTGATGGATCGGCTGGGGCTTGAGTACCAGCCGGCCGACATGCAGATCGATCACGATACGCTGGTCGCCTCGTTGACGAATCTGCGATCGTACGTCGAATCGCGCGGACTGTGGTACACGGTGATCAATGAGCGACCGATCACGGCCACATGGATTGACGACGCGCTGCGGGGGCTGCGCTTTGCCTAGAACCAGCGGCGCATCCTCTAGAAGCGGTTTCAAAACCGGCGATGAACCGACGTCGGGTGCCACCGCTAGCTCATCTAACAGTGCCGTGTCAAACATTGGGGCAAGCCAGCAGTGGCACCCAAACCAGGTTTTGAAACCGCTTCTAGCGACTAGTGGCACTGACGCGCGTGACTTGCAGGTGAGCGCCGGCCAGTTGGCGGCATTCATCCGCACAAATCTTGCACGTCCGCGCGCAGCGCTGGCAGTGGCCAAGCGGGTGCTTCGCGCATTCGGCAGCGCAAGCTTCGCAAATCTCGGCGCACAGCAAGCAGAACTCGTGGCTGAAGTGCGATCCGCGACTTAACAGCGCCGCCACTCCCCAGCAAATCAAAGCGCAATCTTTCACCAGCGCGAGGCAATCGGTGAGGTGCGCGACATCACACTCGTTCAGGCAGGCGCTAGCGCAAAACTCACAGACCCGGGCGCACTCGGTACAACTCCTTAGGCACGATTCATAGTCGGGGTTTGTCATGGCCGATGCTCCCGTTTGCCAGGGCGAACGCCCGCGATGCAAATGTCGCAAATGACGTGCCGGTCGATGGCCGGATGGGGCTGCCCGATACCTGGGCGCGTGCCGTGCTACGCGCTTTAGAGGGCTTGCCCAGCCAGGAGCGTGGCGCGAACTTCGATCCGCCGTCTGGAGAAGTCGAAGAGGACGAGGTCGGCCGTATCTCCGGGTTGCAAACGGCCCGGCGGCAGCTCTAGCAACCGGCATGGCTGCGAGGTTGCCAGACCGATCGCCGTCGGCAAATTCAAGTCGGCGAACTCGATGATGTTCGCCACGCCTTCGGCGATGGTGCGTGATGCCCCGGCCAGCAGTTGATCTTGTCCGGCGATCACCAGCCGGCCGTCGGCCAGCACCTCCAGTTCGCAACCGCTCGACTGATAGCGACCTGGCGGCAAACCGGCCAGTCCTGACAGATCGCTGACCAGCACTAGCCGCTCGGGCCCCTTGGCGCGGACAAACGTTTTGACGACTTCGGGCGGAAGGTGTTGACCATCGACGATCAAACTGGCCCACAAGCGATCTTCGGCCAGTTGATCCCAGAGATAGTTCGGATGACGCCGCAGCAGGCGATGGGCACCGTTGCCCAAGTGGGTGCTAAGCCGCGCGCCGGCGTCAACGGCCGCGCGAATCTGCTGGCCCGTGGCGCTCAAATGACCCAGAGCCACGCAGATGCCTGCCGAGCTCGCCAGGCGAATAAACGCGGGTGCCTTGGCGTATTCGGGCGAGAGCGTGACGATCGCGATGCGACCGTCGGCGGCGGCTTGCAGTCTCGCGAATTCTTCCCAGTCGGGAGGCCGACAATGTTCCGCGGGATGCGCGCCGCGCGGACCGTCCTCAGGAGACAGATAGGGCCCTTCGAGATGAATTCCCACGATCTGCCGCGCAAGCTGAGCCGATTGGCGGCATGCTACCGCGATCGTCCGCACGCCATGCTCGAGCGCTTCGTACGAGTTGGTCGTGAGCGTCGGGCAGAAACGGGTGACACCGCCGGCCGCGTACGCCGCGGCGATGCGCTCGATCGCGTCGATCGTGAGGTCCGCGGAACTGAACTCCTGCCCGCCGTAGCCGTTGACCTGGATATCGACAAAGCCGGGAGCGATCCAGAGATGCTCATCCTGTGCTGAGTCCAGCGGGCGGATCGATTCGATGCGGCCATCGGACAGCGAAAACTCGCACACTCGGCCCGTATCGAAGCGACGGGCAACGAGTTTCATTTGATAGTTCTCGCGTGAAGTTCGCCGGCTACTCAACATGCGTAACGTACGCGCGCCGGCTCAACTTCGATTTCAACAACAAAGCCCACCGGTTGCAACCGGTGGGCTTATCAGTGTGATCGATCGATGCTGAGGTTCGCGAAGCGCGCCGCGTCGCAGCGCTTACCAGAGCCCGTACGAGTTGCCGGCGCCGTTGCTACGCAACAGGATCAACGGCCGGTACGTGGGATACCAGCGATTGAAGTCGCGGCTGCCGCCGAAGGCCGGGCCGTACGTGCCCCCCATGAAGGGCGTGTATTGCGTGGTGGGGCGCGAGTTGTAGATGCCAAACCAGGCCGACGACTCGATGCGGGCGTGGCGCTGGGCCGCCTTGAACTCGGCTCGGCGACGAACCATGGCGTGCGGATCCTGAAATTGTCGCAGCTCCTGCTGGTAGAACCACATCTCGGGAGTGGGCGTCAATTCGCCCATCGATATGTCGCCACCGTAAATGAGCGGCTTGCGGCCGGTCTCTTGGGCTGTGGTTGGTATGGCGATCACAGAGTTCAACGCGCCCAGCGCGGCGAATAACAGCAAGCGATATCGCATCGATGGTTCCCCCAAACAACTTGCGGGCGGCGCACGGTAGTCTGCGATCCGAGGTCATGCCCCGGTGCAAGTATTGCTTGCACAGCACGACGGGCGCGCAGCCGACGCTCCGCTGGCGATACTCCTCAAGCGCCATCGACCGCATCGGGGGGACGAGTTGAGCCGATTCTACGGAATGCCAGCCTCGGCATGGCGATCTACAGCATGCCCAACGGGTCGACGTCGGCGGTCCATTGCACGTCGGTAGGGGGATCGAGTCCGGCCATGGCGCGGCGCAGCACATCGCGCAAGCGGTCGCTGTCGGCCCCTTGCAGCAACAGGTGAAAGCGCAATTCGCCGCGCAGTTTGGCGATCGGCGCCGGGGCGGGTCCGAGCACCCGCACTTGTGTATCTCTTGAATCCGACGCTGTTTGCCTGGGTGCCACTGGCGGCTTGCCCAGCAGTGCAGGACTCGATTGGGCACTGCTAGACGAGCTAGCAGTGGCACCCGACGCCAGGCAATCGCCGGTGGGTTGATCCACAAGCGCCTTGGCCGCGGTCCGCAGCCGCTCGGCGGCTTGTCCGGCAAAATCGCGCGTGACATCTTCCAGCGGCCCGCGAAACAGCACGCGAATCAACTTGCCGAACGGCGGGTAGCCCAAGTCGCGGCGCACCTCGAGCTCCACCTTGGCGAACCCTTCGTAGTCGTGCCGCACCGCCGCGTCGATCGAAGGGTGGTGCGGGTTGAGCGTTTGCACGAGCACGTGCCCCCCCTTGGCGCCACGACCTGTCCGCCCGGCAACTTGCGAGAGAAGTTGAAAGGCCCGTTCCGCCGCGCGAAAGTCGGGCAAGTGAATCGCGGTGTCGGCGTTGACGACCCCCACGAGCGTCACGTTGGGGAAGTCGAGCCCCTTGGCGATCATTTGGGTGCCCAGCAGGATCTGCACATCACCTTCGCGAAAGGCCGCCAGCGCTCGCTCGTGCGCGCCGGCGCCGCGCATGGCGTCGGTATCCATCCGCAGGGCTTTGTAGTTGGGGAAACGCGCGCGAACTTCGGCCTCGAGCCGCTCAGTCCCCAGCCCCGAATAGCGGATGCCAGCGAAACCGCACTCCGGGCATTCGTCGGGAGCGGGCACTTGATAGTCGCAGTAATGGCACAACGCCGTGTCGTCTTGCCGATGATGCGTCAGAGCAATATCGCATTGCGGGCAGCGCAGCACGGCGGCACACGACGGGCATTGAATGTAGGTCGAATAGCCACGGCGATTGAGGAACAGAATGACCTGCCCCCCTTCGCCGAGTGCTTTTTCCATGGCGCGACCCAGCGGCCGGCTGATTGCCCAGCGGGTACCGCGAGCTTGCCGCTCGTTGGCCAGATCGATTGTCATCACTCGCGGCAGCGGCAGATCGAGGACGCGCTGCGGCAGTTCGAGCAGGCGGTAGTGGCCAGTCTGCGCCTGGTGCCAGGTTTCGAGCGAAGGGGTTGCGGAACCGAGCAGGAGCGGAATTCGCTCATCCGTGGCCCGACGCAGCGCGACCTCTCGAGCATGATAGCGCGGCACGGTCTCTTGCTTGAACGACGGCTCGTGCTCTTCGTCGAGCACGATCAATCCCAACTGAGGAGTGGGCGCGAAAACGGCGCTGCGCGCGCCGACGACAACCTGCACCTGGCCGCTGGCGATCTGTTCCCAGTGCCAGTGCCGCTCGGCATCGGTCAAATGGCTGTGCAGCACGGCCACCGAATCGAAGCGGCGGCTAAACCGCTCGACCGTCTGTGGCGTGAGACTGATCTCGGGAACCAGCACGATCGCCTGGCGACCGTACGAGACAACTTCTTGAATAGCACGAATGTAGACTTCGGTCTTGCCGCTCCCCGTGACACCGTGCAACAACAGCGCTTCGTGCTGGCCAGAGCGTAATGCGGCCAGGATCGCATCGAGTGCTTGCTGTTGCTGGGCGTTGAGCGTCAAGTCGTCGGCACGCGCGGGCTTCGCGCGTAAATTGGGGGGGAGATGTACGCGCTTCGATTGCCGCACGATCAGTCCGCGTTTGCGCAGCGCGGTGATCGGGGCGAACGTGCAGCCAGCCGCGGCGGCGACGTCTTGCGGCGGCAGCGGGCCGTCGGCGGCCGCCAACACGTCGAGCACCGCACGCTGCTTTTTCGAGAGCTCCAACTCGACAAGTTGTTCTGGCACGCCGGGAGCCAAGGCCAGGAAGATCGCGGCGCGCGTGCCAGCCTGATCGCGCACGCCGGAGGGCAATACCGCGTCGAAGACTTGCCCCAGGCTCGCCAGGTAGTAGTCGGCCATCCACCGCGTGAGCCGCAGCATGGCAGGCGAAAGCAACGCGCGGCGATCGAGCACACTGCCGATCGATTTGAGGCGGCGACCCGTCGAGCGTTTCGGCCCCACCTCGACGCAGTACCCCACCTGCTGCCGGTCGCCGCGACCGAAGGGAACGCGCAGCCGGCGCCCCACCTCGACCTCGGCGGCGAAGGCATCGGGCACGAGGTAGTCGAACGACTGCGGCGGGCCCGTGGGAAAAACGACCGACGCCACGAGCCGTTCCTCGGCGTCGTCAGCCTCCCAGGGCATGTCGGACGATATGAATAGCTGTTGTTGCTGCTCGATCATGGTATACGTCAGTATAGTGCTGATTGTAGGGCGAGGGCAGTATGATCGGCGCCAGCGTGTTTTGGCACGTCGCCCAGCCCGTGACGGCGACGGCCCATCCCGAGGGGAACCCGGCGCGCCGCGCGAAGGAAGATGCACTGCGGATTGTCAGCACGATGCGACTCGGCTTGTTTGGCGGTACCTTCGACCCGGTTCACTACGGCCATCTGCTGCTGGCCGAGTGCGCCCGCGAGCAATGCCAGCTCGACGAAGTCTGGTTCGTGCCGGCGGCGGTCGCACCACATAAGCAAGACACGCCGCTGACGGCGGTCGCGCAGCGGATCGAGATGCTGGAGTTGGCGGTCGGCGGGCAGGCATCGCTACGAGTCAGTCGCATCGAGGCAGACCGCGGCGGCGTGAGCTTCACGGTCGACACGCTCGAACAATTAGCCGCCGAAGACCAGGGTCGCAGGCTGTTTTTGATCATCGGCGCCGACACGCTCGAAGACCTGGTCAATTGGCGCGAGCCGCAACGGGTCTGCGAGCTGGCCACGCTCGTGGTGGCACGTCGGGCCGGGCGCCCGGAACCGAACTTTGCTTGTTTGACGGGCGTCGCCTCGCCGGAGCGCATCGCCGAATTCCGTCGACACGAGGTGGAGATGCCCGAAATCGCACTGGCCAGTCGCGAGCTGCGCCAGCGCGTGGCGACCGGTCGGAGCATTCGTTTTCGCACGCCGCGGGCGGTCGAGGAGTACATTCGCGCGGCGGGGCTGTATCGCGATACCGTGGAGCCAGTCACGGCGCGGGCCGAAAAACGCGGCCCCTGCGGCGGAGGGTCGAAGGGGTGATGGATTCCGTCGTCGAACACCGACGACTTCTGTTTCTCGAGCGCGTTAGCCGCGCGGCAACAGGTGTACTGCGGGTGCTTTGATCACGGCGGTGATCGTTTCGCCTGGCGCCAGGCGCAGTTCTTCGGCCGACAACCGCGTCACCAGCGCCGTCAAGCGGAAACCGCAATCGACTAGCACCCGCACCAGCGCCCCTTCCGGGACGACAGACAGCACCTTGGCCGGCAGATGATTGCGGGCGCTGGAACCGGATGTCACGCCCCGTTCGAGCACCACGTCTTCCGCGCGGATGCAGACGTGCACGCGCGGTCCGAGCCCGGCGGCCAAACCCCAGAGGCGCACACGGCCGATGTCGACGGCGGCCAGCCCGTCGCGCGTTTCGACGATGATTCCTTGTTCAATCGATTCGATGCCAACGTATCGTGCGACAACTTCATCAGCGGGCCGGGCAAAGACGTCTTGTACGTCGCCGGCCTGGCGCACGCGGCCGTCGACGAGCACCACGACACGATCGGCCAAGGCAATTGCTTCGGTGCGATCGTGCGTGACCATCACGACGGGGATCGCCAGGGATCGTAGCAGCTCGCGCAGTTCGCCGCGCAAGTGTTCGCGCAGCGGTTGATCGAGCGCCGTCAGCGGTTCGTCGAGCAACAAGAGCCGCGGTCGACAAGCCAACACGCGCGCCAGGGCCACACGCTGCTGCTGGCCGCCAGAGATCTCATTGATGCGCCGCGCGGTCAACTCTTGCAGCTCGAAGCGTTCGAACATCTCGGCCACGCGCGGCGCACGCTGGTTCTGCGGCAATCGCGTCAAACCATAGGCCACGTTTTGCTCGACACTCAAATGCGGAAACAGCGCGTAATCTTGAAACAACAGCCCGATGCCGCGCCGTTGCGGGGAAACAAACGCGCCCGTGGTCGCGTCGAACCAGGTTTCGTCGCCGAAGCGGATCGTGCCGCTTTGCGGTTGCTCCAAGCCAGCCAGCGCGCGTAGGACCGTGGATTTACCGCCGCCCGATGGGCCGAACAACACGGTCAGAGAGAAGCAATCGCTCGGCTGGCGGACGCGCCCTTCGATCGTCGGGCCGCGGACGAAACGCCGTTCGAACTCGGCGACCAGCTCGCTCATGTGCGCGCCGGCCTGCGCTGGGCGATGGTGTACGTCACCGCGAGGCTGATCGTCGCCAGCGCTAATAGCACCAGCGCCGTGCGATTGGCCGAGGAGTAGTCGAGCGCTTGCACGTCGTCGTAGATCGCCAGCGCCAAAGTGCGGGTGACGCCGGGAATGTTGCCGCCGACCATCAGCACCACGCCGAACTCGCCCACCGTGTGCATAAACGTGAGTACCAGGCCCGTGAGCACACCAGGCCAGGCCAACGGGAGTGCAACTCGCCAGAAGGTGCGTAACTTCGATACGCCCAGGCACCAGGAGGCCTCGATCAAGTGGCGATCAACCGCCTCGAGCGCCGCCGCGAAGGGGCGGACCGCGAAGGGCACGTTGCAAATCACGCTCGCCAGCAAGATGCCTTCGAACGAGAAGGCCAGCGTCGCGCCGGTAAGTTGTTCAACGGCGTGGCCTGGCGCGAACCGGGGGCTGGCGGCCATCAACAGATAGAAGCCCAACACGGTCGGCGGTAGCACCAGCGGCAAGGCGACAACAGCTTCGACCAGTGCGCGGCCTCGCCAGCGTGTATTGGCCAACCACCAGGCGAGCGGCAGCCCGAGCACAGCCAGCACCAGCGTCGTGAGCGCCGCCAGCTTCAATGTCACCCACACGGCCTGCCAATCCATTATTTATTCTTCCGGCGAAAGGAATCCGAAGCGCGCGAGGATTTCGCGGCACCGCTGGCTCGACAAGAACTGGCAAAAACGCTTTGCCGCGTCAGGGTCGGCAGCCGAACGGAGCACGACGCCCGTCTGATCGAGTCGCGGAAATGCCTCGCAGGGGACAACCCAGTGGCGCCCCTTGTGTTGCATTGCGGGGGCCATGGCCAACGGCAACGGGATCACGCCGACGTCGGCGGCGCCCGACTCTGCGAATTGCGCGGCTTGGGCCACGTTTTCTCCCAGTACCAATCGCTCGCGAACCAGATCGTAGACACCGAAGGAGCGAAACGCCGCCTCGGCGGCCCGTCCGTAGGGTGCGTGACCGGGATTGGCGATCGCCACCTTGCGAACCGAGGGATCGACGACCGCCTTAATCCCCAGCTTGTCGAGGTCGAGCGTCGACGTGCTTGGTACCCAAAGCGCAAGTTGGCCGATGGCGTAGACGAACTCGCTATCGGCAGCGGCGATACCTTGCTCGACGAGTCGATGTGCGTACGAGCGGTCGGCCGACAGAAAAACGTCGAACGGCGCGCCGTTGGCAATCTGCGTTGACAAATTTCCCGACGAGCCGTACGTGGCCGTCACCTTGACGTCGGGCTTGGTCTTGTTGAACTCGGCGGCGACTTCTTCGAGCGCGAAGCGCAGATCCGCGGCCGCTGCGATTCGGACCGTGGCGTTGCCCGGCGGCGCGCTGGGCGTTGTCTCCGCCGCGTCGCCTGCCGAAGTGGAAGGCTCCTTGCCGCATCCGGCCAGCAACAGACAACACACCACAAACAGCGCGCCGAGCCCACCGTAGGGTGTGCGCAGCACACCAGCGCTTTGAGACAGAGTGGGTGCCGTGGCGCGTTGCACGCACCCTACATCGGACGCACGTGCGGCCCGCACCTTCAATCGATGAATTCTTCGAACCATAGCTCGGTCATGATCCAGCGATAGATGTTGTTCGACAAGTCTACCCGCCCGGCGCGGTGCGCCGCGAGAGCCCGCTGCAATCGAGCGGCGTCGAACAGCCCTCGGTCGCGGCAGCGCTCGGAGAGCAGTACTGGCTCGATCGTCTCGGCCGGCTGCTGGCGAAACCAGCGGGCGATCGGCACTACGAACCCGAGCTTGCGGCGGTTGTCGAGCACCGCGGCCGGCACGTCGCCGCGCACCGCCTGCTTCAGGATTGCCTTGCCGTGTCCATGTCGATACTTGAGTTCGCCCGGCAAGCGAAAGCAGAATTCGACGAGCCGATGATCCAAGAACGGCAATCGCGACTCGATCGAATGGGCCATCGAGATGACGTCGCCGTAGTGCAACAGATCGACCAGCCGCCCTTCGTGCTGCTGCCGCAACGACGCGTTCAGTCGATCGGCGATCGGCGGGCGATTGGGCAGCGGCGGCTCGTCGGCAGGCCCTCCCGCGAGCGGTCCGCGGTAAACACTTTCGTCGCCGCGCAGTTGCCGAAACAGGCGATGGCTCCAGAGTGGCCCAGCAGCACGGCCCGCCAACAGCAGCGCGCGCCGCGGACCGACACGGCGAAGTTCCCAGCCCAGCTCTTCGGCCGCCGCTCGCAAGCGACCGCGACGCACGCGATCGGCCACCACCGTGGCAAAGTTTGTGTAGTAGCCGGCCAGCAGTTCGTCGGCCCCCTGACCTTCCAACAGCACGGTAACTTTCGGGCGGGCGGCGCGCATGATGCTCCACAGCGGCAACACGGCCGGCGTGTGGATCGGCGCTTCGAGATGACGCACGATCTCGCGCAGCGCGGGGAGCAGCTCGCGCGCTTCAACCGGCACGGGGTTGGCGTGCAGACCCAGCGATTCGGCCAACCGCCCGGCGGCTGGCGCCTCATCGAACGACTCGCCGGGGAACGACGCTGTGAAGGTCTCCAGCGGATCGCGGCAAAAGGTTCGCAGCAAGCAGGCGATACTCGACGAATCGACCCCACCCGACAGCGTAATGCCGACCGGCACGTCGCTCCGCATTCGCAGGCGCAGCGATTCGATCAAGTGCTGGCGCAGGGCTTCGGCGGCGTCCGCGGGCGTGATGTTCGTGTCGACTTCGGTCGGGTAGTCCCAGTAGCGCTCGAGTTTAACACCATAACGGCTAACCGTGAGGTTGTGCGCCGGTAGCAGCCGCTTGATGCTGTCGAAGCACGTTTCCTCGAGGCGGGCCCCGATGCTGGCCCGCAAAAGCCGCGAGAGCGAGGCGTAGTTAGGCCGCGCCAACTCAGGGGCGACAGCCAGGATCGCTTTGATCTCCGAGGCAAACAGAAACCGCCCGCGGTGCACCGCGTAGTTCAGCGGCTTGATGCCGAAGCGATCGCGCGAACAAAAGAGCACGTCGCGCGTGCGGTCGTAAATAGCTAGCGCCCACATGCCGTTGAATCGCCGCACGCAGTCGGGGCCCCACTGGGCGTAGGCTCGCACGAGCACTTCGGTGTCACTGGCGGTGCGAAACGTGCAGCCGGCCGCTTCGAGCTCGGCCCGCAGCTCGACGTAATTGAAGATCTCGCCGTTGTAGGTGACGACATATTGCCCGTCGTCGATGGCAAAGGGCTGATTGCTTTCGGGCCGCAGATCGAGAATCGAAAGCCGCAGATGTCCGAGCCCGGCGCGCCCGCCGCACAGATCGATGCCGCGCGCGTCAGGCCCGCGGTAAGGCATCGTGTCGAGCATGCGATTGAGCTCGCCGGCCAGCGGAGATTGGCCGTCGGGCGGCGCGTCGCAGGTCAGATTCCGCGCGGCGGTCGCGTCATCAATCGCAAAGATGCCGGCAATGCCGCACACAGGTGCTCACTTCTTCGCCGGCAAAATGGCCAGACCCGGCACGCCTAAATTGAGTCGAAACACGGCGCCGGTGCTCCCCTGCTCGGCCCCCAGCGCGCCGGTAACAAAGAGCTGATCGCGCTTCGGTCCGCCAAAGGCCACGTTACTCGTCGTCAACGTCCCCCCTTCAAAGCGCGCCAAGAGCTTGCCCGCCGGGCTGAGCACTTGCACCTGGTGCATGCCGTAGTGAGCGACGTACAAATTGCCGGCGGCATCGAGGCACATGCCATCGGGCTGATTGTCGATCTGGCCCAGCGATTCGTCCTTCTTCGGCAGATCGGCGAGCACCTTGCGCGGCCCGAGCTTGCCGGGCGATTTCACCTCGAAGACCAGGATGCGGTTCTTTTGGCTTTCGCCCATGTAGAGCGTGCGGCCGTCGCCCGACAGGGCCACGCCGTTAGGGTAGGCGAGCCCTTCGTCGCACAAGTGGACTTCGCCCTTGGCGTCGACGTAGTGCAACGTGCCAATTGGATTGTCGATGCCCGAATCTCCCGGATCGGTGAAATAAAAACCGCCGTTGGGGGTATCGAGCGATAAGTCGTTCGGCCCGCGGAGCGGCTTGCCGTTGTACTGCTTGGCCGCCGGAGGGAGCAGCTTGCCGTCGGCCGCGAGATGCAGCACGGCGTGCTGGCTGGCATCGCACACCAGATGCGTGCCATCGGCCAGGATCTTGTGGCCGTTGGGGGCGCCCGTCGTCGCCCAGATTTTGGCCTGGCCGTCGAGCGTGAATTGCCAGATGTGTTTCTCTTCGGAGCAGTAGCCCAGGCCGGCGTGATCGAACACAACTCCTTCGCTGTAGTGCGGCACATCGACGAGCTTCACGGGCTTGATCTGGGCCGGGTCGGGGAGCGCATCGCCAGCCGTGAGAGACGTTGAAGCCCAACAGACGACCGCCGACGCGATCGCAGGCGCCAGGCCGCGGCACGTCGCCCGATCGAGCACTCGTAGTGAAACGGGCAATTGCTCCTGGCGCGGCATTTCGGCACCCTTCTTGTCGTTGTGATTCTCGTTGAGCGGCGCGCCGATCTGGCACAGCGCTCGCTCCCCCACGGCGGCGCCATGATACGCCGCGCACGGGCGCGCTCCAAGCAGCAAGATTTGCTGGCCACCCTGAAACTGTCTCCCCGTGACGGCGACGTGTAGAATCGTCGGGCAATCACTTGCCGCTGGAAAGCAACCATGTCGTCCTCGCCTGCCACCACGTCCCTCGTCGGCCGGCCATTGGCCGAAGTCGATACGCCGGCTTTGTGCCTCGACCTTGATGCGCTCGAGGCCAACATCGCTCGCATGGTTGCCCACACGCGTCGGCACGGCGTTGCCTGGCGGCCACACGCCAAGGCACACAAGTGCCCGCAAATCGCGCTCTTGGAGATCAAGGCCGGGGCGATCGGCATCACCTGCGCAAAGCTCGGCGAGGCCGAGGTGTTCGCCGCCGCCGGCGTGCGCGACATTCTGATCGCGAATCAAATCGTTGGCCCACTCAAGATGACGCGGCTGCGGGCATTGCGGCAGATCGCCGACCCGATCGTGTGCGTCGATTCGCTTGAGCACGTGGCCGAACTTTCGCGAGCCTTTGCCGACGCGCCGGAACCGCTGCGCGTGCTCGTCGAGATCAACGTCGGACTGAACCGAGCTGGCACAACGGCTGGCGCGCCGGTGGTTGACCTGGCCCGGCGGATCGTCGGCAGCCGCGGCTTACGGCTGGCCGGCATCATGGGTTACGAAGGGCACCTGTTGAATATTCCCGACGCCGGCGAGAAGCTCGAGCGCATCCGCGACGCGCTGGCGGTGCTGCCAGAATCAAAGGCGCTTTTAGAGCAAGCGGGCATCGCCTGCGAGATTGTCTCGGCCGGCGGCACCGGTTCCTACGAGATCACGCCGATCTGCCCCGGCGTCACTGAAACGCAAGCGGGCGGATTGGTGCTGATGGACGCCTACTACAAGCACCGCTGCGGCGTGTCGGGGTTCGAGCATGCCTTGCTGGTGCTCGCAGGGGTGGTGAGCCGGCCCGCGCCCGACCGCGCCGTGATCGACGCGGGGCGCAAGTGCGTGCACGGCGACTTGCACAAGCCGCTGGTCGTGGGGCGCGATGATATCGAAGTCTCGCGGCTCACGGCCGAGCACGGCGACTTGACGCTGGCCCAAAGCGCTCGCGATCTGAAGATCGGCGACCGGCTGTTGTTGGTGCCCGGCTACAGCGACTTCACCTGCGTGCTGCACGACGAGTTCGTGGTTATTCGCAAGGGAGTCGTCGAAGCCGTCTGGCCGCTGGCCGCACGGGGGAAATTAAAGTGACGCCAAGCGAACATCCGGCGCATGGACGTCGCTTTCACGGGGTAATTGGTGGCAGCTTGCCTGCGAGTGGATGACGCCTTGCTCGACTCATATAGAGCACAACGACTCCGTAGGCTTCGCCGCTGAGCCAGTCGAGCTCACGATGCTCGATATCCGCGAGGCGGCCGAGTTTGCTCGTCCAATTGCCGTTCTCGAGTTGGCGCGCCACGTGCTTGAAGACGAAGCCGTCGCCGTAGATCGCAATCTTCTCGACGGCGCTCTCCACTTCACCTGTAGGGCATCGTTTGAAGCCGCAAAGCTCGAAGAGTTTTGTATAGGCGTCGATGGTTCCGTCGCGTGGGATGCCTTTGGGCCAGAAGTAGCCTTTGCTCGGATCCCACCAACGCTCGGCGGAGCCGTTCGCCCAAGCAGTGCAGTTGTAGCATGGTGTAGGTGGACTAGTGCGAACGAATGGATGGCCTCGAAGGCCGGGAAACAGTCGTTCGAGTAGCTCGACTTCAGGCGAGGCCATGCGCTCGTGCCCAGTCGATCCAAGCCGCGGCCATCGCGTCGAGATCGCCGGCTACGTCAACAGGCACAGGGTCTGCACCGGTAATCGCTTCCAGCGCCCAGAACCAGTGGTCGGGCTCGCGATTTAGCTCAGCGATGATGAGCGGAACGGCTGCCGGTCCCAGCCCAATGATCTTCTGGTAGGCGGGGTGCATCGCCAGCTCTTTGACCGACGAAGCCGGGGATTCGGCGCTCCGCCATTCCAGGGCCAGATCGTGGAAGGTGCGCGCGATATCGATACCATTTAATGCCGGCTCGTCGGCTACGTGCCTCTTGAGGTCGCCCACCTCGCGCTCTAAGGCCGCGAAGCGATGCTCGAGCTCAAATAAGCGCGAGGCGATGGATTCGGAGGATTCAGTTTCCATTGCCGATGGCTCGTTAGCGTTTGGCAGCTATGGATGCCGACTACAATATCATCGTATCTCCGACGTGGTAGACAAGTCCAACGATCACGTCCTGCCCGTGAGCTTGCGCACGCTAACGAGAATCGTTCCATGGAACGCCATTGGTATCGCAGGCTACCCTGTCTGCGTTTGGAAGCTACCGCACGCGGGAGGAGCGCACGGGCGTCGATGCCGTGCGGATCACCGCGCCGCGGGCATCGCGGCGCTGGCTCGTCAATTGACGCGAGTCTTGTCGCTGCCGCTCGCTCGCCAATTCTTCCAGGAACGCCGGCGAAGCCCGATCGAGCACCACGATCTCGCTCTTGGCGCGCGGATCGTTGAGCGAACGAATCACGCAGATCACTTCCGCTCCTTCGCTGCGGGCGTGCAACTCGTTGAGCACGGCCTGCTCGTCGGCCGACAGACCCGTGGCAGCGGGTGCTGCAGTCGACGCGGTCGACGGCGGCGCTCCCGCGCCGGCCAGCGCGCCAGGAACATACGGTTGCGCGGCGGCCGGCGCCTGCTCGGCCATGGTCTGCGTTTGCCCCCCAGAGGCCGGCATCTGTTCGAGGTATGCCGCCGGCGGCGCGCCACTGTTAGCGGCCAACTCTTGCGTGTGCTCGCTGGTGAGCGGCAATCCGGCGGGCAGGTTCTGCGGCATGCGGCCAGGCATGCTCGGAGGTTGGATCGGCACAAGTGGCGGCGCGGCGAAGTCGTCGGTCGTGGCGACTTCAGTAGCGCCTACTGTCGGCGTGGCGCCCGCAGCAGCCAGTTGCGTGTTGCCGCCGCGATACAGGGACGCCAGCCCGACCTTGTCGAGAATTGCATACACCGAGGCGGCCCCGGCGTACAAGCCTTCGTCGTCCTGCGGATCAGCCGCGTTGCAGACGCCGATCACCTGGCCGGCGGCGTTGAACAAACCGCCGCCGCTGCGCCCTTGCACTGGCTGGCCGGCGACCTGCACGTTCGGCGGACCAAGATACTTGTCGATCGACGTCACCCGACTTTGCCGCAAGCTGGGATCAGCCCCAGCGTCGCAGCCCGTGCTATAAACGGTGTCCTCCACGTTCACGCGATAGTCGGGCGAAGCCAGCGGTGCGATCGTCACCGGCGCGCCGGGACGAAACCGCACCAAGCCAACATCGCTTTTCAAATCGTAGTCGACCAATTGGCCGGGGACTTGCTGCGGCGCACCGGCGCCATACAGATCGATCGCGATGCGGCCTTGTCCGTTCGAATCGCGAAACACGTGGCCACACGTGAGCACGAGCACGTCGGGCCCCTCGGCATGGATCATCGTGCCGGAGCCGACATCGTTGCCAGTGCCGACACTGATCTTGATCCTCACGCTGGCGGCCAACAGTCGGTTGCCGAGCTGGCTGGCGTCGGCGGTCGTTGCATTGGGGCCCGGAGCGGTGGCGCCTGCTGGCACGGCGCTGGCTGCTCGACTATTCACCAGCGGCTGCAGACTGTCGTAGACTGGCACGCCCGCTTGATTCGGCGCGGCAGGCGCTGGCACCGCTGGGGGCGCGGCGCCGTTGACATTCTGTGGTGCGACTGACGGCGCATTCGCAGGACCTTCAAGCATCGGCGCGGGGGGCGCGCCGCTGCTCGGCTGGTCGGGAGATTGTGCCCGCATCCGCGGCGCCGGCTCGGCGCCAATCATGGCGGCGGATTCGTCCGCGGGGCGCACCTGCTCACCACGTACCAGACTTGGCGCGGCATTGGCGTCTGCGGTCGCGGAGTTGGCGGCGAAGGGCTCCCCTTGAGTCGCGCCCCGTCGTGGCGGCAGCCACGAAGCCAGGCCGCGGCGGGGTCGAGTACCTCGCGCATGCTGAACCGCGGCGCCACCAAGCAGGCTCGGCCGCTGGTTGGGGTCGGCCGCTGGCATGGCGGCGGTCTCGGCGATGGCCGGGCCGCCCGCCGCCCTTGCGGCTGCGACATTTACGTTCGGCTTGACACCCGACTTGGTGAACATGCTTCTCAGACGATCGGCGCTGCAAACTCCTTCGGTGCGCCCGCGCTCTTGGCCGTCGACGAGCATGACGAAGCAGGGCACGCCGGTCACGCGATATTGCGCCGCCAGTTGCGGCTCGCGGTCGATGTTCACCTTGCGGATCGGATAGCCAAACGAGGCCAGGCTATCCACGGTGCGCGACATCTCGCGGCAAGGGCCGCACCAGTCGGCGTAGAAATCCAGCAAGGTGGTTTCGCCCGTGGCGCCGAGCGAACAGACGACGAGCGCGGCCTGCAAGGTGAGCATGCCTTCCCTCCGTGGAAGTTGTGCGAACCGCGTCGTGCGGCTCGGCCCGCGATGGGCGTGTGGTGAGGTGTTCGGGGGATCGCTGGGGTTGTTAGGGGGCCGAATCTTGGCCCCGTATGGAAATCCTTACAATCCCAAATGGTCGAAATGGCGAACCGCGCGCCCCGCGCTGGTCGGCTGAACCCCCGTGACACGAACCGTTTGCGGCTGCTGCTGTCGCGTCCGATTGGCCCAGGTTCGCGTCATGGAGGCGCTATGAGGGCAGTTGGCGTGCCGGAACCGCGCGCTCCGGCCAAGAATCGCGCGGCGTGCGTCAGGCCGTCGAGTCGCGTTACAATGCTAGCGCTCGGCGACGGTGTCCACAACGAGTAACATCCGCGGACGCGATCGACATGGAATTGGCGGAATCAACCACTGCCGTGCCATCTGACTGCGAGAACCCGGCCGAAGCGCCGGCGGCTGACACGCCTCCCGCACCGGCCCCGACCGAGCCAGCGCCGAGTGAACCCGCCCCACCTCCGACGGCCGACCCAGCCCAAACCTACATCGCCGCGGACTTCGCCGAGGGAAACTCCCCTCTGCTTTGCTGCCGATTCGATCCCGCCGGGCGGTTCGTCTTCGCCGGCGCCCAGGACAACTCGATCCGCCGCTGGCAGCTCGACGGTGGAAAGCACACCGCACTGGTTGGCGGGCATGATAGCTGGGTCCGCTCGCTGGCCTTCGACGCCAGCGGTGAGTTGCTGATCTCAGGTGGCTACGACGGGCGGATTATCTGGTGGCCCGTGGCGGCCGAGCAGCCGACGCCGCTGCGTATCGTCGAGCGCGCGCACGATGGCTGGCTGCGGGCGATGGCAACCAGTCCCGACGGTAAGCTGCTGGCAACGACCGGTAACGACAACCTCGTGAAGTTGTGGTCGACGACCGATGGCCGACTGCTGCAGGTCCTCACGGGGCATACGGGCCGCGTATATTCGGTTGCGTTTCATCCCAGCGGCGGAGTGTTGTTCACCGGCGATCTCAAGGGCTTCGTCAAGCGCTGGGAGATCTCGACCGGCAAGGAGACCGCGCAATTCGACGCCACGCCGCTCTGGAAGTACGAGGGCGGCCAGGGTGTCGACTTTGGTGGCGTGCGCTCGCTGGCTGTCAGCGGCGACGGAGCGCTGGTGGCCGCCGGTGGCACGACCGAAGCCTCCAACCCGCTGGGGGCCGTGCACAAACCGATCGTGATCGTTTTTGACGCCGGCACTGGTGAGAAGAAGCAGACGCACCGCGCGAAGGAGGGCTTTGACGGTTCGATCTGGGGACTGCGGTTCCACCCGGCCGGATTCACAATCGCCGCGTCGGGGGGTGGCGGCGGCGGCAAACTGTTGTTCTTCCGCACGGCCGAAGTCAACGAGTTCCACAAGTTCGATTTGCCGGCGCTGGCCCGCGATATGGACCTGCATCCCGACCTGTTGCAAGTCGCGGTGCCGATGCACGACGCGCACTTGCGAATCGCGCGGATGGCCCCCAAGCCGGCGTGAGAAGCTACGCGCCCAGCCGCGCGGCACGCCGCGGCGCGAGCTCAAGAATTACCTGTGCCACGCGCTGCGTGGCCGTGGGCTGCGCCAGGCGCAACATGGCCAGCGATGCCGCGCGGCGTGCTTCGGGATCGCCGATCAAAGCGGTAATCTCAGCGGCCAGGCGCTCGTCGAAGCGGCTCCCGGCATCGAGTTGCTCGACGATTCTGGCTGCGCCGGCGCGCGCGAAGAACTCCGCATTGTGCCGTTGATGTTCGTCCTTGGCTTGCGGAAACGGCACCAGCACGCTTGGCACGCCCGTGGCCGCCAGTTCGGCCAGCGTCGTTCCGCCCGACCGGCTCACCGCGATCGAGGTGCGCGCGAGCATCTCGGGCATGGCGTCGACGAACGGCAACACATCGGCCTCGAGCCCCAGCTTGGTATAAAGCGATCGCGTCGTCTCGAGATCGCGCTGGCCGGCGACATGCACGATCTGCCAGTTTTGCATGTGATCTCGCAAGCGATACAAAGCCAGCGGCACTTGTTCGTTGATGGTGCGCGCCCCCCGACTGCCGCCGAGCACGGTGAGTTGCGGCGCTTGATGACCCAATCGCGCCGCTCCCAGCCGCTGCACAAGTCGGTTGACGGGAACGAAGCCCGCGCGGAGCGGATTGCCGGTCAGGCGAACTTCGGCCAACGGGCGCACCGCGTCGCGTGTTGGCGGAAACGCCACGCAAACAGCCGTGGCACTGCGCGCGAGCCAACGCGTCGCGCGGCCGGGCACCGCGTTCTGTTCCAGCAGTATCAACGGAATGCCGCTGCGCACGGCCGCTGCCGCCAGCGGCACGCTCGCATATCCGCCCAGGCCGACGACCAGGTCGATGCCGTGCTCGACAATCAGTTGTTCGGCATCGCGGCGCGCGGCGAGTTGGCGGCGCACAAAGCCCAGCGCCCGCCAGAGTGCGCGAGGAGCCGGCTCGGCGCCAACCGCGAAATAGTGAAAGCCCGCCGCATCGACATGCCGGCGATCAAGGTCACTTCCCGTGCCAACGAACGAGATCAATGTGTCGCGGCGCGTGCGCCTGAGCAATTCGGCAACGGCCAGCCCGGGGAAGAGATGCCCACCGGTCACGCCACCCGAAAACGCGACATGGAGTGAATCGCTATTCATGCGTCGAACTCGATCGCCCGTGGCGATCTCCTCAGCAAACCGCTTCCTGCGATATCTGTCAGACGCAGCGGGGACCGAAAAGGTTCAGTGCCGCGACAAACTGGCATCCCCCGGTCCCGCAGGGTTTGGCCATACAACGGGCCGTCTGCGGCGTCATCACTCCTCAGTGGATTTCTCTCCAATACGCTTCGTCGTTCTTCCTGGCATCCGGCCCGTTGTCGGCCAAACGCCGCTCGCGAGCGGTTCTCGGATCGGCTCTAAGTTAGTCGCCGCGGCCGTGCGAATCTTGCCTGCTCGGGGCCGTCAGTGTTGGACTTGCGGCAGCGGCGTGGAAATTATTAACGATTTGGTAAGGTGTGCCGGCCAAACCGCACGCGGCAAACACGCATACGACACTAGCTCCCCAGAAGATTCGGACGATCCGTCGCTCGGACCATCCTAGAAACTGGAAGTGGTGGTGCAGGGGAGCGCAGCGGAACAATCGGCGGCCTGTCGCCCGGAAGGTGGCAATTTGCAGGATCACGCTTGCCGCTTCACAGACGAAAAGCCCGGCCGCGATTGCCAGCAGCCACACCGGCAATAGCAGCACACCCAACGATCCCAGCGCGCCCCCCAAGGCCAACGAGCCGGTGTTTCCCAAGAACACCCGCGCGGGCGCGACATTGAGCGGCAAGAAGGCGACGATCGCGCCGGCCAGCGCCGCGGCCACGACCGCCAGTTCGCCGCGGTCGTCGGCGTTCGCCAATTCGACCGGCAGGGCCGACAAGTGAAAGCCATGGCTCGTCAAGTTTAGAGTGGCGCCCAATAGACCGATCGCGCCCAGCGCGACGATCACCGGTAACAGTGAACCGCAAGCCAGGCCGTCGAGCCCGTCGGTGAGATTGACGGCGTTTGACGCGGCGACGAGCACGAGAGCAACCAGGAGCGCCGTCGGCAGCGTACTTCCTTCACTATGCATGGCAGCGATCCACCACGCCGGACCGGCCAACAAGAGAAACTGTGCCGCGAGTTTCGCGCGCGCGGAAAGGCCGCGCCGCGCGGTGCGTAGCTTGACCGCGTCGTCGACTAGTCCGATCGCCGCCAGCACGATCGAAGTGACCAAACAGAACGCGACACTTGGCGCGTTCAGATTCGCGCAGAGCAGGATGCCTGCCAGCCAGCCGGCAATCAGAAACAAGCCGCCGAGCGTTGGCGTACCGTGCTTGGCGGCCAAGAGCGCGTTGAGCTGAGGGCTTGCCGAACGAATCGGCTCGCGGCAATGCAGGGCCAGCCAGCGGATGCAGTTCGGACCGGCCAGCCGAACGCAGACGAGCGAGATGAGAGCGGCCATAATGGCGCGCAACCAGACTGGCCATGGCACGAGTGGTTCGAGGCCGGTCAACATGGTTCGGAGTTCGTCCAGCGGGCAGCACCTGAGAATCGCTGCGTGTTTCCCTGGGGAGCCGGAGCGGCAGAATCTACCGCTCCGGTCCCCAGTCAATGAGCTCCGTCACAAAGCACTCGTTGGAGCGGTTGACCCAGTTACCGCTGATTCCGACGAGCTTAGTGCTTCGACCCAGGAGGGTGGGTCGTGCCGAGGTCCCGCAACCTCGACAGACATGACGGAGCCCGACGTTGATTGATTTCGCCGCGCTGCGGGTTCAAGTTTCCTGGAACCGTACGCGCGGCTTTTGCTGGCGAGACATTCGCCATAGTTTGAGATCACTTCCACCAGTTGTTCGAATGCGGCGCGGCGCGAGGCCTTGAATAGCACGATGTCGCCCGGCTCGAGCCGGCGCCGGAGCGCGTCCCAGGCTTCTGTGGTGCTGTTGCCGGTGATCACGCGGCGAGCCGGCATGCCCGCGGCCCGCGCCCCCGCGGCGACCTCTGCAGCGTGTTGGCCGCAGGCGACGAGCAGATCGGCACCGCAGACCGTCACCACTTCGTCGCCGAGCCGACGGTGGAAGTCCACGGACTTATCGCCGAGTTCGGCCATGTCGCCGCACACGACGACTCGCCGGCCGGCCGCGTCAAAATCGCGCAATAGTTCAAGCGCTGCGCGCATTGCGGTGGGGCAAGCGTTGTACGCATCGTTGATCACGATCAGGTCGCCGACGTGCCGCACATCGCAGCGCCAGGCAATCGGCTCGAAGTCGGCGAGCGCGGCGGCCATCGCAGCTAACGACAACCCGAATTCGCGCCCCACGGCCACGGCCGCCAGCGCCGGCACCAGATGATGACGGCCCCACACCGGAACTGAGAAGGACTGGCCGTCGACCCGAAAACTCAGCAGTCCGCCGTGCGCGCGCACCTGCGTCGCGCACACGTCGCAGTCGGCGCCGCGACCAAACCAAACCTTGCGTCCGCCGAATCGTTCGCTGCTTCGTCGCAGCCACGAACAATCGCCGCCCAAGACCGCGATCCCGTGCGGGCCGAGGGTATCGAGTAACTCGGTTTTGGCGTCGGCCACGCCGGCTTGCCCGCCGAAGCCTTGCAGGTGGGCTTCGGCCACGCGCGTGATGACACCGATTTGCGGTCGGCAAAGCGCTGCCAAATGTGCGATCGCCCCCGGTTCGCTCGCGCCGATTTCGAACACGCCGAAATCCAGCCCGCGCTCCAACCGTTGCATCGAGAGCGGCAGCCCTAACCGATTGTTTTGATTGCCTTGCGTGCCGACCCCTTGAAGCTCGTGACCGAGGACCGTCTCGATCATCTGCCGGGTCGTCGTCTTGCCGACACTGCCGGTGACGGCAATCACGCGACCGTCGAAGCGATCGCGCCGCCAGGAAGCCAGTTGTTCGAGCGCCTGTTGCGAGTTGCCAACGCGCAGAGCCCAGCGACCCTGTGGCACGCGGTGGATGTCACGCGCGGCGACGACGCCGGCCGCACCGCGCCCGTACGCGTCGACGGCGAAGTTCGCGCCGTCGGTCCGTGTCCCCGGCAAAGCCCAAAAGACGTCGCCGCGTTCCACCGCGCGACTATCAATGACGACCCGCCCCACGCGCGCCGTCTCGCACGGTGCAGCCTGTTCGGCGCCAAAGGCGATGGCCCGCGCGCCAGCGGGTACGGTCAGCGTGCCGCCGACGATCGCTTCGAGTTCGCTTAGCTTCAGCTCACTCATGGATGAGGCAAACTCAGGCGGGTATTCAGGCCGCGCGGCGCGCCGCTGGGCTCATGGGTTCGTGGTCGTACAGCCATTGGCGGGCGATCTCACGATCGTCGAAGTAATACCGTTCTTCCTCGACGATCTGGCATTCCTCGTGCCCTTTGCCAGCGATGAGCAGGCAATCGCCAGGGCGCGCCTGACGCAGCGCCCAGCAGATCGCCGTGCCGCGGTCGAGTTCCACGCGCACCTGCGAGCGCTGTCGCATGCCCGCCAGGATTTCGCTGGCGATCTTCCGCGGACACTCATAGCGCGGGTTGTCGCTCGTGATGATCGCGACGTCGGCCCGCTCTTGCACGGCGCGCCCCATGTGCGGGCGTTTCAACCGATCGCGATCGCCGCCGGCTCCGAAGACGCAAATCAAGCGCCCGCGTGTCAACGGGCGCAAAGTGTCGAGCACTTGCGCCAGCGCGTCGGCCGTATGGGCATAGTCGACAAACACGCCGAAGCCCTGCCCGCACTCGATCCGCTCGAGTCGGCCTGGCACGCTGGCCACCGACTCGAGCCCGCGTACGATCGTCGCCAGGTCGAGTTGATAGGCGAGCCCCACGGCCGCGGCCACCAGGCAGTTGCTGATGTTGTGACTGCCCACCAGCGGCGTTCTCACTGGCACGCAGGTGTCGCCGGTCGAGAGTAGAAACGTCTGTTCGCTCAAGAACCGCTCGGCGGGCATGGCCGTGATCTCGGCCGGGCGCTCGATGCCGACGGTCAACGCCGGACCGAAGAAGCTGGCCGCTAGCTCGGCACAGCATGCGTCGTCGTTGTTGAAGACCGCCATGCCTTCGGGGCGCACCAGTTCGAGCAACCGCGACTTGGTCTCGAAATACCGCTCGGGCGTTTTGTGATAGTCGAGGTGATCGTGCCGCACGTTCGTGAAAGCCGCCACGTCGAACTCGATGCCAGCCACGCGGCGCTGCGCCAGAGCATGGCTCGAAACCTCGAGCACCGCGTGTGAGCAGCCGTGCGCGCCCATGCTCGCCAACGCGTGCGCCAGCTCGGCGGCGCCAGGCGTCGTGAGGCGGCTGGGCCGCAGTTCGGCTCCGTCGTAGATGCCCAACGTGCCGGCGACGCCCGTGTGCAGGCCGGCCGCTTCGAGCACTCCGGCCACCAGATAGCTGGTCGTGGTCTTGCCGTTCGTGCCCGTGATGCCGATCACGCGCAGTTGCTGGCTGGGATTTCCGGCCAGCGCCTGGCAGATGCGGCCGAACGCTTCGCGGACGTCGGTCACCACGCACATCGGCAGAGGCATGTCGTCGACCGGCGCATCGACGAGCAGGCCTTTGGCCCCCCGCGCGAGCGCATGATGCGCGAAGTCGATCCCGTCGTACTCGGTGCCGGGCAAAGCCGCGAACAAATCGCCGCGCTGGCAGGCCCGCGAATCGGACGCGCAACTCGTTACGCGAATGTCTTCGGCGCCGACGAAGCGGGCATCGGGCAATAGTTGACGAAGGCTGATGCCTTCGCGCGCGGGGACCGCCATCTGCATCGCGTCAGGCCTCCTTGCCTGTCAGCGTGCTGGGGGCGAGCGCCGGCAGCGTCGCGACTGTGCAGTATCCGTCAACGATCTAACTGCGTGGCTCGCCAAGGAATCTTAGGGCGGTTCGAGGCCGGCAGGTCTTCCTGGACCGACCCGCGCTCCAGAGGAGTTGCCATCTGGCGAACCGCCGATTGGGGCCGGGATTGTCCCGATTTCCCCAGCGGTGTCAAGGTAAGCTCCGCGATGTTGCCAAGCCGAAGTCTATCAAGCCACGCTTGAACTTCCTGGCAGCCATTTTGCATTCGACTAGCACATTGCGGAAGCGAGTCCGGCATCTCGATCGAGTGACGGCGAACGTCGTTCAACGTCCTTCTATCCCGACGCCGCCAAGCAGTGCTTCTGGCTTCCCCATCCTACGCAGATTACGCGAGGTCGCTGATAATATCGCTAGCCTTGAGATACGCGGCGATGTCCTCGTTCACGTTGTAAAACAGCCAGTTCGCTGAGCCACTTGTGCCGCTATAGAGGTAATCCACGGCGCCGTTGTCGAAGACCGTGACACCCGGAATCAGGAAGTTATTTCCGTTGAAGTTGTGTCCCGATGGCGTGCCGCTGATGCTGGCCACCTTGGTCGCCAGGGTATCGTCGGACGTCCACTCTGCCAGAACCGATTCGAGCGCATCGACGTCGAGCGACGTTGTCCCCGCGATCAGGATACTTCCATGTCCTCCTTCGGCTCCGTTGCCCAAGCCCGTGGCATAGAGCGAACTGTGTCCGCCGCCGCTGACGACAAGGTTCTGGCCCCCTTCCCCGCCGTTGGAGAGATTTCCGTTTGAGTCTTCCACAATCTCGAAGTTTGCATAGATAGTATTGTCGCCGTTTCCTAACACGATGAGATTGTTCCCGCCGGTCATACCTACCCGGCCAATGACGATATTGCCATAAATCGTGTTGTTTCCGTTGCCGGCCACGAGGACGTTATCGCACTGCTGACCTTCGGCGCCATCGGAGCCCCCGACGAGAGTGTCGTTGCCGTTGCCGACATACACCTGGTTGCCCGCCCCGCCGCCATAGACGGTGTCATCGCCATCGCCGAGATGAATCTCGTTGGCGCCGCCACTGCTGCCGTAAACCGTGTCATCTCCGTCCCCCGCGCTGACGAACAGGGACATTGAACTGAGCTCCCGCGCGTCGATCGTCACGTTGCCCTGCAGTCCGTATACGTACACGCGGCCGGTGATGTTGTAGAACGTCTCGTCCTCCGGGAGGCCGGTAGTCTGTCCATTCCACTTCAAGTAGTGCACGAGGACCGTGGTCGCATCGACTTGCGTGATCGTGAACCAGTCGTCGCCGCCGCTGGCGCCGAGATACAGGTTGATCATTGAGCCGTCCTGGTTGCCAGCGATGTCGAAAAACCGCACGCCCGCCAGCGCCGATTCGGCGGCCAAAGCGGCCGGAGCGAAGTTGTCGGCCCAAATCGTATAGTCAGCGCCGGTCACGCTTCCATCTCCACTGAAGTCGCCGTCCTGCCACGTCGCACCGCCGCTAGGAAAGTGCAAAAAATGATCCGCCCAAATTGTGTAGTCGGCGCCGGTCACCCGGCCATTCGAGTTCGCGTCGCCCGGCAAGATCTTGAATGTGGAACCAAAACTCTGCAGCAGATTGCCACCTCGATCGTACACGTCCGAATTGCTGACTAGCGTCAAGGCGATGGTTTGGTTGGGCTGCAGGCCGGTAACGCGGAACTTCCACACGACGGAACCATCGGGGTTCGTCTGCACGAAGGTTGGCGTTTGCACGGCGCCGAACTGCGAGGCGCCGTAGCTGGCTACTAGGGCCGTCGTCGGCACGCTTTGTACCGCCTCGTTGAACGTGACCAGGTAATCGAGCGAGGTCTGACTGTTGATGAACTGGGCGACGCTCTGCACCGCCAGTGGCGAGGTGATCGTGAACGCCGTTGCGCTCGACAAGTTCGAGGGGTTGCCGGTCAACGTCGCGGCGCTTTCCGACACGCGAATCGCTGCCGTGTGCGCGCCGATCGCCAATGCGCTCGCGGTGATCGAGTACGTCGTCGCGCCCCCCGTCAATTGCTGGCTCCCCACCAGGCTCCCATCGACGTAGAGTGCTACGTAAGCGCTCGCCGGCGCCGTGCCAGTGAACGTCGGCGTCGCGCTGCCAATGTAGCCCGCCAGATTGTGGCCGTTGCCGACCAGCGCCGGCGCCGTGGGCGTGTAGAGGTGATAGACGGCGTTTAGCGCGTCGAATCGCCCGAAGCCATAGACCTGGTCGTAGCCGGCTGTGCCGAGATCGATGGCGGTACCTTCCAGCGCGGCGGCGACGGCCGCGGGCGACATGCCCGGATTCTCTTGCAGCAACAGCGCGGCGATACCGGCAATGGAAGGTGCCGCCGCCGATGTACCGAAGAAGGCGCTTCCTGGCTGGCCGACGGGGAAATACCCGAGATTTCCAATCTCAGTCTTAACGTTATCGACCCCGATCCCGACAAGGTTGTTCACGGTCGCGAACGTCTGCGATGAAAAGTTTGTGCATAGCAAACCCGGCCCCTGACTGCTGAATAACTCGATTGTTGAAGGTGACGACGCGTTAGCCGCGCCGATGGCTAGCACGCCGCTTGCAGCCTCTTGCCCAATCAGTGCGCTGCCGGGGGTATTGAATGAAGCGTTCGTGTAATTCTGAAAAACGCCCCCCGTTAGAAAGATCTCGATCTGCCTGGCTGCCGCCCCAGGGAACCTGTTCACCGCGAGATTCACCGTAAGGGGGCTCGTCCCCGTGTTGGTGTATGTGACCACCTCGAACGGATTGCTGGTGTTTGGCTGAAAGTAGCTGGCAAGAATCGTGTTGCCGGCCGCATTGAGAAGGTACAGGCCATAGGCGTTCGTGGACGCTCCCCAGGCGTCGCTCCATTGCAGGAAGGCCCGCAGCGTGCCTCCGGGCCCAATCGTGACCGAGTCCAGGTCCGCGGCGGACGTGAAGTTGTGCCAGTTACCGTTACCCGACGCCGGGCCCTGAGCGTACGGCGCCAGGTAATGCGCCTGGGCGTAGTTGCCTGCGCTCGTCAGGTAGGTCACGCCGGCCTGCACGGCCGCCTGGGCGGCATTCGATACGACCCCCGATGTAAACCACGGCTCGCTGAAGAACGAAAGATCGTCGACGATCACGTTGACGTGCGCGGTACTGACCATCCAGTCGATCGCGCTGGCCATATCCGTGCTTGAGCCCAATCCGCCGGCAAAGTACAGGCTCGCGCCTGGCGCGTAATCGTGGACGATCTCCATCATCGCCGTCCCCTCGTCCCCACTTGCAGCCGCGGTGCCTGGCAGCGCGGGGTCAAGCGTGATCGACGACGGCAGGTCGCCGCTGTTGGCCGACAACTGCCAGTGCGCCGCGCCGCCGCTGATCACGCCGACCTTGACCCCGCGCCCGTCAGCCCGGCGAAATTCTGCCGCGCCAGTTCCGCGCGCAAGGGGTCGTTGCCATTGAGGCCTTGCGAATCGACGGCACCCGACCAGGTGTTCGAGACCCCGAAGATCGGGATCATGAGCGACGTGACCCCGGAGACTTCTTCCAGTGCCGCCAACTCGCCGGGCGTCACCCAGGCGTTGACCGCCATCGAGTAAGGATCGGTCCCCGTGACCCGCGCGCCGGTCCCCTCGATCGCCGACAGCACGCTTTCGCCGAGCGAATCAACCCAGACCGTTGTCTCCACTTCTCCCGCCTGGTCGACGTTCGAGGTGGTGAAGTCGATGCCGGGCGCCTCGGCGATCGTGTAATTGCCCGGATCGACGACGAACGAGCCGCTTTGGATGTCGTCTTGCAGGGTCGCCATCAATGCGGCGTACGCGGGATCGACCGAGGCTGTCAGCAGGCGGCGATCTTCCAGCCGCTCGATGCCCAGGCGGCGCTGCCTGCCTCGTGCGCGTAGAGCAGCGTAGTCGTGTGACCGGTTGCTTCGCCAAGCGCTCCTGCCGCCGATAGGTCGAGGCATTTCCTGCTCCTTGCCCTAAACTAGAAATATTGGGAGACAACAAACTGAATGAGTGGCCACGAAATGCCCACTCAGGCGCTTCGCCGCTCAAGTCCGGCAGCGCGTTCGCAGAAGCTGCACAATGCCGAGCACCGAGAGAGCCAGGCCTACGAGCGCCAGGCTCGATGGCTCGGGGACGAAGGTGATGGGTGAGCTAAGCGCGTAGATTGCAGCGATCGATGGTTGCCCCGCATCATAAAGATCAAGCCATCTTCCATCTGTCAAATTTTGTGCACCGATTGCACCTTGCCCGCTTGGATCTCCGAGTGTCAACCCTGGGATGCGATATCCAAATGGATCGCTTCCCGTCCAGACGGGAGCATTGAACACTTCGTACGGCAATCCAAGTTGGTCGTAGAGCACGGGCGCCAGGAGTGAGCCGCCGTACAAGTCAGACGCCGTCACCAACTCGCCCCGCGTGTTGTACACGGGCAAGCCGACCCACGGCGCGTTGTCGCGAGCGTTCACCGTCGGCGTCGAAGCGATCGCCCGCCACGTCACGCCGGCGGGGAGCCCATACGGCACACCCGACGCGGCCTCGTTCGCAACGAACGCGTTGTAGTAATCGATGTCGTCGCTTGTCGCGGCCGTCGTGCTAAACGTGCGGAAGATCAACTGGTACTGTGAGCCCGGCGCAAGCCCCGCGGGGGGCAGGACGTTCTGTGGCAATGGAACCGGCGTAATCCCCAAGAGGGGGGACAGAACGAACTGTGGCGAGGGAACCAGATCCGGCGGAAGGAAATCAACCACGTGCGCTTCGAGCGGCGCGCCAATGTAGAGTACCGTCGCGATCGTCGCCGCTACGTAGGACATTCTTTCCATATCAAGAACTGCCATGATTGGCCCGGCGCGGCTCTCTTCGTGCGCGCATAACGCACGGAGGGAGGGAGAGAGAGAGAGAGAGAGAGACCGCAACCCAGCCCGTTAGCGATCCTTTACCAGATGATGAGCCTTCTCTCGAAACAGAACGACGCTGACAATAAAAGCGATGCCCCCAGATGTCAAATGAAAATCCAATCATGTAATATCTGCCGAGACTGCGCTCTTCTTGACTTGACCTTGGGCGAAGGGCCTTTTGGCGATCAGTCGTCAGCCCGACTCTGGCGTTGTGATGCCCTCTAGGAATTGTTGCAATAGGCAGCACAGTTCGGGGAACGGCAGTCTACGGGGCTCGGCTGGAATGTCATCGACTTCGGCGACAAACCGGATCGTTCGCTCGACTGCCGCGCCTACCCGCAAACGGACGCTCTTATGGCCGATGAAGACTTCACGATCGAATCGCTCGCCGACTACTTGCACCTGCACCCTGACCAAATCGCGCGGCTGGCTGACCGCGGCCAGGTTCCCGGGCGGCGTGTCGGCGGGGCCTGGCGCTTCTCGCCGCACGAGATCCATCACTGGCTCGAAGCGCGGGTGGGAGTGCTCGACGACGCGGGGCTCTTGCAGTTGGAAGGTGCGTTGCGGCGTTCGGCAGGCGAGCCAGCGGGCCCTTCCACTTCGATTCCGTGCATCGCCACGTTGTTGCCTCAGGAAGCCATCGCCGTGCCGCTTGCTGCCCGCACGCGCAGCTCAGTGATCACATCGATGGTCGACCTGGCAGCACAGACCGGCTGGGTTTGGGATCCGGAGGCACTGGCCGACGCAGTCCGTCGCCGCGAGGATCTGTTTCCCACGGCGCTCGATAGTGGCGTGGCGCTGTTGCATCCGCGCCGCCCGCTGCCGGCTATCGTGGCCGAACCCTTCCTGGCGTTCGGCCGCACGTCGCAGGGTATCCCGTTCAGCGGCCAACGTGGTCAGTTAACCGACCTGTTCTTCCTGATCCTGTCGGTTGACGACGCGGGGCATTTGCGCGTCCTGGCGCGATTGAGTCGGCTACTGGCAGCGCCTGGCTTTCATGACGCGCTACGCGGCGCTGCGGATGCCGCGGCAGTGCGCGCGGCGATCGCGAGTGCCGAGGAGCAACTGCCGGAGTGATGGTTGCCAGAGCGAATTGTGTGGGACATCGATTCGTGGCTTCGCAATCGGAGAGTGCCGAGTGCCCGCGGCTTTGTTCATCTGTAATTCTCGATCGCCCGAATTCGCCGCGGCGCTGATCGCGCTGGGCGAAGCGTTCGACGTAAAGACGCACGAAGGCGTCGCCGCCGCCTGTGGGCCGCTCTGCCAGGGGACCCAGGATGAAGCTTGCTGCGGCGTTGAATTGATCGTGCTGGCGCAGTCGCGCCCCGGCGAGTTTACCGCCGCCGAGGTTGATCGCTTGCGGCGTCGATTCCCATCGGCCGCCGTGATCTCGTTGCTTGGCAGTTGGAGCGAAGGGGAAACGCGTTCCGGCAAGCCGTTGGCGACCGCCTGCCGCCTTTACTGGCACCAAGCGGCCGACCGATTGCGGCGCGACATCGCGCGGCGCGCCAGCGGACAATCGCCACTCTGGAGTTTGCCAACGACTAGCACGGAAGACGAGCGTGTCTTGCGCAGCGCGGCAGCGCCGCCTCGCCAGCGTACTGGCAAGGAATGCACCGACGACAAGCGATCCTCGCGCGCTACCGTCGCCCTATTTGGCCACGACCGCTCGTCGATTGCCTGGCTGGTCGACGCTTGCCGAGCCGGCGGATATGAACCTGTCTGGATGGGGCCGCGTTGCGCCGTCGAGCCCTGCGACGTGGTAGCCGCGATCTGGGATCTCACCGCCTGGACCTCCGCGTCGGCCGACGAACTGCGGCAGATCACCCGATTCGTGCCGGCCCACCGCGTCGTCGCGCTGCTTGGTTTTCCGCGTTGGCACGATATTCAACGGGCGGCACGGCAAGGACTAGGCGCGATCATCTCCAAGCCGCTGGTACTCGATGATCTGTATAGTGCGATAAATCGCTTCGTCGAACCGGCGACAGAGAGCGCGACGGCCAAGCGGTAGTGAAAGAACTGCGGGCGGCGCTTTCGCAGCCAGTCCATGACTCCCAATCCGGTCGCACGAGAACTGCTCTACGGAAACTCAAAGGCAGCGGTATCGCAGCGGACGATTTCGCGACGCCAGTCGAGCTCATGGATCGGCCAGGCCACGATCCTCGCGCCATGCTCGCGCGTACGATAGATCGCTCCCTGCTTATGCGCAAAGCGCCAGGCAGCTTGTTCGACCGCCGACATCAGCGGCGCTCGGCCAGCCAAGTTGGTGCGCCGCCAGGTGACTCGCCCGTGGTCGAACACGGTGACGATCGCCGGCTCAGGCAAATCGAGCGTGCGCCACGCGATGAGCTCATGGCTGGCGGTTGCATAACGTTGCTTGAGCAGCGGCAATTCCCAATCGTCGTTCGCCGCGTCGCGCGCGAACCACTCGCTCGGCAACAACAAACGACGCGCGAGCTGATTAGCCAGCGATTCGCGCGTGTCGAGCGGCACGTCGTCGACAGACCAGTTCAGTTGCTCAAAGCACCTGCCAGCCAGGTGTTCGCCAATTTCGTGCGCAACCGCCCATTGCCGCCGCTCGCCGCGTGGCTCGGCGCTCAACACGATCGACGGCCGCGACGGCCCGCCGCGCGGATCGGCGACTCGCACCAGCCGCGCGCGGGGGCGCTGCCCGCTATCTTCGAGCACCGCCAGTCCGAGCGCTCTGGCGACCTGAAACGCGTCGACCGGTGGCTGTTCGATCGCCGCGAAAGTCAGAGCCTCGCTAACGGCCTCATCGAGAATCGCAGTCACCTTGTCAGGCGCATGGGAGAGCATTGGGCCACCACGTCTTGTCGGTGTTCGACAAACTCAGTTGCTCACAAGCTGAGTTTTCGCGACACACAGATAGTGTTCATAAGTACACTACAGGGCGTTACGCCCGATTGCAACCAGATTCTTCCCAGACGTTTTCTAGGGCTGCGCTGCGTTGGAAATCACCGGTGCCTTTGCCAAGGGCAGCAACAAACAAACCGCCTCGCGGTCGTTGCGCAGCAGCAGTCGATTGCCTGAGAGGGCCAGGTTGTTCCAGGTCTTGTCGTCGAAGACCTGCACGCGACCCAATTCGACCGCACGATCCGGGCGCGCGTCGACGAGCACCAATTCACCCCCTTCGGTCAATACCAGCAACAGATCGCCGACCAGCAGAATCTGACCGTGCCCGTACCGGCCGCGCTTCCAGGTGCGCGCGCCGGTGAGCGGATTCACGCAGGCCAACACGCCGTCGTCGAGGCCCAGGACGTGCCCCTGGTAGATCACGCCGTTGGTGAACTTCATTTTCAAGTTTTTGTTAGCGGGCCAGGCTTCGCGTGCTTGCCACTGGCCGGCGGAATCGCGCCGCACGTCGATGGTCACGCAGCCGACGCCGTAGCCGGCGGAGACGAACACATGGTGGGGGTCGAAAGGCATTGCGTTTGCGACCGTTGCGTCGCCTGATCCGAACGGAAAGCTCCACAGCACTTCGCCACTGTGGGGATCATGCCCGCTGACGGTGCGATGATTGAAGACGACGATCTGCTCCACTCCGTCGAGTGTCGACAACACGGGCGAACTGTGGCCAGCCAAATCGTTGCCCGTTTGCCAAAGCGGTTCGCCGGTTGCCCGATCAAAGGCCATCAAAGCTGGAAAATAGAGCCGATCGCCGGCCATCAGGTTGCCATTTCCAGCGACCACGACCAGGCGATCGTAGACCAGCGGCGAGCACGATCGCCCCCATTCGTTGTTGTAGCCGGGCGCTTTGAGAGTCGCGCGGCTCCAAAGCGCATCGCCGGTCGCGCCATCCAAGCAATTCAAGAGGCCCGTGGCCCCGAGCGTGTAGACGCGCCCGTCGACGATCGTGGGGGTCGCCCGTGGCCCGTCGCCTCCGACGACGGAGACAAATTCCACGGGGTCGCGGTGTCGCCAGCGCTCGCGACCGGTCAACACTTCGTAGCAAACCACTTGCTCCTCGAACGTGGGCTTGGCTTCAGTCCACGACTTCGCACGACGCTGTTCCTGCGTGACGGCGAAGTTGCCGACGATGGCGAACGCCGACCACCCGGCACCGTGCTCGCTACTGTCATTAATCGTGCGGCGCCAAAGCTCGCGCGGCGGGTCCCGCTCCCAGTCGCGCGCCAGTTGCAGACCCGCTACTTCCGGGATTCGCCGCGGACCAAGGAACTGCGGAGAATCCTGCGGCGTTGTGGTTAAGAGGTCGACCGGTTCCAAGCCGGCCGCTTCGTTGTCCACGATCGGCGAAGGCGACAACGAGACCGTCCCGCGCCCCGCCAACTGCCGCCATACCGGCCGAAGTCGCACTTGCGGCAGCAAGTCGCCGGTCAGGCCATCGACTTCGAAGAATGCCAGGCAACCGAGCGCCACGAGCGCCGCCGCGGTGATGATTGTCAATCGCGTCCGCAACGACCACGGCGCTAGCACCAGCACCCACAGCAGGATCGCCACGGCGGCGGGCGCGACCACCTTCAGTGTGCTAATGACCTGATCGGTGCGGGCGATATCAGACAAGCCCCAGATCCAAGCCAGCGCGGCCACCGCCGCAACCACTACGATCTTCGCGGGCCAAGTCCGGGGCGCGGGGAAAAACGTCGTCGTCATGGTGAGGCCAGAAGCGGTTTGCAAATCAGCGTGCCGAAACCTTCAGTCTAGCAAGATCGCAATCGACAATCGCGAGTCGCGTCTGGCAATTTCGTATTTCATATTTGCACTGGCACATTCGATCAGCGACAGTACCTGGCGCCGCCGACCGCGCCCGATTGCGGAGTTTTTATGAGAGGGTTGCCATGTCGATTGTCCGCACGCCCGACGAACGGTTTGTCGATCTCCCTGACTTTCCGTACGAGCCACGGTACACACAGCTCGGCCAGGTACGCATGCACTACGTCGAGTCTGGGTCGGGTGATCCGATCCTCTGTCTGCACGGAGAGCCAACCTGGAGCTTCTTGTACCGCAAGATGATCCCTGCGCTGGCCAAGCGAGGGCGAGTGATCGCGCCCGACATGATCGGCTTCGGCCGCTCGGACAAATACACCGAGCGTTCGGCCTACACCTTTCAGATGCACCGCGACGCGCTGGCCGCGTTCATCGCAGCCCTCGATCTTGCTCGGATCACCTTGGTGTGCCAGGACTGGGGCGGGCTGATCGGGCTGCGACTGGCGGCTGAAATGCCCGACCGTTTCGCGCGGCTGGTGATCATGAACACGGGCGTTCCCACCGGCGACGAGGCGCCGAGCGAGGGATTCAAGCGTTGGCGTGAGTTCGCGGCCAATTCGACCGATTTGCCGATCGGCTTCATCATGCGGCGCACGTTGGTCGGCGGCGACGCGATCGACCAGCGCGTGATCGACGCCTACGAAGCGCCATTCCCCGATGTCAGCTTCAAGGCGGGCGCGATGCAGTTTCCACTGTTAGTGCCGATAACGCCCGACGACCCTGCCAGCGAATCGATGCGCCACACGCGCAAAGTGCTGAGTGCCTGGACGAAGCCGGCGCTGGTGATGTTCTCCGACGGCGATCCAATCACGCGTGGTGGCGACCGCTGGTTTCGCAAGCTGATCCCATCGGCCAAGGATCAACCGGAGATCGTCATCGAAGGAGCGAGCCATTTCCTGCAGGAGGACGCGGGCCCGCAGATCGCCGAGCAGATCGTGGCGTTCCTTGATCGTACGCGGTGAACGAGCGCTGGTCGCCGTCCTTTGCGTGTCGAATCCATGTGTCCGTTGCCAGCGCGTCGGATGCACCATACACCGGCGGCTCGCGCGGCGAACTGCTTCGCAGGCTGGGCACTTACTGCCGTCGGCCGCCGCTGCTAAATTGACAAGTCGCGCCGTGCCATTGCCCCAGCCGCTAGTCCACCGATCATTCCTCGCGATCCCCGATGAGAGAAATCCGCAAGCTGTTGGTCGCCAATCGGGGGGAGATCGCCATCCGCGTCTTCCGCACCGCCCACGAGCTGGGCATCCGCACGGTGGCCATCTTCTCGCACGAGGATCGCTACGCACTACACCGCTTCAAAGCGGATGAAGCGTACCAGGTAGGGCAGGCCGGCGAGCCGATCCGTTCGTATCTTGACATTCCGAGCATCGTCGCGACGGCCGTCGACCAGGGAATCGATGCCATTCACCCGGGGTATGGGTTCCTGTCGGAGAACCCCGATCTGGCCCGGGCCTGCGACGGGGCGGGCATCGTGTTTGTCGGGCCGAGCGTGGCAAACCTCGAGCAACTGGGGGACAAGATCGTCGCCCGCCGGATCGCGGTCGAAGCCGGCGTGCCGGTGCTGGCCGGCAGTCCCGAGCCCTTGAGCGATGCCAAGCAGGCCCGCCAACTGGCCGACAAGCTCGGCTTCCCGGTGATCTTAAAGGCGGCCAAAGGGGGGGGCGGCCGTGGCATGCGGGTTGTGCACGAAGCCCAAGAGTTGCCTGGGGCGCTCGAGCAGGCCCAGCGCGAAGCGCTGTTGGCGTTCGGCAGCGGCGACGTGTTCATCGAGAAGCTCGTTCAGCGACCGCGGCACATCGAAGTGCAATTGCTGGGAGACCGCCACGGCAACCTGGTGCACTTGTTCGAGCGCGATTGCAGTGTCCAGCGCCGGCATCAGAAGGTCGTCGAGATCGCTCCGGCGGTGAATCTCGACGCGGCGCTGCGCGAGCGCATCTTGCAGGCGGCGCTGGCCGTCGGACGCCAGGTCAACTACACGAATGCCGGCACCGTCGAGTTTCTCGTCGACTCCGACACCGGTGAGTTCTATTTCATCGAAGTCAATCCGCGAATTCAGGTCGAGCACACCGTGACCGAGCAGGTGACTGGCTACGACCTGGTGAAGTGTCAGATTATGGTTGCTTCGGGGCTGGAGCTCACCGATCCGCAGATTGGCATCACGTCGCAGGCCGATATCAAGGTACGTGGTTTCGCGCTGCAGTGCCGCGTAACGACCGAAGATCCCGAAAACCAGTTCCTGCCCGACTACGGCCGGATCACGCACTATCGCTCGGCAGGGGGCATGGGCGTACGACTCGACGCGGGTACCGCCTTCTCCGGCGCGTTGGTCACGCCGTTCTACGATTCGCTGCTGGTGAAAGTAACCGCCTGGGCGAACCGTTTCCCCGATGCGTGCCGTCGGATGGAACGTTGCCTGCAAGAATTCCGCGTGCGCGGCGTGAAGACGAATATCCCGTTCCTCATCAACCTGGTGACGCACCCCACGTTTGCCGCCGGGGGCTGCACGACGGGCTTTATCGACGACACGCCCGAACTGTTCCAGCTTGCTCAGCGGCAGGATCGGGCGACGCGGCTCTTCACCTATCTGGCCGACATCACGGTCAACGGTCATCCGCTGATCAAGCGGCGACCCGCGCAACTGCAGCGCGCCACGGCGCCCGTTCCGACGACCGATCACACGCAGCCGATTCCGCCCGGCACGCGCAACCTGCTGCACGAACTGGGGCCTGAGCGGTTCAGCGGCTGGGTGTTGGAGCAGAAGCGGCTATTGCTGACCGACACCACGCTGCGCGATGCTCACCAGTCGCTGCTGGCCACACGGCTGCGGACTTACGACTGCCTGGCGATCGCCGACGCCTATGCGCGGCTAACGCCCGAGTTGTTTTCGCTTGAGATGTGGGGCGGGGCCACGTTCGACACGTCGATGCGGTTCTTGAAGGAGTGCCCCTGGCAGCGGCTTGCCGAGCTGCGCGAGAAGGTGCCGAACATCCTCTTTCAGATGCTGTTGCGCGCTTCGAACGCAGTTGGCTATGCGAACTATCCCGACAATGTCGTGCAGGCATTTGTGCGCGAGGCGGCCGCGGCCGCCATCGACTTGTTCCGCATCTTCGATTCGCTCAACTGGCTGCCGAACTTGCGCGTCGCGATGGAAGAAGTGCAGAAAACCGGCGCGCTGTGCGAAGCGACCATCTGCTATACCGGCGATCTGCTCGATCCAGCGCGGCCAAAGTACGACCTCAAGTACTACGTCGGCATGGCCAAAGAGCTCGAGCGGATGGGAGCCCACCTACTGGCCATCAAGGACATGGCCGGGCTGTGCAAGCCGTACGCGGCCGAACAGCTCGTGCGCACTCTGAAGCAGGAAGTCGGCATCCCGATTCACTTCCACACGCACGACACGGCGGGCGTGCAAGCGGCCAGCGTCCTCAAGGCAGCCGAGGTGGGGCTCGATATCGCCGATGGGGCGTCGGCCCCCATGTCGGGGATGACCTCGCAGCCGAATCTCGATTCGCTCGTCGAAGCGCTGCGGCACACGCCGCGCGCCACCGGGCTCGACCCCGCCGCGCTGCAGCAAATCGCCAACTACTGGGAAGTGACACGCGAATACTACGCGCCGTTCGAGTCGGGGCAGAAAGCCAGCACCGCCGAAGTCTATCGCCACGAAATGCCGGGCGGGCAATCGACCAACCTGTTGCAGCAGGCGCAGGCAGTGGGGCTCGGCAATCGCTGGCACGACATCTGCCGCGCGTATGCCGACGTCAACCAGTTGTTCGGCGACATTGTCAAAGTCACTCCCAGCTCGAAGGCAGTCGGAGACATGGCGATCTTCCTGGTCACCAACGACCTGGCGGCGCGCGACATTCTTGACCCCGAGCGCGACTTCGCCATCCCTGAATCGGTCGTCGATTTGATGTCGGGCCGCATGGGGCAACCGCCGGGAGGTTTTCCGCCCGAAGTTCAGAAGCGGATTCTTAAAGGTCAGAAGCCTCTCGCTGATCGACCTGGTGCGAGCCTGGCGCCCGTCGATTTCGACGCCAAACGGCGCGAAATGGCCGACAAGATTGGCCGCGCGCCCAGCGAGCGCGAGCTCATCAGCTACTTGATGTTCCCCAAGGTGTTTCTCGATTACGTGGCACATCAGGAACGCTATTCCGACACCGGCGTGCTGCCGACCCCCGTGTTCTTTTACGCGCTCGATCCGGGACAGGAAGCAGCGATCGAGATCGAACGCGGCAAGACGCTGTTGATTCAGTTTCTGGCGGTCGGCGATCCTCATCCCGACGGCAGGCGCAGCGTATTCTTTGAGCTTAATGGGCAGCCACGTAGCGTGCGCGTGCAAGACCTGTCGCTGGAAGCCGAAACCGGCCGTCGCCCCAAGGCCGATCCAGCCGACGCGCGCCAGCTCGGCGCGCCGATGCCTGGCATGGTCGTCAAGGTAAGCGTCGTGGCCGGCGATGCGATTGCCCGCGGCCACAAGCTGCTGACGCTCGAAGCAATGAAGATGCAGACGAACGTGTCGGCCGACCGTGACGGACGAGTTGCCGAAGTGCTCGTGCAACCGGGCACGCAAGTCGAAACGGGCGATCTGGTGATCCGGCTGGAATGATGCGAGGCGGGCGCGATGTCGCCGGCGGCTGCGAACTTTGACCTGGCGCGAATTCGCGCGAACCCTTGGCTGCGGCAGGTCGAGTACCGTGAATCGATCGACTCGACGAACAATCTGGCGCTCGAGCTCGTGCGAGGCGCGGCCCTCGAGCTTCCGGCCCTGGTGCTGGCGGCCGAGCAAACCAAGGGTCGCGGCCGTGGCGAGAACCGTTGGTGGTCGTCGGCCGGAGCACTCACGTTCTCGTTGGTGATTGAGCCACCGGCGGATTTCGATCGCCAACATTGGCCGAAGCTCGCGCTCGCCGCGGCGCTCGCGACCGCGGAGCTAGTCGACGAAGTGCTGGCGAGCCATGCCACGCGCGCGGCGACCAACGCGTCCGTCGGTATCCGCTGGCCTAACGATGTCTACGTTGGAGAGCGCAAGCTGGCAGGGCTGCTCGTGGAAGTACCGGCCAACGGTGCTAGCCAACGCCCGGCCGTGGTGCTTGGCCTGGGGCTCAATGTCAACAACCGCCTCGACGACGCACCGGACGACGTCCGGCGCCGCGGCACTTCGCTAGTCGATCTGGGCATTGCCGAGCTTGATCTTAGCGGCGTGCTTCTGCGATTGCTCGATCACCTGCGATCGCGGATCGGCGATCTGACGCGGCACAGTCCTGATCTGGCCGCCGAGTGGCAGCGGCGCTGTTTGTTGCGAGGTCGAACGGTGACGCTGGAACAAGGCCCGCGAATTGTGCGCGGCAGTTGTCGGGGGATCGAGGCGGATGGATCGCTGGCGCTGGAAACGGCTCGCGGCCTCGAGCGATTTTATGCCGGCGTGCTCACGAGCGTCGAGTGAAGCGTTGACTCACTCGCGCCTCCGCAACGATCACTTCGCGACTGGACTAACGAAGCAACGTGCGCCTTAGCGGTGCGTCGAAGTAGATGGGCCGCGTGCCGTTCTCGGCTTCCGCGCCTCGATCTTGTTCGCGCATCTCAAACGGCGTCGTCGAAATAGGCCGATTGGCCGCCACGCGCTGGCCTGGCGCGGTTGGTCGCGTCCATTCGAGCAACACGCGCCGCTGCGGCGATTTGTCGGCCGCGGCCGACGAAGTTGTCGCTCGACGAGGCGCCGGTTCTGCCACGGTGGTTGAAGACTCCGGGGGCTCGTGCGACTCGACTGCCGCCACGGGGCCAGGGGCCGCCGCAGGTTCCTCGGCGCGCCGATCGCTTGAGCGCCACCTGGTCGAATCGCCGCGCGAAGCCGAGGCGCTCGCGGTTTGGGGCATCGCCGCCGCGCTGCGCCAGCGCGAGGGCTGTGCGTCTGTCGGTGCGGCCGCGATCGCTTGCGGGCCGACCGTCGGCGGAATCGGACCGGCGGCCACGGTCGAAGCAGTCGGTGTTGCCGGAGCTGCAGCCGCGGCGATCGTCGCTGTGGCCAGCGTCGCGTCGGTCGGAACCGGCGTGTCGGCGCTTTGCGCCCGATAGATCGGCTCGGGCTGCGGCGAATTTGTCGCGGCTGCCGCTGATGGCGACTTCGCTGGCCCGGTGGCCGAGGCCAAGATCATGTCCGGCTCGGCGGGCGTCGAGTTGTTTTCGAGCGCCGGACTCCCTTGCCGCACCCAATCGAGCCAGGCGGCTTGCAACTGGCCAAGGCTGGCAAATCCATAGTGCGATTTGACCGCTTCGGTCCAGCGGTCTCCATTCATGCCGGCGCCGAGAAACTCGACGAACTTGCGCGGCCCGCCTTGCTCGATCAGGAACCGGCACAGCGAATAGCCCTGGCTGTAGAGCGGCATGACATCCGACGGGTAATCGCGCATCACGAACAGTTCGTTGAAGGCGATCCCGCGCCCTGTTTGCAGAAAGTCGATCAGCATCCGCGACATCTTGCCGCGCTCGCTGTTGTGCTCGACTGTCGTGCAGGCTCCTTCGTCGGCCCAACGCGGCAACGGCCGGCGAAAGTGGCTCGCGAAAATCGTGTGCGTGATCTCGTGCGGCAGCACCGAGTCGACGATCCGCTCGGGCGTGCCTTGAATCTGCATCTGCCAGTTGAAGACTTCGCCGTGATCGAACACAAAGCTCGTCGCGCCGCCGGCCCCCAAGTGCGGGCCAACCTGCAGCGTGATCGGGCAAGGGGACGCCCAGCGCGGCAATTCCTTGCCGATCCAGCGGACGGCCAGCTCGCGACGGTAGGTTTCGGCCGCCTCGCCGACGTGCCGCGCGAAGTCTTCCGACGGCGCACGGACCACGAAATTCGGCGTGCGGTGCGAGGCCCCTAACAACGTGACGGCCAGCGCCGCGACTGCGACGCGCAGGTGACGAGCATCCATGCTCCGCGAGACCTCTTGGCTTGTGGTGGGCAGCCTGCTTCCATGCGGGCTGAGGCATTTTGCCGTTCCGCCGCCATGCAATCCATGAGCCAGAGAGCCTGCTAGCGCGCCCGACTTGGCGACGCGGCGAGCGACAATCAACTACGGGGCTTGGGCATCGGTGCGTTGGGCCAAGTTGCCGGGTGGGCGATCGAATCGATACGGCGGGCGGCTGCCCTCTGGTAAGGTTTGCAAAATCTACCACCTCGGGGGGTGGGGCCAAAGGTCGCTTCTGCTAGCAAATCGCGGAGCAACACCGCGCTCGCCGCGCTACAATGCCAGCATGTCGCTTTTCGAGGCCAGCGAACGCGAGAACCTCAGCGCCGCCCAACCGTTGGCCGCGCGGATGCGGCCGCGCTCGTTGGCCGACTTTGTCGGGCAACAGCATTTCCTGGCCGAAGGCAAACTCTTGCGCCGCTTGCTGGCCGCCGATCGGCTTGGCTCGGTGATCTTCTACGGTCCGCCCGGCACGGGCAAAACGACGCTCGCTCAGTTGTTGGCCAGTGAAAGCCGCAGCCGCTTCCAGCAGCTTTCGGCCGTCACCAGCGGCGTCAAGGAACTGCGCGAAGTGCTGGCCGAAGCCCGCGACCACCTGGCCGCCAGCGGCGAGCGCACGCTGTTGTTCATCGATGAGATTCATCGCTTCAACCGCGCGCAGCAGGATGCGCTGTTGCCCGACGTCGAAGAAGGGATCGTGATCCTTGTCGGCGCGACGACGCAGAATCCGTTTTTCGCGCTGACCAGCGCGCTCGTGAGTCGCAGCCGCGTGTTTCAGTTCGAGCCGTTGTCGGAAGCAGACATCGCCACGTTGATCCGCCGCGCGGCTGCCGACAAACAAATCGGGCTCGGCCGTTATGGCGTGCAACTCGATGACGACGCGGTCGAGTTCCTGGCCAAGGTCAGCGATGGCGACGCGCGGCGGGCGTTGTCGGCCCTGGAGATCGGCGCGCTCTCGAGCGTTGAACGGCCGGTCCGCTTCACCCGACAATTGGCCGAAGAGTCGGTCCAGAAGAAAGCAGTCGAGTACGATCGCGACGGCGACGCTCATTACGATGCAGCCAGCGCCTTGATCAAGAGCATCCGCGGCAGCGATCCCGATGCGGGGCTCTACTGGCTGGCGCGCATGCTTGAAGCGGGCGAAGAAGTGCGGTTTCTCGCCCGGCGATTGGTGATTCTGGCGAGCGAAGACGTCGGCAACGCCGATCCGCACGCGTTGCCGCTGGCCGTGGCGGCGATGCACGCCTGCGAATTCGTGGGCTTGCCCGAGTGCCAGTTGACCTTGGCGCAGGCGGTCACCTACCTGGCGTGCGCGCCGAAGTCGAACGCCGCCACGGTCGGCATCAGCGAAGCGCGGGCCGACGTCACCAGCGGGCGCTTGCTTCCGGTGCCACGGCATTTGCGCGACGCGCACTACGCCGGCGCCAAGCGTCTCGAACAGGGGCAAGGCTACGAGTACGCCCACGACGCGCCGGACGCCATCGCCGCGCAGGATTATCTCGGCGTCGAGCGCGAGTATTATCGGCCCGTGGCGCGTGGCTTCGAGCGGGAATTGGCCGAGCGGCTGGCGAAGATTCGGGCGCGATTGCGGGAAGCGTCTGGCGAAGGGTCGAACGAGCCCTCTTAGCTGCGCGTTTCGTCCCGTAATGCAGTGATCCGTTTGTGTGCCACTGCTTGCCGGCTGAAATGGGTTTGCCGCGTGATCGAGATGGTCGCCGGTAAGCAGTGCGTAGTTCGCCGCCGACGCGGCACTGCTTGTTCGTCGGCGATCCCAGCGTGCCGTGTACTTGGCGCATTTGCGCCGACTGCCAAGCACTGGCACACTAGTTCTCGTATCGGCAAACGCCTGGTTGTTTGACCGATTCGTCTTGTGACTCTCGTGCAACCGTCCCATAATCGGGCCGCTTTCAGTGGAACTCGAGTTTCTCTTCGCCGGATCCGCGCGTCGCATATGAGCAGTCCTTACACCTATACGCCTGTGCCGCCGGAACCGAGCCCCTCGACTAGGCCGATCCGCGGCACGCGCAAGGAAGTTTGGGCTTGGGCCATGTACGACTGGGCGAGCAGCGCCTGGTCGACGCTGCAGATTACGATCGTGGTGTACTACATCACGGTGATCGTGCTGCCGGGCGCTCCGGGGACGTACGTCTACGGATACGGGATCGGGATTTCCATGTTCCTGGCGGCGATTGCGTCGCCGATCATTGGCGCGCTGGCCGACGCGCGCGCCAACAAGCGCACCTGGTTAATCTTCGCGACGGTGCTGGGCGCCTGTTGTTCGGCAGGGATGGCGCTCGTGCCGACCAGCTTGGGCTGGCTGGTCGCGGTGCTGTTCTTCGGGGCCTGTCTCGGCTTCGAACTTTGCTGGGGAATCTACAACGGCTTTCTGCCTGAGATCGCCGACGACGACTCGATGAATCGCGTGTCGGCGTTGGGCTTCGGCATGGGTTACATCGGCGGCGGATTGGCGCTGTTGATTGCGATCGTCGTGCTCCAGGCCGGGCATCTCTTCGGATTGCCCAATTCGAAAGACGACGCCACGGTCCATCTGCGCATCGGCCTGTTGATCACCGGAGCCTGGTGGGGGTTGTTCTCGATCCCCACGTTTCTGGTGCTGCGCGACAAGCAAAAACCACAAACCGCTCCCTTGCCTGTCTTCGACGCAGCCAAGGCGGCCATCCGACAGGTCGGCCGCACGATCATGCACTTTCGCAACTACGGAACCTTGGCGATGTTTCTGATCGGCTTCCTGTTTTACAACGACGGCATGCAGACGGTGATCACGCAGGCGTCGGTGTTCGCCGAACGCGAGCTGAGGATGACCGCCGGTGAACTGGCTCAAATGATTTTGATGGTGCAGTTTGTCTCCCTTCCCGGAGCGCTTGCTGTGGGAAAGCTCTCCGATTGGATTGGCGCCAAGACGATGTTGCACATCATGCTGGCGATCTGGGTGGGATTGTTGGTTACGGCGTTCTTTGTGACCACCAAGACGCAATTCTGGTGTATGGCCGTCGTGCTGGCGCTGGTCATGGGGGGTGGGCAATCGGTCAGCCGCGCCATCATGGGCTTCATCACGCCCGAGAAACACGCGGCCGAGTTCATGGGTTTCTTCAATCTCTCGGGCCGGGCCGCCAGCATGCTGGGACCGATGTTGTTCAGCACCACGCTCAACACGACTGGCAGCGCGCATATCGCGATCCTCAGTCTGCTGGTGTTCTTCATTATTGGTTGGGCGCTCGTGCTGCCGGTAAACATCGCTTACGGCAAGGCCCAAGCGGGCAAAGCGTGAACGACGGCGCAGCCGCCGCCTGGTGGCGAGCGCCCCCGTCGTGAGCAGAGTCGCACGGCAGCCGAACCGGTGCGCTACCGGTCTGCCTTCCTTGTTCTCCTTTCCCCCCCCGGGGGGTACCCAGAATAAGATTGCCCGGGAATTTGCGTCCTAACCGTCCTAAGCGGCTGTCAAAAGTCGTTAAGTCGTTTGTTGTCAGCGAGTTATTTTAGGACGCAAAATTCTGGACCGTTGTGTCCTAGATCGTCCTAAGGGAGTTTTTGCGTCCTAAGAACTCGTTAGCCGCGGAGCTTGCTCCGCGCGCTAGCTCGTCCGGCGCCGCACTGCGATGAGCGTGAACGCAGTCGAAACGTCCTACGAGCTAGCGCGCGGGATAAATCCCGCGGCTAACAATCCGGACCGTCACGGCAACTCGGTCGCTGCGCGCACCGCGGACGTAGCTCTCAACTCCCGACTCTGACAAACGATTCGTTGAATCGCGAAGTCCCGGGGGGGGAGATGCGTGGTGTTAGGCTGCAGGCTCCAGACCGCAGGCTTGCATCGCGCGGTGTGTTCGGCGCGCAGGCTAGCGCGCCAGGTTACTCCTGTACTTCAAAAAAACGTGGTCAATCAAGGGCTCGTGCGCAGCGGGATCCGCAGCGGCGAGCCGACTCAGTTCATCCTAGCAACCGGCGGCCATTTGTCAAGACTATTGTGGACATGTTTACGTACATTATTTTAGACAATGCGTAGTCCACGTAACACCTGGCCGGGGCAATGAACGACCCCGACAGGGTCGGTGATCGGTTCGGACCGCGATCTGAGGTCTGACGGCCTCGGCTGTTTGAAGCGGCCTGGCAGGCCGCGAGGCGGCTGGTGCGTTTCACGCACCCTACAATGCCCTCGCTAGCGCGGCCAAAAGGTCGCACGCCGAAAAACGGGTCGGGCACTGGCGGAGCCTGATTCTATGAAAGAGGGCTCCTGGTGGTTTAAACACGGTGTAGCGTTAACTCACCTAAAACC
>JAIESQ010000050.1 GCA_019745975.1 Pirellulales bacterium
CACCGCACCGGCACTTCTCCGTGCGCGCCCACTGCGGACGCCACAAAACCCCGAGCCTTCGCTTGATTGAGGGCTAGCAGGTAGGTCGGATACTTGAATGTTCTTGACCCAGGTCGGTTCGTCATTGGTCACGAACGCGGCCCGTTCCAGGTCGCTAATCGCCATCAAAGGTGACTACACGTCTCGCAGCGGTCGATGGTTTCCACCCTGCGCCGAGCCACAATTTCAAAGTGAGGCCGGACGATGTACCCCGCCGCCGCGGCATTGAGCGCCCTCGAAAAACAGTCGGTCCGGCCGCCTGAAGCACTCAAACGCGCGGCAGAACGTCAGTACATATTGCCGTCGGCGTACGGCATGTAGGCGCTGCCATTCGAGAACCTGCTGCTGTCTGTGTGCCAGGACTTTGAGTGCCGCAGCCGTTCCCTGCGTCGGCTCCACCTCATCGGAGCGGCATGTCGACCGGACCTTGGATCATCCAAGGTACTATAGCTCGCCGCGTAAGTCGTACGATTTTTCGCACAACCGTTCGTCGCCCAGATGGTCGACGCTCTGCACAAACACCCTTAAGATGATCTGTTTGAACAGCCGCGCTACTCACGCAGACTTGATCTTCATGCCGCGCAAGAAAACGTCCGCTTCACGCCAGGACCAGCCACACGCCGTTGCAGCGATTCCCCATGCAGCCACCTGGGCCAAGCTCACGTGGGACGATCTCGATCAGGCTTTCGGCAGCCGCAGCGTTCAACGGGGGCGCTCATACCAGCGGAGCGGCCAAGTGAGAAACTTGGCCGTTTCCAGCGATGGTCGGCTGCTTGCGGCAGTCCAGGGGACGCGCCGTTACGTCACTTCGGCGCATCTCGAAGCGAAGAAGAAGCCTCGCGGCCAAATCGTAGGAATCTGCACCTGCCCGGTTGGCAGTCAGTGCAAGCATGCGGTCGCCGTGATCGCCGAGTATCTTGCTCAAATTGCCGACGGTAAGTCGCCCCCTGCGGCTGCGGCCGACGATTCCCGTTGGGCTCGTCTCACGGAGTCCTCGGCTGACGAGTACGAAGAAGAAGAACAGTTGTACGAGACTGACGACAAGTGGGACGAGGATGATGAAGACTCGTCGCGGTCTGCCCGAATCGCATCCTTGAGAACTTCTCGCCGAGGCACACGTAGTCCCAGCGGGAAATCCAAGGGCCCCAACTCCACGGCCAAAACGCCCCGTCGGACGCGCGCTGAATGGGATGCCCTTATCCAGGCCGACATTGAGAAGAAGTCCACCGCCGAATTAGCGAAATGTGTTGTTGAGCTCGTCAATCGCTTTCCCGAGATCCGCCAGGAGTTCCAGGAACGCATCCTCCTCGGCGAAGGGGACGCTGCCCGGCTGATTGGCGAGGCTCGCAAGGAGATCCGATCGGTCACGTCCGAAATTGGCTGGCAGAACCGTTGGCAGCACGACGGCCACACGCCCGATTACAGCCGGCTCAAACACCGCTTTGAACGCCTTGCGGAACTCGGTCATGCCGACGCGGTCGTCGAATTGGGCCGAGAACTCTTCGAGCGTGGCATGAGCCAAGTCGGTCAGTCGGATGACGAAGGCGAGACCGGCATGGCGTTGGCTGAGTGCTTCCCAGTCGTCTTTGCCGCCGTCGCAGTTTCGTCGCTCTCGCCAGCCGAGAAGATTCTCTACGCGATCGACGCTTGCGAGCTCGATCAGTGGGATTACATCGGTGGGCCGGCCGCAAACATTCTCGACGCGCGATGGTCGAGCGCCGACTGGTCCGCGGTCGCCGACATGCTGGCCGCCCGACTCAATCCCTCGTCGAAGGAGCCTAAGAACGCTGAAGGCAACAGCGATGCGGACGATGGTCTTGATCCTTGGAGCCGCAATTATCGCCGCGACTCGCTTAGCGATTGGCTCGTTCACGCCCTCGAACTGGCGGGCCGAGACGACGAGGTCCTCCCGCTTTACGAAGCGGAGGTCCGACGCACTGGCAGTTACGAACGGCTGGTCAATCATTTGATGCAGCTCAAGCGTTTCGACGAAGCCGAGCACTGGGCCCGGGAGGGGATTGAACAGACCTACGAGAAACTCCCAGGCATCGCTTCCCATCTGGCCGATAAGCTTGTCGATCTGGCCCGCAGCCGCAAGCAATGGGACGTCGTCGCGGCACGAGCCGCGTGCGAGTTCTTTCGCAATCCCAATGTCAAGTCGTTCCAGGATCTGGTGGGCGCCGCCGAGAAGGCCAAATGCGGAACCGCGGTGCGCCGCCGCGCGGAACAGTTCCTGGAAACGGGAATTGCCCCCATCCGTTGCCAGACTGCGCCTGCCCAAGCGGCAACGTCGGCGTTGAGGAAGAAGCGAGCGAGATCCGCGAAGCAGAGATTCGCTGCGCCTTCGACGTCGCCAAACCTTGGGTTCATCTGCGAAGACGGCTGGCCGTTACCCCTACCCGACTACCTCGCCGCCGTCTTCCTTCGCCTGCCTGGTCGCTATGATCGCCAGCGGAAGCACCTCGACGTTCTTGTCGACCTCGCTATCGCGGAGAAAAGACCAGATCAAGCGCTCCGATGGTACGACACGATTGTCGCCGACGATAAGTCGAAGTCAGGCGGTGCCCCCCGAGCGATGGCTTGGAGCTCCGCTGCGGGGCTCGCCTCACGCGTCGCGGCCGCCGTGGCCAAGTCTCATCCGGAGCGAGCGTTAGAGGTTTACCACCTTGAGCTCGAAGCGCACCTCCCGCAAGCCAATCAAGGCGCCTACGAGTCTGCCGCCGCTTGCCTCCGCAAGATGCGGCCGATCATGCAGTCGCTTGATCGCGACGACTTCTGGATCGAACTCGTCAAAGATATTCGCGACAAGTACCGCAACCGACCTCGATTCATGGAAATTCTCGACAAACTCGAGCGCCGTCCCATCGTCGCCACACAGAAGCGCCGCCGGTAGCGTCCGCTTCGTTCCGGTCGGGATCAGCCGCGAAGCAGGCGCGATATGTAACTCACATCGTGCGATCGCTGGAAGAAATCTGAGTCGCTCGCCGAGGAAGTCCCAGCGAAGTCATGCACCAACGAACTTCTTGCCGAAGAGGGCTGGAGACTTGGGCGAATTCAATGGTCGAGAAGTGATTCAGCCAAGAGTAGCCTAGTTTGGAATACGCGTGAGAACGGGCCGGTATTTGCATGCCCTTGCTTTACTACCGATACGTCTACATTGCCAGATTAGATGCCGGTATCATCACGTGCTTGGATGCCGTCACTGAAGAATGGCTGGATCGTACGCGATTCCCTGGCGCAAAGGCATTCTGGTCCTCACCGAGGGCAGATGCACGCCGGAAACCGGAAACAAGTTCATGCACATGAGGGCGTGACCTTTGTTTGTTCGCAAGCGTCTGACAACATCCTGCTCCGGACCGACGCACGCTACCGGTTTTTGAACCGCACAAAGTGATGACTGGCTAGTGGTTTACATCAGCGAGCCGCAGAAAACCCACTTGACCGAGCGGCTGATTTGAACCCTGTGCCATCGTGACGTAACTACCGACCCACAAAAGAAAAAAGCCCTTCGACTAAGGAGCGCCAAAGGGCTAATACGGAAAAAAGATCGGGGCGACAAGATTTGAACTTGCGACCTCTGCGTCCCGAACGCAGCGCTCTAGCCAGGCTGAGCTACGCCCCGTCGGTCAACCGGATGCTCGTGAGCGGCGGCGGCTCTGAGAGCAACGCACGGACACGACACCGGCCGACGAATGCCGGCATTTTATCGGGACCGCGCGCGTGGGCAAAGGCCGCAAGAGGTCGAAATCGGCCGGCGACGACGACATTTCTGACGAGAACCGACAGCCCGCGCGCTAGCGGCCCAGCGAAGACGCCGGCTCGGCCGCAGTATACCCCAGGCTGAACTGTTCAATCACGCGACCACTGCCCGGCGCCAAGGGGGCCAGCGTGATCTCGCAGGATTCCGCGGCCTCGCCCGCAAGCTTGTCGACACCGACGACCCGCAGTTGGTTCGCGTCGTGCGCCTGGCGCTCGAACCGCGCGAGGCAGCCCAGGCTGACCAAGGTCACGAACCGCTGCGGTAGCGCCCCGTCGGTCGACACGTACGCGCTGGGGGCCGGCAACCGCTCGCCATAGTGCACCGAATGCCAACCACGGGCAGGGGGGCCGACGTCGCCGCGCACCACTTCGAACTTGGCCTCGGGCGCGACCAGCACCTCGAAGCCGATGGGGCCTTGCTCGGTGTCGAACGCGATGCGGCGGCCGTCGACTTCGTACGGCGCGTCGAGCAATTGCCAGCAGAGCTTCACTTGCTCGGGCGGCTGGCCGAAGACGTCGTCGACCACGAGCCAGTACTGTTCGCCCAACCGCAGCACGGCGCGGCGATGCACGGCGCGGCTCGGCAGGCGCTGGTAGCCGTAGTGTTCGCCCTGCACGTAGTCGATGTTGGGGCCGATGCCCGGCAGATACTCGTGCAGGCTCGACCGCGTCAGATACGTCCAACTGAAGCGCCGCGGGCGGATCATCTGGCTTTCGCCGCCGATCTCCACGGCATTGTGCGACGAGGTGGCGACGAAGTAATGCCTCCACGGCTCGGGGGCGTTGTACGAAAACGAGCCGGCGTCGTGCAGCACGTTCAGTCCGCGCCACCAGACGTCGAGATGCAGCATGTCGGCCTGGTGCGGATGGTGGATGATCGTGTGAATGCGGATCATCCCCCAGGTGTTGTTGCCGCGCAGTGTGTAGTAGCCGCCAATGTCAAAGCGGCTGCTTGCGCGGGCCGGTTCGTCGCGCGGCGCGTGAGCCGCGTCTTCGCCGAACAGCCAGTACAAATCTTCTTCCCAAGGGCCGCGCGGATACAGCCGGCGACGATGAAGTTGGTAGTGCACCCCTTCGGCGACCGGGCGGTAGTCGAGATAGGGGCAACCGTCCACCGGCATGATCAGCGAGCCGTCGTTCTGGCCGTAGTTCGGTACGCGGCCGTTCTCTTCGTTCTGCATCTGCACGACGTACTTGCCGTGCAGATCAACGATCTCGCGCGTCAGCGGCGCGAACTGTTCGTTGTTGACTTCAGCCAGCCGCAGCGACCAGCGGTAGTCGTCCAACATCAGGCGGTGATAGTTGAGCGAATGCTGAATGTACGAGCCGTCGCGATAGCTGTGCATCCGCGCTTCGAGGTCGATGATGTGGCGGCCATGCCCGCGCCAGTTGTCGGCCTTCCTGAATTCAGGGAAGAGCGTGCCGATGGTGTAGAGGCCGACGGCTTCGCTCAGCGCGTGGTTGCCCATCTGCACCTGGGCGAAGCGAATGTTGGTTTGAATGCGCTGGGCGTGCACGGCCAACAGCGCGGCCAGCCTGGCGACGCGCTCGGGTGTGGTCGCCGGCGAGCGCCAGAAGCCATACAGCCCGAAGCAGAGCGCCATCACGCGAAAGGCGCACTCCTGCCCGCACTGCCAGTTGGGACCCATATTCGGCGGATTCGCCTGGCGCCACGATTCGACGAGCGTCCAGAAGCCTTCGGCATAGCACTCGTCGCGCGCGTGGGCGTAGGCGCGCAGCAGCGTGTAGACCCAGGCGAAGCGCGAAGCCTCCCAGATGAACTTGATGTCTCCCTGGTCCTCCTCGAATTCGTTGCGGTCGCACCAGTGGCGCGCGGCGTCGACGCGCCGCCCGTTCATTGGGTTCAGCAACCAGTCGAACGGAAAGCCGAGTTCGTAAACAGTGGCCGAGAAAAACTGGAACCGGCCGCGGAGGATGTCGTCGGCGCGAGCGACCGCTTCGGCCGTCCACTCGCGCGGGATGTTGGGTAGCTCGCCGGCCGGAAAGAAGAACCGCCGCGTCGCCCGGTCGCGAAACTGCTTGTACGCGGCCGGCTCGGTCGGCACGTCGGGGCGGCACCAGTGGGCCAAGGGTTCAGCATCCCAGCCGTTGGCCGGAAACAAATGCCTGAGCAACCCCGCGCGGCGCACGACGTGGTGCAGCACGCGATAGCTGAAATTCAACGTGCCGTACTGCTTGCGCAGCTCGTTGGCCAGGCGAATTCGTCCGACTTGGGTGGGCATACTAGAGTGCTCTTTGCGACGATATCACGGGTGCCATGTCCCACGCTTGCGTGGGCATGCCTAGCGCTGCAGTCGAGCATGGCCACTTGCGGAGTACCGCTGAGTGGCCATGGCACCCACGGATACCGTACCAGCTAACTGAATGCTGCTCTCGTCAGTCTACTTTACGATCGCGCCGACAGAAGGGGGCGGTCGCCGCACGGCAACTAGTCGATGCGCGCGGCACCGTCCGGCTGGCCTACAGATCCTTCTCGAACCAGCAGCCCTTCGACGAGCGGAACGTCATCTCGAAGCCCATGCCGGTGAAAAAACCGATCGCGCGATCGTTGTGCGCCAGAATCGAACAGCCGTAGCGTTTGTTGCCTGCCGCGCGAACGATCTCTTCGAAGCGCAACGTCGTTTCGATCGACGCCTTGGTCGCGCGCCACTCGGGGTCGATCCCCATCGACAGGAACCGCACCGGGCACTGGTTGGGCGGGTCCTTGTCCGACACGGCGGCCGTCGAGGCCGGCGGACGCATCCCGGGGATCAGCATCCGCAGCGCGTGCATGGCGTGCGACGTGCGCGCGAGCACGGCGCGGCGGGCATCGGCGTTGGTGATCGACTTGGTCGCGATGCACATCGCCAGGTACGGCGCGTGACTGCGATAGAAGTGCTTAAAGTGGGCCGGCACATTCGCGCTGCCGGTGGCGACGGCCACGAGCTTGCCGGTGCGCTTCGAGCGGGCCACGCAGCCATAACTGAACGGATGCAAACAAAACTCGGCGTAGAACCGCTTCAAGAAGCCCGGCCCCATCAGCGTGAGGAAATAGCCCGGGAAAGCCTTGATGTGCAACTCGGGCAGTTCGTCGGCGTGCCAGATGCGCAGGTCTTCGACCACGAAATCGAACTCGCCAGCAGGCGACGCGGCTGGTGGGCTCATGGTTCGCGATGCAGCGGCGATTGGCGCGGTTGTCGCGCCTGGGGGCGATGCAATCGGCGCCGCTGCCGGCAATGCGCTAGCGACGCCCGCGTGCGCGGCGCCGTTGGTTGCCGATCCCGCGGCTGCCGCATCGGCTAGAAACTTCGACAGGTCGTCGAGCGTCGGATGATCGAACACCAGCGTGGCCGGAAGCGATCGGCCAGACGCTTTGCGCAGCGCGCCGACCAGCTCGATTGCCAGCAGCGAATCGAGCCCTTGTTCGGTCAACGGGCGATCGGCGGCCAGGGCCTGCAGACCATCAACGCCGAGCACCTTGCCCGCTTCTTGCGCGATCAGGGTGCGCCACTCGGCCTGGCTGAGTCCGGCGCCGGTTGTTGGCGCAGAGACCGTCACACACTCGACGACGGCCGTCGTGTCCGAGGGCGTTGTTGATGCGACCGGCGAGATGGAGGTGGTCGCCGAGGCCGACGATGTCGCCGTCAGATGCGCCGCTAACGCATCGATCGTCGGATGGTCGAACACCAGCGTGGCGGGCAACCCGCGACCGGTCGCCTTGCGCAACGCGCCGACCAGTTCGATCGCCAACAGCGAGTCGAGCCCCAGATCGACCAGCGGCCGACCAGTGGCCAGCGCCGCGCCATCGACACCCAGCACCTTCGACGTTTCGTGCTTCACCAGCGCGAGGATGTCCGCGGCGGACGATCCGGATTGTGCCGTCGCCGCGGCAATCGTGGCGGCCAACGGAGCTTGCTGCGTGGGCGACATGGTCTGCGGCGCGGCGGTTGATGCAGGGACCGCGGGTTCGCTCGCTGCCAGAAACGCGGCCAGGGCGTCGATCGTCGGATAGTCGAACACGAGCGCCGCCGGCAGGTTCCGACCGGTCAGTTTTCTCAGCGCGCCGACGAGTTCGATCGCCAAGAGCGAGTCGAGCCCCTGCTCGGTCAGCGGTTGATCGCTGGCGAGTTGCTTGCCGGAGTCGGTCCCCAGCACGCGCGTCGCGGCGTCGAGAATCGCCGCTTGCCAGTTCTCGCGCGTGCGTGCCGCCGCGGCCGGTGACGCGTCGGCGGGCGCTGCACTGTCGCGCTGCGCCGTAGCGCTCGACGTTTGACTGACTGCGCCACGCTCGCGTCGCGCGGCGCTTGCCCGGCTGCTGGCCGCCAGTTCGCGCAGCATCGCGGGCTCTTGGCCCGGCGAGCTATGCGCCAGGAACTTCGCCCAATCGACGGGCAACACCGCGACGTCCGCTTCAGGCTGATCGAGCAAGCGACCGAGCGCGACGAGGCCATCGCTCGGCGGAATCAGCTCGATGCCGGCCGCGGCAAAACGGCGCTTGCCCGCCTCACCCAAACCGGCGGCCATGCCGGCTTCAGCCCACGGTCCCCAGGCGATGCTGGTGGCCGGCAGCCCACGCGCATGGCGATCGGCGGCCAGCGCATCGAGCAGTGAATTGGCCGCGGCATAGTTGCCTTGCCCTGACGAACCCAACCAGGCGGCCAGCGACGAAAAAAGCACGAAGAAGTCGAGCGACGACGATTGCGTGGCCCGATCGAGGTTCCAGGCGCCGGCCACCTTGGGAGCGAAGACCTTCGCGAAGCGCTCGGCCGTTTGCCCGACGAGCACGCCGTCGTCGAGCACACCTGCCGCGTGGATGACGCCGGCCAGCGGCGCGGGCGAAGCGTCGATTTCCTTCACGAGCGTCGGAATCTCGGCCAGGTTGGCCGCTTCGACCTGACAGGTGCGCACCTGCACGCCGCGCCCCTGGAGTTCGGCGATCTGCATCGCGGCGCTTTCGTTGGGGGGCCGGCGCCCGACGAGCACTAGATGCCGCGCGCCGCGCTCGACGAGCCACTGGGCGATGCGTCGCCCCAGCCCACCGAGGCCGCCGGTGATAAGGTATGTGGTATTGCCGCGAATCTCGATCGGTTGTTTCGCTCTCACCGCGTCCGTCGTGCGCGCGGAACTAGCGACGCTTGCCGAGTCACTCGCGGCCTTCGGCACCGCGGGCATCGTCAGCACGACTTTGCCGATGTGCTTGGCCTGCGCCATGTAGCGGAAGCCCGCCACGGCGTCGTCGAGCGCGAACTCGCGGCGCGGCGGGGCCTTGAGTTGGCCATTGGCCAGCATCTCCATCAACTCGCGCGTGAGCTGGCCGACCAGCTCGGGCTGCTGGTCGAACATGGCGTCGAGCGCGATCGTCGCGTAGTGCACGCCGGGGCGATACTCGGCGACTTGCTCGGCGGTCCAGATGCCCGTCTTGCCGATCTCGAGGAAGTGCCCACCGGGACGGACCAACTCCAGACTTTTGGGAATGTAGTCGCCGGCCAGCGAGTTGAGCACCACGTCGACGCCGGCGCCGCCGGTCAGTCGGCGCACTTCGTCGGCGAACTCGAGCGTGCGCGAAGGCAACACGTGCTGTACGCCGAGCGACTTGAGGTACTCGCGCTTCTCCTCGCTGCCGGCCGTGGCGAAGATCTCCGCGCCGGCGGCGAGCGCCATTTGCACGGCTGCCACGCCAACACCGCCGGCCGCAGCGGGAATCAGTACGCGCTGCCCGGCCGACAATTTCGCGAGATGCTTAAGGCCGTACAACGCCGTGAGAAACGTGACGGGCACCGAGGCCGCGTCAGCGAACGAAAGTCGCGCCGGCTTGCGCACTGCCAACGCCGCGCGCGTGATCGCGTAGGTGCTGAACAGCCCGAAGCCGGTCGCGACCACTTCGTCGCCGACGGCTGGCTGCACCACGCCGGGGCCGACCGCCGTGACCACACCGGCGCATTCCAATCCGGGATCGCCGGGATCGCCCGGGTAGCGACCCAAGGCGTTCAAGACGTCGCGGAAATTGAGCCCCGCGGCGCGAACTTCGATTTCGACTTGCCCGGCGGCAGGCGCTTGGCGCTGCCTGGGCACAAGTTGCAAGTTGCCGAGCGTGCCGCGCTCGGTGATGGTCAACTGCACGGGCCCGTTGGCGGATTGCGGGCCCGCGGCAGAAGTCGTCGCTGAACTTGTCGGCGCCGCCGAACCGCCGGAACCCAGCGGTGTCAAACGCTGCACGAAGCGGCTACCGCCGCGCAATACAACCTGGTCCTCGCGATCGGTGGCCGACAATTCGGCCGCCAGTGATTTGATTGAATCGCCCGCGCCCATCGGATCGAGATCGACGCGTACGCAAGCCAGCTCTGGATGCTCGGTGGCGATCACGCGACCCAGCCCCCACAGGCTTGACGCCGCCAGATTGCGCACGGGCTCATCAGGATCGGCGTTCAACGCGCCGCGCGTCACCAGCCAGAGCGGTGTCGGCAAGCTGCCCCCCGCGCGGACAAGCGTTTGCACGAGCCCGGTAACCAGTGCGCAGTGGCCCACGCTAGCGCGGGCCAGCGCCGCGCCATCTTCGGCGGAATGATCCGCGCGCGAGTCCATCTGGCCGCCGGCCAATAGCGCGATCACGCCGAGCCGAGAGCCCGATTCGCGGGCCTGGTCGAGCGCGCTTTGCACGCGCCGCGCGAGCTCGTCGATGCGCTCTGGCGTGATCGCCGCGTGAGCCTCGCCGTTGCCAGCGGCCGCGACGTTCGGCGTCCAACGCGCTTGAATGCACGCCTGACCGCGCGACACCAGCTCGCCCGCCAGGCTCGATGCGAGCTGTGGATCGTCAGCCAGCAGTAGCCACGTTGTGCGTCGCGTTGCCAAATTGGACGCGGCCGGCGGCGACATTACGGCGCCGGCTGTCGACACCTCGCGCCAGGCGACTTTGTACAACCAGCGATCAATGCCGCCGGCAGTCGGCGCCGCTTGCAACAGCGCGTCGCGCGCGGCCGCCTTCAGCCGCAGTCCGCGCATCTCGACGATCGCTCGGCCCGCGTCATCGTACAACACTAAATCGGCCGCCAACACGGCCTGGCCGGGACGTCCCTGCTCGCGGAACCGCGCGTGGCAGAAGGCGGGCACACTCCACGACGGGCTCACGCGCAGCGTTTCCACGCTGAACGGTACGTACGTCGTGGCGAGCTTGGCGATCAGAATCTGGAAGCAGGCGTCGATCAAGCCAGGGTGGAGCAGAAAGCCCTCCTGGTCGGCGGCCGGCAGCCGCATGCGGCTGACAACGTCCAACGCGGCAAAGGCCGTTTGATCGTTCCAATGAAACCGCGGGCCAAGGTGTATCTCGCGCTCGGCCATGCGGCCGTAGAACTGCTCGAGATTGAGTCGCTCGTGGGCCGCCTTCTCGACGGCGGCAAACGCCATGCGATCGAGCGGCGGCGGCAGTTCGCCGGCCGGGCCGACGGACACTTCGCCCTGGGCGTGTACGCGCCACGCGCCACGCCCCGAGTCGGCCGCACGATCGTAGCTGACGACTTTGAACTCGTGTCCGCCATTTTGCGGATCGAGCAACAACTGAATCGGCCGCACTTCGTCGGGGGCCAATACCACGGCCTGCGGAAACAGCACGTCGCCCAGCGTGATTGCGCCGGGGCCAAACTGCGCGCGGGCCGTGGCGATCAAGCGCGACAAGTGACAGGCGCCCGGGATCACCACCTTGTCGTACACCCAGTGGTCGCCCAACAAGGGGAGCGTGGCCACACCCAATTGCGACTCGAACTGGATCGTCGACAAGGGAGAGCGGACGCGACGGCCGATAAGCGTCGCTTGCGGACTAGTGTCTGGCGCTTGGGTCGACTCTTCGATCGTGGCCGCCGTGGCTTCGGCGGGCGCAATCCGCACTTCGGTTGCTGCGCGGGTAGTTGCGGCGGCGCTAGTTGCCGGCACGTCGAGCCAATAGCGCTCGTGCTGGAAGGGATACGTCGGTAGCGGCAGCCGTGGACGCGTACGATCGCGGTAATAGCCGCGCCAATCGATCGCCACGCCGAGGGTCCACAGTCTTGCGACGGCCATCTGCAGCGCGCGATCGGCTTGCGCTGCATTCGACACCGCGGACGCAGATGCTGGGCACGACGCGATCCAACGAACCGCGGACGACTTGTCGGCCGCGGCTGCGGGCACACCCCCCAGCAAAAGGGCCACTTGCACGCCGAGCTTAGCGAGCGCGTCGCCGGCGCCGGACGCGTCGGTTGCCGATCGCAGTCGCGCCAACCAGTCGGCCGCATCGAGCGGAGTTTCTTTCGGACCCGGTCGACCTGTCGATGCCGAAACCCACAGTAGCTGCGGCTTGCCAAACATTACGCTCGAGGCGGTTTCGCGAAACGTCTCGTCGCCGGCGTCGAGCGCGGCGGCCAATTGCAGACTAGTGCGCAGATCGAGGGCACCGGCCAGGCAAGCGGCCGCCAGCTCACCGTGCCCGGCGCCGACGAGGGCCGCCGGCTGCACGCCCCAGGCGCGCCACAGTTGGGCCAGCGCAAAGGCTGCGACAAAACTCGCCGTGCCGCGCGCGACCACTTCATCGGACGCCTCGCGCCCGGCCAGCCAATCGTCCAGCGGTTTCGCCACCTGGTCTTCGAGCAGCATCAAGCAACGATCGGCGGCCGCGCGAAACACCGGCTCGGCCGCGTAATAACCGGGCGCGGCGGACAAGAGCTCGGACGAGGTACCGGGCACGACCCACGCCACCTTAGGTTGCGCCGCGCGCGACGCCTGCCCGCGCGACACGTTCGCGGGATTGCCGGCGGCGCTGGACGTGGGGTCTCGGGCGATATCGGCCAACCGCTCGCGAAGCTGCTCAGCCGAATCGACCACGAGCGCCGCGCGCTGGGCGAGCGCCACACGCCCAACGTTCGTTGTATAGGCGACGTCGGCCAGCGAAGTTTGCGGATGCGCATCCAGATAGGCGACATAACGCGCGGCCAACTGGCTCAGGGCCGGCGCCGTGCGGGCCGATAGACAAATAAGTTGGCGCGAGCGCGGTGCTAAAGCGGTTGCACGCGTCGACACGGCCGGCGCTTGCTCGAGCACGACAAAGGCGTTCGTGCCGCCGATCCCCAGCGAGTTCACGCCCGCGCGGCGCGGCACAAGCTGCGGGGGCCACTGCTTGAGCGACAAGTTCGGGTAAAAAGGAGTCGTGGGAAAGTCGATCCGCGGATTCGATTTCTCGAAGTGCAGCGTCGGGGGCAGCTTGCCGTGATACACGGCCAGGGCCGCTTTGATCAGCCCGGCCACGCCGGCGGCCGCTTCGAGATGGCCGATGTTTGATTTGACCGAGCCGAGCGCGCAAAACCCGGTTTCGGAGGTGCTGCCGCGGAAGGCTTTGGCCATCGCCGAAACTTCAACGGGATCGCCCATTGCCGTGGCGGTGCCGTGCGCTTCGACCAGGCCGAGCGTGGCCGGATCGCAATCGGCCATGGCGAGCGCCTCGGCCATGGCCCCCATTTGGCCAGCCTCGCTGGTCGACGTGAAGCTGAGCTTGGCCCCACCATCGTTGTTGACGGCCGACGCCTTGATCACGGCATAGATAGGATCGCCGGCGGCCAGCGCATCGCTCAGGCGCTTGAGCGCGACGACGCCCACGCCACTACCGAACAGCGTGCCGCGCGCGCCGGCGTCGAACGCGCGGCAATGCCCGTCGGGCGAGACGATACCCCCCTCCTCAAAGTGATAGCCGACGTAATGCGGCACGCGCACCGTCGAGCCGCCGGCCAGCGCCAGGTCGCACTCGTGCGCCAACAAACTCTGGCAAGCGACGTGCACCGCCACGAGCGACGTGGAGCAGGCAGATTGCACGGTCATGCTCGGCCCGCGCAGGTTGAGCTTGAAGCTGACGCGTGTGGCCAGGTAGTCCTTGTCGTTGGCGATGTGCTGCAGGCTGCCGGTGGCACCGTAGACCGCTTCGAGATGTCGGGCCAGCGCGAAACCGTAACTGCTCACCAGTCCGCCGGCGCCGCCATAAACGCCGACCGGCACTTCGGTGTGCAGCGGATCGTAGCCGGCGTCTTCGAGCGCTTCCCAGGCGGTTTCGAGGAACAGGCGATGCTGCGGGTCCATGAGCCGCGCCTCGCGCGGCGTGTAGTCGAACAGTGCGGCGTCGAAGCCCTCGACGTCGTCGAGCACGGGACTTGCCTTGACGTAGGTCGGATCGGCCAACGTGGCCTCGTCGACACCGGCGGCGCGCAGCTCGTCGTCGCTGAAGTGGCGAATTGACTCGACGCCGCGGCAGAGATTGTCCCAGAACTCGGCGATCGACCGCGCCCCGGGAAATCGCCCCGCCATGCCGACGATGGCTACGCCCTGCATGGCGCCGGGACCAGACGGGGAGCCTCCCGCCAGCGCCGCCGAGGGACCCGCTGTGGGGCCGTTGGTCTGCATGCCGGCCTAACCTTCGCTCTGGGCATCCTGTGCGGCCGGCGCGCCGCGGCGCGCGGCTGCGCGTTGCCGACTGGCGTCGAGCGCGGGCTCGGCGGTGGCCGCGGTTTCGCCGGCCAGCGCGCGGCGATACGCCTCGGCGAGATCGCCGACCGTACGAACGTCGGTGATGGCCACAAGCTGCGCGAAGGGATCGACCTCGAGCTCCACTTCGAGCACCGCCACGACCTTGGCCACGTCGAGCGATTCGAGCCCCAGGTCGGCCGTCAGACGCTGGTGATTCTCGATCGTGGGGGCGGGCTGCCCTTTTTGTTCGATGATCCGCCGCACGACAAAATGAATGAGCTGCTCAGGATTTTGCATGGCAAACGTTCCTTAGGGCGGGCGTCGGTCTTAGGCCGAGGCGCTTCGCCGGATGACATTTCAAATAATGCACACGAGCCGCCGCACGACCCACGCTAACAAGTGATTCCACCGTCGACAACGATCGTCTGGCCGGTGATGAATCGCGACTGCGGGCTCATCATGAACGCCACTACGTCGACGATGTCGTCGATCGCCGCCAGCCGCCCCAAGGGAGTGCGCCGCTTGATGCGGGCCTTCTGCTCGTCGGTCAGCTCACCGACCATGTCACTCTCGAAATAGCCGGGCGCGACCGTGTTGACGCGAATTCCGCCGGGGCCGAGTTCCTTGGCCAGGCTGCGCGTCATGCCGTCGAGCGCGGCTTTCGTCGCGCTGTAGACCGCCACTCCCTTGTGGCCGCGCACGGCATTGACCGACGAGATGCTGATGATATTGCCGCGACCCTGCGTGAGCATGATCTTCGAACAGGACTGAATCAGATAAATGGCCGCCGACAGATTCACGGCCAGGGCACGCTGGATGTCTTCCACGCGCGTCATCGTCAGCAGGCCATCGAGGCCCACGCCGGCGTTGTTCACCAAAACGTCGATCGCGCCGAAACGCTTGGCGGTGCCGAGGGCAAATTTCTTGAGCGCTGCCGGATCGGCGCCGTCGACCGGCTCCCACCAGAAGCGCTCGGCATTTGGGTCGTTGGCTCGCAAATCTTCGATCGCCGGCGAAGTGCTACGACTAAAGGTGGCGACCGCCAGGCCGTCGGCCAGAGCGCGGCGCAAGATCCCCAGCCCCAGTCCGCGGCTGCCGCCACTGACGATGACCACCTGACGCGATCCGCTATCCGTCACGATTGCCCTCCCGAACGCGTCTTGGCTTTGGAGCGGATTTTTTTGAAGCGGGCGTTGTGATGGTCTTCTTCGTCGACCTCGATCATCATCGGCACCTTGAAGGGCTCGAGCTTGTCGCGGCAATAGGCCAGCACGCGATCCATCATCGCGAAACGATCTTCGGGTTCGATCAAGCTCACGGTCGCCACAACGACGTGCCCCATCACGGCGTTGGGTTTACCCCATACTGTCGCCTCGCGGATGTTCGCCACTCGCAGGAGCACGCTTTCGACTTCGGCCGGATGCACTTTCTCGCCGCCAACGTTGATGATTTCCGAGAGCCGACCGCGAATCCGCAGAAACTCGCCGTCGACGTCGACCGCGTCCCCCGTATTGAACCAGCCTTCGGTGTCGAACGGCGAGGGCGCGTTCAGGTAGCCCAGCATCGCGGCGCGCGCGCGAATCCAGAGAATACCGTCGACGATTTTTGTTTCGTAGCCCTCTCCCCCGACTTTCACCCACAAGCTGCTCGAATCGCGCGACTGGGTCTGCAGAATTCCCAGTTCGGACAGCCCATAGGTCTGCTTCAGTTTCACGCCCGGGAACGTGCGGTTCAGGCTCTTGAGCGTGCTTTCGGGCATCGGCTCGGTGCCGTAACTGATCAGCTCGAGTGACGAGAGGTCGTAGTCTTTGTAGACGCCCGAGATGAGCAACATGTTAAGAAAGGTCGGCGTGGTCGGGAGCAATTGCACCCGGTGCGCGGCAATCGCGTCGCAGACGGCCCGCGGGGTGCGTTCGGCGATCGAGACCAGCGCTCCGCCATCGCACAAGATGTGAAACAAGGTGTTGATGCCGCCGATGTGATCGAGCTTCATGAAGATCAGCGTGCGGAACGCCTTGCGGCGTTTTTCGAACCGTTCGAGCAACCGCGCGAAGCTCAACAGCGTGGCTTTGCTCTCGCCGGTGGAGCCCGACGTGAACAAAATCAGGCCAGGCTCCTGCGCGGCACGCAACCGCTCGATCAATTCGTGACGATCGGTCGGCGTGCGCCGCTGGATCGTGTGGCTGCCATCTTCGGCCACGCGCAGCACGACATCGACGCGGGCGACCTCGAACGAGCGCTCGTGCCGGGGCGCCGAATCGTTCGAGAGCGGCACCAGGATATTGCGGTTGAGAATCAAAGCGACGACGAGACCGGCAGTATGGGGTGAGTATTCGCCGACGAGTGCCACGCATTCGGCGGGCGCGATGCCTAGCGCTTTGATCTCAGCTTGCCAGTGCTCGATCTCGGCAACGAGCGCGCAGTAAGTGCTCGATCCGCCGTGCCCGATCATCGCCGGCTGATCGCCAAACTCACGCAGACGGTCGAGGAGCCAACCGGGCATAGGCGGCGTACTGCTTGCAGGAAACAATCCCGGACTCTTTGTCCGGAGCGGCGCACTTTCCGCCTGCCGGCCGATACCCCACGTCGCGCCCGCGATCAGCTAGCTACCCTACGCCGAGCGGAATACGACGCCAGAAAAGCGCTCGTTAACGAAACAGGGTCGCCCCTCGACCCCACAGGAAGTGACGGTCCGATTTTAACATGGGTGATTCCCGGCGGTACAAGTATAGCGGCTAAAAACTTGGCCCCGCCACGTTTACTCCCCGGCAAGCAAGCAATTCTCGGATGAACCGTCAAGTTCGCCCCCTAAGGCTGGGGTAAAGCAAGGCAGGCTGGCATCGTCCGGATCGGGGAAGCGGCCCCGCTGCCGCAGCGTCGTGACCGCGAAACCTGTCTTGACCCCTGTTACGCGGCTGGCTATCGTCCCCCCCGCAACTTTTCTCACCCGCGGATTCCCGGCCTGTTTTTCAACCGTAAACCGCCAGCTGCGGATGATTTGGCCCAAACGGACCGCGCCAGGTCTGCATGACGGCCCCCGAGATCGCATGGAACGCCGTATCGGACTGCTGATCGTGGCTGCCCTGCTGTGCGGGGGGTGCAGCGCCATGTCCCTGCGGTCGCAGAGCCCCGAAGATGATGAATTGGTGGCCGCCGCGGTCGACACCGAGTTGGTGGGTGATCTCGCCGTTGCCGATGGCATGCAGCCGGTGGCCGTCGAGGCAATCGCGCTGGTGACTGGATTGGCCGGGACCGGTAGCGATCCGCCACCGTCGCCCGAGCGCAGCGCGCTGTTGGACGAAATGCAAAAGCGGGGCGTACTGCAACCGAATCAGGTACTGGCCTCGCCGACCACGTCGCTGGTGCTCGTGCGCGGCTTCTTGCGCCCAGGCATCCAGAAGGGCGACCACTTCGATCTGGAAGTCCGCGTCCCCTCGCAAAGCGAGACCACCAGCCTGCGTGACGGCTTTCTGATGCAGACCCGTTTGCGCGAGTTAATGGCGATTTCCACGCAGCTCCATTCGGGTCACTTGCTGGCGCTCGGTGAAGGGCCAGTGCTGGTTGATCCTGCCGAAGGCGAAGAGTCGGACGATCACACCCGCCAAACGCGCGGGCGTGTACTGGGGGGCGGCATCTGTCTGAAGGACCGCCCGCTGCGACTCGTGCTGCGCCCGGAACACCGCTCGATTCGCAACAGCACGGTCATCGGCCAGGCGATCAACCGGCGGTTCCATTCGTTCACGCAGGGGGTCAAGCAGGGAGTGGCCACGCCCAAGACCGACGAGTACGTTAATCTGGTCGTCCATCCGCGCTACAAAGACAACATCGCCCGCTACATGCAGGTACTGCGGTCGGTCGCGATGCACGAAACGGCGCCCAAACGGATGGCGCGGCTCAAGCTGCTCGAACGGCAGTTGCTCGATCCGGTCTCCGCCGATGCCGCGGCCCTGCGGCTCGAAGCCATCGGCAAGGAAGGGATCGACACGCTGCTAGTCGGGCTGGAGACCGACGATTCGCTCGTGCGATTCTACGCGGCGGAAGCTCTGGCCTACCTCGACGACGAGCGCGCCGTGGCCCCCTTGGCTGAAGCCGCGCGCGAGGAGCCGGCCTTCCGCGTGTTCGCGCTGGCCGCCTTGGGAGCCATGGACAACCTCTCGGCGCGCGATGCACTGGTCGAAATGTTGGCGCTCCCCAGCGCCGAAACGCGCTATGGGGCCTTCCGGGCGCTGTGGGCGATGAACCCGCGCGATCCGCTCGTGCAGAGCGATTCGCTTAGCGACGAATTCAGCTACCACGTCCTGTCGGTCGATGGTCCGCCGATGATTCACGTCACGCGCAGCCACCGCCCCGAACTGGTCATGTTCGGTAAAGGACAACGGCTCAAGACCCCCACCGTGCTCGAAGCCAGCAAGCGTATCCTGATCAACGCCCGTAACGATCGAGAGGTCTCGATCAGCCGCTTCGCAATCGGCCAGCCGGATCAACAGCGGGTGGTGAGCGCGAGCCTTGACGAGATTATTCGCGCGATCGTGGAACTGGGCGGCAGCTATCCCGATATCGTGCAGGCCTTGCAGCAAGCGCGGGCGCAAAAGGCGCTCACCGGCCGACTGGAAGTCGACGCCGTGCCGCAGCCGGGACGCGCCTACGATCTGAAGGCGCCGGCCGACGAGGAGAACCAAGGCGACGAGGGGGATGCCGAGTCCGGTGTCCCCGTGGTGTCGAATCCCACGCCCGAACTGTTCTCAACCAGGCTCTCGAAGACGGATGCCCCCGACCGTTCGGACGAGATCGTCGATCCCAGCGGCCGCGCGGCCAAAACGGCCAAATCCGCCACAAAGCCGCACAGCGGCAAAGCGGGCCGGGGCGCTAGCATCACGGGCGCCAAGAGTCGCAAAGCCGCCCAAAGGGCCAAGCCAGCCAGCCGCTCCGCGAGTAGAATAAAGCGTCGCTGAGTTCACGCGGCGTGGATCGGGCGACTTGCCACCGGCAGGCGACTTCGCGGTCAGCGTGTGAGTGCCTGGCAGCACTTCGATCGAATGGTCGTCGGCCGGGCAATCCCACCCAGGCGCGCACACTCGCGCACCCAACGGCTACCTTCCTAAATTCCCTCCCGCGGCGGCCATGCTCAAAGCGCTCGAACTCGTCGGCTTCAAGAGCTTCGCCGACAAGACTCGGTTCGAGTTTCCCGCTGGCATCACAGCTATTGTCGGGCCCAATGGCTCGGGCAAATCGAATGTCGTCGATGCGATCAAATGGGTGCTGGGCGAGCAGAGCGTCAAGACACTCCGTGGCAAGGAGATGGTTGACGTCATCTTCAACGGCTCGGGCACACGGCCGCCGCTGAACTCGGCCGAAACGACGCTGGTCTTCGACAACTCCGACGGTTTGCTGCCAATCGACACCCCCGAAGTGCACATTGGCCGCCGCGTCTACCGCAGCGGCGAGGGGGAATACCTCATCAATCGGCAACCCTGCCGGCTGAAGGACGTGCGGGAGCTGTTTTCGGGCACGGGGGCGGCGACCGAAGCCTATAGCGTCATCGAGCAGGGCAAAGTTGACATTCTGCTGCAATCATCGCCGCGCGACCGCCGCGTCATCTTTGAAGAGGCCGCGGGCATTAGTCGCTTCAAGGCCAAGAAGCTCGAATCGCTGCGGCGGCTCGAACGCGTCGAACAGAACTTGCTGCGGCTGGCCGACATCGTCGAGGAAGTCGAGAATCAGCTCCGCCACGTCCGCAAGCAGGCCGCCAAGGCGCAGCGCTTTCGGCAATACAGCGAGCGACTACAGTCGCTACGGACCCACGTCGGCCTGACCGATTGGCGCCAATTCGGCGCACGCCTTGCCGCGCTCGACGCCGAGCAAGCCGAATTGCGCGGCCGCATGACGCAACTGCGCGATGCCGCCACGGCGGGAGAGGATCGCTCGCGATCAATCGACGCCGAGCTGACGGAGACGGCCGCCGCCACGCGCCAGTGCGAGGCGCGCCTGGCCGAGAATCGCGAGCGCACCGCCGCCCACGAAACCACGATTGCGCACGAGCACGCCCGGCTCCGCGACCTGGAGCAGGAACAAGCGCGACATCGCGAGCAGTTCTCGTCGCTGTCGGCGCGGGCTGGCGACCTGCGCCATCACTGGCACGAGACGGCGACCGCAGCGGCGACAGCCGAAGCCGAGCATACCGATTGCCAGCGGCAATGGCTCGACTCGCAGTCGACCCTGCGCGAGTTGTCGCAGCGGCTCGACCAGGTGCGACGCGACAACGAGCGCCGCCGGCAGTCGCACATGGACCTGCTCAAGCAAGCCGCCGCCACCGGCCAGGCGATCACGGCGCGCCAGGAGCAACTGGCCCAGTCCGTGGCGAATCTCGAACAATCTCGCGACGAACGAGCCGCGCTCGACGAACAATGTCAAACGGTGGCCGCCGGGCGGCTCGCCGCACAGCGCGAGCTCGAACGATTGGTGCGCGAAGAAGAGCAGTCACAGCGCCGCCGCCAGCAGCTCCAGCGTCAGTTGGCCGATGTTCGCGCCCGGCGCGCCACGGCCGCCGGAGCTTTGGCCGACTCCCGCGCGTGCCAACGTGGCGTGGCCGAGCGGGCGCAATTGCTCGCTGAGCTTATCGAGCGATTTGAGGGGGTCGGCGTTGCCGCGCAGCAACTGTTGATTCGCGCTCGTGAGGAGGCGGCTGGTCCGCTCAAGGAGATTCACGGGCTCGTTGCCGACCTCGTGCACGTGAGCATCGAAACGGCGCCACTGGTCGACCTGGCTCTTGGCCAGCTTGCGCAGCATCTTGTCGTCGGCGCGCTCAAGCCGTTGTTGAATTGGCTTGAGCCTCAGCGCGCGCAGCTCGGCGGCCGGCTCGAGCTGTTGCCCCTGGAAATCGAACGCCCGCCCCTGTTGATCGACGATCTTGATCTGTCGGATCAGCCTGGCGTGCTCGGGCGGGCCGATCGTTTCGTGCACAGCGCGCCTGAGCACGCGGCGTTGGTCGGCCGGCTGTTGGGCCGCACCTGGTTCGTCGATACGCTCGAGACGGGTCTGGCGTTGGCGACATCAATCGGCCGCGGCCTGCAATTCGTCAGCACGGCGGGGGACGTGATCGCCCCTGACGGCGCCGTTTCCATCGGACCGCGCGTGGCAGCGTCGGGCCTGGTTTCGCGTCGCAGCGAGTTGCGCTCCCTGCGCGACGAGCTCGCCAAGCTCGACGCAACAATCGCCGCGGATGAACAGAACCTGGCGCTGCTCGAAACCGAGGTTCACCAGCACGAACAGCAACTGGCCGCACAAGCCACCGAGCTGGCCGAGGCGCATGACCGCCAGGCTTCGCAACAGAGCATCGTCGCGCAGTTGGATACCCGCCGCGCGGAGCTTGCCGCCCAGCAAGAGGCGAGCGCTCGGCGCGAGGCCGCTGCGCTGGCTCAGCGAACCGCGGCCGGGGCGGCGCTAGAAGCCGAGCGCGAGGCACTGCGGCGGATCGAAGAGCATCTGGCCGATCGCGAGGCCCAAATCGCCACGGCCAGCCGCGAGATCGACGAACTCGAGGCGCGCCGGCAAGCGCTCGGGGAGCAAACCACGACGCTGCAGGTGCGGCAGGCCAAAAGCGAGGAGCGGTTGGCGAACCTCAGACGGCAGCTCGACCAATTGCGATCCGATCAAGAGGAGCGGACCCGGGCCCTGGCCGACCGTCACGAACAGCTCGCCCGGTCGCTGGCGCGCGCCCGCCAGGCCGAGACGAACATTCTCCGCTGCGAGAGCCTGCTGGCCGAGCTCTACCTGGATCGCGAGGCGCTGGCTGTCGAACAGCGCGAACTGATCGCGCACGGGCGCCAGTTGGCCACCGAGCGCGCCGCGGTCGTCGACCAGGTGCAGGTCTTGCGAACGCAATTGGCCGAGCAGGAAGAGGAATTTCACCGCCGCGAACTGGCTGCCAGCGAAGTGCGACTCGAACGCGCGACCTTGGCCGGTCGCCTGCGCGAAGACTACGGCATCGAATTGGCCGAGCTTTCGGAGCTGCCAGAGATCGACGCCCAGCGCGAGGCGATCGAAGAAGAAATCGCCGACCTGCGCCGCAAGCTCGCGCAGTTGGGGGGCGTCAACCTCGAAGCCCTCGATGAATTGACCGAGCTCGATCGCCGGCACCAGATGCTGGCCGGCCAGCACCATGACCTGTCGAAGGCCAAGGCCTCGCTCGAGCAGATCATCGGCCGAATCAACACCGATAGCCGCCGATTGCTGGCCGAAACGCTGGAAACAGTTCGCGGCCATTTCCAGGGCCTGTTCCGCAAGCTATTCGGCGGTGGTCAGGCCGACATCGTCCTCGAACCTGGGGTCGACATCCTCGAAAGCGGCATCGAGATCATTGCCCGCCCGCCTGGCAAGGAGCCGCGCAACATTTCGCTGCTAAGTGGCGGTGAGAAGACGCTTACCTGCGTCGCGTTGCTGTTGGCGATCTTCCGCAGCCGGCCGAGCCCGTTCTGCGTGCTCGACGAAGTCGACGCCGCGCTAGACGAAGCCAATATCGAACGCTTCATCGGCGTGCTCCGTGAGTTCCTCAACTGGACACAGTTCATCATCGTCACGCACTCCAAGAAGACGATGACCTGCGCCCGCACGCTCTACGGCGTGACGATGCAGGAGGTGGGGGTGTCGAAGCGCGTGGCCGTGCGGTTCGACGACGTGAGCGAGACGGGGGAGATTCTCAGCCCTCCCAACCGCGGCGATGACGTCGCCGAAGCGATCGAAGGCGCGGCACGCGATTCAGACGACGCCGGCGACACGCAAGCAGCATAGCGGCACAATGGATGATTGCCGTTAGCCGCGGAGCTTGCTCCGCGCGCTAGCTGGTTCGACGTTTTACGCCATCCCCTGCTTCATGAACTTCAGGGCGTCGGCGGCCAGTTGCTCTTCGGTGTCGTACATCCGCCGCCAGATCTTGGTGGCCGCGGCGATCGCCGGCAGCGCCAGCCCGAATGCTTCGACCGTCAGCCAGCCGTCGTATTTCACTTCCTTGAGCGTGGCGAAGGTCGCCGGCCAGTCGACCAGCCCCTTGCCCGGCGTGCTGCGGTCGTTCTCCGAGATATGGACGTGGGCCAAGAGTGGCGCGGAGGTGCGGATCGCCGCCGGCACGTTCTTCTCTTCGATGTTGGCGTGAAACGTGTCGTACATCATCCGGCAGCTCGGGTGGTTCACGTCGCGCACGAACCGCGCCGTGTCACTTGCCGAGTTGAGCAAATAGCACTCGAAGCGATTGAGATACTCGACCGCCAAGGTAACGTGGCAGCGGGCGGCGTGCTCGGCCACCTCGCGCATGCTGTCGACGGCGGCCTTCCATTCGTCGGCCGTGGGGCCCGCGCCGCTGAAGTAGCCGAGCGCCGAGTGGAACGGCCCGACGAGCACGCCGATGCCCGCGGCCTGGCAGCAATCGATGGCCTGCTTGTTGGCGGCCACGCCGGCGGCCCGCACCTTGGCGTCGAGGCTCGCCGGGTTGTTTTCCACGGCGCGGATGGTCACGGCGGTGCGCTGCAGGCCCAGGTTATCGAGGCGCTTGCCCCAGCGGCCGCACTCCGCGACGTCGTAGGCGAAGAGCGGCAATTCGACGCCGTCGTAGCCCATCCGCTTGAGGCTCTCGAGTGTCAGCAAGTGCGACTCGCCCAGCGCGTCGGTCCACAGCAACAGGTTCATGCCATACTTCATCGCAGTGACTCCGCATTGACTTCGCGCGGCGGCTTCAACAGCTCCGCTCGCCGCTCATAGACCAGCGGCCGGGCCGCGCCGATTACGTCCGCGAACTCATCGGGCAAGCTTGCCAACCCCACGCGCGCCAGCACTTGATTCAAACGCCTGCACAGTTTGGCATCGACGGCGTAGTCGAACAAGAACCGCTCCTGCAAAAACAGGGGCAGCAGCCTGGCCAAGCGCTCGGTGGGTCGCATCGCCATGCGATTGACCGACGTTTGGATTAGCTTACCGTCGACTGTTGCCAACACCTGGTAATAGCGATCGAGCAGGGCGGGCTGATCTTCGGCCAGGGCCGCGTCGAGCAGCAATTCGACGAGCACGTGCCCGAGGAATCGCGGCCGAAACCCGGCATCAGCCGGCAAAGCATCGCGCGCCAGGGCCGTCAGCCGCCACTCGAGTTCGACGAAGACGTCGGAAACATGAAACCAGGCGTCGTCCGCATGGTGCTGCACGACGCCGCGGGCCAACGCCGCCACGCGCGGGTCGGAGTCGGCCACGTGCGGCTCAACGTGTCGGTTGCGCAAGCGCACGCGGCGATCGACCGCTCCCAACCAGTCGGGCAGCGCCGTGCCGGCCGCAAAGTACGGATCGTCGAGAAACTGCCAGGCATGTGCCAGATAGTTCATGGCCGTCCCAGGTAGTCGCTGATTCAGGCCACGCCGATCGAGCCAGTTCCGACACCGCGAGCGAAGTCGGAGGCACCGACATTTGCTTGCCATCGTATCGAGTTTGGGGCACACTGCCGTCACGGCAGCCTGCCAAAACCCTCCGCATTTTGCCGCGTACCACGACCGACCCCACCCCGGCCCGCCGTTGGTGAAATCGTGACTCACCCTTGCTTTGCGACGCTTCGTTTCCGGGCCGCCGGTTTGGCCGCGGCGCTTACCGTGGCCGTGGTCGCGGGCCAACTTGCGGCTCAACAAGAGTGGACCCGTTTCCGCGGCCCCAACGGCACGGGCCTGAGCCAGGCCACGAACATCCCCGTCACCTGGACCGACAAGGACTATAACTGGAAGGTCGCGCTACCGGGTATTGGTCATTCGTGCCCAGTGGTCTGGAACGACAAGGTTTTTCTGACCAGTGCCGACAACCAGACCGCGTTGCGGCACGTGCTGGCCATCAGCACTGCCGACGGCCGGACGCTCTGGGAGCGCAAATACTCATCGAGCACGCACACCAAGCATCAGTTGAACAGCTTCGCCAGCCCCACGCCGACGGTTGACGACCAGCGCGCCTACTTCGTCTGGTCCAGCCCCGAAGAATACAGCGTGCGCGCGATCACGCACGATGGGCAAGAGGTCTGGCACCGCTCGTTGGGGCCCTTCGTCAGCCAGCATAGCTGCGGCACGTCGCCGATCATCTATGGCGACCTGCTGGTGCTGAACAACGATCAAGACGGCATCAGTTTTCTCGTGGCGCTTAACCGCCACAGCGGCGAGCCGGTTTGGCAAGTCCCGCGCAACAGCCGCGAAGTCGCCTACTCAACCCCTTGTGTCTACGAGCCGGCTGGCGCCCCGCCCGAGTTGATCTTCAACTCAGGCGCGCAAGGCATCACCAGCATCGACCCGGCCACTGGGAACAAGAACTGGGAAATCGCTGTCTTCGACAAGCGATCGGTCAGCTCGCCAGTGATCGCCGCAGGCTTGATTCTTGGCACGTGCGGCTCGGGGGGAGGCGGCAACTACGTCGTGGCGGTGCGCGCGGGCAAAGCCGACGGCAGCGTGCAGCCTGAGATCGCGTACAAGGTGACCAAGTCGGCGCCGTATGTACCGACGCCGGTGGCCAAGGACGACCTGGTGTTTTTGTGGAGCGAACAGGGTGTGGCTACGTGCATTCGCGCGGCGACGGGCGAAGTCGTGTGGCAGCAGCGGATCGGCGGCAAGTTCTACGGTTCGCCGATCTGCATCGGCGACCGGCTCTATTGCATTTCGACCGATGGCGAAGTCGTCGTGATCGCGGCTGGCCCCGAGTATGCCGAGCTGGCGCGCAACAACCTGGGCGACGGGAGCCACAGCACACCGGCCGTGGCCGATGGCGTGCTTTACCTGCGCACGTTTTCGCACTTGTTCTCACTAGGAAAGAAACCGGGGTAGCCGTTCACGGCGGCGCTCGCCAGGTATGTCGAACAAGCACAATCACAAGCGCCGCCATCGGCCTCATTTTCGCCGCCGCACGCCGCCGGGCACGCCCCCCGGCACGCTGGCTCCCGACCCGCACGCGATTCAACCCACTATCCAAGTCTTCGCCTACGGGCCCGACGACTGCGTCGAAAAACAACTCGACAATGTCGACCAGGTACGCGACTACCTCGGGCGATTTCCCTTTGTCTGGTTGAATATCGATGGGCTGGCCGATTCGCGCGTCGTCGCCGCGGCCGGCAAGATATTCAACCTCCACCCGCTGGCGCTTGAAGACGTGCTGCACGTCCATCAGCGTTCGAAAGTCGAACCCTACGCCGATCACTTGTTCATCGTCGCTCGGATGCTGCACGGTCTGGCCAGTACCGATACCGAGCAGCTCAGTTTGTTCCTGGGGCGCAACTTCGTCGTCACGTTTCAAGAGATTCCTGGCGATTGTCTCGATCCGGTGCGCGAGCGGCTGCGCAAGGCCGGTAGCCGCGTCCGCACCTCGGGCCCCGACTATCTGGCCTACTCGATTCTGGACACGGTGATCGACGCCTTCTTTCCGCTCTTGGAGAGCTTCGGCGAGCAACTCGACGGGCTCGAAGAGCAGGTCGTCATTACACCCGACAATCGACTGATCGCGCAAATCCACCAGATCAAGCGCGAGCTGGTGCTGTTGCGCCGCGCCATTTGGCCGCAGCGCGAGGCAATCAACACCCTGATTCGCGACCCCAGCGAGCTGGTGAAGGACGACACCCGACTCTATTTGCGCGACTGTTACGACCACACCGTGCAGATCATCGACCTGGTGGAGGTCTATCGCGACATCGCCTCAGGGCTGACCGACTTGTACGTCTCTGGCATCAGCAACCGCATGAATGAAGTGATGAAGGTCTTGACGATCATCGCTACGATTTTCATCCCGCTGTCGTTCGTCGCCGGCGTGTATGGCATGAACTTCGACACCGACGTTTCGCCCTGGAACATGCCGGAGCTCGAGTGGTACTTCGGCTATCCGTTCGCTTGGGGGGTAATGCTCGCGATGACCCTGGCGATGCTGTTCTTCTTCTGGCGCAAGGGCTGGCTGCGCTCACTGATGCCGACTTCCAATGGGCGAGTCCAGCGGCGGGTGGACAAATGATCCGGTGAAGCTGCTCGCACCGGGTTTTCATTGCTCTGGCTGGCATAACCGCGGCAAATTTGTCGCGGCGGGACACGGTTAATTGACGCATTGCGGACCGTCGTCTAAAAGATGCTAAAGTAGTACATCTTATAGGTATTTGGCAGTGCCCTGTCCTTCGCGCCGCGACACGCATGCAGCTCAACACGCAAACCGACTACGCCCTGCGCACCTTGATGTACCTGGCCGCCCGCCGCGGTCGCGCCACCATCGCCCAGGTTGCCGAGCTGTATGGCATCTCGATTCATCACGTGGCCAAGGTGGTCAATCAACTGGGGCGCCTGGGCTACATCCACAACATTCGCGGCATCGGCGGCGGCATCGAGCTGGCTCGCCAGCCCGCCGAGATTCGCATCGGCGAGGTCATCGAGCATTTTGAAGGCAACCTGCATTTGCTGGCTTGTGTCGACAGCCGGAACGTCTGCTTGATCGAATCGTTCTGCAAGCTGAAACGCGTGTTAGCCGAAGCCGAGCGCGTGCAACTGGAGTATCTCAATAGCGTCACGCTCGCCGACGTCGCGCCGGGGTCGCGACAATTGGCCCGCGCCGGTTCCTGACACCGTCGCCGCCGGCCAGCGACACGCATGCCGCTTCGAACAGTCACCGCACACCTGTCTAGTTCGCCCGCCACCATTTCCAAGAGAGGGAATCTTTATGCAGCCCGTTTATCGCATCCTGGGTGTTGTTGCCGTGACCGCCTCGCTGGCCATGTTGGCAGCAGTTAGCCAATCGAACGAAAAGCCGGACGCTAAACCAAGTGCCGCTACTCGTTCCGACGACCCCGCCGTGGCCCGCGCCCGCAAGACCGTGCAGATGCTCGACGATATTTACAAAAATGCGGTGGTGCTGATTACCGACAAGTACGTCCACGATGAGGACGACTTTCCCGCTGGCAGCGCCGCCGTGGCGCTGTTTGAGGCGATCTCGAAGAAAGGCTGGCACCAGGTGCGGCTGATCGACGCCACGGGCCAGCCCTATGAAGAGAAGAATGTTGCCCGCGACGACTTCGAAAAGGCGGGCATCGCGCGGCTGAAGGCGGGGGACGCCATTTACGAGCAAGTGGTCGAAGCTGATGGCGGCCGTCAGTATCGCGCGGTCACGCCGATTCCCGTCGTGATGCAAAAGTGCGTGATGTGCCACGCGCACTACGCCAATGCCAAGAAGAACGAAACTGTCGGCGCGATCAGCTATAGCGTGCCGGTCGAGTGAGTCGCGCTGCGGTCAGGCGGCGGCGCGTGCCGCCTGGCCGCTTGCAAAACTGCCTACTCGTATCGCAGCGCCTCGATCGGATCGAGGTGCGAGGCCTTCCAGGCCGGGTACCAGCCGAAGACGAGCCCGACCGCGGCCGAGACGAAGAACGCGGCCGCGATTGCCGGCAGGCTTGGCTCGGTCGGCCAACCCAGCGTGTAACGTACGGCCAGCGAACCGCCGCGCCCCAGCGCGATCCCCATCGCGCCGCCGAGCAAACACAACACGATCGCCTCGACCAGGAACTGTTCGAGGATGTCGCGGGTGCGGGCGCCCACGGCCATCCGCAGCCCGATCTCGCGCGTCCGCTCGGTGACCGACACCAGCATGATGTTCATGATGCCCACCCCGCCGACGACGAGCGAGATGCAGGCCACACACAACAACAGCGACGACATGATCCTGCTCGTGGCCGACAGTGTGCGCGTAAGCTCGGCCATGTCGCGAATGTTGAAGTCTTCGGGCTCTCCTTCGCGAATGCGGTGCCGGTCGCGCAACAGCGTTGTGATCTGCTCGATCGCCTGCGGAATCTGCTCGGGCGAGACGGCCTGGGCCTGAATCTGATCGACGTTGATGAACCGCACTGGCTGCGGCGTGTTCGCCTTCTGGCTGGCCGATGGCACCGGGTACAAGCTGGTTTGCGCGTTGGGATACAGCTTGTTGAGTGTGTTAACCTGCTGCGTCGGGTCGACCGTGACCGTCGCGCTTTGATTCGCCGTGGTCACCGTGGCGGCCGACACGCGAAACTTGATCGTGGTCCAGGGGGCGAGCACGACGTCGTCCTGGTCCATTCCCATCATGCTGGCCCCTTTGCGCTCCAGCACGCCGACGACGCGGAAGGGCACGTTCTGAACGCGAATCTCCTTGCCGACTGGCGACTGGCCATCGAACAGCTCGCGGACTATCGTCTGCCCGACGACGCACACCTTGTTGCCGTTGCGGACGTCGCGTTCGCTGAAGGGCTCCCCATCGGCCAGGTTCCATTCGCGCACCGTGAGGTACTCGGGCGTCGTGCCGTAGATATAAGGCGGTACCCAGTTGCGATTGAGGTATACGACCTGCGTCCGCGCCCGCACCACCGGGGCCGCCCCCTTGACCGCCGGGCACTCAGCCAAAATTGCCTGGCAGTCGTCGGGCGTGAGCGTGAGGATCGTGCCGGACCCAAAGGTCACGCCGCCGCTGGCCGCGGTGCCCGACTGGATCAAGAGATTGTTCGAGCCCATGCTGGCGACCATCTTGCGGATGCTGGCGGCCGAGCCCTGGCCGATCTCCATCATGGCGATCACAGCAGCCGCGCCGATCACGATGCCCAGCGTGGTGAGCGCCGAGCGCATCACGTTGCGCCGCAAAGCGGAAACAGACGTGCGCACGGTGCGGAAGAAGAAGCGCATCATGGTCGCAAGGCTACTAGGGCCAGGTGGCAGCCGCCGCGAGCGGCTCGTGGTGGGTTTCGTTGTCGATCAGGCCGTCGCGGATGCGGATCACACGGCGGGCGTAATGGGCCACGTCGGCCTCGTGCGTGACCAGGATGATCGTCAGCCCCTCGTCGGTATTCAGCCGCTGAAACATCCGCAGTATCTCTTCGCTGGTCCGCGAGTCGAGGTTGCCGGTCGGTTCGTCGGCCAATAGTAGGGCCGGCTCGTTGATGAGCGCCCGGGCAATCGCCACGCGCTGCTGCTGCCCGCCCGAAAGCTGCGACGGCTGATGATCCATGCGATCTGCCAGTCCGACCGCTTCGAGCCAATGCGTGGCGCGCCGCCGGCACTCGGTGTCGGACAACGTACGCGGATTGTAGCTCAGCGGCATCATCACGTTATCGAGCGCACTGGTGCGGGCCAGCAGATTGAAGTTCTGAAAGACAAAGCCGATTTGCCGATTGCGGATCACGGCCCGGGCGTCACGCGACAGCCGCGAAATCCCCTCGCCGTCGAGCCAGTACTGCCCGGAGGTGGGCCGGTCGAGGCAGCCCAGGATGTTCATCAGCGTGGTCTTGCCCGAGCCCGAGGCCCCCATCAGCGCCACCAGCTCGCCGCGCTCGATTTCCAGCGACACGCCGCGCAGCACGGGCACGTCGACTTCGCCGCGGTAATACGTCTTAACGATGTTGTCGAGCTTCAAGAGCGACATGGGGCAACGCGACGGGAGGTCGATCTGAACGGAACTGTTCGGGCCGAGCTAGCCGGGGGGCCGTTTGCTGGCGCGAAACTGAGGAGCGAATGGGCTGGCGGCCTCGGCCGGGGTATCGGCGACTTCCTCGCCGACAACCACTGCCGCGCCGACTTCGAGTTCGCCGCCGACGATCTCCGTATGTGTGGCGCTCGACATACCGAGGTCCAGCCCCACGGGACGCACGAACTGGCCGGCGAGCACCCAAGCGGTGCCGCGGTTTCGCTGCTGTTTTGCCCTGGGGCGGGCTGCATCGCCAGCGACGTCCGGTGCGGCAGCGCCGGCCTGCGCGGTGTCGGCGGTACTCGAGCGAAACGCCGGATCGATCTGTTCGGTCCGCGGTTGCCAGCGCAACGCGGCGTTGGGTACGAGCGGCACTTGCTCGCGCCGGCCGACCTCGAATTGCAGGTTGGCCGTCAGGTACGGCAGCAGCTTGCCGGCCGCGTTGTCGGTGCTCACCACGACGGTGTACGTTACCACGTTTTGCGTCATCGTGGCGTTCAAGCGCGTCTGGGCGACGTGCCCCTCGAACACCTCGTCGGGTTGCGCATCGACGCTGAAGGTCACCCGCTGGCTCGGAAAAATCTGTCCGACATCGGCCTCATTGACGGCCGCCCACACTTGCAGACGCTTGAGGTCTTTGGCGATCAGAAACAAGCTGGGCGCGTTGAGGTTGGCGACCACGGTCTGGCCGACATTCACCCGGCGATCGATGATCACCCCTTTGACCGGGGAACGGATCGTAGTGTAACCGAGATTCACTTCGGCCTGGTTCAGGGTAGCTTGGGCTTCGGCTACGACTGCCTCGCCGACCGCCAGAGCCGCCTTGGCCGCTTCATAATCGGCCTGGGCCGTGTCGAGAAGCGTGTCGGAAATTGCCGAGCGGTCGCGCGTCGCCAGGGTTTGCGAGCGATGCCATTCGCGCTCCTTCTGGTGCAGCCGGGCGCGAAGCTGCAACAAGTCGGCCTTGGCCTTGGCCAAGGTGGCGGTCGCCTGGTCGACATGCGTGCGGTAGATCGCGTCGTCAATCTGGGCCAGCACCGTCTGCTCTTCGACAGCGGAGCCGTAATCGATCGTCTTCGAGGAATCGCTCGGGTCGGCCCCCAGGTTCTTGATCTTGCCGGCTACCTGGGCGCCAACGTCAACCACTTCCTCGGGTTCGATTGTGCCAGTGGCCGTAATCGTCGCCTGCAGATCGCCGCGCGTGATTTCGTCAACACGGTACCGAATCGGCTGTTGGCGGGTGTGCCACCAATACCAGCCGCCGGCCGCCGAGCCGCCAATGATCGCCAGCACCAACAACGTGCGAAGGATTTGCTTCATGATTCAAGTAGCCAAGGCGAGCCATGGACCCGACTTACCGCCACGCTGGACCTGCGCGGGTGCGCCAATCGCCAGCTAAGTTCATTGCCCTATGGACCGCCGAACGGGACTAGCCACTGGGCCACATTCGAACGTCACCAGCTCATTCCCTCAAACCGATCGCGCATCGACGAGTTCCGTGCGCCCTTTTCAAGCTATCATGGCCCTCTCGAGGGGCAAAGCCGCGCCGTCGCTGCCGCTGGGCGCGCTCAGGTGGTCGAGCGTCCAACGATTTGCACTGCGAAGGAGGTGCGCCACATCGTGACGAGGAATTTGTCTGGATGATGTAGCTTGCTTCATCGGGTTCAGAGAAAAAAAGGGACGATAAACTGCCAACTTCCTGTAGGATGCGGATGGGCCGGGAACCTAGAATAACTGTTCCCAGGGACCAGGCGGGCTGAACGGAGCTGCATGCTGATGCCGGATATTCGCGCCTTCGTCGCCGGCTTGGTTTCGTTGTTCGCGGGAGTAATCGCCATGGCCGCGCCGGCCAACGCCCAGCCGCCACGTGCGCTGGGGCCCGCCGAACTGGAAGCGATCGCCGCGCCGTATCGTCAGCCCGAAGTGTTTCAAAAGCTCTGTGAGACCGTTAAGGCCCGCAGCATCGAAGTGGGGGATCGCCACAAGCGATACTCGCACACCGAAACGACCACCAGCGTCGAAACCGACGGCAAAGGTCAGCAAACCAAGAAGGAAGAAGTTGTCGAGCGAGTGCGTTTCGGCGGCCAACAGGAATATCGAACGGTCCTGCGCAAGTTCGTCAACGGTGTCGATCAATCCCCCGCCACACCTAGGGAAGTCATCCCGCCCAGGACCACACTGATTTATCCGTTCACGCGTGAAGCGCCCGAGGGCGCCTATCGCTACACGTTCGACGGGTGCCAGCTTGTCGATGGGCAGCCGCGACTGGTGATTCGCTTTGAGCCGAACGCGCCGGCCGACGAGAAGTTTCGTGGCGTGCTGCTGGTCGACCCGCAAACCTTCGAGCCCATGGTCTTCGACGCACAGTGGGCCAAACCGGCGAAGTTCGTCAATCAGATGACGATGCGGCTGGAGTGGGGGCCCGCCAACAACGGTCACACACAAACCTCGCGCAGCCTGGTAACGGGTTCGGGGGGCTTCGCGTTCGTGCAGCGCAGCTTTCGCATCGAAACGCGCGTCGGCGATTATCGCGAGCCGAACGGCCAGACGCAGGCGTCGGTAAAGTAAAGCAGCGCGGTCTTCGACACCCTCTGCCCCGTACCGGACGCGTCACGGCGGCGTCCTCTCTTGCCCGCTAAGCCGCGCCAGTTCACGCTGCGCGGAGTCTTGCCGCGGATTGATTTCCAGGGCGCGCTTCAGGTAGCGGATCGCTTCGTCTTTGCGCCCCTGAAAGGCCCGCACGCGCCCGAGGTTTTCCCAGGCGGTCGCGTTCTGCGGCTGGGCTTCGAGCAGCAACTGTAACTGAACCGCGCCGTCGTCGACGCGGCCGACCGCGACCAGCGCTTGAGCATATGGCTCATGCACCTTCGCGTAGCCGGGACGCAGCTCGAGCGCCCGCTCAAAACTCTTGATCGCCGGCAGCGGGCGGCCCAGCGCCATCTCGGCGCGACCGACGTTGAGATAGCTCGATGCGTTGTGGGGATCGGCTTCCACGGCGCGGCGATAAGACGCGAGTGCGGCGCTCCATTCCTCATCGCGCGAGTGAATGTTCCCCAGTCCATTCAAGGCAACGCTGCTGCGCGGATTGACGGCCACCGCGTGTGCGAACAATGCGCGGTCCGAACGCCAGTGCCGCGTTTGCGCGGCGCTCACTAGTGCGGACACCACGAGAATTACGACAATCGTCACTAGGGCCGCACGACGACGCGCCTTGGCCGCCAGAACCGTCAGGGCGATCGCGGGACCCACCATTGCCAGGTAGGCGTAGCGGTCGGCAACGGTGGAAAACCGCTGAAACGCAAACGGAACCAGCCCCAGCACTGGCAACAGCAGCACGATCGACAATAAACCGGCAAGCCGCCACCAGCGCAGCCGCGGCCAGGCGACGACGCCGGCCAGCCCGACCGGCAACAACCACGTCACCCACGCCCAATTGCTGGCCAAAAGCCAGGCGGGGCTGCGGCCGTAGTCGGGCGCCAGATCGAGCGGCACGGTGAGCTTGAACAAGTAAAACGCCAGCGCATCGGCGGCCACGATTGGGCGTTGCCACCAAGCGGTCGGCTCGACGAGCGACTCGGCAGCCTGGGCTTCGCGCGTGAGGATCGCGAAACCCAGCGCTATGGCGAGCCACGGCAACAGGAACATTGCGAAGGCGACTCGACTGAGGTTTGAAACAGGATCAACCCGTGTGCCACTGCTTGCTGGCGTCACAGCGCACGCCTTGACCTGATCAGTCTGACCGCCAGCAAGTAGTGCTGAATCGGCGCACTGCTTGTCGGCTGACGCGGTTGTACCAAGGTCGGCGCGATCGCCGCCGTCAAGCAGTGGCACACTCGCGGCAACTCGTTGCGTTCGTCCTGGCCAGGTGGCCACGAGCCACGCCGCCAGCGGCAACGTCGCGGCCGCCGGCTTGGCCAAGAGCGCCAGCGCGAACAGCGCGGCCGCGGCGAGATACAGCAAAACGAGAGACAACTTAGCGGGCAGATCGCCCGGCGGCGACCGACGCTCCCCACATCTGGCGACCAAGCGATCGAACACCAAGAGCGCCGAAAAACTGAACAGCCCGCACAGCAGCCCCTTGGTTTCCGTCACCCAGCAGGCCGACTCGACCTGCAGCGGATGCAGCGCGAACAACAGCGCGCCGGCCGCCGGCGCCCAGCGGGTGCCGGTTAACCGCACAAGCAGCAACCAGACCAGCCAGGCGTTGGCCGCGTGCAAGAGCACGTTGCCGGCGTGGAACACGCGCGCATCGAGCGGATGCGGCTGGTCGACCGTTGCCGGCAGTCCAGCCAGCGCGGCCTCGCCGCTCCACCAGGTATACGTGGCCGGCACGTACAGCCCCGCGTAAGGGCGCGTCCACAACACCAGCAACCCGCCCAGCGACGGCGGGTTAATCAGGCGGTTCTCGCTGATATTGAGATGATCGTCCCAGTCCAACAGCGGAAAGCTGATGCTCCAGGCAAACACGAGGAGCGTCGCCCCGATCACCAACGCGCCCGGCAGCCAGCGCGAAGCAGCAATCCGTGTCATAATGTTCGACCGAATACGCGAACTCCGGCTACGTCCCTTTCAAGAATTGCTCCAGAAACCGCATCTGCACGGCGGTCAGATAGTCGCGGTTGTCTTTCTTGGCGAAACCGTGCCCTTCGTTGTCGGCGTAGACGGTCCACACCGGGCGGCCCGCCCCCCGCACCTTCTCGGCGATCTGCTGGGCCTCGAAGTAGGGGACGCGCGGATCGTTCGTGCCGTGGGCGACGAGCAAGGCCGCGCGAATCTTTTCGGCCCCCGCCAGCGGGCTGATCCGCTCGAACACCTTGCGCATCTCGGGGTCGCGCTCGTCGCCGTACTCGGCGCGACGCAGGTCCTGGCGATAGGGGCTAGTCCGCTCCAGGAACGAAATGAAGTTGGCGATCCCCACGATATCGATGCCGGCGCGAATCCGATCGCCAAAATGCACCAGCGAGGCTAGCACCATGTAACCGCCGTACGAGCCCCCTTGCACGGCGATCCGCGAGGCATCGAGCTCCGGCTGGCGGCCGATCCAGTCTAATAGCGCGCCGATATCCTTGACGCTGTCCTCGCGGCGCTCGGCGTTGTCCAACTGCAGGTACGTCTTGCCGTAGCCGGCCGAGCCGCGCACGTTCGGATAAATGACTGCGATCCCCTCCTCGACCACCAGGAACTGCGTTGCGCCCGAAAACAGCGGCCGCGATTGCCCCTCGGGTCCGCCGTGAATGTCGATCACCACCGCGGCCGGCTTGTCGCGCGACGCCCCCGGCGGGCGGTAATAGTAGGCGGGCACTTCGCGGCCGTCGAAGCTCGAGAAGCTGATTCGCTCGGGCCGCACGAAGCTGGTGGGGTTCAAACCGCCGACTTCACTATGCGTCCAGCGCGTGGCTTCGCCCGCCGCGCGGCCAACCGCGATCGCGATCGAGTACGCATCGGCCGGCGCATCAGGGCGCGCCAGCGTGAAGCCCAACTGCTTGCCGTCGGGCGAGAACTCCAGGCCCGCGATCACGCCGAGCGGCAGTTCGACTGCAACCGGCTTTCCCTCGCCGAGCAGGTACAACCGGCTAGCGCCATCGACGTTGACGGTGAAGGCCACCAGCCCGCTCTTGGCGTCGACCTCGATGCTGTCGACATCCCAGCCGAGGTCGGGGGCGAGCCACTGGTACTGGCCCGTGGCCAGATCGACTTTAGCCAGCTCGAGGTATTCGCCCCGCGCGTCGCTCGTCACGTAGAGCGATCGGCCGTCGGGCGTGAAAGCCGCCGTGCCGAAGGCGACCTTCGGCTGTGCACCCTCGTGTGCCACTGCTAGCTCGTCTAGCAGTGCTGTATCGAACGTCGCACTGCTGGGCAAGCCAGCAGTGGCACCCAACGCAGCGCCACGAGATTCGATCGAGGCGTTGTCATTGTTCGCCGGCGGCATCGTTAGCGGAGTCAGCTTCTTGCTGTCCACGTCGAGCAAGGCCAGATACGACTCGTTGATCGACACATAGCGCAGTAGCGCCAAGCGGCTGGCGTCGCGCGACCAATCGGCTGCGATCCAGAACTGGCCGTCGGTTTCCAAGAGCGCTTCGCCGGCTCCCGGCTTGCGAGTGTCGGTCAGGTAGATATCCGTATCGCGCCCGTTGCGGCGGTTCGAGTGCACGATCATCCGCGCGCCGTCTTCGCTGACTGGGCCAAGCTCGTTGCGCGACTGGCCGTCGGTCAGCAAGGTCGCCTGGCCCGTCGCGCGAGCGAAGAAATAGATCTGAAAATTCTCGTTGCCACCCTGGCTCATCGTGACCAGCAGCGCGCCGTCGTCGGCCTCGGGTAAGGGGCGCCCACCGGCGGGTTCGTCGAAGAAAGTCACCTGCTCGCGCCGCCCGCCCGGCTCGTAGACGCGGTGAAGTTGGGTGCTGTTACCGAAGCGTGTGGCGATCAACATTCCCTGGCCGTCGGTGGCCCAACCCTGAAACGTCGCCGTGCGCACATTCTGGTATTGCCGTAGCCGCTCGAAAAACTCGGCTGGCACGACCGGCACGGCACTGGTGGCAATGGCTCCCGGGCGGCGCGGGTCGGCCGGTTCGTCGGCGCCAAGCGAGGTTGCGCCCCAGCACGCCAAGAGCGCGATTAGGCTAACAGCAGTTTCAAAACCAGCATTGAACCGACGCTGGGTGCCACTGCTAGCTCGTCTAGCAGTGCCGTGTCGAACATTGCACTGCTGGGCAAGCCAGCAGTGGCACCCAAACAGGGTTTTGAAACTGCTTCTAACCACGCCAGCGTGTGGACGGAGCATCATCAATATCCAATCGCGTGAATTGGAGAAAAAAGCCCAGGGGACGCAGCCCCTGGGCGTAGTTTATAGCCGATTCGCGGCGACTGCTCACGGTGTCTGGAACCGCTGCAGGCGAAAGCGATCCATTGCGCAAGTCGCGGTTCGCAGTGGTTCCTGACACCCTCGGGCCCAAGGTGTCAGGAACCAACTCGGCACGTGCATCCGTTACGCAGACCCACGCTCTCGTCGGTTCCAGACACCCTGAGTGCTCCGATCTCAAGAGTCGGGGAAGAACTCGTGTTCGAGCGTGACCTCGCGAATCTGGCGGCTGTCGGGATCGAACACCCGCAGCTTGATCTGGATCGCCCGCAGCGGCGCGGTGTACGGCGGGGGCGCTTCCTGCTCGGTGGGATCGTCGACGCCGAATTGATTGTCGTTGTCGATGCCGTCGGTGCCGGCGTCGATGGGCCAATTCGATGCGTTCGGGTCCCAAGTCTGCCGCTGAAAAATTCCGTCCTGCTCGTAGTGCGTGCTCCAGGTGTCGTAGACGGCCGAGGGCCAGGCCATAACGACCGCCGCGGTGTTCCCCATCGGCTCAAGCCCGGCCGGTTGAGGATGCGTGCCGCGCACGCCCGAGCGAAAATCGCCCGCGTAGTGGAACTGCGGTTGAATGATCAACGGTGCTGGCGGCGCCACGAGCGCGGATTTTGAATCGACGGGTGGATACATAGGAGGATAGTAGGGTGCTACCGGCACCGCGGGACCAAACGGGAGTCCGGCAAAGTAATTCAAATCGACAAACGCTCCAAAGCCGGCGATCACTCCATCTTCGACCACCAGCTTCGCCTGCCCGGCGTTGGCGATGGCGGCGGTCGACGACCAGGTATCCATGCCGCCCGGTCCCGCGCCGGGTTGCCAGTTCTCGTTGGGCGAAACGGCGATGCGCGACGCGCCCCCCGGTGCGGCGACTTCAACCACCGGCGCGCCGGGGTCCCACACCTTGACGTCGAACTCCAGCACGTTGGTGAGGATGATGTCTTCGCTCACGCGCGGGTCGTTGCCGGCGTTGTTCGGCGACGTCGAAATGTAGTGTGTCAATTCTCCAGTTCGCGATTGGCCGGGCAGCGGTTGTGTCTCAAGATAGGGTGTGGGGTTGCGCCAAGCATCGAAAGCGGAGTTTGCAATCGCGTGTGGCGTCGCCTTAGCGGGGATAGGAATCGTGTCGTCGGGTGTCAACTGCACCGTCGGTGGATACTGAGCGGGAGAAGCACCTTGAGGCACCTGCGTAACTAGGAGTTGCGCATTCAATTGTCCATTCGGAACAATCAGCGGTCGCCCCAGCGGTTCGAGTGTTGTGGGGAGCGGGGCGGCGATGCCCATTGCGGCGGACAAGCCCCCAGTAGGATCATTGAACGGAAACGGCCAATACGGCGACGAGCACTCGCGCAGTGTCGGCAGCCGCAGCGGGCCCCAGAACCGCGCGTCGTGCGGCCAGGCATAGGGTTGATGGCCGTAGCGATGCTCGCGCTTTGTCAGGTCGGCGAGCGTGTTGGCGACCAGCCGGCCGGTGGGGCCGGCGCCAGTCTGCGGCGCTGTCGCTTGCAGGCCCCACAGGCCGTCTTCCTGTCGCGCCGAGATGTCGTAGAGCGCATAGTAACTGCGATACACGGGCGTGCCGCTGGGGTCCAAGAGCGGCTTCGGCGGAATCGGCTGCAGCGGAACTACTTGAGGTGGGGTTCCCGGAGGCAACTGCACGGCGACCGGTCCCGGCAGCACCAACAGCACGCGGCGATACAGCGTCGTGCCGCGCAGGAACCAGCAGACTTCGGCCACGCGCGATTCGACGATCACCGGATCGCCGACCGCCTGCGGAGGCGGCTGGCTCGACGGATCGTTGACGAAGTTCCAGGGCGTGAACCGCCCGGTGAACGGCTCCTTGGCGGCGCTGCGCACGGTGAGCATCAGCACGTCGTCGTTGTCGCCGACCGTGTAGTCGGCGTTGAGCAGGCCCGAACTTGTATCCGCCGGTTCGTCGCTGCGGGTGGCGAAGGCTGCCGCTGGATAGATCGCCCCAATCGGTCCTTCGATGATCTCAAAGTAGCCTTGCGAGGCATCGGGCGAAAGGGGCGGGGTGGTGGGCGCGGTCGCCCCTTGCAGGTCGAGCGCCAGGCGATTGCGCGCGGCGCGCAAGCGATCGGTCATTTCGATCGTCGAGCGACTGTTGCTGATGCTGTCCATCACCAGCCCGAAGACGGTGACGACCGTGGTCATCATCAACAAGGTGATGGCGACGGCGACAAGCATTTCGACGAGCGTGAAGCCGCGGCGCGGGGATGGGGACGGGCTTTGCAGTCGTGGCACGGCCATCCTGGCCGTGTCCGTCATGGGCTGGAAGCCCATGCCACGGCGATTGGGGTGCCACTGGCTCTGCCAGTGCGGCACTCGCGAAGAACGAAGCTGGAACCGACGCATGGCGCCTCTTTCCCAAGCCAGCAGCCAAGGCGACTTGCCGGCGCGGCCGCTCGTGCCGACGCGCGCAGTCGCGCTAGCGCTTTAGCAGTTTAACCATACCCCTGGCCGGCCCGCGGCGCGTTGGGCTTCGGCGAGCAAAGAGAAGTGGCGCGGCGAATTTCGCCGGCGGTTAGCCCACGGCCAGCGTAACTGTGTCTCGTGCCGTGGCCAAGGAGTTCTCGACTCACCTGTTCCTAATCGTCATTGCAGCTTGGTTTTAGGTCGTTGTCAAGCAAACCGTTGAATTGATCGCGAAAACGTCGCCGGCCGTGGAGGCTGTCCGGAACCAAGGGGTGGCACGGACCTTGTCCGTGTCGCGGAGCGACAAGAGGGAGTTGTGTTGCGCTGTCGTAGGTGAGAACGCCCGTCCCCTTCAGACCTCTTGTGCCTACGGCACACTGACTGGGTCAGGGCCACCCGACGCAGCCCTCCCGTCGGTTCCTTGTCGTCGGCCTCGTCGCGGCCGGTGATGCTCGGTAAAACCGGGTTCTGTGTCCCCAGCCACAGCACCGCCACCCGGTAGCGCACGCATCAACCCGGGGCCATAGACACGACGCCAGCCGTGGCTCGGTCGTCCCGCTCAAAGCGGCCAATTCGGCGTTTTTTAGGAAAATTTTTCGCTGGCAACCACCCCCGCTTTTTGTCAGAATCGGGGGTTGCGGAGGAACAGGGGTCTTGTCTGACGGAACACTCGTCTGGGAGTCCATGTCATGGCTCGTCGCAAGAGAAGAGGCTTTACGCTCGTCGAGCTGCTGGTGGTGATCAGTATCATCGCCATGCTCGCAGGGCTGATCCTGCCCGCGGTCAACCAAGCCCGCGAATCGGGACGTCGCACGGTCTGCTTGAACAATCAGCAGCAGTTGGCCAAGGCATTCCAACAGTATGAGCTGAGGGCCGGCGCCTATCCGGGCTACGTGAACCCGCAGGCTGCCAGCAGCATCGGCGGCTTTTCCGGCGCGACGCGCCCGGTGGGCTGGATGTTCACGCTGCTTCCCTTTCTGGAACGCAACGACATCGCCGAGCCGTATGGAATCGCCGGGCTGCAGCAAGTTGTCTCGAGCAATACGGCGGGAGTAACGGTTCCGCCTTCCGGCGATACGCCCGGTGGCTTGGCCCCCTACTTGCTGCCGAATTTCTATCTCAAGGTTGCCCTGTGCCCGAGCGACGAACGCGCTCCCACGTTGGGAGCCAACACGAGTCCACCGGAGCGCACCTGGTGCAGCTACGTCGTCAATTGCGGCTTGAAGGACATGGATCAACCCACGCCCTCGCTGAATGGCACGACGCCCGTGCCGCGCGACTGGCCGGCCAACGGCGTGTTCCATTGCAACTTCCCGTATCAGTGGCCAGTGGGATCGGCGCTGGCGCCGATTCCGAATTATCTGCCGCCCAGCGGCAGCGTTCCGGTGGCCTTCCTGACCAATCCCGCCGAACGCCCCACACGGATGACGCAGAGCTACATTGGTAGCGGCGATGGGACGGCCACCACCTTGATGCTCTCGGAGAACATCGACTGCGGCAACTGGACCGACGTCTACGAACAGCAGGTCGGCTTCGTCTGGCAGGCCGGCTTTATCGCAGCGGGCCTGCCCGGCCCCGCGGCGTCAACGCCGTACGACTACTTGAGCGTGGCACTCAAGCGGATCAATGAGAACGCTGGTGGGATCGATAGCGACCCGTCGAACGCTCCGAGCTACGCTCGTCCGTCGAGCCGGCACCCGGGCGTGGTCGTGGCCACGTTTTGCGACGGTCACACGCAGACGCTCAACAGTGAGATCGACTATCTCGTCTACTGCCAACTGATGACGCCGCGCGGCAAGCAGGCGCAGCCGGCGGGTGTCAACGGCGCGGTCAACGGGCAGTTCTTGAAAATCGGCTCGCAGTACCAGATCTACACGAACTCGCAGTTGAGCGAAGGCTCATACTAACGCTCGATCCCGAGTTCACGCTGATTGCACAGACCCCTCGGCGGCTCCGGCCGCCGAGGGGTTTTTTGTTGCGCTCGGAGCATCATTGGGTAGCCCTGATCCTATCAGGGTGCCGCAGGCACAAGAGGGCTGATGGGGAATCGTTGTCTCTCGCGCCGCAACGTAGCACAACGGCCGCTTGTCGCTGCGCGACGAGTTGCTTGGTCGCGTAGCGATCGTGACAAGGTCGGTGCCACCCGTCTATCAGAGAGTGTGCGAGTTATTCGATCCATCCCACTTTGACTCGATTTCCCTAGTTCGTAATACCGTGCCGAACTCCATCGCCAATCCAAGGCCTGTTCAACCAAGCCGGCGCGGACGGGATTTTGATGCATGTAATCGAGTTTCTCCTCTAGCTTGTGGCTGCTGAAGATGTTGAATCCGTAGTACTTGGCTTGCCAGACCGGAGAATCCGCGACCTTCTGCGCGTAATTCGTCAGCACGCGTTCAAATAGCGAGCGAATTCCCGAACTGCTAGTTCGTTTCCAGTGTTGCATGAACTCGCGCAACTGCCCTTTCTGGCAGAACCACAGGAGCGCGTGAACATGATTCGGCATGATGACGAAGCCAATGCAGCGCGCGGTCAAGAGCGAAAGCTGTGAGTTCATAGTTCCCAATACGATTCGCTTCGCACGGTCATCATCGAGCAGCCGTCGCCTGCGGTAACACGAGAACGTAACGAAGTGCACGTGCAGTTCTTGGTCGTAGGTTTTGCGTTTAGCCATTTGTTTAGGTTTCACGCATTGACAAGGACATCGCAACGACCCGTGACAGGGAGAACTGGGGTAGCCCTGATCCAATCAGGGTGCCGCAGGCACAAGAGGTCTGATGGGGAAACGTCGTCGCTCGCGCCGCGACGCAATACAACGGCCTCTTGTCGCTGCGCGACACCGACAAGGTCGGTGCCACCCTATTAACTCCCGCTTACTTCCGCATCAGCCACACTTCGCTCACCTGAGCGCCGCGGCCGTTGTTGCCCTGGCCTGCCTCGCGATACCAGGACAAATCCAACTGGCCATCCCGGGTCGCTTCGCGCGGAATCTCGAATTCGACGGGCCGCACCGGAGTTGGCTTGGCCATTAGCGGATGAACCTCGATGTTGTCGCCGGCCACCAGGCGAATCTTCTTCGACAGCCCGTCGCCGGCGTACACCACGCGCAACTTGTAGCTGGCCGCGGGATCGAGCCCGTCGTAGTGCAAGCGTAGCGGCTGATCCCACAGCGCTTCGGCCAGATCGATCCATGACATGCGCCACGGCCCGCCAACCAGGTGGCGATCGTCGGGGTCTTCCCCTTCTTCGAAGCCGGTCTTATTGCGGCGGTACGCGCCGGGATCGTCGGCGAACGTGCCGTCGCGCACGAGATGCGGCTGCCGGGCGATGTTCCCCAAGTCGTCGTAAAAACCGCCGGGCCCTGGATCGGTCCAGCGCACGATCTCGTCGAGGCCGGCGAGTCGTTCCGTGTCGTTCGACAGCTTGCGCAGCGACTTGAAGCGGGCCGCCAGCCAGCGGCGGTTGTTCAAGGGGTAGTCGATCGTATCGAGCGTCGCCCCGCGATCGACGGCGATCGCCTGATAGCGCGAGGCGCTCGTTTGCATCTTGATGCTCTGCCAGAGCTCCTCGGCCAGCGCGAAGACACGGTCGCGCCAGTCGGCGGCCACGCGCTCGGCCTCGGCCCGAGCCAGGATCGCTTCGGCCTCGTCGATGGCTTTGGTGGCGCCGACTTGGGGGGCGGCGCGCAAGCGCTCCATCGCTTGAGCTTCGAGCTCAGTCTCGTGGATCAACCGCCGCCGCACGTAGGCGTCGTAGTACGACCGATAAAGTGCTTGCTGAAACCGCCAATTCTGCAAGACGTGCGGACTGGCCGCGCGTTCCATGTCCTGGAATTGCTCGAGCGTGACGTCGACCCCTTCGTTGGTGAGCACGGGCCCCTGCCAATTGCGCTCAAGCGCCATGAGGCCCTGGGTGAACGTGTCGCGAAACTCGGGGCCGATGAAGTACTGGCTGTAGTCGCGCAGGATATCGAGCACGTCGCGGTCGGGATTCCAGCCCAAGCCGCTCCAGACGAACTTGTTGACGTCGTCGTTGCACCCTTCGGAGTAGGTCAGAAAGCCGATGGTCTGCGGCTGCAAGAGGCGGAAGATCTGTGTCATCGCCACCGGCCGCGGACAGATGCACTCGCGCGCCGACGTGATCGCGAAGGCCACGTCCCAATCGGCCACCGGATACTGGCACTGGCGCGTGTGCGTGATGTCGGGGTAATGGCGGATCGGGTAGCGCTCGGGAACCAGCTTGCGCAGCTCCGGCAGCGGAATGCGCACCTGCGGCGCGAAGACCACGCCGGTGAGCCAGGCGGTGTTGTCGTCGCGCAGGATCGCCAGAAAGTCGTCGAGCCAGGCCTGCGTGAAACCTTGCGGCGAAACCCACATTTGTGCCCGCGGGTGCTTTTGCCGGAGCCGCGCCGTTTGCTTCTCGAGCAAGGGCATCAGCAGCTTCGGCGGCGTGTGGCCCGGGTCGCCGCCGGGCACCAGCACCGCGTCGATGCGCGGCAAGGCATCAAAGACACAACCCCATTCCTCAAGCGCGAACTCGATTGTCGCCGGGTCGCCATAGTCCTTGTCGAGCGCAGGATACCAAATCCAGACGTCGAGCCCGTAGTCGTCGGCCAGCTTCGACATGCCGGTCATCATTTCCAATTGCGGCCGGGGAAAGTGTGGGCTCGTGGCCGCGTCGTCGGTGCGCGGGGGGACGAGCTCCACGGCGTTGCAGCCGAACACGGCCAGGTCGCGGTAGTACTGCTCCCACTGCGGCAGGTCCCACGCGTCGTAGGAGTTTGTCTTGGGGCGATAGCCGAGTTGATGCCCGCGCAAGGGGTATTTTGGGGACGTGGCCACCGCATAGTCGTCGTCGATGGTGATGCTGCCGGCGCTCAAGCGCATCGCCCGCAAAAGCTGCCCGATGCCGAACAGAATCCCGCGGTCGTCGCGGCCGATGATCTCGACGCGTGTGGCCTGGTTTTTCTGTGCGACTTTGATCTGGAAACTCTCGGGGCCGCCGCTGGCGACCGAGCGACCATCGGCGCGCATGATGACGATGGCCGTTGAAAGGGCGTCGTGCCCGAGCTCGCTTACCTGCCAGCGGATACCGGTGCGCTTGTGGACTTCATCGACGAGCATGGCGACCGCCTTGGTCGCCTGAGGCGATTGCTGCTTGGGGACCGCCACGACGGCTTCGCGCAGTTCGATGGCCGAGCTGGTTGCCGCGCCGGTAAGTAGCGCGGCCCCAACCAGCGCCGCGCACGCGCGCGCTGGTAGACTCGTGCTTCTCGCATAGCCATTGGTCGCTGCTAGCATGACGCTCTCCGAATGACGGTCTCTTCACGTCGCCCGACCGAGGTCGGAAGCAAACGCAATTCACATGGGCGAAGTATGCACGGCTGCAGCTAGCCGTGCTAGCGGGCAAACCGCTCTGGACGCAGCGGGCCGAATTGGTACTCTCCGCAGCCCTCCCAAGGTGCGCGAAGGGATTCGCAGATGAAATTCCGTCTGACATTGCTGGTCGCCGCGCTGGTTGCCGCCGCAGGTTGCAAGTCGCAAGCGCCCATGAACAATCCGTTCCCGCTGACGGTGCCGCCGCCCGGTTCGGCAAATGCCGAAGCGCCGCTCTACAGCAGCACGCCGGCCCAGCCCTACTACAACCCGGCGCCGGGACAGACCATCCTGCCGAATACCAGCGCACCGACGAATCCTGGCGTGCCTGGATATACCGGAGCGGCAGGCGCGCCTCCGACGACACCGCCGCCAGTCTCCACGCCGGCGGGGCCGACGTACCAGCCCGGGGGGACGTTTGAATTTCGCGGCAGCGGCGTGACGCCCGGCGCGGCGAGTGCCACGAACCAGCAAGTCGCGGCGCATGGCGGCAGCGGGGAGGCGCCGGCTTCGGCCGCCGCGCATACCTCGGATAGCGCGCCGAATTCTTCCCTCGCAACCACGGCCGACGCGTCGACCGAGGTGCGCACGCGGCGCGGTACGCGCATTCGTGTCGTTGAGCCGCGTTCGCCGGCGGCACCGAGCGACAGTTCGCACGCCAGCGACGTGGCGTCGTCCACGTCGCACGCCCACACGGCCGCTCAAGAGCCGCGTCGCCTGGACACGGCTGCCAGCTCGAGCGAAGCGGTCGACATCATGCGACTCCCGCCGATCGGCGGGTCTTCGCCCACGGTGCGCCAGGCCAGCGCCGCAAGTGCAGGCGGCCATTTCGACCGCGGCTAGCGCGCGAGCCGACCAGCGCCCGACTCTACGGTACCTATTGCTTTTGAATCAATCAGAGGGCGGCCCTGCGCGCGGCTCACGCACCGTCTCGGGCCGGTGAGTCAGCGGTTCAAACTGGCTGACCACGAGCGCGGCCAGATCGAGCAACACCTGGATCGCGCGAATCACGATCATGAACAAAAGCAAGTAGACCGCCATGAAGATCGCAAAGATGGCGGCGATCAACCCCAAGCTCAGCGCCAGCGCTGCCGCCTCGACGTCCAGGCTCAGCCCTAGCGCATACAAGCCAGGCACGACGAGCGACGTGCCCAAGAGCAGCGTGCGGAGCGAGAATTGAAAGCGGGGATGCTTGGTCGCGGCAGGCATATTGCTTGAGCAGCAATGTCCAAGGCACACTGCGGGCTAGGATCGATCATCGCGGATTGGTTCGCAAGCCACATCGCGTAGACTACCCGATTATGCCTGCAGACAGAAATAAAACACGTCGCGGCTGCGCCACCTGCCTGGCTGGTGCGATTCTCCTCATTGTCGCTGTCGTTGCTTTGTGGTGGCGGCTCTTCCCACCCCCGGATCGAGTGCGCTATCCTGAATCTGGATTTAAGTTTCCCGGTGCCACCGAGATCACAAGCATCAAAGGTCGCTATCTGCAGAAGCGAGTTTTCGCTGTCGAAGACTTCGAGCTGCCGCGTGAGTCATGGACAGCGCTGTTGGGCGCTCTTGGCCCGTCACAACGTGACTACCTTCCCTCGAAGTGGCAAGCGCTCGGCGAACTTGAAATCCAGACAGTCGATGGGAAAACTCTTCAAATCAATCTGTATGACCCCGGCGAAGGCATCGGTGCGTTCTCCGCGGGGCCTGATTGGGATTCACGCCGATACTATCGCGGCGGCGACACGCGGCTAGTGATCGAAGCGATTACCAAGGCCCATGCTCGGAGTATTGCGCAGTAACTCGACAGTTGTGTTTCAACGATTTTATGTCCGGATCCAAACATCGATCTCCCTGGCTCCCAATCGCGCTTGGCGCTACAGGCGCGGCGACCGGGCGGGATTCGAGTTGTGGACGGCTAAGGTTTGGCGTTCCAGCGGGTTTTCGCCTTGATCGCTCGCGCGCGGCCCAGCGCATGTTTGGCTTGCGCGCTGTGCGCGACAACGACGGGCCACCGGAGATCCTCGTCGTTGTACGACCCTTTTACACGGCTGGCCAATCGCTCCTCGGGTGGCTGGCAGACCAACGTGATGCCACGCCAACTCCGGGCCGCAGCGTGGTGCAATGCCGGCCGCGCGAGGTTGCCGGTGTCGAGTGCGGATTCGTCGAAGTCATCGACGAGCGGGAGCAACGTCGCGACGTCAGCTACGTGCGCGCGGTTGCCGGCTGGCAACTGGTCGCCGGCTTTCGGCTGGCAATCGGCCAGCGCGGGCGTCGCACACTCGATGCCGCGGCGCGCGAGGTCATCGCCAGCGCCGAATTGCAGGCGCCGCCATTCGATCCCGATGCCGCCGACGCCACCGGCCGCGTCTCGATCTACACCTCCGGGTTCTCCATCAAACTGCCTGCCAAGTGGGAGCGCCAGGACCTCTTCGGACAGGTGATCGTTTACGCTCCGGGCACGGGCTTTCGCGCCCGCATTAACTTCACGGCCAACAGCGACGACGAGACGGATTGGGAATCGCCCGACGAACCAATCGAGGGCATGCGGACCGCGCTACCGCTGCTAAACGATCGCGTGCGATTGCAGAAGCCGAAGCGGATTATGGTCGCGGGGCAGCGTGGCTGGCGGCTCGACTGGCGCGGCGTACTGAAGCGCAACGAACTGCCGGTGCGTGGGATCCAGATCGCGGTGCCGCACAACGGCCGCGGCGCCGCAATTGCCTATACGGCGGCAACGGCTGATTTCCCGCGTCACGAGCCTGTGTTGCTAAGGATGCTCAAGTCGATCCGCTGGCCCAAAAAAGCGCGATGAATCGCTGCGTTGAGCCGAACGACTTGTCGCACCCTACAAAATAAACCGGCTCAGGTCCTCGTCCTTGGCCACCGCGGCCAGCCGCTCCCTGACGTACGCCGCGTCGATCTTCACCTGCGAGCCACCTTTGTCCGGCGCGTCGAAGCTCAGCTCTTCGAGCAAGCGCTCCATGATCGTATACAGCCGGCGGGCCCCGATGTTCTGCGTCGATTGATTCACTTGGAAGGCGAAATCGGCCAGCGCCTCGATCCCATCGGTCGAGAACTCAAGCCCCACCCCTTCGGTCTCCAACAGCGCCGCATATTGCTTGGTGAGCGCACTGCGCGGCTCGGTCAAGATTCGCACGAAGTCCTCTTTCGTCAGATCCTTGAGCTCCACGCGAATCGGAAATCGCCCTTGCAGCTCGGGCATCAGGTCGCTTGGTTTGCTGCGATGGAACGCTCCGGCGGCGATAAACAGCACGTGATCGGTGCGCACCTGGCCGTACTTGGTTTGCACGGTCGTCCCTTCGACGATCGGCAGCAAATCGCGCTGCACTCCTTGCCGGCTGACATCGGCCCCGCGCGTGTTGTCGCTGGCGCTCACCTTGTCCAGTTCGTCGATGAAAATGATCCCCAAGTCTTCGGCCAGTTCGATGGCGCTGGAGTTCACCTTTTCCTGATTGATGAGGTGCTCGCACTCCTGATCGAACAGCACCCGGCGCGCCTCCGACACGCTCATTTCGCGCCGGCTGGTCTGCTTGGGCATGATCTTCTCGAACATCCCTTGCAGGTCGAAGTCCATCTGCTCCATGCCCATGCCGGTGAACATCATCGGCGCGGCTTTGCGTTCGATGGCCACTTCGACCTTGCGCTCGTCGAGCCCGCCGGTCGCCAAGAGCGAACGCATTTTCTCGCGCGTCCGCTGGTAGCGCTCGGGCGTGTCGGGGCTGTCGGCGCTCGTGGCGTCGAACGACCGCGGCGCGGGAGCCAAGAGATCAAGCAGCCGTTCTTCGGCGCGGCGGTGGGCTTCGTCCTCGACGTTCTTGCGTTCGCTCTCGCGCACCAGGCCGATGGCGTTTTCGACCAGCTCGCGCACCATGCTCTCGACGTCACGGCCGTAGTAGCCCACTTCGGTGTACTTGGTGGCTTCGATTTTGATGAACGGCGCGCCGGTCAGCTTGGCCAGCCGGCGGGCGATCTCCGTTTTTCCCACGCCCGTGGGGCCGATCATCATGATGTTCTTGGGGGCGACTTCGGGGCGCATATCCTCGGGCAGTTGCTGCCGGCGCCAGCGATTGCGCACGGCGATGGCCACGGCCCGCTTGGCGTCGTTCTGGCCGACGATGTAGCGATCCAACTCGGCGACGATCTGGCGCGGGGTCAGGTCGCGCACGGCATTTCCTCGATGACCAGGTTGCGATTGGTATAAACGTCGATGTCGGCGGCGATCTCCAGGGCGTGGCGAACAATTTCGACCGCGCCCAGATCGGAATGAGCGATGAGCGCCTTGGCGGCGGCCACCGCGAAGTTGCCCCCCGAGCCGATTCCCAGCACGCCGTCGGTCGGCTGGATCACATCACCCGTGCCGGTGACCAGCAGCGTATGCCGGGCGTCGACTACGGTGAGCAGGGCTTCGAGCCGGCGCAAAGCCCGATCGGTGCGCCACTCCTTGGCTAGTTCGGTCGCGGCGCGCGGCACGTTTTGCGGATAGTCCTTGAGCTTAGCCTCGAAGCGCTCCAACAGGGCGAACGCATCGGCGCTCGAGCCGGCGAAGCCGGTGATCACGCTGCCATCCAACAGCCGGCGGATTTTGACCGCGTCGGCCTTCATGATCGTATTACCCAGGCTCACCTGGCCGTCGCCGCCGATGGCCACGACGCCGCGATGACGCACCGTGAGAATGGTCGTGGAGCGGATTTTCATAGGCGTGCCGTCGATCCTGATTACTCAGAATCGTAACACGCCTGCCGCCAAAGGATAGGACCAGAAGCCGGTGATGGGTCGGATGGCTACTTGGCCGCCTTGCGCTGCCCCTGGATGAACCATTTCAGGTCCTTGACGGCGCCGTCCCAATCTTCTGCACGCGCCTTGCCCACGATGCCTTCCAGGTTCTCGAAGGCTTCGGCATTCAGATGCGATTCGTCGCGCAATTGCCGCAAGCGGGCTTCTGATTGATCGATGAGTTCAAGCCTGCGCGAGGTAACGGCCGTCCACAGCGCGTCGACCGCGGTCATCGCCTCTTCGTCGGCAACGATTTGGGGCGGCTTCGAGCAACCGGCAAAGGCCAGCAGCGCGATCCACAGGGGTAGCAGCGTCAGCGTACTTCGGTACATGGTGTTGCTTCTTGTCGGCTCAATTGCCGGGCCAGGTAAAGGGTTCGCCGCTGTCGCGCGTGGACATCGCTACCCAAACAAACGGATCGCACGATTCGGGAATGAAGTGCACGCTGCCATCGCCAAACAAGGCGTTCGATCCGCCCGGGTGCTCGCCATACGTTTCGTCGGTATGACCGAACGGATTATTCGGCGCATGAATCACAACCTGGGGTCGGTCGTGCGTGTCGGGCCCGTGTGCGCCGCCACAAAGGCGCCGCCGCTGTTGCACGCCGATGGGAATGGCGGCTTCGGGCAGGTGACCCCGTAGGGCACCACGCCGACCCACGTCTTGTCGCCCAAAACCGAGATAGTCCAGACGACGGTGGTCAGCACCAACATGAACACGACGTATGCAATTACCTCCGACGCCGAGGTTTCCAAATCAAACCTCTGGCGTCGAGGTAGGCAGATGAAGACAAAATATGCCGTCGCAAGCGCACTACAAACGGTGATCCAAAAGGGCTTCATCGGGGCGGATTGATCGCCGCGACTCATCGTTGGCACGCTACCCCCGGTCGCTCGTCGTGCGGCCGCGGGGGCGGGCTGGCTTGCGATCGGCCGCGCGGCGACCCTTTTTCGGGCTTTCGGCCAGTCCGCCGGCGGAGTCGGCATCGTCGCGCGGCAGGGCAACGTCGTAGAAGCCGATCATCATTTCCTGATAAGTCTGCTCGCCGAAAATCACCTCTTGATTTGGATTGGGATTGGCGGCGTTCGACGACGAGTTGTTGAACTTGGCGTCGCAACGCAGCACCGTCCCCTTGGGCAGCAGCTTCGGCTCCTTGAGCTCGTAGGTGTTCTGCCAGTTGAAGTCGTAGGCCGGAATGTCGAGCAGGATTTCTTCCTTGCCGTCGGGGTAGCGAGCCGTGTAGCGGAAGGCCGAACCGCGCAGGTGCATGTGCGGATAGAGCGAAACCAACAGCACGTCCTTGCCCATGGTGCGCATCGAGTTGACGGGGTACGCCTCGGCCCGCGGCGGAATGCGGAAGACGATGTTGAACGCGGCATCGGTCCGGACCAATGTGCGCACGTTGCGCGGGTTGGCGAACTTGAGGCCCACGCTGCTCAAATCGCTCTGCGCCGTGCCGTTGGGTGTGTAGTGCATCTGGAACTTGAGCTTCGAGCCGGCGGGCACCTTCTTGGCGTAGCCTTCGGGCAACACGAGCGGACGGGCGCCGGGGGCCGTGGCCACGAGGAAGCCGTCGATCGGGATCGCGCTCTTGCGTCCGTCGGGACGCTCGACGAACACGATGATATGGTGGACGACAGCGCGATTGCCGGGGCGAGCTTCCGCCGCCGAGATCCACATATCCTCGGTGAAGCCGGGATCGACCGTGAAGTATTGATAGTCCATCGTCCCTTCGGCTTGCACCGGGAAGGGCTGGCTCGACATCGGCAGGATCAGGTCGGGCTTGTCGATCTGCCAGCCGGCGGCGAATTTCGGCGCTTTGGGCAGCTCGCGCGCGTTGCCCTTCGGACAGCCGCCATCGACCCAAGTTGTGATCGTTTGAATCTCTTCGTCGCTCAACCTGGCGTCGTTGCCGAACGTGCCGTACTTGGGATCGGCGTGCCAGGGAGGCATACGGCGCTCGCTCACCACTTCGCGGATCATGTCTCCCCAGCCCTTGGTGTCTTCAAACTTGGCTAGCGGCATGGGGCCGATTTCGCCCGCGCGATGGCACTGCACGCAATGCTTGTTGAAGATCGGCGCGACGTCGTGGGCGAACGTGATCCGGCCGCCGTGCGGCGAACTGCCCTCGCCTTCGTCCTGCGGGCTGCCCGGATCGAGGCTCGCGCGGCCGATCAAGCAGCCGGGGGGATCGGTCTGCGCGACGCTGACCGGTTTCTCGGCCAATAGCTCGTCGAGGGCCAGCGCCAGGTCGCGGCGCTTCGGTTCGTTGCGCTTGTAGGGGGCGCCGCGCTGGATGCCGTATTGATCGTCGATCCGTCCGCGATATCGCACCACGCGCTCGCGATCGAGCACGAATACCTCGGGCGTGCGCTTGGCGCCGAAGTGATCGGCCACCTTGCAGTCGACATCTTTGACGACGGGGAACTCGATGCCCGCCTTTTGCGACCAGGCGAACACCTCGGCGCGGGTGTCTTGTTCGTTGGAATCGATGCCCAGGAACGCGATTCCCTTGGCTTCGTACTCCGCGGCGAGCTCGGCAAGGCGCGGGCCGTAGAGGGCCACCAACGGGCATTCGGTACCGACGAAGGCGACGACGGCGATACGGCCTTCGGCGTGTTTTTGCAACGAGACCGCGGTGTTGCGCTGATCGCGGAGCGTGAAGCTACGGATGCGGATACCGACGCCCGAGCGATCGACGTCGGCATTGATATCAGCCGCCGTGGCGGCGTCGGTCGCCGTGACGGGCTTCGGGCCGCTAGCAGGCATTGGCTTTGGTTGCCCGTCCGACGATGCGGCCAGCGCCGCCGAGACCACGGCCAACGTGGCGAGCGCGGCCCCCGCGGTGCGCGTGCCCAGCGTGGAGGCGCTCCGAGATAGCGGTCGCACAGACTGGTGCATAGGCGCGCATCGACCGGCTGCCTCGCCAAGCCCGCGACACAGCGCGGACGGCGGGCCGATCGTCTCCCTCTTCTCGTATGCTGTCTGTTCCGGTTCGGCGGGCAGGGGCCAGCAGCGTGCGGACGCGCCTCCCCGAAAAGCATGCATGGTCGGCGGTTACGCCTAAGCGTATTTCGCTCGCAGAGGTGCAGACTATTCCTGTTTGCCGCGAGTTGCAAGCGGGTTTGCGTGCAGTTGGGGTGCATCCCGCGGTTTGTACTTTTCAGGCGGCTTGGTGGTAGCATCGCTGGCTGGAGAGTCGCTCCGGGCGGGT
>JAIESQ010000157.1 GCA_019745975.1 Pirellulales bacterium
CGAAAAATCATCCAACTGACCGAAAGCCTCTTAGCTCTGGCTGCTTGATACAGCAACGGTTCTCAGAAAGTGCAGATAAGTGTCCAGTTGGGTCAAATTGGGCCATTTTGGGACACTTTGCAAACCCCAGAAAACGCGAAAACCCCCGTAAAAACCGGGGTTGTTCGCACTCCAAATTGGCACTCCCCTGAGCTACAGGCGCGTCGTTCTTGGGAGTTGTCGTGCCGCGCCGCATGGCTGCCCCGCAGGGGGCGACACGATGAGCTTGTCGCCGGGTCGCCGCAAGCGGGCCTGGCACACCTGCTAGAGAGCCTATCATCCTTGATCGCTAGGCGGCGACGCAAGTTGTAAAACGCTGGCGGCGTATAGCTCGGCGCGAGTTTGTCGCAAGAGTGCCGCGGTTTCGTGAACGCGTCAGACGTTGGCCGGCTTTGGCGCGTCGGGTGTGGTCTCTTCGGCGGGCTTCGCTTCGTCGGGCTTCGCCGCGTCAGCCGCCTTGGCCTCTTCGGGTTTCGCTTCCTCGGCCGGTTTAGCTTCTTCCGGTTTTGCCGCGTCGGGCTTAGCTTCTTCGGCTGGCTTCTCGTCGGCAGGTTTTTCTTCGGTGGGCTTTTCCTCGGGCTTAGCCTCTTCGGCGGGCTTCGCTTCGTCTGGCTTCGCCTCTTCGGGTTTCGCTTCCTCAGCCGGCTTTTCTTCCGCGGGCTTCTCTTCAGGTTTGGCTTCCTCGGCCGGCTTTTCGCCTTCGGGTTTTGCTTCCTCGACTGGTTTTGCCTCTTCAGGCTTCTTCTCTTCGACGTAGAGGGGCTTATAGATCGTCACTTCGGCAAACAGGCGCAACGCTTCACGCTGGCTGCCGACCGCCAAACGCTTGCCGTCGGGCGAGTAGCCGACGCTCCAGATCGTGCTGTCGAAGCCATCGAGCGTGGCCGAGGGCTGAGCGGTCGCGAGGTCCCACAACACCACGTGCTTGTCGTAGCCGGCGGAGGCCAACTGCCCACCCTTGGGAGAGAAGGCGATCGACGAGATCCAGTTGGTGTGTTTTTCGAGCGTGCCTTTGGCGGCGCCATCGGCCACGTTCCAGAGCCGGACCGCGCGATCGACGCCGGCGGAAGCCAACGTCGCGCCGTCGGGCGAGAAGGCAACGCACCAGACCGGCTCGGTGTGCCCTTCGAGCTTCAGCTTCTCGGCATTGTTGTTGGCGATGTCCCAAACTTTGACGAGCTTGTCGGAGCTCGCGCTGGCCAAGAGCTTGCCGTCGGGCGACCAGGCGATGCCGCGGACCATGCCGGCGTGACCCCCTTCGATCGCGCCCTTCGGCTGAGCCGAGGCGACGTCCCAGAACCGGATCGTGCCGTCTTCGCTGGCCGACGCCAGCGTGGTGCTGTCGGGCGAGAAGGCGACCGAGGTGACCCAGTTCTTATGGCCGGAGAGGGTCGCTTGCTCCTTGCCGGCGGCGAGATCCCAGAGTTTCACCTGCCGATCGTAGCTGGCCGTGGCGAGCCACTTGCCGTCGGGTGAAAAGGCGACCGCCCAAACGCAGGCGGCATGCCCCTCAAGGTTGGCTTTTTCCTGGCCGGTGGCGACGTCCCAGAGTTTGACGTAGCCGGGTCGATACAAAAGCGTTTCGCCGCCGACCGTGGCCAACGTCTGACCGTCGGGCGAGAAAGCCAGCGCCGTCACCCAAGTGGCGTGCTTGGCGATAGGTGGCAACTCGTCGGCCGCCGACCGCGCGACGCCGATGGCCAGGAGAGCGACAACAGTCAACAGTGACCAGAAACGGGACATGGCGGCGAACCTCACTGGGAAAGCAGGTGGCGGCAAGCGTTGGCGAGACGTATCGTTGACCATCGTAAATCCCCCGGCCGCGGGATGCCAGCGCCAGCCGCCGGCAGGGCCGCCAAAGTCGGTTTTGGCGTACGATAAGGGCGAATCGGAGCGCGACTGCCTACTTTGTCGACCCAGCGGGAACTGGCGCGTTCGGGCCACATGCAGCGAAGGAGCCGACCATGGCCACTGCCGGAGCGAAACCACGACGCACCGTCCTGATCGTGCTGTTGATCGTCGGCGCGGTGCTGGCGTTGTTTTTGGCCTGCGCCGGGGGGGTCGGCGCCATCGCCTATTACGCATTCAAGAGCGGTGGCGAGGAAGCCACGCACCTGGTCGACGAGCTGTTTGGTTCGATCGCCGCCGGCGGCGACGCCACCTATTACCAGCGGCGCACCTCAGACGGCTTTCGTCAGGCGGCCAGCCCCGAAGTGTTCGCGCAACTGTGCGAGCTGGTGCGCACGCGATTGGGCAAACTCGAGTCGAGCCAGCAAGAATCGCTGGTGATGCGTCAGAACAACTTAGACCAGTTTCTCGACGCGCGGTTCAAGGCGCGCTTCGAGCAAGGGGAGGGGAGAATCGAAACTGTCTGGCAGCGGCGCGGCGGCGAGCCGTGGCGGTTGCACAACTTCGTCGTCAAGTCGCCGCGCTTGCTCGACGCGATGTCGAGCCGTGCGTGCCCGCATTGTGGCCAGCAGGCTCCGCTCGACGCGCGTTTCTGCCCACATTGCGGCAAGGCGATTGAGGCGGGGGAGGCGCCGCAAACCGACGCCGTGGAGGCCGTGGACGAGGCGGATGCCGACGAAGCGGCGAATCCCAAGTAACAAACGACGGATGCGCCACAGTCGCCCTAGCGCGATGGCGCATTCAGCCGCGTAGCGCCGCGAAGACGAACGCGGCTTGCGGCGGAGCCAGTTCGGCTAACGCCGCGTTGTCAAACCGCGTAGTGCGGTCGATACTCGCACCCGGCGGCCGAAAAGCAGCGTCCAGCGCATCGGGACCGGCGAACGTCGCTCCCAGGAGCGATGCGCCGCGGAAATCGGCTCCGCGTAGATCCGCGCCAACAAAGTCGCTCCCTTCGGCATCCGCGTGGCAAAAGCTGGCCAGCCGCAGGTCGGCGCCGGCGAAGTGGGCGTTCGACAGATTGGCGCCGTCGAACACCGCCTCCCTCAGTTGACATTGCTCGAAATGCGCGTTGCGCAAAATAGCATCGCGGGCGACCAGGCCGCTCAGATCGAGCCCGCGCGCCTCGACGCCGAGCACTTCGCGACGGGACCAGTCGCGCGAGGCGAGGAGCTTTTGCATGTCGTGCCGCGAAATGCTGGCGGCGATGAAGCGCTGTTCGTTCCGAGGATCGGCCACGTTGTGGTAGCCGGCCTGCGCTTCCCAGAAACCGAGTCGGTCGTCGGCCAAGACGTCGATTCGCTCGAGCCACTTGAGGCTCTTGTAGAAGTAGCGACCGGGTACAACGACGCGGACCGGGCCGCCGTACTCGGAGGAAAGCGGTTGGCCATCGGTTTGTAGCGCCACGAAGGCTCCGAGCGCGATCGCATCGGACAAGTCCAATGAAGTGCTATGAGCGCGACTGCTGCGGGCGACGAACGAGACGAAGCGCGCCGTGGCACGTGGTTGGGCCGTTGTTAGCAACTCGGCCAATAGTACGCCCGAGAAGCTAACGCCGAGCTTCGACCAGCGAGTGACGCAGTGGATGTCGATCGCTTGCTCGACTTGAGGCAGCGCCGCGAGCTCGGCAAGCGAGAGCGTGAGCGGGCGCTCGACTTCGCCGGCGATCGAGACGCGCCACGGCGAAGCGTCATCGCGCGGCGCGCGCTCGCCAACCTGCGGCCAGCGACCGGGCGCGGCGAGCTGTTGACCGGGAGGAAGAGTGCTGCGCGACATAGCAGTGAACTACGGTGTCGGCTTCACGCTTGCGATTCGAGGACGAGCGATGCGGCGCTGCTGCTGCGAAGCAGTGGCGCATCGAGACGACTCGATCGACACGGAGCGATCTGGTTATGACTCGAGCTGGCGGCCGATTTCGAACACTTCCTCAGCGTCGAGCACCTGCGCGTTCGACTCGAAAAGCTGCCGGATCGCCTGCTTGTGAATTTTCATTTTGACGCCGCCGACGCCAATCGCGCCATAGCAGGCGATACCGTCTCGAACGTTACCCGAATCGTGTGGCTTGACACCGGCAATGCCCACTGGCGGGACGGCGTTGAGATCGACTGCCACGCGCAGGGCGGTGGCAGCATCGCGCGCCTCTTTAGAAAGCAGCTCGACTCCCGCCGCGCCGGCGGCAATCACCACGTGAGCGCCGACCAGGGTCGCGGCCACATCGTCCACGGCGGCCGTACCGCAGGGCGAGAGCATGGCGTTTGGCACTTTGGCCGACACGTGCGCGCACACTTCGGCGGCCCGGGCTTCATTTCGCGAACCGACCCGCACGGCGGCGCCTGCCCGGGCCAGCAGATGAACCGCGCGGCGCCCCACCGGTCCCGTGCCGCCAAGGACCACGGCGATGCTATCTGCTAATTGGGAGTGCTTTTCGGCGGCCAGCACGGCGGCGGCGGCCGTGGTGTTCGCGCCGTTGGCATCCAGCAACACCGACACTCGGAGCGGACCGAGGAACGAACCCTCGACCGCCTTGACGAGGGCTTCGCCGCGGCTCACGTCGGAGCCACCGACGAAGATCGCGGTGTGGTGCAAGTCCTCCGGTCCGCGGGTGAAAATCACTCCGTAGACCAGTTCGCGCACCGTTTCGGGCGTCATGCCTCCGTGGCGCAGGAGTTGATCAACGCCGGCGTCGAGCGCCACCACCGCGTCGAACACGCTGGGTTGCGGATCGCTGTCGAGTTGCAGCAAGATTTTCGGCTTGCTCACGGCGGTCACTCAACGCGCACGGTCGCACTGGCCGAGCCCATTGGTATCGACACAAATCCGCTAGCAGGCTGCAATTCACCGTGGCACGGGCTTCCAGCCCGTGAAGGAACCACGGCCAGGATGGCCGTGCCACGTCGGCTTGTACGGCGTTTTCCTTGCTAGCAAAGATGTGTAGAGACCAAAGGGCCGAGCCAGTGGCACCCGGCGAGCAAAATCGGGAAAGTCCTCGAAGGCACGGCCGCGACGCGCAGACTAAAAGCCGCGGAACGGATGCACGGCCTTTTCCTTGCCGGCGATCATTTCGTCGGCCGTCGGCTTGCCTTGCATGGCGTTGACAATCGCCTGCTTGGTGGCGGAGTAGTTGAACTCGTAGATCTTCTTGTCGTTGGCAGCTTCGGGGTGGATGAACACGCCGCAGACGATCACCAGGCTTTCGGCCTGGTTCTTGGGGATGACGCCGTCGGCGACAGAATCGGCCACGGCCTTGGCCACCGCGGCTTGCGCGGGGCCAAACATCTGCACGGCCTGCCGCATGCCTTTGATCGTCACCTTGGTGATCATGACCGTGGCCGGCTTGACGGCCAGGTTCGGCGTGAGCACGGCGAGCAGATTCGAATGACCTTCGCTCTGCCGCGCCAGGGCGTTGGCGAAGGCCACGCCGACGGGGCCGTCCTTCGCGCCGATCAGCAGATCGATGTGGGCGATCTCGTTGCCTTCGCCGGTCAGCGCTTCACCGATGTACATCGACATGATTTGGACTCTCCTGGTGCGGGGGGCGGAATTGGGGGTAGTCAGCCGCGTCGACGCCAATCCGGGCGGCGAGCGGGCCGCACGTTGCGGCTGCCAGCAACGGCCCGCAGCCGGGGACTTCAGCCGGCTCGATCTGTAACATCCGACTGCCTGAATTGGGCAGATCAGACGATAGCAAATGGAACTTCAAAAGCAAGAAGGCGAACGATTTAGCGCGGCAGTGCCTCTCTTGTCAGCGATCTCAAAGGAGCCAGACTCCTTGAAACCGCTAGCTTGATCCGCAATGCTACGGGCCCCACCGGCAAAGTCTGCGCGGTTTGCGCAGCCTGCCGAGCCGCGGTGCCCGGGGCGAGCAACGCGGCGGTTTGATTTCCCACCAGTCCCTCCCTCCTCAGACGCACCCCGGAGAACTCTCGCGATGCTCGCCAATCTCGCGCTGACGGTATCGATGTCGGTCACCATGTCGGTCGCCGCCAGCGACGATGCCGTGAAGAAGAGCCTGCACCCGACCGAGCACAAGATCATCCAGCACACCAACCGCGAGCGGGCTCGGCACGGCCTGCGGCCCCTGAAGCTCGACATGCGGTTGATGCGATCGGCCCGCCGACATGCCAAATGGATGACACGGAGCCGCAACTTGCAGCACACCAGCGACATGGTCGGCGAGAACATTGCGATGGGACAGCGCGACTCGCGCGAAGCAGTCGTCGCCTGGATGAACTCGTCGGGGCATCGCGCGAACATGCTGCACCAGGGATACACCAAGGTGGGCGCCGCCAGCTACACGACGGCCGATGGCACGCCGTACTGGTGCATCCAGTTTCTGCGGTAGGGGCGACCGCGGAGCAGAGCGCTGTTCAATACCGCTCGTTCTAAGCCCAAGGGTTGCAACCCTTGGGCTTAATTTCTGGACTGGGTGCCATGGCCACTTAGGTACTCCGTAAGTGGCCATGCCAACTCGATTCCAGGCATGTCCACGGCGAGCGTGGACATGGCACCCGTTCACCCAGCGTGCAAGGCGCTTTAAACAACGCGTCGTAGCGTTCATAGCGATCGTGCCGGCTGGGCGCTGTCGTCTTTTTGCCACGTGTTGAAAAAAGACAACGACGGGGCAATCTGCGTGCTATTTTTTGATAACGGCGCGAAAGCGGCCCTGGTGCTCATGGAGCGCCCAGGGCTCGCGGCGGCGGTTTCGCGCCGGACGAGCAAACGACGGAGCGGGGGAGCGAGGCTCTCCTCGCGCGGCGACGAGCGACCATGGTTGGTTCTCACGGACGAAATCTCGCACGCTGGGCAGTTCTGCTGGCCCTGTTCTGGGGCTCCGGCTGCGCGTCGACATCCACGCCAGGCTGCTGGTCCGACTTCTGCGCGAAGTGGAATAGTTGCAACCTCTCGAGCCTCGGCAAATGTTGCTGCGACGGCAAATGCGGCGGCTGCCTGAAGTGCAAGCTGCACGCCATCGACTGCAAGGCGCTGGCTAATTGCCACAAGCCGCACTACCACGTCGAACCGGCGCACACGCGCTTTAAACCGACGAGCATTTTCACCTTCCCAAAAGTGGCGGTCGCTCCGGTCGGCAGCGAAGTCGTGATGCTGGCTGGCGTGTGCGGGCGCGACGGGCATTTGCGCGCCGACCAGCCGGTCGAGTGGACCGTGGCGCCGGGGAGCGTTGGCTACTTCATGGCCGTGGGGCGCCGCAGCGCGCTGGGGCAGTTGACCAGTTTCGACGGCGGGCCGCGCAAGCTCGATAACACCTTTGCGTTGGGAACGACCAGCTCGCGCTATGTGCTGCTGACGCGCGGCACGCCCACGCTCGAAGACGACGTCGCCGTGCTGCGCGGGCAAGGCTGGGTGAGCGTTACTTCGCCTGTCGAAGGAACCAGCTATGTCACGGTCTTTTCGCCCGAGGTGCCCGAATGGGACCGCCGGCAGCACACGTCGACGATTCACTGGGTCGATGCGCAATGGGCGTTTCCGCCGCCGGCCGTCAATCCCGTCGGCACGCAACACGTCTTCACGACGACGGTGCAGCGGGCGAGCGACCGCTCGCCGGTCGTGGGCTGGCGCGTGCGCTACGAAATCACTAGCGGCCCCGACGCGGGCTTCTCGCCCGACGGCGCTAAAGTAATCGAAGTACCCACGAACGATCTGGGGCAGGCCAGCGCCGAAATCTTTCAGCCGCAGCCGGCGCCGGGGGTGAACCAGATCAGCATTCAGGTCATTCGCCCGAGCGAAGTCAGCATGGGCATGGGGCAGCGGCTCGTGCTGGGGATGGGGGGCACCACGAAGACCTGGACCGCCCCCGACGTGGCGATGCGGATGACCGGCCCGTCGCAGGCGGCCGTGGGCGCCGTGGCGACCTATCGCATTGAAGTCAGCAACCCTGGCGAGGCAGTGGTCCGCGACGTGGTCGTCAGCGATCAGTTGCCGGCCGGTTTGACATTCCAATCGAGCGTGCCTGAGCCAAGCGGCGGCTCAGGCGCGCGGCTCGAATGGCGGCTCGGGGATTTGCGCGGGCGCGAAGCGCGGGCGATCGAACTTAATGTGCGCGTCGATCAGGCGGGCATCATCAATCACTGCGCCACGCTGTCGACCGCCGAAGGGCTCAACGCGCAAAGCTGCGTCAGCACCACGGTGCAAGAAGGGGCCGGCATCGATGTGCAGATGTATGGCCCGGCCAGCGTGAGCGTCGGGCAGGATATAACCTTCGAGATCGTCGTCACGAATCGCGGCACGCTGCCGGTGTCGGGACTGAGCATTTCCGATCGCTTCGACCCTGGCTTCGCCCACGAACAGGCGGCCAACCCGATCGAGCGCGCGTTGGGCGATCTTGCGCCGGGCGAAACGCGGCGCATCGGCGTGACGTTGCGGGCGATCGCGGCCGGCCAGCAGTGCAATAGTGTCGACGTGCGCGATGCCAGCGGTCCGCGGGCGACCGCGCGGGCGTGCGTCAATGTCGTCGAGGGCGCAGTCGCGCCGCCGGCTGGAGCCCCGGCCGCCGGAGGGCCGCAGCCGAGCGTGGCAGTCGAAAAGACTGGCCCGACGTCGGTGCGCGTCGGCGAAGATGCGTTGTTTGACATCACGATCACGAACAACGGCGCGGTGGCGGTCAACGAGATTCGAGTTGTCGACAATTATGACCCGGCGCTGACCGCTGTTGCTGCTAGCGATAAATCGACAACGGTCGGTAGGGACCTCGTCTGGGTTATTGACACACTTCCCCCTGGCCGCCGCGCCAAGCTGCAAGTGCAATGCCGTGGCGTGCAGCCGGCCGCCAACGCCTGCAATCGCGTGACGGTCACTACGCGCGAGGGGGCCCGCGCCGACGACGACGCCTGCCTGCAAGTCGTCGAAGCGGCCGCTGGCGGCGGTGGCAGCGGCCTACGGCTGACGATCACCGATCGCCGCGATCCCGTGGCGGTCGGGCAGGAAGGAACGTACGAGATTCGTGTCACCAACGGCGGTCAGGCCGCGGAACGCGACGTGGTGATGATCGCCACGGCGCCGGCGGAAATGACCCCAATCGACATTGCGGGGGGGCCGTCGGGGATGTCGATCAACGGGCAGCAGATCATTTTCGAACCGGTGCGCGAGCTCGGGCCCGGTCAGGCGCTGACGTACCAGGTGCGCATGCGGGCCAACCGCCCTGCCCAGGTGCGCGTGCAAGCACAGGTGACTTCGGCCGGTCAAGCGCAGCCGCTCCTGGCGGCCGAAGAGACGACGCTCGTCGCGCAGTAGGACGCTCGCGGTCGATCGTCGCGGGCGCGATAATCGAGCCATGCCGCGCTTTGTCGCTTTGTATCACGATTGTCCCGACGATCGCCCTCGGCCATCGCACTGGGACTTCATGCTCGAAGCCGATGGGGTGCTGCGCACCTGGGCGTTGGAGCGTGCACCCGACTCGGCAGCGGATCAGATCGCCGAGCAATTGCCCGATCATCGGATCGCGTATCTCGACTACGAAGGACCGGTTTCCGGAGATCGCGGCGAGGTGACGCGCTGGGACGCCGGCGAGTATCGCTGGCTGACAAATGAGCCCGCGACAGTCGTCATCGACGTCGTTGGCAGGCGGCTACGTGGCGTCGTCACGCTGACGTGCGCAAGTGCCCAGCTTCAGCGCTGGCGATTCTCGTTGGTGCCGGCATCACGCTGATCGGCCACCAGCGGAGGTGGCGCCGCGCGGCTCGTCTTACCGGCGACAAAGATCTCGCCGGCCGCGAGTTGCAGTTGTTCGATCTCGAGACTCGCGGCACTGGTGCCCAGCGAAGGCAGACGCAGCACGGCGACGGGATCGCCGCCGGTTTGTTTCCACGCCAGGTGCACGCCGTGGTTGGCCGCCGCCCGCGAGATGCCATCGAGCAAGCTTTGCATCGGCAGTGGAAACAGCCCGGCTCGCATGCGGCGGATGCGGACCGCCAGCGTATTCGGTTCGAGCACCCGGACGTCGAGTCGCAGCGAACAGATCGGGGCCGCGCGGCCGGTGCCCCAGCGCCCGGCCAGCCAGACTCCGCCGTGGTCGATCGCGACGCGGGGCTCGCACAGTTCGGGCGGCAAGAGCGTCGGATGATTTCGCGGCACGTCCGTGGCCAGCCAGCCGTTGACTTGCGCGGCCGTAAAGAGTGCCCGCCAGTGGCCGTGGCGCTGGGCGTCGCTGGCCAGGGTGCCAGCGTGGGCCAATAGTTCGTCGCTGCCGCGGGCCAGATCGGCCGCGTCGAGGGCCAACGCCTCACGGTAGTAGCTGGGCTCGTGCCGCCAAGCAAGCCACAGCACACCGAGAAATAGACAAAGCGTGCCGGCGCCGCCCGCCAGAAAAGCCGTGCGTGCACGACGCGAAGACATGAGTGAAGTGCTCGGCGGTCGGCTCCCCTGCAGGTCGCGGATCGTAGGCGAACCAAGCCGCGGGAGTCAATCGCAGGCGGATCGGCTTTCGACTGTGCTAGCAACGGCAAGCCCACGGGTTGCAACCCGTGGGCTTGGGAGGACTTCCTGTGGGAGCGTGAAGTTACACGAATCGCAAGAGCGCGTAATTCCGCTTGCCGGTTCGCAGCACCACGACCGATTCGCTCGCCAGGTGGCTGGCGTCGAGCCTGGCTTCAACTTCACCTAATCGGCGGTTGTTGACGTACGCTCCCCCTTGCTGAATGCTCCGTCGGGCGTCGCTCTTGTTCTTTGAGAGTCCCGACTCGCACAAGGCATCAATGAGCGACAGGCTGCCGTCGTCGAGGCGCGCACGTGGCAACTCCTTGCTTGGTACGTCGGCAAATATCTCGCTGAGCTGAGCGTCGCTGAGCGAATCGATTTCGGCGCCGAAGAAGATCTCGGTCGCCCGCAGCGCCGCGGCCAGGCCGGCATCGCTATGCACCAGGCGTGTGACTTCGGCCGCCAGGCTGCGCTGGCTCTCGCGCTTGCCGGGATCGGCGGCGCGTGCGGTGTCGAGCGCGGTGATCTCATCGTGCGACAGTTCAGTGAAGTAGCGCAGGCACTTGCCGACGTCGGCGTCTTCGACGTTGATCCAGAACTGGTAGAACTGATACGGGCTGGTGCGGCGCGGCGAGAGCCAGACGGCACCCGCCTCGGTCTTGCCCATCTTGGTGCCGTCGCTCTTGGTCATGAGCGGATAGGTGAGCCCGTAGAGCTGCACTTGCCGCATGCGCCGCGCGAGGTCAATGCCGGCCGTGATGTTGCCCCATTGATCGCTGCCCCCGATCTGCAACTGGCAGCCGAACTGGTCGTGCAAGTGGACGAAGTCGTACGCCTGTAGCAGCATGTAGCTGAATTCGGTGTAGCTCAGCCCGCTGTCGGTCCGTTCGAGCCGGAGCTTGACCGAGTCTTTGGCCAGCATCACGTTGACGGGAAAGTTCTTGCCCACGTCACGCAGAAAGTCGAGGTAGCCGATCGGCCGCATCCAATCGTAGTTGTTGACCAGGTGGGCGGCGTGCGGGCCAGTGAAATCGAGCACGGTGCGCATCGGCTCGGCAATGGCCGCCACGTTGCTTTCCAATACTTCGCGCGAGAGCAGGTTGCGTTCCTCGCTCTTGCCGCTGGGATCGCCGATCATGCCGGTCGCCCCGCCGAGTAAAGCGATCGGCCGATGGCCGGCGCGCTGAAAGCGGCGCAGCATCAAGAGCGCCATCAAGTGGCCGACGTGCAGGCTGTCGGCCGTGGGATCGAAGCCGGCGTAGAGCGTGCGGGGCTCGACGGCCAGCCAGTCGCCCAGGGCCGGGTCGGTCGCCTGGTGCACGAGTCCGCGCCATTTCAAGTCGGCAAACAGGTCGGTCACGTCGCGATTTCCTCGGTCTCGAAAGGCAGATTGCCGCCGCGCAATGGCTTGCGACCGGGGCACATTATACGCGTTGGGGCAGGGGGCCAAGGCCTGCCACGAAGCAGGGGGCGTGATATGCTGACTGGCGGTTCGAAGCAGACAACGTAATCACGGCACGAGTTCTCCGCCGATCTCATTGCGTGCGGCGAACGTGCACAGTACCCCCTCACGCCCGGCCCTTTGTTTTCTTGGCATGAACTTGCAAGCAGTTCCTGCATTCCCGCAAGGGGAGAGGGGAGAACGCGATGTGTGGTCGCTTTACGTTGCGTAGCTCTCCCCGCGTGGTGGCCGAGCTGTTCGGGCTCGACGAAGTGCCCAACTGGGAGCCGCGGTACAACGTCGCGCCGAGCCAACTTGTTCCCGTGGTGCAGAAGCGCGCGGAGGATCGCGGCCGACATCTCGACCTGGTGCACTGGGGGCTGGTGCCTTTTTGGGCCGACGACCCGGCGATCGGTAATCGATTGATCAACGCCCGCAGCGATACGGCAGCGACGAAGCCGGCATTTCGCGCGGCGATGCGCGAGCGGCGCTGCCTGGTGGTGGCCGACGGTTTTTACGAATGGCAGGCGGCGCCGGCGTCTGGCGCCAAATCCGCTGTTAAGCGCGGCGCTGGCAAAGCATCTGGCGGCCACAAGCAACCCTTTCTCATCGAGCGCCACGATCGTCGGCCGTTCGCGTTCGCCGGGCTGTGGGAGAAATGGCAATCGCCCGACGGCCCCTGGCTCTCGTGTACGATCCTGACGACCGACGCGAATCACACCTTGAGCCCGCTGCATCACCGCATGCCCGTGATCCTCGACCCCCGAGATTATGACCACTGGCTCGATCCGGCGGTTCGCTCTCCGGCGGAAGTCGAAGACCTGCTCTTGCCGGCCCCCGACGATTGGCTCGTCGCGCGACCGGTGGGAACGTACGTAAACAATCCGCGGCACGACAGCCGGGAGTGCGTGGAACCGGTGACAGCGTCCGCGAGTGAACCGCCCGGCCCCAGCGAGCGGATGTTGTTCTAAGGACCGTGGCCGAGCTATGCGCGGGGACTGTCCCGAATGGCATCAAGTTAGTACTAAGTCGATTCGCCACAGGGCTGAAGCAGTGCTGTAGCAGCACGCTTGCATCAGACCGCTGTCGCGATGATTCTCGGGTTTCGCGCGCGGACATGGTTCGACGAATCTGCTATCGCAGCAATGCTTAACGAAACTGTGCACAGTATTTGCGCTTAACTTGATGCCATTCGGGACTGTCCCCCTCCGCGCTGCTTCCGATTCGCCTAGTCGACACACGCACAATGAGTTGCCATGTCGCAGTCACTAGCGCGCGGAGTAATCTCCGTGGCTAACCGAGGCCTACCCACAACATGCTGATTCGCTTGACAACGGAACTTGACGCTCCGGCCGATGTCGTCTGGCAAGCGCTTAAGCGCGTCGACACGTTTCGCTTTGTGACGCGCGGGCTGATGGGTGTCGCGCCCGAGGGGCGTTGGCCGGCCGAGTTTCACGTGGGGGACGTGCTCGTGGGGCGTGTGTGGCTGGCCCACGTGGTTCCGGCCTGGATGCATCAAATTCAACTGGTGCGGCTCGACGACGCGCGGCGTGAAATCTTTTCGCGCGAAAATGGCGGCTTGCTGCGCGATTGCACGCACCGGCTGGTGATCGAACCGTGCGACGCGTCGCGCTGCCGGTACACCGACGAATTCGACGTGCGCGCCGGGCGGCTGACATCGATCGCCGCCGCGATCGTCTGGGCGTTCTTCCATTACCGGCAGTTTCGCTGGCGCCGCCTGGCACAAACGTTGGCTAAGAAAGCGTCGAACTGACTCCAGGAATTGTTTGCTGACCTCGTGGACAGCGAGCGAAAGTATGCCAACGGTAGTCGTTGGGCAGGGATTCGCTGTCGGCGAATTCGAGGTGCAGGATCCGTCGATGTCGGTGTGTGCCCCCTTCGGCTGCAATTGAACTGTGCGCCAGGAGGGGCCGCATCAAGAGCACATCGCCTGCCCTAGCCAGCACCGTGTGCGGCCGCGGGCCGTCGGCCGTACCGACCTCGTCGAATGCCAGCGATTTGCCGTGCGCGTGCGAACCGGGGAGCACACGGAGCGGACCGTTTTCCAGGGTCACGTCGTCGAGGTGGATGCGGGCCGTGACCATCCGCTCGAGCACCTCGCGCGACGCTTCAACGTGCGCCACGCCTGCCTTGAGAGTTGGCTTGGAGAACTCTCCCGGCGGATCGCGGTGCTGGGCAACCGCAATCGTCAAGTCTTGATGCCAGGGCAACGACCAGCTTTGCTCCGGAGGTTTGTCGAACAAGAGCCCGCGCACGAGGCCCCAACGGGGACCGAGGATCGTGTCCAACGCTGCCGCAACTCGTACGTTTGCGGTGAGTTGGAGGGCGCGGGGCCAGACCGTTAACAAATTGCGCGCGGCGTAAACGCGGCGCGAGCGGGTCAGGATCGATCCGGCGGCTTCGGCGCGCTGTTCAAGCGTGCGATCAAGATCGGCAGCCAGGTCGTCGACTTCCGCACGAGCGAATACACCGGCAAGCAGCACGAAACCGTCGCGAGAAAGTGATTTGAGTTCTGCTGCGTCCATTTGTGCCACCCGGCGCGCGTCACGAATAAGGGGTGACATCGCTCACGCTAGCGCGCGGAGTAAACTCCGCGGCTAACATTTGCTTCGCGAAAACGCCCCCTGCCGCTACTCCCCCAGCACGTAGGCAAAGATCAAGGGGGCGACGATCGACGCGTCGGAATTGATCATGAACCGCGGCGTGCTGGCGTCGAGCTTGTTCCAGGTGATCTTCTCGTTCGGCTCGGCGCCCGAATAGCCGCCGTACGAGGTGGGCGAATCGGAAATCTGCGCGAAGTAGCTCCAGTAGCGGATGTCGAGCTCGAGGTCCTGAATGATGCACGGCACGGCGCAGATGGCGAAGTCGCCGGCGATGCCGCCGCCGATCTGGAAAAAGCCGATCTTCGACTTCTTGTCGGTCTCGATGTACCAGCGGATCAAATGCTCCAACTGCATGGTGCCGCTTTTGACCACGGCGTGCGTGGGGACTTTGCCTTCGATCACGCGGGCCGTGAAGATGTTGCCCAACGTCGAGTCTTCCCAGCCGGGTGAATAGATCGCCAGCCCACGCTCCTTGGCGGCCAACACCCAGGAGTTCTCGCGCGGCACCTGGGCGTGCTTCATGAACGAGGGGTCGTCCAGCAAGCGATAGAAGTACTCGTAGGGAAAGTACGACTTGCCTTCGCGGCCTGCCTGCTGCCAATCCTCGAGCAGGCGATGCTCCAAATGGCGAATGACCGTCTCGGGGATGCAGGTGTCGGCAACGCGGTTGAAGCCCGAGTCACGCAGCTTGATTTCGTCGTCGGGCGACAGGTCGCGATAGTGAGGAGTCACGCAGTATTCGTCATGCGCGACGAGATTGAAAATATCTTCCTCGAGATTGGCGGCCGTACAGCTAATGGTGTGCACCTTGCCGGCGCGGATCATCTTGGCCAGCGAAATACCGAGCTCGGCGGTGCTCATCGCGCCGGCCAGCGAGACGAGCATCTTGCCGCCTTCGTCGAGAAACTGCCGCCAGGCCCGGGCGGCCGCGACCGTCTCGCGGGCGTTGAAGTGGCGATAGTGCAGGTCCATGAAGTCGCTAATGGCTGGCATGGTGCAGTTGCTCGGCAGGTAATTGAGTGTGCGGTGAATCTATCCGGATGGACTTGCGAAGCAGGCCGGTGAGCGGGCGTCAACCCTGCCCTCCTTCGCAGCAGGTTTCGACAATGCGGTGACAGTCGGCGCATTGCAACTTGGCGCGAACGTCGACTAGCCGTCCGCCGCACACCGGGCAAGCGGGGCGGGGGCGACCGGCGCATGGCAGGTGCGACTCGCGACTGGAATGGGGCGTGGATGCCGAGTTGTCATCGCAAATTGGATTCATGATTTGCCGTGGATTCTACGAGTATCGGCCTGGCACGACAATCGCTATCGATCGCCAGCGGCGAATGGCGGCAACGGGGCGCCGTCCGTATCATTGCCTTGTGCCATTGTGAAGTAATGAACTGGCGTCCCCTGGCGCGTTCGCATGTCACTTGATGCAGAAGCCGCCACCAACTGCCCGCTGTGTCGGCGCCCGCTGACTTCGCGTACGCGACAACTCTATGGCGTGCCGGTCTGCACGCGCTGCAGCGGGGCGTTCTTCCGACGGCGCGCGGCGGCGGCGGCCGTCGACATGCTGTTGTTCTATCTGGTGCTGCCGGGAGTTTGCGTCGGCGCTTCGTACCTGCTGGCCGCCGCGTGGCCGTTCACATCGCCGGGGATCGTCGACACGTTGGTCGTGGTGGCGATCATCGCGATCTGCCTGGGGGCTTTGGTTCCGCCGTTTCTGTACTTCTTCAAGGATGGCTGCGCGGGCTACTCGCCCGGCAAGTGGCTGTGCGGTCTGCGCGTGATGAATGTGCGTACGCGGAGCGCGGCCGGCGTGGCCCAGTCGGGACTGCGCAATATGCTGCTGGGGATCTTTCCGCCGCTCGGCTTGCTGATGGCCGGGCAAGTGTGCCGCGGCCCGCGCTGGGGCGATGACCTGGCCGGAACGCGCGTCGTGTGGTGGCGCTACGCCGACTCGCCGGTGTTCTGCCCGCCGCGGCAAGCACCTACCATGATCAAGTCGAAGCCTGCAGCTCCCGAACTCAGTAACATTCACCAAGGGGCATGACGATGGCGGACGAGAAAGTTCAAGTGGTGTATTGCCCCGTATGTGGCCAGCCGAGGAGGATACTGACTCGAAAGCTGTATGGAATACTCACATGCCGTCAGTGTGTCGATCGTTTTGCATCGCGACGATTCAGGGCCGCATTCGTGGATTGGGCCATCTATCAGGCGTTTGCATTTCCATTGTTCCTCGCATTCAGCACACTACTGGCATCGGTAACGACTTTTGAACAGTTCGACAACCTGCTGTTGCCGCTAGCGTTCTTAATCAACATACCCGCCCATCTGGTCTTGGCACTAAAGGATGGTTTCCAGGGATATTCTCCCGGCAAGTGGCTGCTTGGCTTGCGTACTTATTCTCGTGCCACCGGCGAGCCAGCGACTTTCACCGACTCGCTCGCCAGGAACTGGGCACCTGCCCTGATTCCATTCGTCGCCTTTCTTGTGCTCATCAGTGTGCGACGTGGCAAACGCCTCGGCGACGGACTACGCGATACCAAGGTAGTCTGGACGAAGCATGCCAATTCGCCCGTATTCGAAGTCCGGCCGCTTCCGGTATTGGCCGAGGCGCCTCCTGAATTGACTCCGGCGCCCGTCCGATTAACGGAAGACACCAACCCCTATCGCGCGCCGCCGGCATGAAACTCACCGCTAAGCCGCCAAGAACACGAAGTCCAAACGCACTGGCGTTGTGGCGCGACTTGCGCTACCAAGGTTACACATCTGACCTCTTGTGCCTGCGGCACCCCGACAGGGTCGGGGCCACCCGAGCACTTCGGGGTACCAGCACAACATTGCGTCCTTCGCGACCTGGCGGTGAATCGCCCCGGTAATCTCACGCCGTTTTGGCTTGCTCGAGGCCCAATTCGCTCATCATCTCTTCGCGAATCTTGAACTTCTGGATCTTGCCAGTGACCGTCTGCGGGAAGGCTTCAACGAACTTCACGTAGCGCGGGACCTTGTAGTGGGCCAGGCTCTTACGGCAATAGTCGCGCAGCTCGTCGACGGTGGCGCTGGCTCCGCGCCGCAGTTTCACCCACGCGCAAAGCTCTTCGCCGAACTTGGCGTCGGGCACGCCCACCACCGAGGCCTGTTCGACCGCTGGATGGCTGAAGAGAAACTCCTCGATCTCGCGCGGATAGATGTTCTCGCCGCCGCGGATCACCATGTCTTTGATCCGCCCCGTGATGCGGTAGTATCCGCCCGCCTGCCGCACGGTCAGATCGCCCGTGTGCAGCCAGCCGTCGGCGTCGATCGCCCGGGCCGTGGCCTCGGGGTCGCGATAATAGCCAAGCATGATGCCGTGGCCGCGGGCACAAAGTTCTCCCTGTTGGCCGTCTGGCAACGGGGTGGTGGCGCCGGGCTCGACGACTTTGACTTCGACCCCAGGCAGCGGACGGCCGACTGTTTCGACGCGCAAGTCGAGCGGGTCGTCGACCGTGGTTTGCGTGATCACGGGGGCCGCTTCGGTCAGCCCGTACGCGATCGTCACTTCGCGCGCCCCCATGCGATCGACGACTTGCCGCATGACTTCGATCGGGCAGGGGCTGCCGGCCATGATGCCGGTGCGCAAGCTCGACAGATCGCGCGTGGCGAACGATTCGTCTTGAAGCTGCGCGATGAACATCGTCGGCACGCCGTAGAGAGCAGTCGCCCGCTCGGCTTCGATGGCGGCGAGCGTGGGGGTGGGCGCGAACGACTCGGCCGGCACGATCATCGTCGCTCCGTAGACCAGCGTGCAGAGCGAGCCCATTACACAGCCGAAGCAATGATAGAACGGCACAGGGACGCAGATGCGGTCGGCCGACGACATGTTCTGGCAACCGCCGACATAGTAGGCGTTGTAGAGCAGGTTACGGTGCGACAGCGTGGCCGCCTTGGGAAATCCGGTCGTGCCTGACGTGTATTGAATGTTGATCGGGTCGGTCGGTTTGAGCTGCCGCTCGCGCTCGACGAGCTGGCGACGATCGATCGACTCGCCGCGCGCCAGCAAGTCACTCCAAGGAATCGCGCCGGTGGGCGTGTCCCCCTTGATCGACACGACCCAGCGGAGCCGCGGAAATTCGCTAGCCGCGAGCGTGCCCGGCGTTGACGTGGCCAACTCGGGGCAGACTTCGGCCAACATCGCGAAGTAGTCGGACGTCTTGAAGCGATCGACGAGCACTAGCGCCACGGCATCGCTTTGGGCCAGTACATACTTGAGCTCGAACGGGCGGTAGGCCGGATTGATGGTGACCAGCACCGCTCCGATGCGGGCCGTGGCGTGTTGCAGCACGATCCACTCGGGGACGTTGGTCGCCCAAATGGCGACATGCTGGCCGCGCTCGATGCCCAGCGCGAGTAGTCCGCGCGCGCAACGCTCGACTTCGGCGGCCAATTGGCGCCAGGTGAAGCGCACACCAAGTGCGGGAAAGACCAATGCGTCGTTGTTGCCGTAAGTGTCGGCCGTACGTGCCAATGCCTGACCGATGGTGTGCCCGTCGATCCAGGGCGCCGTGTCTGAGTAGGGCATAGCGTCCACTTCGTAGGGTGCGCAGGGCAATCGCATCTTAATTGCCGTGTTTTGTAGGAGTTCGCAACTCCGCAGCATTTGGCCGTTTCAGAGACGTTTGCATTTTCATCGAGACTGTCGCAGCTTGCGTCCAAGTGCTTGCAAGGCAGCGTTTTGCTAAACAGTCGGAGTTTCAAGCGTTTTAGATGCGATTGCCCTGGTAGGGTGCGTGAAACGCACCAGCATGTCTGGTAGTGTGGCTGGCAGTCAATTCCCGCAGTAGCCAGGTTATTGAGTATGTCCGATTTTAAGCGTTGGTACGTGCCAGGTGGGACCTACTTCTTCACGGTTGTATGCTACCAACGCAGCCGACTGTTCGAACATGAACGGGCTCGCAGGCTTCTGGGCGACGTAATTCGTCGGGTAAGACAAGATTCGCCGTTTCACGTTGTCGCAAGCGTGCTCCTTTGGGACCACCTACACATGGTGTGGTCAATGCCAACTGGAGACTGCGCGTACTCGGATCGCTGGCGACGAATCAAACGAGATTTCACCGTCGAATGGCTCGCAGCCGGCGGAGTTGCCGTCGCAGTCAAAAGCGCACAGGCACGTCGCGGTCACCGTGGTATTTGGCAACGAAGGTTTTTCGAGCATTTGGTCCGAGATGAGTCGGATCTGGATCGGATTTGTGACTATGTTCACTTCAATCCAGTCAAACATGGCTACGTTGAGAGCCCCTGGGACTGGCAATGGTCGACGTTTCGTAGATTCGTGAGCGCGGGGCAGTACACGCGCGCGTGGGGTGCGAAGCCACCACCTCATGCGCACACTCTCGCGTACGACTGTGAATAGGTCGGAATACTGTCGAGAATCGAGCGACTAGGCCGTAGAACTGGCATGCTGCGCACACCCTACAAACTGTTACGCTGGTGTGCTGCGCACACCCTACGAAGCGCCAATCTATGCCCGCAGGGGGTCGGACATGCCCACTGCCGCCGGCAGAAAGATCAACAGCGGCAACCAGGCGGCCAGCGCCGGGGTCAGCAGATAGATACCCCCCAGATACTGGCAGGCGATCACGACCAACATGAAAACGGTGACCAGGGCCAGGCAAAGGCCGATCGCCAGGAAGATGTTGCGATTTTCGCGCGCCAGCACGAGCGGCAGCCCGAGCAGCAAGAGCGTAATGTCCAACAGTGGCTGCACCACGCGGCTGTGGATGGTCACGCGCACGTCGGCGCCAAACGCCAGGCTCGGATTGCGTAGCCCCAAGATGAGCTGTCGGGTCGACGAGAATTGCCGAAAACGATTTCCGCCGGTCAGTTGCTCGAAGTTGACTTCGCTGGCCACAAAGCACTCGTCGGGCTTGAGCCAGGGGGCGTCACGCGGCGTGAATAGAATCGTTTCGCGCCCCAGTTGCAGGGAGGCCAACGACGCGATCCCCGTCGGCTCGGTGACGCCGCGCAACAAGTAGCCACTGGGATGGTTGACATCGGGGGCTCGATAGAAGGCTTCGCCGGCCGAGAGCTGCTTGCCATAGTTGTCGAGCCCTGGCGGCATGAGGAAATTCGGCTCGACGATCTTTTGTTCGTTTGCGAACGTCTGGCGGCCGCGAAAGAAGATGTCGGTCTTTTGATCGTATGTTGGCTGCAAGTCGCGGCCCGTGTCGCCCAACAGGTCCTTTGCGTCGCGGCTCAGGGGCCCGCTGAGTCGCGGGATCACCAACTCGCGATTGAGCGCGGCGAGCACCGCCACGGCCATCGCGGCGTAGAGCACGGGGCGCATCACGCGGCCGGTCGAGAGGCCCGCGGCGGCCAGCGCCGTCAGTTCGTTATGCCGCTGAATCCAGGTGACAGTGAACATTGCCGCCACGAGGGCGAGAATGCCGCTCGTGCGATCGAAGAAAAAGATCGAGCGGTAGGCGTAGTATTCGGCCAGGAGCGCAGCGACGCCTCCTTGCTTCTCGCCGTACCGCAAGAACTCGTCGAGGTTGCCAAAGGCATCGAAGACCACATACAGTCCCGTCAGGCTGCAGAAACAAATCAGCAGCACTTGCAGAAACTGGCGCAGCAAGTAGCGGTCGATGATGCGCATCGCGGGGCGAATCGTAGGTAAGCCCTTGCGGCGCGTCAAGATCGGCCGAATTTGCCCGGCTTGGGAGTCGTAGGCGCACGGCGGGCGGACATGGCAGAATGCAGGCGACCGTCTGGTCGAGATTGACGTGCCGAAGTGACGGACGTCGCGGACCACGGGTAGCCGGGCGTTGGTGACTGCTGATCGCGGTCGCGAGAATGTCGCTTTGAATGTCCCTTTGCTAGCGACGATCCCTTGGCGCGCCGCGCGGCAAGCACGGTTAGCCCCCTCGCGCGCCGCGGTGTTGGGAAGGCAGTTCGTTGATCTTTTATTCCCGCCGCGCTGTTTGTTGTGCGAAGTCGCGGAGCCGCCGGCTGGCGCCGTGCTGATGTTGTGCGACGATTGCCGGCGTCAGTTATTGCAGGGGGCTGATAACTACTGCGCGCGATGCGGGGCGGCGGGCGGCGGCGCGTCGTCGATCGCGGCGAAGGTGTCCGCGCGGGACGCCGGCTGTGTTGAGTGCCGTGGCCGACGGTTTCGTTTTGATCATGTCGTGCGGCTGGCGAGCTACGAAGGCGCTCTCCGCGATGCCGTGCTGAGGATGAAGCATGCTCGCGACGAGCCGCTCGCGGCGGCGGTTGCCGACTTGTTCTGGTATGAGCGCGCGGCCGATCTGACCACGCTGGCGGTCGACTACGTCGTGCCGGTGCCGCTGCACTGGTGGCGCTGGCTGCGCCGAGGCACGAATAGCCCGCAAGTTGTCGGGGCGCGTTTGGCACGGCGGATGCAGGCGCCGCTAGCCGACGAGTCGCTCGTGCGCGTGCGTGGCACCAATCCGCAGGGCGGCCTCGCGGCGGTTCGTCGTCGGCAGAACGTGCGCGGCGCCTTTGCTGTGCGCGGCCCGGCCGACGAATTCCGGGGGCGCCGGGTGCTGGTGGTCGACGACGTGCTCACGTCAGGCGCAACGGCCGACGAAGTCGCTCGCGTGCTCAAGCGCGCCGGCGCGAGCTGGGTCGCCGTGGCCGCGGTCGCGCGCACACCAGCGCCGCACTTGATCGGAGCCGCGCGATGAAGGTGCGCATCGCCACTCGCGGCAGCCGCCTGGCAATCTGGCAGGCGGAGCACGTGGCCAAGCTGTTGTCGCAAGTGGCGGCGGTCGACATCGAGCTGGTGCGTGTGACCAGCAGTGGCGACCGCGATCAGACGCGACCTGTCGCCCAGCTCGAGTCGCAGGGGTTGTTCACCAAGGAGATTCAGCAAGCCGTGCTCGACGGCCGTGCCGATTTCGCGGTTCATAGCCTCAAGGACTTGCCGACGGAGGCAACGCCGGAACTGATCCTGGCCGCCGTGCCGGAGCGGGAATCGGTCAACGACGTGTTGATCAGTCGTGACGGCATGGGGTTGAGCCAACTACCGCGCGGCGCGCGAGTGGGCACTGGCAGCCGACGGCGGCGTGCGCAACTGCTTCATGTACGGCCCGACTTGGAATTGCTCGACTTGCGCGGCAATGTCGAAACGCGTCTACAAAAGCTGCACGATGGGCAGTTTGAAGCCATCGTGCTGGCCAGCGCCGGTCTGAAGCGATTGGGCCTGGCGAGCGAAGTCACCGAAGAACTAATGCCGGAAGCGATGCTGCCGGCGGTGGGGCAGGGCGCGCTTGGGATCGAAGCGCGGACGGACGATTTGGGGACGCAAGAGCTATTGGCGCGGATCGATCATGCACCCTCGCGCGCGGCAGTCACTGCCGAGCGAACGCTGCTGGCAGAATTGTGTGGAGGATGCCTGGCGCCTGTCGGGGCTTGGGCACAGCTCGATGACAGCAGGCGATTGGTTCTCGACGCAGTGGTGCTGAGTCTCGATGGTCGGCAGCGGCTGCATGCCACGGGGACCGATTCGCTTGAGCAAGCGGACGCACTCGGCCGGCGCGTGGCGGCGGATCTTTTGAGTCAAGGAGCGGCGGAGCTGATTGCCGCGAGTCGAGATGCCAAGTGAGGATTCGGCTACATCGGCTCAAGATGGTGGCCGATTGTCTCGCACCAGGCAACGCTCAAGCGAATCCAATTCTCGGACGGCGACGTCGATTCGTGAAGCTTGTCCCGTGAAATCTGCGTCTGCCGTACAGACAATGATTCCAGCATGTTCGACACCGCTTTGGTGCAAGGCAACGAAGTGCCGACGATTGATGTCAAGACGGCTCGCTTGCTGGCAGTCGCGATTGCCAAGACATCGCGATCAGACGCTGCCATTTCGGCCGCGCCAGTCGCATGGATCGTCTCGACATCGTGCCCAAGATTTCGCAACGCCTCGACAACTGGCCGTGGAAAATTCTCGTCGGCGAAAAGCCTGGCCATGGCTACGCCGCTTCGTGCTGCCGAATCTGCTCGTCGATCTCCGACCGGCGCCACGTAGCATAGGCCCAAGCATGCACGAGGTCCTCAGCGCGAAGCGTGGGGTAACTCTTGAGAATGTCAGTGTCGCTCAACCCGAGACGACGCAACTGAACCAAACTCCAAACAGGAATTCGCGTGCGGACGATCCGCGGCTCTCCACCACAAATCTCTGGACTCGATTCAATTCCTGCTTCGTGCGAACGTTTCAGTACACCTTGCAGCAGTGCCCACATGACGAAACGAGGCGAAGCTGTTGTAGTTGGCGACTCGCCCTCTGGCTGCCGGGAATCTCGCAGTTCATCTCCAAGCAATCGTAGGGCCAGCTCCTGCGCCTCACTGGGGTCGAGTGACTGAAGACGCTGGTGCAATTCATCGATAGTAGACATAGTGGATGCCCGATAGAACGCGCAGTTACCGATCCACTCAGTCATTATACAGTTGGGCCATGGCGCGAGAATCGGGGCCGGCCCGCCGGCGGGTGCGATCATGCAACCCGCGAGCGAGACGGCCCTATGGTATCAATCGAATTCGATGGCGGCCCGGCTCAGTTGTCCTGGCCGCGACGGCGGCCGCCGCCGGGCCCGCCCGGGCCACCAAACCGCGGCCGCTCGATCTCACCGGTGAACTCGGCGCCGAGCATTTCCTTCCATTTGCCTTGCTGCGCGCTCGTGAGCACGGCCAGGAACTTATCGGCCTGCGACTTGCGGAACGCCTGGAACTTCTCTTGTGCTTCCTCGGGGCTGCCGGCCTCGCGCAAGCCACGGAGCTCCTCGCGGCCGGCCTCGTCGATCGTTGTGACTTGTTGCTTTTGATCGGCCGAGAGATCGAGTGCCGTGGCCACGGCCGGGTCGCCGATCGCCGCCGGCCCGCGTTGCTGCAGCGCGATCTGCTTGAGTCGCGAGGTTTGCTCCGGCTTGAGGATTTCGGCCAGGCCCGCGTCGAGCGCTTTGCGGTTCTCTTCCATCTTGGCGCGTCGTTCTTCCTGGCTCAGTTCGCGGAAGTTGCCGAACGACTCGCGCTGCTTATCGCCGAGCTCGCGGGCTTTGGTGGCTTGTTCGTCGGAGAGTTGCAGCTCCTTCTTGACCGACTCCTGGCTCAACAAAAACACCTCCCTGCCGAAACCGCCACCGAACATGCCGCGGCCACGACCTTGCCCGCCGCCGGGCCGCTGGGCCGAGGCGAGCGCGGGCAGGGCGATCACAGCAGCCAAGGCGACCATCAAGATGAAGTATTTACGCATGGCGGTGTCTCCGATCGGAAAGGTGTGCGGTCTCGAGCGGGCAGCGACGGTCCGCCCAACCAGAATTCTATCGCAACGCGAGCGTCCCCCCGAGTGTCGCGCCCGATTGGGGCGCGTGCGGCGCTCGCAAGCTAATGAAACCGCCGGCGAAGCTGTTGGTTCCGAGCGCGGCGAGAAAATGTCGGCCGCCAGGCGTGCCAGGCGCCGATAGGTGGACCCCGTCAAATAGCAGGCTAAATCGAGCGATAGCTAGCGTTTCCGCCCGACGAGCACCAATTCCCAGAGCGAAAAGTACATTGTGCCGTCGGTCCAGCGGGGAGCGAAGAGCGGCTCGAGCACCGGTGGTATCCGCCGCATCATGTCAAGCAGCCGCTCCTTATCAGCCGGCGATACGCGCTGCCGATCGGCCCAGCCGTGGAACTCGAATTCCTTGCTGAGCCGCTCGGAAGCCAGGATCTCGAAGCCAGCCCGCTCGAAGCGGCCGACGATCTCGGCCTGTGAGTCGACGCGATAGTGCGACGGGTCGCGGAGCTTTTCGTAGGCGTTGTAGTAGTCGGCGGCCGCCCGGTCGGCGACCGTCACATTGTCGGTGAAGGCCAGCCAGCCACCAGGCCACACGATGCGGGCCATTTCGGCCGCGGCCACGTCGGGTCGCGGAAAGTGATGGAAGGCCAGACGGCAACTCACCAAATCGAGCGAAGCGTCTTCGACCGGCAGATGCTCGGCATCGGCCCGCAACAGCTCGACGTTCGTCAGTCCGCGCTCGCGGGCGAGCCGGGCGGTGGTCTCGAGCATCTCGCTGGTGAGATCGCTGGCAACGATCCTCGCGACATGTGGCGCCAAGGCGAGCGCCATGTGCCCGGCTCCGGTGGCCACGTCGAGCGCTTGCCAGGCGGGTTGAGGATTTAGCAGTGCCAGCAGGCGGCCCAGGCTTTCGCCTTTGGCATGGACGTCGCTCGTGGCGTAGTCGGCGGCCGCCACACCGAACTGGTCTTGGACTTTTTGCTTGATTGATTCGGTCATTTCGGTTCGCCGTGAGAGATATCGAAATCGCGCACGCTAGCGCGCGGGATGAATCCCGCGGCTAACCGATACCAACGTCTTCGAGCCAGGGGACGCCAATTCGGCATCCAAGGTTCGCGCCGCGCGCTAGTTTTTCCGGAAGCTCGACTCTTGGTTAGCGCAGGCGACATCGTTTTCTAGCGCCCGTTGGCCGGCGGCGAGCAACTGCTCGATTCGCTCGACGTCGTAGACGCAACCTCCCCAGACTCCGCCACTGGCCTTGATGAGCGTCGCCCATAAGCGCGTGGCGTCGGGCAGATCGGGGTCGGGGCGCAGATCGTCGCGCGGCGCGCGGCGCGCCAATTCACATGTCCCTTCCTCGGCGCCGAAATGGCGGTCGGCGGTACCGACCAAATCGACGCTGCCAGCCAGGCGGTTGCGGTCGATCACAATCTGGATTTGGTCGCCATCGCGCACACGGCCGATCGGCCCGCCAGCCAACGCTTCGGGGCTAACATGCCCGATGCAGGCCCCCGTGCTGACACCGGAGAAGCGCGCATCGGTGAGCACCGCGACCTCGCGCCCCCACGGCAAATAGCGCAAGGCGCTGGTGATCTGGTAGATCTCCTCCATGCCGGAGCCGGCAGGCCCGCGGCAGATGAGCACCAGCACGTCGCCGGGACGCAGCGGCTGGGCATCGCGCCCCTTGATGGCGGCGATCGCGTCGCGTTCGCGCAAGAAGACCCGGGCAGGCCCCGTCTTGCGATACACGCCGTCGGCATCGACGACCGAGGGGTCGATCGCGGTGCTTTTGATGACCGAGCCATCGGGAGCCAGGTTGCCGCGCGGAAAGCAGACGGTGCTCGTCAGCCCGCGCTCGCGTGCCCGCGAGGGGGACATGATGACGTCGTCGGGGTTGACGCCGTCGCGTTCTGCCAGCAGCTCGCGAAATTGTGTCCGCCGCGTGCTCCTAGCCCACCAATCAAGCACGCGGCCGAGCGGTTCGCCCGTCACGGTTAGAGCGTCAAGATCAAGCAGGCCCAATTCGCGCAGATGGAGCATGACTTCGGGCACGCCGCCGGCCAGGAAGACGCGCACGGTCGGATGGTTTTGCGGGCCGTTGGGGAGCGCATCGACCAAGCGCGGTACGCGACGATTGATTTCGGTCCAATCTTCAATCGTCGGCCGATGCCGCCCGGCCATGAAGGCGATTGCCGGCAGGTGCAGTAAGAGATTCGTCGAGCCGCCGAAGGCCGCGTGCACGGCCAAGGCGTTGCGGATCGCGGCGTCGGTCAGAATATCCGACGACCTCAATCCTCGGCGATCCATTTCGGCCAACGCCAGCGCGCTGCGCCGCGCCGTGTCGAGCCAAATCGGCTGACCCGACGGGGCCAACGCCGCGTGGGGCAGTGTCAAGCCCAGCGCTTCGGCGACGACCTGGGCCGTGGCAGCCGTGCCCAAGAACTGACAGCCGCCGCCCGGTGTTGCGCAAGCGCGGCAGCCCATCGCGGCGGCGTCTTCGAGCGTGATCTCACCAGCGACGTAGCGCACACCGATCGACTGCACTTTGCCGGCATCCTCACCTTCCTCGGGCGGTAGCGTCACGCCGCCGGGGACAAGCACGCAAGGCAGGTCGCGCGCGCCGGCCAATGCCATCAGCATTGCAGGGAGCCCTTTGTCGCAGGTGGCCACGCCGAGCACGCCGCGCCGGGTCGGGAGCGAGCGGATGAGACGGCCGAGGACCGTAGCCGCATCGTTGCGGTACGGGAGGCTATCGAACATGCCGCGGGTGCCCTGCGTACGGCCGTCGCACGGATCGCTGACGTAGGCGGCGAACGGCACTCCGCCGAGTTGTTTGATCGTGCGGGCCGCTTCGCGCACCAAGAGCCCGACCTCCCAATGCCCGGTGTGATAACCCAGCGCGATGGGAGTGCCGTCTTCGGCGCGCAAACCGCCCTGTGTGCTTAGTAGCAGGTATTGCGGGCCGAGCATTGATTGCACATCCCAGCCCATCCCAGCATTTTGTGACATGCCGAACAGGTCGCCGCTAGGGCTGGTGGCCAACAGTTCGGGCGTGAGCGGCAGCGATCCGGCCGGGCCAGCGGCGCGTGTGGCGATGGCGCTGGTGTCAGGACTCAAATCACCCAGGAGTTCGGAAAGCGAAGTCACTACAGCTTTGGCATTCATGGCAAACTACTACACCTGCCGAGATCATCGACTCGTAAATCTGGACCGAATTCTAATGCCGCTGGAGCTGCTCGCGCTCAGCTCTCCGCGGCGCGCTCGGGATGGTTGCTCGAATGGGATACACCTCGCCGCAACCACGTCCTCGCGACGATAGCCGCGGCGGCCGGTAGCGCGATCGACGCGGCGAGCGCTAGCCCTGTTGCGTTCTCCTCACGCGCCAGATGGCCAAACACTGAATAAACCAGTGCGATTCCCAAGTTGCTCAGTACCAGCGCCGGCAGGAATTTGCTCCACGGCAATTGCGACACGCCCAGCGCCAGGACACTGGCCTCGGCCAGAATCGGCACGCCGCGCGTGAGCACCAAGAGCCAAGCGCCGAACCGCTCGGTCAGGTCCAAAGTGCGATCGACGTCGCCAACGGCGGCCAATCGCGCGGCAAAGGGGCGGCCAAACCAACGGGCCAATCCGAAAGCCAGCCCCGCGCCCAACGTCATCCCCAGCCAACTGGCCGTGCTCGCCGACAGCGGCCCCAGTTTCGCCCCCGCGAACGTGCTAACGAAGCTCGAAGGGACTGGCAGCACGATGTCGACGGCCAGAATTGCCACGACCGCGGTTGCGATCGCCGTGCGCGAACTACTACCGGCTAACCAGTCGGAAATGGCTCGTTCGATTGCCGGTCCGGCGATCACGAATGGCGCCGCCGGTACCGCCAGACAGAGCACAATCAAACCTATTAGCCGCCAGGCGCCGCGCATCGTGAGCTCCCAACTGTCGGCCTCTATCATGGCACCCCGCTCGGCGGGCGGCTACGATAGCCAGTCGAAACAACTGCCCCGAATGCGAGTGCTTGGAGGAGCCCGATGCGACGCGCATTGTTCCTAATCGCTTGTGCAGTGTCGTATTTCACCATGATCGGCCAGCAGATGGCGCGCGCCGCCGAATTCGCACTCGAACAAAACGAACGTGGCGTCTCTGTGAAGCTCGACGGCCAACGGTTCACCGAATATCTCATCAAATCGGGGCCCAAACCGATTCTCTGGCCGATCGTCGGTCCGACCGGCAAGCCGATGACTCGCGCCTACCCGATGGAGAAAATCGAAGGCGAAAAGCAGGATCATCCGCACCATCGGTCGCTCTGGTTCACGCATGGCGACGTCAATGGCGTCGATTTCTGGTCGGAAGGCGACGGGCGCGGAACTTCGGTGCATCGCGAGTATCGAAAAGTCGAGAGCGGGGCGGTGGGTAGAATCGTGGTGGCCGTCGACTGGCTCGCGGCCGATGGCAAGCGTGTGCTCGAAGACGAGCGCTCGTACACCTTTCGCACTATCGGCGATCAGCGGGTGATCGACTTCGATATCACCCTGAAGGCCAGCGACGGGCCGGTCAAATTCGGCGACACGAAGGAAGGGACTTTTGGCGTGCGGGTGCCAACCGCGATGGACTCGGAGCGCCGCGGCCAGGGAGAAATTGTCAATGCTGAAGGAGAAATGAGTCGCTCCGGCAGCCCTGTCTACTCGGGCTGGGGTAAGCCGGCGCCGTGGGTCGATTATCATGCTTCGATCGATGGCGACGTCGTTGGCATCGCGATCCTGAATCATCCGCAGAGCTTTCGCTTTCCCACGCGGTGGCATGTGCGTCCCTACGGATTGTTCGCGGCCAACCCCTTCGGGCTGCATGATTTTCCGAAGGTGGCGGGGACTGGCGGTGAGCACACGCTCGCCGCGGGAGAGTCGATCACGCTGCGATATCGCGTGATCCTCCATCGCGGCAACGCTACCGATGCGGAAATCGAGAAGCGTTTCTCAGACTACGCGGCTGAGAAGTAAGCGTTGTCGAGCAGACTTCAAACGCGCCGCCATTGTGCGTCGCGCGCTAGCTCGAAGTGGCTCGATGGGCACTCCATTCATATTATCTACATGACGCATTCGACCCAACGCTATCATTCTGCCGATACTTCCCATTGTCAGTAATCTACGTGAACTTCGATCTGGTAGAAGCCACGTTCGACTGACTCGGGTTCCGCGCAACTTGATTCCGCAATGCGGCGCATGTGTTGACGCGGATACTGAACAAACATACATTCATTCCATCCGAATCATACAGGGAGGTAAATTCGATGCTCGTGCTTTCCCGACGCGAAAGTCAATGTATTAAGCTGGGCGACGCGATCGTGGTGACCGTCGTCCGTTTGGCAGGAGATAAAGTGCGGCTGGGGATACAAGCGCCCGCCGACATGGTGGTCTTGCGAGGCGAATTGGAGCCGTTTAGCTCGCCGAACGCGGCGACGACCGGCGAGCCACACAACCGCAGAATCGCGAGCTGAGTCGCCGATTCGATCAAGCTAATCAGAGCGTCTGACGGCCGGACGACCCCGGTCATCAGACGCTCTGTTTTATTTGGCGGTCGCTACACAAGCCGGACTCGTCTCTGCGACGAGACCGCCACCACTTCTCTTGTGGCTTTGCGTAAGTCGATACCGGCTGGTCGGATACGCGCTGGAATTGGGCCACCGACCTTTGACAACCGCTAGCTTCGCGGCTATTCTCGTCGCTTAGATATAGCCCGCCTGCCAGTATGGCGTTCCCACGGGGACGTCCCGCCGAAGCGAAAAACCCCCCCTGAACGAAATGCGGCCCGGCGCCGACAGCGGATCGATCCGCTATCGGCTTTAGTTGCCGGAGCAATAGCCCGAGCTGCGGTTCAAGAAGCGCCGCAGTAAGTTCAAGACGCGCCGCGATTGAAAACCTAATTGCATTTGGATCGCGCAATGTGCGATTGCGCGAATTACATTCGACCACCGTTTCCCGATCGGTGAAGGAGATCCTGGCATGCTCCATCGAGGTTCGTCCACATTGGCTCCCCAGCGCGCGGCGTGCGCCGGCCCGGTTGGGGCCCCCACGCTTGGGCGCCGCAACTTTCTCACCGTGGGCGCTGTTGCCGGCGTTGGGCTGACGTTGGCCGACTTTTTTCAGATCAAGCAAGCCCGCGCTGAGCAAAAGCACTACGAGAACATCGAGGCCAAGGCCCAGAGCGTCATTCACATTTTCTTGCCGGGCGGCATGGCCCACCAGGAATCGTGGGATCCCAAGCCGTATGCACCGATCGAATATCGCGGCGAGTTGGGGGTCGCGCAAACGACGATTCCGGGTGAAGTCTTCTGCGAAACGCTGCCGCAAACGGCGCAACTGGCCGACCGGTTGACGCTCATTCGCGGGATGACGCACGGCGAGGCGGCCCACGAACGTGGCACCCACAACATGTTCACGGGCTACAAGCCGAGCCCCGCGCTGGTCTTCCCGAGCATGGGGAGCGTGGTCAGCCACGAGTACGGTCCGCGTAACAACTTGCCGCCCTATGTCTGTATTCCCGGCGTGCCGAACGAGTTTGCCAGCACAGGCTACCTCAGCTCGTCGTTCGCGCCGTTCAGCCTGGGGGCCGATCCGGCTGCGGCGGGCTTCCGCGTGCAGGACCTGAACTTGCCAGGCGGGGTCGACGAATCGCGGTTCGGTCGTCGTCGCACCGCGCTGGAAGCGGTCAACTCGTACTTCGCCGCCAAGGAGAAGTCGGACACGCTCAAGGCGATGGACACGTTCTACGAGCGGGCCTACAGCCTAATCAGTTCGCAAGCCGCCCGCGAAGCGTTCAACATCGACGCGGAACCGGCGGCAATTCGCGACGAGTACGGCCGTCACGAGGCCGGCCAGCGGATGCTGATGGCTCGCCGCCTGGTAGCGGCGGGCGTGCGTTTCGTATCGCTCACCTATGGCGGTTGGGACATGCACACCGGAATTGCCGGCGGCATGCGCGGTCAGATGCCGGCTTTTGATCAGGCCTTCGCGACTCTGATCCGCGACCTGGAGCGGACCGGCCTGTTGAACGAGACGTTGGTTATGGTTTCCTCGGAATTCGGCCGCACGCCCAAAATCAACCGCGACGCCGGCCGCGACCACTGGCCCAAGGTGTTCAGCGTCGTGCTAGCCGGCGGTGGCCTGAAGCGCGGCGTGATCCATGGCGCTTCGAACGCGACGGCGAGCGAGCCCGATCGCGATCCGGTGCTGCCGGCCGACCTGGCGACCACGATCTACTACCAACTGGGCATCATCGCCGACAAGGAGCTGATGGCCCCGGGCAACCGGCCGATCGAGATCGTCGACGGCGGCAAACTGCTCAACACGTTGATTGCCTGACGCCATCAGGTACGGCAACGATTTCCGAAACATCGCGCGCCAGGAGGGCGAACACACACGACTTGGAGTACGACCGGTGGATCGGACGCCCCGGGACGTTCCTGCCCAGAGTTACGCTTTGACTCCCCGAGGCAAACTTCCCATGGCGTTACGATTTGTCGCGCTCCCGCGATTGCGCTCGCCGCGCGCTGGCGCGCTAGCCGCCGTGATCTTGGCACTCGTCTTGTCAGTGCCTGTTCAGGCCTCGAGTCCATCGGTCGGGTTGCCCAGTCCCTGGGGCGGGCAGCGCGGCACCGAGCTCGATGTCGTCTTCCCCGGCGGGGCCCTCGGCGATGCGCAGGGCATTTTCCTTTACGAGCCGGGGATTGAGATCAAATCGCTCGAGCCCGCCGACAACCAGGTGAAAGCCCACCTGGTGATTTCGCCCGATTGCCGAATTGGAATCCACGACTTCCGGATTCGCACCGCTGGCGGTATCAGCAACCTGCGCACGTTCCATGTGGGGGCGATGCCCGAGGCGAGCGAAGCCGAGCCCAACAGCGATTTTGCTCAACCACAGCCGATCACCTTGAATGTCACCGTCAACGGAGTGGTTGAGAACGAGGACGTCGATTACTTCGTCGTCGAAGCCAAACTAGGCACTCGCCTGAGCGCCGAAATCGAAGGGTTGCGGATGGGCAACGCTTTCTTCGATCCGTACCTGGCGATCATGAATGAGGGGCGCTTCGAACTGGTTAACTCCGACGACGCGCCGCTGGTGTGGCAGGATGGCGTCGTCTCGATCGTCGCTCCCGCCGATGGCAAGTACATCTTCCAGGTGCGCGAAAGCGCGTTTGGTGGCTCAGGTGCATGCCAGTATCGGTTGCACGTCGGCACGTTTCCGCGCCCCACCGCGGTGTTGCCGGCGGGTGGACGCCGCGGTACCGATCTTGAGGTGCGCTATCTCGGTGATGTGCTGGGGGAGAAGGTCGAGCGCACCACGTTGCCGGCCGAACTGCTGCCTCCCTCGTTTGGTTTGTTCGCGCGCGACGACCAGGGGATTGCCCCCTCGGCCAACGTGTTTCGCGTCACAGATCTCGACAACGTGATGGAGGTCGAGCCGAACAATGCGCTGGCCGAAGCGACTGCCGCCACGGCCCCGATCGCACTCAACGGCATCATCGGAACGCCGGGCGATATCGACTGCTTCAAGTTCACCTGCAAGGCGAACGAGGTCTACGATATTCAGGTGTATGCCCGTACGGTGCGCTCGCCGCTCGATACCGTGCTGACGGTGCTGAATTCGAGCGGCGGCGGCGTGGTCGGTAACGACGACAACGGTGGCCCCGACAGCTACGTTCGCTTTCAAGCGCCGGCCGACGGAGAGTACACAGTGCACCTCCGCGACCATCTGAGCAAAGGTGGGCCCGATTACGTATATCGCGTCGAAATCACGCCGGTCAAAGCGACGCTCACGACGAGCCTGCCGGAGCAATCGCAGTTTGTCGACATCGTGGCGCCGGTGCCGCGCGGCAACCGCATCGCGATGTTGGTTGCCGGCAACCGGGCGAATTTCGGCGGCGATCTTTCGGTCGAGTTCAAGGGATTGCCCCCTGGCATCACGTTCGAAACGGTCCCCATGCCGGCCAACCACTCCACGGTGCCAGTGCTGTTGACCGCCGCACCCGATGCCCCGCTGGGCGGCGCGCTGGTCGACGTTTACGGCCGCTGGACCGATCCAAATCAATCGGTCGAAGGGCACCTCGTGCAGCAGACGTCGCTGATCCGCGGCCAGAACAACATCCGCGTCTGGGACCGTATGACGCACAGCCTGGCCACGGCCGTCACTGACGAAATTCCCTACGCGATCGAAATCGTCGAGCCCAAGGTGCCACTGGTGCGGGGGGGCGTGATGAACCTGAAAGTTCGCGCCACGCGCAAAGAGGGCTTTACCGCGCCGATCGCCGTGCGGCTGCTTTATAACCCGGGCGATGTCGGCTCGAGCGGCGGCATTGCAATTCCTGAGGGGCAGACCGAAGCGCTCATTCCGATGAACGCCGGCGGTGGCGCGGAGTTGCGCACCTTCAAAATTGCTGTGTTGGGGGACGCCGGCACGCCGAAGGGCCCCGTGCAGGTCTCGTCGCAGTTGGCCAACCTGACGATCTCCGAGCCTTATGTATCGCTGGCATTCCAGGCGTCAGCCGTCGAACAAGGCAAGGAGACTGACGTGGTCATCAACGTCTCGAAGCAAATCGACTGGGAAGGTCCAGCGACCGTTGAATTGCTCGGTTTGCCGCACGAAGTGACAACCGAGCCGCAACAGATCACCAAGGAATCGACCGAAGTTGTCTTCAAAGTGAAGACCACGGCCAACTCGCCCGCCGGCAAGCATCCCACGCTATTGGCGCGCGTGACGATCACGATCAACGACGAGCCGATCGTGCACATGATTGGTGGCGGTGAACTGCGAATCGATACACCGCTGCCGGCGGCTGCTGCACCGGCGCCGATGCCGATGCCCGAGGCCGCTCCGATGCCAGAAAAGCCGCCCGAGAAGCGGCTGACACGCCTGGAACAACTGCGGCTGGATCGCCAGGAGGCGAAGGAGCAAGCCAAGGAGAAGCCGGCTGAAGCAGCTCCCGCGGAGGGCGCCCCCGCCGAACCGGTGCCCACACCGCCATCTGAAGGAACACCGCCGGCGGAAACTGGCAGCGGCTAGTGCGTGTACGAGTTTGTCGAGCTGGCAGCTCGCCCGATCGAGCGATCGACAACTGTTGAGATTTCCAACTGAAAGCAAGTGATATGCGTAGTCACAGCAGATTGCTGATCGGAATCGCGCTATTTGGCGCGCTGGTCGTGTCGCTGAGCAGCCCGCTGGCGGCCACATCGACCAGCGCCGCCGATCCGCCAGCGATCGTCAAAGTCGAGGTCTTTCCCCCTGACGTGCACCTGAACACGCTGCGTGATCGGCAGTCGCTCGTGGTGCAGGCGACTCGCGCCGACGATGTCACACTCGACGTCACGTCAACGGCCACTTGGACGATCGCCAACCCAGCGCTCGTGAAGCTCGACGGGCATACGATGTATCCCGTCGCTGACGGAGCAACGGAGCTCGTCGTTGTGCATGCCGGCCACACGGCCAAAGTGCCCGTCACCGTGGTGGCCGCCACTGAGGAGCGCCCGATCAGTTTCAAGCTTGACGTGATGCCGGTATTTATGCGGGCCGGTTGCAACACCGGGAGCTGTCATGGCGCGGCGCGCGGCAAAGACGGTTTCATGCTCTCGCTGTTCGGCTATGACCCCGACGGCGACCACCATCGACTGACGCATGAGATCAGCACCCGGCGGATCAACCTGGCCGTGCCGACCGAAAGCCTGCTGTTCGAGAAGTCGGTCGGCGCGGTGCCGCACACCGGCGGCAAGCGCTTCGAGGCCGATAGCGAGTACGGCCAAACGCTGCGCCGCTGGCTCGAGGCAGGTTCGCCAAACGACCCTGGCGCAGTTCCGGCGGTTGTGGAAGTTCAATTGTTTCCCCGCAGCATCGTGCTCGAGGGTGCCGGGGCCACGCAGCAAATGGTCGCCCGAGCCAAGTACGCCGACGGCACGGATCGCGACGTGACGAACCTGGCCGTGTTTCTGTCGAATAACGACAATTCGGCCACGATCAGCGTCAATGGCTTGGTGACGGCCGGCGCGCGCGGCGAGGCGTTCGTGATGGCCCGCTTCTCGACACACACGGTCGGTAGCCAGGTGCTGGCGCTGCCGACCGAACTGCAATACGAAGCCCCAACCACACCGCCAACGAACTACGTCGACGAGTTGGTGAACAAGAAATTGCAGAAGATTCGCGTGATGCCCAGCGGCATCTGCAGCGACGAAGTCTTTTTGCGCCGCGTGACACTCGACATCACCGGCCTGCTGCCCACTGCCGAGGAATACACCCAGTTCACGGCCGACGCCGATCCGGCGAAACGGGCCAAGCTGATCGATCGCTTACTGGAACGCAAAGAGTTCTCCGAAATCTGGGCCATGAAGTGGGCCGAGCTTCTGATGATCCGCACCACGCAGATCGTCAGCAACAAGGCGGCGTTCCTGTACTACAACTGGCTCACCAGCCAGATTTCGAACAATGTCCCGCTGAACAAGATGGTGCAGGACATGCTCGGCGCCACGGGTGGGACGTTTAAGAATCCGCAGACGAACTTCTTTCAGGTCGAGCCCGACACTTTGAAACTCGCCGAGAACGTGGCCCAGGTGTTCATGGGTATTCGCACGCAATGCGCGCAATGCCATAACCATCCATTCGATCGCTGGACGATGGACGATTACTACAGCTTTGCCGCCTTTTTCTCGCAGGTTGGCCGAAAAGCCGGCGAAGACTATCGCGAGACGATCGTCTTCAACACGTTTGGCGGCGAAGTGAACCATCCGGTCGGTGGCCGAGCAATGCCCCCCAAGTTCTTGGGGGGCGCCACGCCCGACGTCAACGGCAAGGACCGCCGCGAGGTGCTCGCCGGGTGGTTGGCCTCGCCCGACAATCCGTACTTCGCGACGAGCATCGCCAATCGAGTGTGGGCACACTTTCTTGGCACGGGCGTGGTCGATCCGATCGACGACATCCGGGTGAGCAACCCGGCCAGCAATCCCGAGCTGTTCCAGGCGCTGGGGGACAAGTTCACCAGCTACAACTACGACTTCAAGCAACTGGTGCGCGATATCTGCAACTCGCAGGCGTATCAGCGCTCGACTGAGCGCAACGCCAGCAACGAGACCGACGAAAAGAACTTCGCGCATGCGAACCTGCGGCGCATTCGTTCGGAGAACCTGCTCGACTGCATTAGCCAGGTGACCGAGACCAAAGACAAGTTCGGCGGCTTGCCGCTGGGGGCCCGGGCGACGCAGATCGCCGACGGCGGCACCAGCACCTATTTTCTCACCACGTTCGGCCGGGCGGCTCGGCAGACAGTTTGCTCGTGTGATGTGAAGACCGATCCCACATTGTCGCAGGCGCTGCACTTGCTCAATGGCGAGACGGTGCAGGAAAAGATCCGCGCGGGCGGCGTGCTCAAGCGCGCGCTCGACGCCGGGCAGACGCCGGCGCAGATTATTGAATCGATCTATGTCCGCTCGCTGGCTCGCAAACCAACCGCCGAGGAGACCGAGAAGCTGACCGCGCTGGTGAGCCAGGCGCCCGACGTGGCACAAGGGCTCGAAGATGTATTTTGGGCACTGTTGAATTCGCGCGAGTTTATTTTCAACCATTAAGAGGCATTCTCGCGGCGCGAGCGCTGGCTTGCCCAGCAGTACCACGATTTGATCTCAGGACAGCTATTTCTATGTGTGTCGTGCGGTTGCGTTATCTCGTTCTCTTGGCAGCGTGGTTGATGCTTGCGGGGCCCGTCTCGGCCGAGGATGCTCCCGCTGAAGCTCCCAAGGTCACCTACGACGATCACGTGCGGCCGATCTTTCGCGAGCACTGCTTTAGCTGCCATCGCCAGGACAATGCCAAGAGCGACCTGGCGCTCGATAGTTACGCGACGGCGATCAAGGGTGGCGCCGGTGGCGAAGTGGTGCTCGCGGGCGACCTGGAAAGCTCGCGGCTCTGGATGCTGGTGTCGCATCAGGAAGAGCCCAAGATGCCGCCGATGCAAGACAAGCTGGCCGACGCCAAGCTCGAGACGATCAAGGCGTGGATCGCCGGCGGCGTGCTGGAAAACGCCGGCTCGAAAGCCAAAGTCTCGAACAGGCCGAAGTTGAAGATGGCCACGACCAGCGGCTCGGCCCGCCCCGAAGGTCCGCCGCCGATGCCGGAAGGGCTCTCGCGGCAGCCGATCGTGTATACGCCGAAGACGCGGGCGATCACGGCGCTAGCCGCCAGCCCTTGGGCGCCGCTGGTGGCGATCGCGGGGCACAAGCAGATTTCGCTGTATCACACCGACACCTCTGAGTTGCTGGGCGTGCTGCCTTTCCCCGAAGGGGTGCCGCATGTGCTGCGCTTCAGCCGCGACGGCAGTCTGCTCCTGGCTGGCGGCGGTCGCGGCGGACAATCGGGACGCGTCGTCGTGTTCGATGTGAAGACGGGCGAGCGCGCTGTCGAAGTTGGCGAGGAAGTTGACGTCGTGCTGGCGGCCGACATCAACGACGATCACAGCCGCATCGCGCTCGGCGGGCCAGGGCGCGTGGTGCGTGTGTTTGACACGGCCGACGGCAAAGTGCTGCACGAAATCCGCAAGCACAACGATTGGATCTATGCCGTCGAGTTCAGCCCCGACGGCGTGCTCTTAGCCACTGCCGATCGCGGTGGCGATTTGCTGGTTTGGGAATCTGACACCGCGCGGGAGTATCAGAATCTCAAGGCGCACGCCGGCGCCATTAACGACGTGAGCTGGCGGCTCGATGGCAATGTGCTGGCCAGTTGCGGCGAAGATGGGACGATCCGACTATGGGAGATGGAAGCCGGTCAGCAAGTAAAGAACTGGGGTGCACACGGCGGCGGCTGTGCCTCGGTCAAGTTCACGCACGACGGGCGGTTGGTTTCCTCGGGTCGGGACAGTCAAGTACGAACTTGGGATGCCGCCGGTGCGCAGCAAATCGCCTTCGAGGCATTTCCCGACGTCGCGCTGCGGGCGGTCTTTTCGCACGATGGCGCGCGGGTGATCGGTGGCGACTGGACAGGCCAAGTGCGGATGTGGAATGGCGCCGATGGTGCGGCGCTAGCGACGCTGGCGATGAATCCGCCGACACTTGAAATCGCGGCCGCGAATGCCGCCACCGCCGCCGCCGAGGCGCAATCGGCCGCCGCCGCGGCCGTGGCCACGGCCGATTCGGCGAAGCAGACATTGGCTCAGAAGATGGCAGCCGCCAAAGCGGCCGCCGATCAACTGGCCGCGGCGCAGGCTGCCGTGGCTGCCGCCGAAGCGGCGGTCAAAGCGGCCGAAGCCGAGCGCGTGGCCGCCGAGCAGCAAACGGCTGCTGCCGAACAAGCTGCTGCTACCGCGAAGGAGGTTGCCGCCAAGGCTGCCGAACGCGCCGCCGCGGCCAAGGCAGAAGCCGACAAAGCTGCCGCCGCGGCCTCAGCCCAGGCGAGCGCGTCGTAGGCGCTTCTTCTGCCGACAGCCGCACGGTGTCGCTCGCTGTGCTCGCGCGTCTAGCGAACAGTATCTTCGCTGAGCTGCCTGCGGTACGCTCATGGGCCACAGTGCCCGCCCGTTGGCGAGGCGCGCGTGATGTTTGACTGCCTTCGTAACTTCTTGCTCCCCGAGTTCGAGTGATGTCTGAATCGATCGAACGTTCCGTCGTGGATACTCAGCTTGCGCGGGCAGCCGCGCCAGCGGCGCTGTCACAGTCGATCACGCGCGGGCAGTGGCTCACCTTAGTCGCGGCGCTACTGGGGTGGATGTTCGATGGGATGGAGATGGGCATCTTTCCGATCATCGGCCGGCCAGCGCTGCAATCGCTGTTGGGCAGTTCCTCGGAAGGCCTGATCGCCGAGTGGTTCAGTTTTATCACAGCAGTGTTTCTGGTCGGCGCGGCGCTGGGTGGTGTGCTCTTCGGTTGGTTGGGCGATCGCATCGGTCGCGTGCACGCCATGACCGCCAGCGTGCTGGTCTACTCGGTCTTTACCGGGGCATGTTATTTTGCCGATACCCCCTGGCACCTGGCGATTCTGCGGTTCGTCGCGGCGTTAGGCATGGGGGGGGAATGGGCGCTGGGTGTGGCGCTGGTGATGGAAACGTGGCCTGGCATCGCGCGGCCCGTGCTGGCAGGCCTGATTGGCGCCGCGTCGAACGTCGGTTTTCTCTTGATTGGCATCGTCACGCTCTCCTTCCGCGCCGATGTGCAGAACTGGCGCTGGGTGATGCTGGTTGGCGCTGCGCCGGCCGCGCTGACGTTTTTCATTCGTATATTCGTCCCCGAATCGGAGCGCTGGAAATCGGCCGTGGTCGAGCGGACGCGCTCGCCACTGGCCGAAGTGTTCAGTGGGCCACAGCTCAAGACGACGCTGCTGGCCATCGCGTTTGGCTCGATCGCGCTGGTGGGCACCTGGGGCTCGGTACAGTGGATCCCCTCCTGGATCGACAAGATTGCCGTGGACCAACCCGGGGCCAAGTCGCTGGCGAGCATTCTGTCGTCGGCCGGCGCGATCGTCGGGAGCTTTCTGGGTGCAGCGGTTGGCGTGCGCCTTGACCGGCGCGCAGTCTACTTCACCTTGTGCCTGAGCTCGCTGTTGGTGTGCGGCTACTTGTTTCGCGCGATGGGCGAGTTTAACGCCGCGATGCTGGCAGTAATCGGGCTGGCCGGCTGCGTCACTGCCGCGTTCTACGGCTGGCTGCCCCTCTATTTGCCGGAGCTGTTTCCCACGCGCATGCGCGCGACCGGGCAGGGGCTGGCGTTCAACTTCGGTCGGATCGTGGCGGCTTTCGCCAGCCTGCAAACCGGCGCGTTGGTAAAGCGTTTCGATGGCAGCATCGCGCAGGCTGCCGCAGCGACGAGCCTGGTTTACGCGCTGGGGCTCGTGTTGATCTGGCTGGCGCCGGAAACGCGCGGGCGACCACTCCCTGAGTGATTCGGGCTGGGGTAAATATCGTTCGCCGATGCTTCGTGTTTGGCGATTACAATTAGCGTGCAGCGGTGGGCCGTGGTTCTGTTACCCTTCAAACGAGCGGAATGCCAGTGATGTCGGCCGGAACAAACGGTGCGGCGACCGACAGCTATCATCGTCGAACGTGGCAGCCGCCACGGCCGTGGCGCGACATGGCGTTGCTCGCGGGCTGCGTAGCCGCGTGCTTGCTGGCCGGGGTGGTCGGCGCGGTCTTCACCGCCGGCTCGGTCGACGGCTGGTATGGCACCATCGCCAAGCCCGCGTGGACTCCGCCCAATTGGGTTTTCGGACCGGTGTGGACGGTGCTCTACTTGATGATGGGCGTCGCGGCCTGGTTGGTCGCCCGCCGCGGTTGGCGCGCCAGCCGCACGGCGCTTGCTTGGTTCGTTTTGCAGTTGTTGCTGAACATTGGCTGGTACTTGGTGTTTTTCGGGCTGCGCAGCCCGGGTTGGGCGCTGCCTGAAATCGGCATCTTGTGGATCGCGATCGTGGCGACGATTCTCGCTTTCGCGCGGCACTCGCGGCCGGCTGCCGCGCTGTTGATACCGTACCTGGGCTGGTCGACCTTCGCGGCGGCTCTCAATGGGGCGATCTGGCTGGCCAACCGGCATGCGGCCGACAGGCCATTGGAAGTCGACCGAGTAGTCCGCGTGTCGGTGACATCATTCGTCCGCGAGTCGGCCGCGATCGCCGAAAACAATACAACGAGTTCCTGCGGGTTTGATCAACCCGATCGCGAACCATCTGCAGTTGACGAGCAACCCGTCGCCGGTCAGCAGGATCGAGCGCAACAGGCCGCGGAAAAACGTGCAGTTGCCGAAGCGGCCAGATACTACTACCGGACTCTGGCTGCGTTGGCGCCGCAGCTCCCTAACGGTGAGAGGCGCTTTGCTGCCTTTGTCCAGGCCGCCTTTCGACTCGCGCACGAGCGTTCAACGCACGACGATGCGATTCGCCAGAACCGCGCCGCGTTGATCGCGCTGGGGGCGCTCATGGGCGATCGGCGCGTCGGCGGCCTCGTCGGCCAGGTTGCCACCGAAGCCCAACGCAAAGCAGCCGAACGCACGGCCGGACAAGTTACGCTACGCGGTCGCCCTGACTGGGCATGGCACTTTTGTCTGAGTGCCGCGATCACGGCCACGTCGAGCGAAGCGGCCAGCAACCAGCTCGGCTTGATGAAGGAACGGATGGATATGCGCTCCGGCGGCAGTGGATTTTCGTTCGCCGACTTGTTGGCCGATCGCGCCGGCACGCGCCTGGCCGTGGCCGCCACGCGCGACGAAGCCGCGGCCCGGTCAATACAGGAGCGGCTGGCTCGGGGCTTCACGCTTGACGACATTTTTCCCGCCGCGGCTGATCTGCCCGAGGGGCTATCCGAAGCGGACCTGAAGTCGCGCTATGGCGGCATCGGCGGACCAGGCTACAAGGAATTGCTGGTCGAGATCGAGCGGCGGCTGGATGGCTGCGCGGCACTAAATCAAGCGTCGACGCGGCCGCGTTGAGGAGGGAATCGGCCGGAAAATAGTCGATACCGACGTTAGTTGCTACCATAGCGGTGGATCGACAACGTCATGCACATGGGATCAAGGCAGCACGCCCCTTAGCACTTCGCTCGGAGCGCTCGCGATGCTCAGTGCCTTCGACAGCCGCCGCCGATTCGCTCGACGCCAGTTCCTGCGCGTCGGCGGCGCGGCGCTCGGCGGGTTGTCGCTCGCGCCGCTCTTAGCCGCCGAGGCGCGCGAGCAGCGCCGACTGTTCACCGGCAAGTCGGTCATCTTTCTGTTCTTGCACGGCGGGCCGAGCCAGTTTGAAACGTTCGACCCCAAGATGTCTGCTCCCGAGGGGATTCGCTCGGCGACCGGTGAAATTGCGACCGCGCTACCAGGCGTGACGTTCGGCTCGAACTTCCCACGGTTGGCGGCCCTGGCCAACCGACTCGCGATCGTGCGCTCGTTCACCACGGGCGATGCCAATCACGACATCAAGCCGATCGTCGGCCGCGCCACGGGAGGCGCGAACCTCGGGTCGCTGTTCGCGCGCGTTGTCGGCCCGGTTGGAACAGCTAGCGGGATGCCGCCGAATATGCTGCTCGTGCCGCGCGCGGTCGATCCCGATGCGGGGCCGCACCAGACGCAGTTCGGCCGCTTTGATGCGACTGGCGAACTGGGGGCCGCCGTCGCACCGCTCATTCCTGGCGCGGGGAACGATTTTCAGCGCGATCTGGAACTGTCGCTGGCACCCGATCGGTTCGATGACCGCCGCGCGGTGCTCGCCGCGCTCGATCGGGCGCGCTGGCAGTTTGATTGCGCGAGCGATCGCACTCTGCCAGATCCGCTGCGCGAACGCGCCTTTGCCACGTTGCTCAGTGGCGAAATGGCCCGGGCGTTCGATCTGTCACGCGAGGATCCACGTACGATCGCCCGCTACGACACGGCGCCGCTCGTTCGTCCCGACCAGATCGACCGCAAGTGGAACAACTATCAGCACTACGTCGATAACGCCAAAACGCTCGGCAAGCTGCTGCTGTTGGCCCGGCGGTTGTGCGAGGCCGGCTGCGGTTTTGTGACGGTGACGACCAACTTCGTTTGGGATATGCACGCCGACGTGAACAACGCCACGATGCCCGAGGGGATGCGCTACACGGCCCCGCCGTTGGATCACGCGGTGTCGGCGCTCGTCGAAGACCTGGGCCGGCGAGGTCTGGATCAACAGATTCTGTTGATCTGCTGCGGCGAGATGGGGCGCACGCCGCGCATCAACGCCAGCGGCGGCCGCGACCACTGGGGCAATCTGGCGCCGCTCTTGCTGGCCGGCGGCGGCTTGCGGATGGGGCAGGTGATCGGCCGCTCGACGCGCGACGGCGGTGCGCCACTTTCAGAACGAATCGAGAATCGTCACCTCGTGGCCACGGTCCTGCAAACGCTCGTCGACCCGCTGGAGCTGCGCACCGTGCGCGGCCTGCCTGACCAGATCGTGCAAGCGGCCAACGGCGACGTGATTCCGGGGTTGATGTAGTCGCGAATGTCGCGGGCGAGGCGAGCTATCCATGCACGCATCCGCCGCGTGGCCAACCGTTGTTCGAGCGAGCCGTCGGCGGGGTAGACGCGTTCGTCTTCGGGCAGCGGATTACCGTCGTACGAGGAGTTCAATCGTACGCGGCAGCGGATCGGCGTGGACAGGTTCTCCAGGTAGAAGCGCCCGGCAAAATCGCGTGCGGCTTCTACGGCCTTGACTAAGCGCGTTTGAAAAAGAGCCTTCGCCATGGCACGAATCGTACCGGCTAGGTTGCGCCGCCACGTTTTCGCCAATAACCCGGTCGCCGACTCGCGTGCGCGACTGCGACGACGAACGGCGTGCCGTCCGAGCGAATCTCATAGACGATCAAGTAGGGAAATCGGCGCGGACGAACGTAGCGATAGTGCGCAACCAGCGGCGACGGTAGTTCCGGGTTCGCGGCAATCCTCTCCACGGCCTCGAAGATCGCCGCGCGAAAGCGGTCGCGCGCCGCGACAGAGCGCTGCGCATACCACTGCATTGCCCCGCGCAATTCGTCCACGGCGAGTCGATGAAAGTGGACTTCGCGCACGAGTACTACAGCTCGCTACGAAGCTGCGACCAAGGGATGGCGCCGGTGGCGTCGGCACTGCGTCGCTGCAATTCCGCCAACAACCCAGGGTCTTCGAGTGACAAGCCAGCCCGATCCTCACCGACGCTGTCGAGGAGTCGTGCCGCCAAATCGAGTCGCTCGCTTTCGTTTAGTGACAAAGCGGCGGTGAAAACGGCATTCGCATCGGTCGACATGGCGAAATCCTCTCGTGAACCATCTTAGCGACCTACATTGCTGGCCGGCAAGTCACCAACAACCGCGACCTGCCTGCGTGTCACCACAGGTGATTCATCGTGCCGTTCGGCTCGGCGTCGGTGATCTTCATGTCAGCTTGATGGCTGGGCACGAGCTCATTGAACAGGTAATTACGAAGATTGACGACCTGCTTGGGGAAGTAGTTATTGCAATAGACCTGTTTGCGATGTCCGTCGACGATCATCGCCACGAAAACTTGCGTGCCGTCTACGTAGCCGCCGTCGTACCCTCGCGGAAGTATTCCCACGGCGCGGAGATGATCGAGCAGCACCTCGTTTTCAGCGGGCGTGATCGGGAACTCGTATTGTTTATTTGCGCGATACCAGTACTTGCCGCGGTGCATTGGTTCAGCCAGCAGCAGTCGGCATGTTCCACCTTCGATGACCACGCTGTCATAGCCGTAAAGTCCGCTACCTTCGCTGAGGCACAGTGAGAATTCACGCGGGCCTTCGAGCGCCTGTGCGAGAGCGCGCTGGGTTGCAGGATCGTCGGCATCGACGCGGCTGGCCCAGCCGCGACTGGGGTGCGCGGGATCGGGAAGCCCGCTGTGGCCGCAACCCACAATCGCGCAAATCAGAATCACTATGGCTGCTTGAGGCGATCGGAGGCACGAGTGACGCATTGGATTTCCCATTGCTTCGCGTCGATCGCAGCAGCTACCCAGGGCAGGCCGAGCAAGATCGATGCCGTGGAAGTTGTCGACGACGGACCAGCCCTGGGCTTGAGACGCTGTGATGCGCTTGTTCGTTCCAGAGAAGACCGGTTCGGGTCGGCCGATGCGACTTATTTTACTTCGCTCCGGCCAGTGCCTCCTCCGGCGGGTCGAGCTCCAAGACAAAGTCCTTGAAGCGCACTTCGGTCGCCTCGCCGGCGTGTAGTTGCAGCGCGAACACACCGCGGACGGCACCGCGCGGGTCGTCGAGATCGACGCACACCTGACCGTTGATCCGCGTGCGGATGCGGCTCCCCCGGGCGACGATTTCGTAGTCGTTCCAATCGCCTGTGCTGACCGCGTCGGTGGCGATCTTTTCCCACAGCAGGCCGCGACCGCGCTCTTCGTACAACCGGCCCCACCAGCCCGGCCCGATGTCGGCCTGGTAGCCTTGCACTTCGCCATCGTCCAGTCGAGTACTGCGGAACTGCACGCCGCTGTTGCCGCGATCGTCGACAAGCTTGACTTTGAACGCGAGGCGGAAGTCGCCCGCCAACAGGTCGCTCACCAGAAACTCGTTCCGCTCTAGTTCGCGCGAACGGCCGACGAGCTCTCCGCCGTCGACGCTCCACAGCTCGGCGTTACCGGTCCAGCCAGTCACGTCGCGGCCGTTGAAGATCGATTTCACTGTATCGGCGGTGGCCAGCAGCGGTGTTTGTGCAGGCATCGCCAGGTAGGCCACGAGCGAGCGCACTTCATGTTCGGAGAGCGGCTGCAAGATATTGTCGGGCATCATCGACTTGGACGATGCTTCGATCTGGTCAACTTCGTCGCGCGGCAACACGATGGTGCCATCGGCCGTGGCCAGCGTGACCGCATCGGTATCGTCGTTGCGGACGATGCCGGTGAGCACGCGGCCATCGGTCGTGGCGATCACAGTGGCGGCGTAGTCCTTGGCGATCAGCGCGCTGGGGTCGAGCACGTTCGAGAGGAAATACTCGAGGTTTGCGCGATTTGAGCCGGTCAGCTCCGGCCCGATCTGATTGCCGACTCCGAACAACGTATGACACTGCTGGCACGTTTTGACGAACATCGCGCGGCCCAGGGCAACATCTGGCTCTTGCGTCGGCTTTGTGCCGAGCAGCTTGGTGTATTCGGCGATGCGCTGTGCGGCATCGGCCGGAGTATCCTGCACGGTGCCCCAGACCTCGCTGAGTCGCGTGGCAAGCTGCTTATCGTTCAGGTTGCGAAGCTGCCGCACCAGATCGGCCGAAACATCTGCCGTGGCGACGCGCTTGTCGGCCAAAGCATCCAGCAACGCCGTGGCATAGGCGACGCGTGAACATAGCACGACGAGCGCTTCGCGCTTCTCAGCCTGCGAAAGCTGCTGATAAAGCTCGAGCACCACGGCCGGCGTGCGCGACTCGTCGAAGGCGGCCAGCCCTTTGAGTGCCGCCAAACGCAGCGGTTGATCGCTCAGCAGATCGAGCAGCAATTTCGGCAACTCGGCATCCTTGACCGCCAAGAGAGTGTCGATCGCCGCGACGCGCGCTCCAACGTCAGCCGCACGATCGGCCGCTACGGCGCGCACGCGGGCCAGCGCCGCGGGGTCGCCAAACGTCACGGCCAGCGACTCGGCGTGTTCGCGAATCGCCGGGTTGTCGCTGGCCGCCAGCCGCATAGCCACCGCGCTCCAGGTTGGCGGCATGTCGACGCGCCGCCGCCCGGCTAGGCTCAATCGCACTCCTTCGAGCACGGCGAGTTGACGGGCCGGATCATGGAGCTTGCCCAACTGAGCGATGAGCAGTTCGAGCGCATTTGCGTCTTTGAGTGTGCCGACGCGACGTGCCGTGAACTCCAACAGCCGAGTCTCGGCAGCCGCGCCGGCCCAAGCCAGCGCGCGGGCAGGATCGACCTCGACGAGCGGCTCAGCCGCGTACCAATACAAAAGCGGCAAATTGTGATCCTTCGCGTCCTCGGCATGTTGGGTCAAACCGGCCAACACATCCCAGCGCGAGTCGGGTGGCAAGCGATCGAGGGCCGCAGCCAAAAACTTGCGCACCACCGGCGACTTATCGGCCGTCAGCTCGACCAACCGCGGCAGGTGCACCAGCGCCTTGTCAGGCTTCTCGACCGCCAGGCGGATCGACCACGCCCGCACCATCTGCTCATCGTTTGCCAGGCCGCGCGAAATCAACTCCTCGCCGAGCGCATTGACGACATAGAGCGCCCACAGGCCGCGCAGCCGGCGCGTGACATCGGCATGGGTGAAGGCCATCTCGGTCAGCTTCTCGATTGCGCGTGGATCCAGCTTGCCACTGGACGCACGCTCTTGCAGCAATCGCCGGGCGTGACGCACGTGCCAGTCGTTGGGGTTGAGCTGTAGTTCAACAAGCTGGAGATCGGGAAGGACCGTCAGGTCCGCGGGTGCCTGGTGATTGTCGCCATAGGAGACCTTGAAGATGCGACCGTTTGTGCGATCGTGAATGTTGTGTTCGATGCGGTGACATTGGTTCTTGTCGTACCAATCGATGAGGTAGACATTGCCGTCGGGGCCTGTCTGCAGGTTGACGATTTGCGACCATTCGTCGTTAGCCCGCAAGAAATCGGCGCCATGATGGCCCACGTAGCCTGAGCCCTCGGGTTCGAGAATATCGACATTCAACCGCGCGCCGTGAATGTTGTTCATCAAGATTTGACCGCGGTACTCCGCTGGCCAGCGGCCGCCGAGATAAATGAGCGCGCCGGCATGGGCGTGGCCGCCGCCGGTGGCATCGGAGCGGTTGTTGCCGGCGTGCGGTCCGCCGCTGCCAGCCCAGTGGACGTGGTCGGCGATGGTCTTGATGTCGTCGTAGGTATGCTTGTTGAAGTGCGAGCCCGCCTGACGGTGGTAGCGCCCACCGGGAATGATGTGGAACAAGTGCGGAATCACGCAAGCGGTGCAAAAGGCCTCACCCTGATCGTCGAAATCGACGCCCCACGGATTGCTTGTGCCTTGGGCGAAGACCTCGAACTGGTTTCGCGTCGGATGATAGCGCCAGATGCCGGCGTTGATTGGCGTGCGTTGTTCTGCTGGAGTTTCTGGCGAGCCGACGCGCGAATGCGTGAAGACGCCATGGCAGCCGTAGAGCCAGCCGTCGGGGCCCCAGATGAAGCTGTTCAACGTTTCGTGCGTGTCTTGATAGCCCCAGCCGTCGAGGAGCACTTTGGCCGGGCCGTCGGGGACGTCGTCGTGATTGGCGTCAGGCACGAACAACAAGTTGGGCGCGGCGCCGATCCACACACCCCCGAAACCAATTTCCAGCCCGCTCACTAGGTTCAACTTTTCCATGAAGACTTTGCGGCTGTCAAAGTGGCCGTCGCCGTCGCGGTCTTCAAAGATCAGGATGCGATCCTTGGCGTCGGGCTGGCGGACGCGGTGCGGATAGCTGTACGCTTCGGCGACCCACAACCGGCCGCGATCGTCCAGCGCCTGGGCAATCGGCTGCACGATGTCGGGCTCGCCGGCGAACAGCGTGACGTGAAAGCCCTCTGGCACGGTCATCGCACGGGCGGCGTCTTCGGGCGACAAACCAGAGTGAACGAAGGTATCGTTGGCCAACGGCACGCGCTCGTTGTCGAACTTCGGCCGCTCGGTGTGCAGGCGGAAGTCGTCGAAGTTGATGTGCCCCCAGCCGAGCGACGATTGATCGACGAGCCGGACGATGATCTCGTGACCGACGAGCGCCGCGAGATTGACGACGACCGGCTGCATGGTCTCGTTGTTCTCGCCCGAGATTTCGTAGACGACCTGGCCATCGGCAGCGCGGACGATCTCGACACGGCAACTGCGATGGTGCCCGCCGCCGACGAGAAAGCTCGCCCAGGGTTGAGTGACTTTGAAGGGGGCCGAAGTGAGCGTCCCCTTGGGCGCATCGCCGGCCACTTCGAAGGTGCCGATCCAGAACTTGCCGGCGTGGGCGCTGCGCATGTCGGCGCGGCGCGCCTGGACGAGATCGCCCTGCACGGGCTGACCTTTGAAGGCGTCTCCCTCGGCGGTCCAGCCGCTGAGCGTGCCGCTTTCGAAGCTGAAATCGGGAGCAGTTGGGGCGGCTGGCGCCGGGGCGGGTGCGCTCGGTTCAGCGCTTCGCGTGGCGTTCAAGCAGGCGAGTGAAGCGACGAGCAACGCGGCCAAAGACGCAGTCAAACGGTTGAAGCGTGGCATCACGAGTGGGCTTTCGTGGGAGTTTCGAGGATGCAAACGAGTTACCCCAGGGCGTGTTGGGGGATTATGGCCTGTCGGTGGTCCGGCATTCCAGCGACACGGGGGAAGAGCGCACGTCGGCCCCCCCCCAGAATAAGATGTTCCGTAATTTTGCGTCCTAACCGTCCTAATTGCCTCCTAAGAGCACTTAAGTACTTGCAATGAAGGCATTTATTCTAGGACGCAAATTGAAAAACGCTTGCGTCCTAGATCGTCCTAACGGTGGTTTTGCGTCCTAAGCGTCGCGTGGAATGGCTGAGAAGCGGACGTGTTGGTCACCGGCTTGACGTTGATACGGTACAAATGTACAGTTATCCTCCCTGAAGAGGATGCTGTCATGTCTTCGCACCTCGGCAATTCGCGCCGCCAGATGGTCGAGCTTCTGGCCCGGCAGATCCGAGGGCTGGAGGGGGCTCGGCAGGTCGACTTCGGGGGGGCAATTTCGAGCGGCTGCCACGAGTTCGATCGCTGGCTGCCCGAGCGCGGGTTTCGCCGTGGCACCTTGGTCGAATGGCTGGCGGCGGGTGCGGGGAGCGGGGCGGGGGTGTTGGCGCTCGTGGCCGCGCGCGCGGCGTGCCAGGAGGGGGGCGCGTTGGTGGTGGTCGATCGGCAGCAGGAGTTTTATCCGCCGGCCGCCGCCGCTTTGGGGATTGATGTGGCGGGGTTGGTGATCGTGCGCCCCCGCAATCAGCGCGACGACTGGTGGGCGATCGAGCAGGCACTGCGTTCGCGCGGGGTGGGGGCGGTGTGGTGTCGCTGCGATCACGTGGCCGCGCCGCGCGAAGACAATCGTTTGTTTCGCCGTTTTCAATTGGCCGCCGAACGTGGCGGCGCGCTAGGTCTCGTCGTGCGACCGGCCGCCACGCGCCGCTTGCCCTCGTGGGCCGACATGCGGTTGTGGGTCGAACCGTTGGCTGCCAGGGAGGGTCGTTGTCTACGCGTCGAACTGCTCCACAGTCGGCACGCCGCCACGGGGGGAATGCTGGCGGCCGTCAGGCCCGCGAGCGTGGAGTTGATCGTCGACGATGAAACGGGTGCTGTGCGTGTGGCTCCCCGGTTGGCCATTGCAGCGGCTGGCCAGCGAGCGGCCCGAGCTTAAAGAGCGTGCGGTGGTGATGTACGTCGCGCCGGGGCGCGGGGTGGCCCGCGTGCGCTTATGTTCGGCGGCGGCACGGCGGCGCGGCGTGCTGCCTGGCATGCCGCTGGCCGAAGCGACGGCGCTGGCGGCGCAACCGGCCGACTCCCAAGGACGATTTCAAACCCGCATGCATTCGCCATCGGGTGCCACTGCTGGCTTGCCCAGCAGTGTGGTATCCGCTCGGGCACTGCTAGACGAGCTAGCAGTGGCACACAAACCAGATTCTGAAACGCACTCTTCAGTCTTGCATCTTGAGCCGCACGATCCGGTTGCCGATCGCGCGGCACTAGCCCGGCTGGCCACGGCTTGCCAACGATTCACGCCCACGGTCGGCTGGGAAGAACCGCCGGCCGGCGACGATCCGTTGGCCTCGCCCGATACGCTGCTATTGGACATCAGTGGTTCGGCTCATTTGTTCGGCGGCGAGGAGAAACTCGCGCGACGCATACTGGCCGGCTTCGCGCGGCGCGGGCTGCGCGCCCACGTGGCCGTGGCCGACACGATCGGCGCGGCCTGGGCCTGCGCGCACGTGGCCGCTGAGGAAATAAACTGCCGAGCTGGTACGGCACTGCTGGACAAGCCAGCAGTGGCACCCCAAGGAGGTTTTGAAACCGCTTCTAGCGCGATCATCGTGCCGCCGGGCGAAAGCGCGGCGGCGCTCGCGGAGCTACCGGTCGCGGCGCTGCGCTTGCCAGCGCGAACGCTCGCGCTGTTGGCCGAGTTGGGGCTGGCGCGTGTCGAGCAGTTGATATCACTTCCGCGGCAGGCGATCCCCGCGCGGCTGGGGCCCGAGATCGGTCTGCGGCTCGATCAAGCGTTGGGCTTGTCGCGCGAAGTGATTGTGTGCCGGTCGCTGTTGCCGCCGCTGGAAGCCGATTGTTCGTTCGAAACGCCACTCGCCGCGCGCGAGCCGCTCCTGACCGTGCTCGGCGATCTGCTGCGACAACTGACGCGCGTGCTCGACGAGCGCCGGCACGGCATTCAGGCGCTCGATTGCCGGCTGTATCTCGAAAACGGTCTGGTCGTCTCGGTGCCGTTGGGACTGGTACAGCCGCGAGCCGACGCCGCTTATCTGCGGAGCCTGCTGGAATTGCGCTTCGAGCAGGTGCAGTTCGCGGCCCCGGTCAGCGCATTGCGGCTGCGCGTCGTGGTCAGCGCTCCCTTGGTGCATCGCCAGCAGGAATTGTTCGCCACCGACCTGGCGCGCGATCGGCAGCGACATCTGACTGAGCTGCTCGATCAACTCGCCAGCCGGCTGGGAGGCGACAACGTCGTGCGGGCCCGATTGGTGAGCGACGCGCAGCCCGAGCAAGTTTGCCGCTACGAGCCGATGCTGCTTAGCGGCCCCGCGGCGGGACGCTCGACTGGGAGCAAGGAGGCGGGAATCGCTTCCGGTCTACGTCTGGGCGTTAGGTCATCGCCTGGAAACGACTCCCGTCCCCTTCGACCACGACGACAACGGCGCAAACGAGCGCAGGAGCCTCGGCGCGCGGCGCCGGTCACGTTTCGCCGGCCGCTGCGGTTGGCGCGGCGGCCGCTGGCCGTGGAAGCCTGGTCGGTCGTGCCCGACGGGCCGCTGTTGCGCTTTCGTTGGTCGGGGGGCGAGGAGCGCGTGGCGCGCTCGTGGGGGCCCGAACGGATCGAGACGGGCTGGTGGCGTGGCCGCGCAGTGCGGCGCGACTACTATCAGATTGAAACGGCCACGGGCCGGCGTTACTGGTTGTTTCGGCGTCTGGACGATCGCCGCTGGTTTTTGCACGGCTGGTTCGAGTGAGTCCGGACCATTGTAGGGTGTGCGCAGCACACCGCCGTCCTTGGAGCGTTTCACGCACCCTACAACTGGTTCGAGTGAACCCCGGCACATTGTAGGGTGTGCGCAGCACACCGCTGCCCAGGGTGCGTTTCACGCACCCTACAGCTTGCACTGCTGGACAAGCCAGCAGTGGCACCCAGAGTGAGCCTCTCACGCACTACGTTCGAGTTCGGCGACGAGTTGCAGAATCTCGGGCACCACAGCGCGTGCCGCGGCCGCGCCGACCTCGAACAATTCGCGACCGCGGCTGAAATCGGCAAATTCGCAAAACGAAGTATCGGGCGTGATCCACACGTCGACTGCCTGGGTGCGCTGCGCGGTGACGTGATATTCTTGCACCTCATTGACGCGCAGGACCGTGTCCCACAAACGTGGGCGCTGCAAACGGCGAGCTGCCGAGGCAGTCTTCGCGCCGGGAAAACCACGTGACAACCGCGCGCCAACATCAACCCCCACCACCAAGTCGGCGCCCTGGCGCGCGAGCACATCGGCGGGGAGATTGTTCAACACCCCGCCATCGACCAGGGCCATGCCGTCGCGCAGGATCGGCCGGGCAATGATCGGCAAATTGATGCTTTCGAGAATTGCCTGGACCACGTCTCCCTGGTCGCGGACGACTTCGCGCCCCTCGACGAGATCGACGGTCATCGTCGCCAGGGGAACGCGCAATTGCTCGATTCGGGTGTCGCCCGCGTAGCGGCGCAACAACCGTTCCCAGGCGCGCAAGCGAAACATCAGCCACAAAAACCACTGGTTGCCGCGGGGCAGGGCGCCCAGCCAGCGCGGCGGCGTGAGGTCTTCGCTGAAACGGTCGAGGGCATCGTCGAGTGACCAGCCCGCCGCGTAAGCCGCGCCCATCAACGAACCAATGCTCGTGCCGGCCACGAGATCGAAGACGACGCCGGCGCGACTCAATTCGTCGAGCACGCCGAGGTGAGCCAGGCCCCGCGCGCCGCCGCCGCCCAGCGCGATGCCCACGCGAAAGCCCTGAAGGTGGTGCGCCAGTCGCCGCAGGCTTTGATCGTGCTGCGATCCTGGCGTCGCTGGACCTTCACCCCAGACGACTTTGAAGTCGGGTCGACCGATCTCCAGATCGCCGGCGCAGGGGGCGAAGCGATCAAGTTCTTCCTGGATCCAGACAAAGTGCGTGCGCGGCGCCAGGGCCGGGTCCACCGCGAACAGCCGCCGCAGGTTCTCGCGGCTAGCGTCCGCGAAGCGCGGCTCGACGAGCCACCAGATTTGATCGCACGCGCTCAAGAGCGCCGGCAATTCGTCCTCCAGCCCACGCTGCGTCACATCGACCAGCACCTGGTGGTTGCGCTCGAGCAAATGGGCGAGTCGCTCCTCGAGCCAGCGCTCGCGGGCAGTTCGGTCTGGGTACGGGGGAAATTGTTCATAGCGCACATCGTGCATCGCCGGCCAGCGAACGTCGCGATCGGAAAGCACGCAGAGCTTGCGGCCAGACTCGCTGAGCACTTCGCACAGCGCGCCGGCAAGCTGCTGCGTGCGCAAGGTCGAGTTGACCAGGGCCACGATGCGCGGGTGCCAGCGGCGGCGGCGCCCGCTCGCCTCGTAGCGCAATTGGAATCCTAGCGAGCGACTGACGTTGGCGGCGAACAACGGCACCGTGAGCATCAGCGTTTGAAAATGCTCGTGATCGATTGCCAGCAGTTCGACATCGGTCGCGGCAACGGCCGTGGCGAGGTATCGACCATCGGTGAGCAGCGTAATCTCGCCGAAGTGGTCGCCCGTCGAGAGGAAATCGAGCAATTGATACTGGCCGCGTCCGCGATCGATTGAGAGCTTCAAGCGTCCGCGGGCGACGATATAGAGATGCCGCCCCGGTTCGCCTTGCCGGCATATCGTTTCGCCGGCGGCAAAGCGCAGTGTGGTTGCGTTGGAAGCGAGCAATTCGAGTTGCTCGGGGGCCAGGCCGAACGCCAAGCGGCTGCGCCGCCAGATGCGCTGGATCGACAATTGATGTCCTGGGGTGACCGTACCGCTGCCAGTTTCGACGGGCACGTTTGTCAGCGGCACTTCGTCGACCAGCGGGCTGCGAGATTCTGGCGGGCTCGACATGAGATTGGACCGACGTCCGTGTCGCTCGCTGGATACTGATTCGGTCGCGTAAGACGACGTCCGTGCTGCGACCCTGGCTAAGCAACGGCTTGCGCGCGGAGTCCCTATCGGCCAGCGCGAGGGCCGAAGCGCCGTACGGCAGACGCTGGCGCGCCGTGCCAGGATTGTGTCAGTGACCCCGACGGGATTCGAACCCGTGTTGCAGGCGTGAAAGGCCTGTGTCCTAGGCCTCTAGACGACGGGGCCAACTTACTGGGCAAATGTTAATGTCTGGTGACCGCTGAATGCAATGCGTCGGAATCGAGCTATGCGACGTGCACGATCCACAGCCGCAATTCACTCGGCAACGGGTAAGTCCTCGGTATCGCCGAGAGTGAGAACGGTAATTCTGGTGCACTTTCGAGCGGCGTATTCATGAGATCCCTCTCGCAGCTCATTTCGACGGCGAGTTTCAAGTACTGCACTTTCTGAGAAATCGTCGGTAACTGGTATTCCATGAAAAACGGCTCTTCCCTCAAGCTGCGGTTGCAAGAC
>JAIESQ010000141.1 GCA_019745975.1 Pirellulales bacterium
CCCGCCCGGAGCGACTCTCCAGCCAGCGATGCTACCACCAAGCCGCCTGAAAAGTACAAACCGCGGGATGCACCCGATGCGGGTTCGCGCTAACCATCTGGCCGACCGTCGCCACCCGGACGCAAACGGGTCGCCCGGACGCAAACCGGACGATCACCCGGACGCAAAATGCGGAGTGTTACATTCGCCCTAAGGTTTGCCCTCAATTTGAGTTCGGGTGCATATTGAAGCCACCCGGACGCACCCGGACGCAAAATCCCGGGCAATCTTAAAAGGGGGGGCCCCTGGCTCGCCTGCCAAAGCGACCTTGTGAGCCTGACAGGCCGCAAGTAACATCGCACACCCCTGCTATCCGCCAAGGATGGTCCGCCACGCTGCCACTGCGCGCTCGACCCCATGCCGTTGTTCTGGTCCACGCATGACGCATCGGACTGCTAGCACTGCTGATTCGGCCGCTACGGAGCCATCGCTGGCCTCACAATTCGAGCGCCCGCGACCGGGCGCGCCTCGTCTGATCATCGTCAACAATGGGCTGAAAGACTGCCGTGGCCACCACTTTGAAACGGCGGTTGCGGTAGCCGAGTCGGCGGTGCGCTTCGATCTGGCGCCGGTGATGGCGACCCACCGCGATTGTCCCGCGGACTTAGTTCCGGATTGGTTGCCGAGCTATCCGGCGTTTCGGACTGAGTATTGGGCGCGCCCCGCTGGCGTTCGCGCCCAGGTTCGCACGCTGCTCGATGCGACACTCCCGCGGTTGCCGGCCTTCGCCGCTGATCTGGTTGGCATGGCCCTCGATCTGCGCTCCGCCTGGCGTCGCTCGCGGACTCAACGCTCGGCCATCGATACATCAAGTCGTGTGCTTGCGCAAATCGGCGCCGAACAAGCGGCGTTGCAGGCATTTCAAGATGATCTGCGAGCTTTGCTACGGCAACTCGATGTCGATGCGTCGGATCATATCTATCTGCCCACGGCACACGGTCGCGAAGTGGTCGCCGTTCGGCGATTGGTTGACGAATTCCCTGCGGCCCGTTGCCCCGTGTTTCACCTCGAGTTTCGCAATCCACTGTTTCTTGGCGATTCTGGTTCGGACGATGCCTGCCGGTGGTCGCCAGCGGCACTAGAGTGCCAGGCGTGGTTTCAGCGATACCGTGAACTGGGTGTATCGAGCCGCATCGCGTTGTATACCGACGCTGAATTGCTCGCGGCCGAGTACCAGCGCATCGCGCAGTTACCCTTCGAGGTGCTGCCGATCCCCTTTCGGTCGAGGCTACTGCAACCACACGTACGCATCGAGCGGACGCCGTTGCGCTTGACGTTCTTGGGCGCGCCGCGCGACGACAAAGGCTTTCATTGGTTGCCCTTGCTGGCCAGGCGGTTGTGGCAAGACCAACGCCTTCGCGACCAGGTCGAGCTGCACTTTCAGGCTTCGATCGCCTCTCCGAGCATCAACCCCAAGAGCGTCGCCGCGCTCCGCCGGCTGCGCAGGTACCCCGCGAAGTTCGTCCGTTTGATAGGCAGGAAGGGTCCGCTGCTTGCCGAACAATACTATGTCTCCCTGTCGCAAGCCGACGTCGTCCTATTTCCCTACGAGCCGTCGCGTTACCGAGCCGCTACGTCGGGCACTTTGACCGAAGCATTGGCTGCCGGAAAGCCGTGCGTTGTCCCAGCCGGCACCTGGCTCGCGGATCAGGTACCTGCCGGCAGCGGTGCGACCTTTACCGACTGTCCGTCGTTTGTCGAGGCGGTCTGCGACGTCGTCGAAAACTACGACAGCTACCGACGTCGCGCGGCAGAGTCCGCTCGCCTAGTGCTAGCGACGCACACACCAGACCGGCTCGTCGAGCAATTCTTGCAGCGCGCGCACGGAACAAAGAGGCGCGGGGCAGCATAGGGCAACGAGGATGTCATTTGCACGACGATTGCGACGCCGCGGCCGCGACCTTTGGCACTTAGGCCGATACGTCGGGCGACGAGTATCAACTCGCCGCAAGAACGACCTCAGCAATGCCACACGGCCGACAGCAGGTGCGCGAATCCTGTTCATCGACAGCGCGGTGCCGCAGTTTGACCGCGACGCCGGCAGCCGGATGACCTTTCAGTATCTCGAGCTGCTGGTCGAAATGGGCTACCAAGTCCAGTTTCTGCCCGACGACGGACAACGCGTCGAACCGTATGCCACGCTGCTCGAATCGCGCGGTGTCGAGGTGCTGGCCGGACCCAAGCACCAGGGCTGCTGGCCCAAAATCTTGAACGCGCCGGACGACTTGGCCTGTGTCTGGCTTTCGCGGCCGCTGGTGGCGATGAAGTATCTCGACGAGGTTCGCACCCAGAGCCGCGTCGCGGTGCTCTATTCGCTAATCGATCTCCATTACGTGCGCGAAGCACGGCGCGGAGAACTGACAGGCAACCCGCTGTTTCGCTTACGATCACGGTTGTGGCGTCAGCTCGAATTGTCGCTCGTCGAGCAAGCCGACTTGTCACTATCGGTGAGTGAGACCGAAATTGCCGAACTGAGACGCCTGTTGCCGGCAGCTCGCGTCGAATGGTTGCCCCTGTACCTGCTATCGGCCGATGATCCATGCGGCAAGGTATCGATCGCCGAGTCACCTGAAGTGCTCTTTGTCGGTAGTTTTCGGCACGCACCGAACCTAGACGCCGCGCGCTGGCTGCTTGATGAGCTGTGGCCTCGCATCACGCGAGAAGTATGCGACGCCCGCTTGCATGTGGCGGGCGCCTCGGCGCCAGGCTGGCTGTCGGCGCGTCGACAACACAACGTCGAGATTCATGACTCGATTAGCGATGAAAGGTTACATGCGCTGTACCGGCGCTGCCGTGTGGCCATCGTCCCCTTGCGGTTCGGCGCCGGTGCGAAAGGCAAGACCATCGAGGCCATGCAGCGGGACGTGCCGTTGGTGAGCACGAGTTTCGGTATCGAAGGGTTGCCGTACGACGAGAATCTCCCTGCAGCGCGCGACGATGCCAATGAATTCGTGGCGCGGGTCGTGCAGCTCTGCCGCGATCCTCGTGCCTGCCAACGCGCCGTCACAAGTCAAAGGCAGTACTTGCGCAATCATTTCTCGAGAGCGAGCGCGAAGCTACGTCTCGAAGAGATCCTGCATTCCGCGACCGGCGGAGTCTCGGCCGGAACGCTCGCTTCAGGTTTCAGTAGCCGCTCACCGAACACCGTCAAGTGGGGCGAAACGGGCGATGCCGTTGCCATCACTCGAGAAGCGCACCCCATGGACCTCGATATCGGGGTGATTTACACGCACGAGCGCGAATTCATCGGGCCCTTGCTCAAGTCAATGGCCGAATCGGGTCCGGGCCTGCGGATGCGCTTATGGCTTATCGATAATCGGAGTGACGACGGGGCCGAGCAGTGGGTATCCTTATTTGCGCACACGCAAGTCCTACACAACTCGCGACGACTGAACTATGCCGAGAACCTCAATCGCGTGCTCGAAGCGGCCACCGCTCGTTACGTGCTGCTGTTGAACACCGACATGGTTTTTGATCCGCAAGACTGCTGCCTCGCGCGCATGGTGGCCTTCATGGATCGTCATCCGCGATGCGGCCTATCAACCTGTCGGCTGGTGCATCCCGATGGCAGTGAAGCCCACGCTGGCCGACGAACCCAGTCGTTGAGCGTGATTGCCGCACGGCGGTTCGGGTTGGGGCGATTATCGCGCCAAACGATCGATCATTACCTATGCCGCGACCATGATGCCAGCGAATCGCACGAATGCGATTGGGTGTCGGGGTGTTTCATGATGCTGCGGCGCGAAGTCAGTCACGAAGTTGGCCCCTTCGATACCAGGTTCGGCAAGTATTTTGAGGACGTCGACATGGCGCTGCGTGTTCGCCGTGCCGGCTGGAGCGTGATGCAGAATCGCGCTACGAAATGCATGCACTGGGAGCAGCGCGGCAGTGCCCGAATTTGGTCGCGCGACGCCTGGCGACACTTGCGAGCCTACGCGATCTGGCTGAGAAAATGGGGCCGAGCACCGCGCTGGAGTGCAATGGATTCGACGAAACCTTCGAAGCTCGCAGCGTAATGGATGCCGATCACTTCAGATCGACCGACCAGTACGCGTTGTCGAGGAACGACTTCCAGCTCTCGTATTTTGGATTGCCCAATTTGATCGTTAGCAAGGGACTGCGCTTGGGGCGATACGGCGGGCGGACCAATCGCATGTTGGCCTCGGTCGGGGTACGGCCTCCCTTGCGGACGTTACACTTCACACAACTGCAAACAATGTTCTCCCAAGTGGTGTCGCCGCCGCGGCTGCGCGGCACCACGTGATCCAAGCTCAGCTCGCTTGTCGGAAACCGCCGCCCACAATACTGACAGCGATTGCCGTCGCGGGCGAAGATGTTTCGACGGTTGAACCGCACCGTCTGCTTCGGCAGCCGATCATACACCAATAGCCGAATGACGCGCGGCACCTGGATCTCGAAGTTGACCGACCGAATCCAGTCCTGATCGGGCTCTTTGAAGCCTGCCCGCAGTTCACTGATCTCGCGCCAACTGGCAAAATCATAGTTGGCGTACTGACCGTCTTCGATGTGGACGACTTCGGCCAGGTCGCGGCACAACAGCGAGAATGCGCGGCGCACGTTGACCACGTGCACGGCCAAATACACCCGATTCAGGACTAAGACGCTAGCGCCCAACGGGTCATGATTGGCCGCAACGGTCAACATACGGCGAGCTCTCCGAAACCAGACGTGCACATCACTCTTGCAATTGTCGCCACCGCCGGTAGCGATCGTCCAGGCCCCCACGCACACGCCGTGACACCAGGCAGGCAAGCCCATCCTTGGCAAGGGCTTGTGCTGGCACCGACGAGGTTTGCGACATTCTACCGGCTGCCCCCACGTCCGACCAGCAAATCTAGCGGTTGTCGGGCGGGATGCAGACCTTCGCGACAACCGATTCCTCAGCGCCAAAGTGCGACCGTTGTCAAGATCGAGTCGCCGTTTTGGCCTGTCAACCCCACCAAAACGAAAAAGTGTCACCAAGCCGACTTGCTCGCGTTTCCACGTTGTCATTAGGATGAACTAGCGCAACGATCGGTCGACGTTCTCACCGACGATTGCCCGCCGCCAGGCAAAGGAACCAGGGCCTATGATTCACTACTCGTGCGACTGCTGCAAACGGGAGTTGGATCCCGAAGATAACGTGCGCTACGTCGTCAAAATGGAGATCGCGCAGGAGGTGCAGCCGCTAGGGGTGGACGAGCTGGACGACGATCGCGACTATCTCGACGAGATCCAGGACGCGCTCGAAAGGCTCGACGAAGACGAGCTGATCGACCTGGGCAGCGCCGGAGCGCGGACCATGCGGTTCGATCTTTGCGCCGACTGCGCCAAGCGCTTTTTGAAGAATCCGTTAGGGCGCGACCTCGCCAAGCAGCTCAACTTCAGCGAGAACTGACGACAGCAGTTCGATCGCTGCCATGCCTACGACCGCGTCGCGTGCCGTTGTCATACGGCGGCAGGCCGAACTGGTTGACTTTGCCATCGTATCAGTCCCAGCGAACGCTGGGCGCACCATGACGTTGCGGAACCACTCGAAGCCGATACCCGACCAATCAGGCGGTTCAGTTGCTCGCCGATCATGGCTTCGCGGCCTGGCGCAGGCCATGCAACTGCTCATCAACGAGTGCGCCAAGATCGAGCGGCAGGAGGCCCTCGGCGTCGGTCCCTACGAGTGACGCGCGCAGCGTAACGTGCAGGCCAACGGTTTCAAGCCGAAGACCGTCAAGACGCGGATCGGCCCGCTGCAATTGGCGGTACCTCAGGTCCACGGCGCGAAGTTCTATCCGCAAGCCCTGGAGCGCGGTACGCGGAGCGAAAAAGCCCTGCTCGCGGCCTTGGCCGAGATGTACTTCCAAGGTGTTTCGACCGTCAAGGTGTCCAAGATCGCCGAAGAATTGTGCGGCTGCGAGATTTCTTCGCGCGACGTCCGCCGCGCCACCGCGTTCTTGGACGAAGAGTTCGAGAAATGGCGCAACCGGCCGTTGGGGCAAGTGTCAGGTAGAGAGATTTGAGTTTGCCGCGGGCGTCTTTGGCTTTCATTTGCCAGTCGACGCCTCGCTGTGTCGTGTTGACGTCGATCGACTAGCCCGCATTTCGCACCAGCCATCTGCTACGCGGAGCCCAAGTCCTTGGATGGTGGCGTCGCCGGGTGCGTCTCGATCCTCAACGTATGAGCCAATACGCTTCCGGTCGATCCACACCCTGCTTCTTGCCATCCAAGCACTTAACTCCGCTCGCGACGAAGTTGGTGAGAAATGCGGGCCAGGCGGCCAGCTCCGAATGAAGTTTGAGCCGAACCGCCGTCCCGAAACGCGCTGCCGGGTGCGCGAGCTCAGCTCGTTCTCGGCGAAGTTCAGCCAACTACCGCTCGACGCGCCTGCTGGTCGCTGGCGGCAGCGGCGCCGAACCGAAAAGCAGACGCTCTTGAAACTGGAGTTTCGCACCTTCGTCAACCACTGGCTGCGGATCCCTTGTCAGGTGCTCCGTAGCGGGCGCAAAGTGATCTTGCGACTGCTGGCCTACCACGATTGGCAGCCGGTGTTCTTTCGGCTGGCCGGGCAACTCCGCCATCCACTACGGTGCTGAAGTCACGGCGCGCCGGAGTCGTGCGGCCGATCTCCGGCGTGTCCATCACTGCAGGTCCAGCCGTGGACCATGTGTGCCGCCACGCCTCACCCACGAAAGGAGCCCGACCGCATGCCAGACGCACAACCCGACGCTCCAAGAGCCGCCCAACGGCGGCGCGATGGCGGCTGCGCTCCGCGCCGCCGCCATCGCACGACTCGGCCTACGCTTGTTTACGGACTAGTATGTTAAAACCGTATCGATGCCAAATATGGTTGACCTACCATACACGTCAAACACATTTTGAGCGATCGTGCCCGGTGCATTTGGGTTTGGAACGCCAGGCGCCCAAAGGTATCGCATCTCCGGACGAATGATGAGGTTCCTGCTTGGTATGATATTGATGCCATACGTGAACGTGTAATAGGAGGTTCCGTCCATCTTCATCCATTCGGCGCGGGCACCGAGCCTAAGCTTCTCCGTCAGATCGTAGAAGATGTAGTTTGCGGTGCCGATGCTGTTTCTGGTGATGCCGTTGATGATGAAAGTAGTGGGGTTATTGGTGCTAAGGGTGTCAAATTGGTGCACGGACATTATTCTATCCGTCCACTTCTGCGACAAGATGACGCCGTTGGTGAAGCCCTGTCCGCGCCAACCGAAGTTGCCGAACATGGACCAGTACGCGATGCTGGTCTCTTCAGTCGGGTTCCACGCAAACCCCGCCATTCCGTTGTTACCGCCTCGAATTTGGTCGAAGCCGGTATCCCAGCCAAGAAACCAGCCGCCGATCAGCGTGAATGTATCGTTGACTTTATAGTTCCCCAAAGCGCCCGTGTGAGTGAACGCTTCGCCGTTGTACCACAACATTTGGCGACTGAAGAAGAAATTACCCATCGGCGGAATTACTTCGTAGCCGGTTGGCGTAAAGAAGTGGCCAACCTTTACGCTCAACTTTTCATTGAACGCCACCTGCCCGTAGAGCTGAGGGATGGCCCAATTGTAGACGCCCCTGTCAAAGCCACTGAGGTAGTCCCACCGGCCCGGTCGGTTACCGAACGACTGCGCGTCGTTGCCGTCGACACCGTAGAGAAAGTCTGCGCGAAATCCCAAGCCAGGTCCCTTGCTCCCGTCGGCGATACGCTCCGCGTATAACCACTGCTGGTTTAGATTAGGCCGCAACCATTCTCCAGTCGCGGGGATGCCAGTGGGTTCCGTCAAGAAGGGTCCGTTGCCGGTAAACGCGCCGTCCGGCCGGTTTTGATAACCAATTTCGGTCCACCCACCGATCACGATGTCGTTCCTCGCAAGCCAACCGTTCGGGCGAAGCGACATGATGCTCCAGGGCGCTTCGGCTGCGTCGTCGTCGTCGTCTGCCGCATACCCATTCGCGGGCCCAGTCGGACCTTGGTCAGGGGCCTCATCACCGCCGGGCTCCTCTTCCTTGGCGGTGGCCGCAGGCTCCTGCGCATAGTAGTCGCTGTACTCGTAGGCCGTCTGCCGCACCGAGCTCGGCTGCCGCAGACTGGCCGACGCTCCCCACTGCGCCCAGACCGTGCCCGGAAGCACGCTGGCGAGCGCGGCGGCAAGCGCCCAGTGTGTTGGTTTCATGACAAAGGCTCCAATCGGTGGAGAAATGTGGCTGGCGTGGCCTTTTGACCACGTACCCGTGTTTGGGGCGGGTGAGCTAGGTTCGTGCGTTCTGCTCGGCGCAGGTGTGTAGGCAGGCCCGCGCGTCGCGGCCACGTCGGCCAATTCTCGTATCGACGCTGGCACTACCGGAATCGAGTGCTCGCAGCCCGTAAAACCAGCAATTTGAGCGAGATGCGGCAGCAAATGTAAAACGTTGCCGGTCGTACGGAACGCGCGCGATACGTGTCGAACGCGCGGCGCCTGCAAAGTTTCGCGCGCTTGCCTCGTCGTGCTGGCGCGATCGCTTGTGTGTTAACAAGCCTTGATCCGAGCGCGCGGTGACGAGAATGGTCCCGCGCTAGAGCTCGCGCACTCGGCGCGAAGGAACCCGCGACCGCGGCTGCGTGGTGGGCGCCGCTTGTGCTTGCTTCGCCGCACGACGTGCCGCCGCCGTGGCTGCATCGCTCGCGTAAACGGGCTCGTAAGCGTAGCCGCGCGCTGGATCGCCCCTCTTCGCGGTCAACTTGCTCCCCAGCGGCTGTTCGATCGGATCGATGAACGGATAGCCGTAGATATAGCCCGGCCAAAAGGGAGTTGGCTCAAATGGACCGCGCCAATAGGGACTATATGGATCGTTTGAACCCGGCCAATCTCGCAGCGGTGGCGAAGGCATTCCCGGCGTGCTCCACGGCGGACCAGCAGGCGAGGCAGCCACGATGCCGGAGCGCCACTGCACGAGTGCTTCGAGACCCAACTGGCGCCGGATCGCTTCTTGACGCTTGGATTCGGCACGCCGGTACGCATACTCGCTCGATGTGACCCGGATCTTGGCGCGCTTGAAGGCGCGGTCTTGCAGACGCTGGGTTGGCGTCGCGTCAGGAGTTGCTCGCGGCGTCCGGTGCTCGCCGACTTGCTGAGCGCGACAGGTGTCGCTCGTCGTCATCCAGCCAATGACCAGCAACGTTGCGAGCCTAATCAAGGTCAGCTCGTCGGCTCGCCCACTTCGGCATGTTGTGGAACGCATCGTCGGCACCTCGAGCAATCGCCCCGTTTCCAGCGCCAGGCCATCACGTGGCGACGCCTATGATTCTAGCGGAGTCGTTCGACGGCGTCACGCAACGGGCACGGCGCTAGCGGTCGCCAGGACGAGCACGCCGACCGCGGTCAGATGCCCCCGACAAATCGCGCTCGAGGTCGGCCGCCGGATAGCCGCGCGAGACCGCCAGCGCTCTGAGCAGGCCCAGCGCCGTGTCGATCCGCGACAAGGTTACTTCAGGGTTACCCAATCGTGGGTCGGGCGCGCCGCGCGGATTGCGTCGATCCGGGCGCGACGGTTGCGGTCGGGAGCGCGCGAAACTCGCGCGACGCTCGACTTCTTGCCGCACCGATCCCAACAGTGAGATGCCCGTGACCACATCCTGCCGCCAGAGCGTCGACTTGGGCGACACGATCAGCATCACGGCTTGGGTCACCGCTGCACAGAGCTGCGCTTCGCCGGCATCGCCGTTGAACCGCCGCCGACCGTCCCCTAGCTCCGGATGGCCAATCTTCGGACCGATCTGCCTGAGCGCTTGGTTGACGCGTTCCTCGTCGGGCATTCCGACTTCGTCGGACTCTTCACTTCCCTCGGCGCGGAAACCTTGCCGGCGCTGGGCGATCAGTTCCTGCAGACGGCTTCCTGCTTCCTCCAATTCGGGGAATTGTCCGAGCGAGGGCCCGACGCCGTGCCGCTTGCGCGGCAACAGCATCGCGTAGCGCTGGGCGCTTTCGAAATCGCCCTTCGCGATGTAGGCTCGGGCTAAATAGAGCGAAGCGTACAGCGTTGGCGCGCGCAGCCGCGTGACCCCGACACCATTTTGCATCAACGGCTCGAACGCGTGCACGCGTGCCAACAACTCGATCGCCGCGTCGTTCTGCTTCAAGTCGACGAGCGCCCGACCTGCCGCCACGTGCAGCCAGGCAAACAGCGACAACACGTTCTCGGCTTCGGGTACGGTGTTGGGATCGAGCGTGGGATCGGGCAACAACGCGCCTGGTACATCGACCGTCAAATCGCGGCGTGAAACGCGCTTGGCCAAGGGGAGGCAGGCCAACATGACGTCGCGTGCCGGCTCCGGTTTTTCTTGAGCGAGATACGTTTCCGCCAGTCGACGCGCGATACCTAGATAGAGTGCGTAGTCGTCGGGTGCCAGCGGACCGCTCGCCTGGGCGTCGAGCGACTTGCCGGCGAGTTGTTGCTTCGCCCGTTCGATAGCCAGGGCCACGCGGAACCAGGCGATGGCTTCGTCGGGGTTTTCTTCGGCGGCAGCGACCACGCCCAGGTACGCCGGCACACGACTGTCGGCGACGTCGATGTCGCCGGAGCGCACCAGCGCCTCGTGGGCGGTGCGGAACTTCGTTTGGTTGATCAGATCCCAGGTGCCCGCCAAGAGCGGACCGGCCGTGGTCTCAATCAGGTTGACGGCCATGAGCCGCTCCTGGAACGATTCGGCACTTCGCCCCAGGGCATCGTACAGCGCCGCCAGATTGTAGCGCCACTGCACCTGGTTGGGAGCCAAACGCACGGCTTCGGCGAATTGACTCGCGGCCTCGTCGAGCTCCCCCTTGCGCCAATCGTAGAGCCCTTGCAGTTGAAAGCCCTCGGGCTTGCCGGCGCTGGCCTTGGCGGCCGCGGCGATCTGCTCGAGGGCCATCTCGACAAGCTGCTGCGCCTGCGCGTCGAGGCTGTCGGCCGCTTGCAACTCGGCCTGCGACGGATAGCGCCAGCGTGTGTAGGTATAGATGTAGTCGCCGACGTGCTCGTCGTGCGAGCCGAGATACGTCGGCCGCCGCAGCGCGGCCGCTTCAGCCGATTTCTCGAGCGAAGCCACCTCGAGCACGCGGGCAAACAGCTCGAGCGCGCGCGGCGCGCGCGGAGCCACGGCCAGCGCCCGACGCAAGAGCGTCTCGGCGTCGCCGTATTCCTGATTCCAGATCAAGGCGGCGGCTTTCAAGCACAAGCCATCGACCTGGTTGGGATCGAGCGACAACGCTCGATCGGCGAGCTCCGCGGCGCGCGCCACCTCGCGCGATTCCATGTCGGGAGTCTGATAGCGGAACTTGCGGAACTGCCCGCGCGGCTCGACGCGCTCGCGGCGGACCGACGCTTCGTCCAGCAGGAACTGCCCGAGCGCGACCAGGCGCGCGGCGCTGCGCGGTTCGCTTCGCACGGCCTCTTCGCGTTGGCGCAGTCCATCTTGATAGTTTTCGTCGTAGCGGCGGCGATGATTGTTGAAGCGCTCGACCAGTCGTAGCGCCGCGGCGTTGCGCTCGGCGTGGCTGAGATCGGCGTGCGCCAGTTGGTCGAGGGCGGCAAAGTTGGGCGCGGCGCTAGGGTCCGCGTGGGTGGCAATCTCGCGCTCGATTTCGGCCTGTTGCGACGCAGTCAACTTAGCATCCAATCGCGCGGCCGTGGCCAGATCGGCCTTCGCCCGGCGCACGTCACCTAGCCCCGCCGCGGCGCGCGACCGAACCAGGTATGCCCCGGCCCAATCGGTATGGGCCGTGAGCACGCGCGTGCAATCGGCGCGGGCGGCCGAATAATCGCCCAGCGCCACGGCGCAGCGGGCACGCAAAAACATGGCATCGAAATCCTCTGGCGACGCGAGCAGCACGCGATCGAGCTGTGTGCGCGCTCCGGCATAGTCGTGGTTGTCGACGAGCGATTGAGCGCGGGCCACGAGCGCTGCTTCCATGCCAGGTTGCGCCTGGGCCTGACCGGCGAACAACGCTACCGCCTGCGAGATCCGCTTTTTGGCGACTTCGCGCTTGTCGAGCAGGTCTTGCGTGACTTCATCGCGCGCCGAGCGGAACGCCACTTCGCCATAGTCGTGCGAAGCCTGGCGGACGAATGATTCGTCGAGATCGTGCGTGGCAAATGGGTAGATCGTTGAGTCGCGCGCGAAGTCGCCCGTCATGCCAACGGCCACCGCCAGCCAGAGCTTCGATTTCTGGTGATTGGGGCGCAAACGCAGTGCGCGCTCGAGGTCCTTGATCGCGGGCGGAAGCTTCTCGCCGAGGATGTTCGCCACGCCGCGCGCCAGGTAGTAGTCGGCATTCTCGCTGTCGACTTGCACCGCGCGGGTGAGGGCGACGAGAGCATCGGTCGCTTGCGATCGCTCCAGTGCGTCGAGGCCTGCCAGGTAGTCGGCCAGCCCCAGCGCGGGGGCATCAGCGGTTGGTTTTTTTGAAGGAACAGGTAGCCCAAGCTGCGCCAGCGCTTCTGGCGGCAGCCAGAACGCGGTGGCGATCAGCAGCGGTATCAGCCGATGGGGAGCACGGACGCCCGCCGCGCGGCGATACGGTGATAACCGGATATCGGGCTGCCTCTGGGGGTGTTTCATCGGACCACCTTTGGGCGTTATTTCGTAGATTCGATAAGCGGAGAATCGCCGCCGGGCGTTCAAAATATCTGCGTCACCCGCAAGCGGACAAGCAACCGGCCGGCATCGCATCGGCCCCGTCGGGACTGGTTCGGAGTCGTGGGCGCGGACCGAACCCTGACGGCCCCGTCTAGTTCTTGATACGCCATTACCTCCGTGATTCTGACGGCCGTTCGTCGATACGGCTCGGATCTCGACCGGTGTGCTGGCTGCAAGGCCCCGGGGGCACCTGGTGCAACGCCCGACGGACGGCTTGCCGCCGATCGTTTTCGTGTTAACCTTGCGAACGACCCTCTCGGCGGCCACGAACCTGCACTGGGTGCGATCGTGTCCCTGTCGTAGGGTTCAATGGGGACAGGTAGCTCAGTTGGTAGAGCAACGGACTGAAAATCCGTGTGTCGGGGGTTCGATCCCCCCCCTGTCCACTTCAACTGCGCGCCGCCACAACCGCGATCGCCGCGCCACCAGCGACGCGGTCGGCGGACCGTGGCATTGTAACGGGCTACTACGGGCGCACGTGCTCGGTGCGGGGCGCTCGCAAGAGCGCGAGGATGTCGGCCACATCGGCCACAGACAGTCGCTGTTCCAGCCCATCGGGCATGAGCGACTTGCCCGTCGCCTGCAGCGCCTCGATATCGGCGCGACGAACCGTGTCTTCGAGCCCATCACCACGACGTAATGTGATGCTTGCCTGCGTATCGGAAACAAGCAGGCCGGCAAAAATGCGGCCGTCGCTCGTCTGGACGGAGTAGTTCATGAAGTCGGGCGAGAGTTGCCGGCTCGGATCAAGCAGATCAACCAGCAATTGGTTGCCGCTGCGCGCCGCCACGCTCGATAGCTCAGGACCGATGCGTGTACCGACGCCCAACAACGTATGGCACGTCGCGCAATGTTGGCGGAATAACTTTCCTCCTCGCGCGGGATCCCCCGACAGACTGAGCGCCGCGGAGTAGCGGGCCAGAGCCGCTTCGCGAGATTCATCGACCACCGCTGCCAACGCTTGCTTGGCACGCGCAGCCGTTTCCTTCTCGGGCCAGGCAATTAGCCAGGCTCGTTCTTGCGGGTCGAGCTCTGGCGGCAGCACTTGTCCTTCGGCTAAGGCTGAGACTAGTGCACGCGTGATTTGTGGCGACGAACCAGCGCTTCGTAACAATGCCTGGCGCGCGACCAGCGAGAGCGCGTTCCACTGGCAGAACACTTCTGCCGCAAGTGATTCGTCGCAGAGCGCAGCAAAGGTCTGTGCCGCCGCCGCTGCGACTTGTCCTTCCGCGCTACCGCCCAGCAGCGGCATCAGGGAGCGCGCCGACGCTGCGTCTCCCAGCGATCGTAAGATCTCCAGCGACAGGCCCCGGACCTCGGCGCCGGCAGTCGCATCGAGCGCGGTCGGAATGGCGCGGGCCGCTAGATACGGCCTTCGATCTCCGACGATTTCAACCAGCGTGCGCCCGTCAAGCGAAACTCCCTCAGCCAGACCGGCCAGCGCGGCTAGGCCGCCATTACGCAACGGCTCGTTGTCCCCACTATCGCCTAACACCTGAGCGATGCACCAAGAGGCCTGCGGGCCCTCCGCCCGACCTGCTTGAGCGCACAGAGCACGTAAGAGCCGCAGTTGCTCGCGATCGGTCGAGCTCCACAAGTCTGTGCCGGTACTAATGTCGCGCAGCACTTGGGCGGCGGCTTGGGGCGTCAGGCAAGCCGCGGCCAGCGCTGTCCATTCGTCGATGCGGCCAGCAGCCACTTCCGTTCGCAAAAGCGAAGTCAAAAACTTCACGGCTTTGGGAGATTCGCTAGCGGCCACGGCTCGCAGCACGGTGAATCGCAGTGCCACGTCCGTCGAGTTGCCGGTTTGCTCGAGCCAGGCTAGCCACGTCGATTCAGTCGCCAGGCGCGGCGCGAGCAACTTCACCGTCAATCGTTCGAGCTGCGGCTCGCCGCGCTGCGAGACGTCGGCGAGCAAGTCCGCATCGAGCACACCCAGCGCGTCGAGCGTCGCGAGCGCATGGCCGGCTGCCACAGGCTTGCCCTTGGCGACAAGTTGCCGCAATTCTGCCAGCACGCCACGATCGCGACGATCGACCAACAACCGCTGGGCCGTGTCGCGTTGCCAACCGTTGGAATGCGAGAGAAGTTCGACGATCGCTGCTGACTCGACCTCGGCAAGATTCTCAGCATGCGGTGGCCGCCAGCCATCGCGCGGACGGATGCGCCAAATCCGACCGCGCGGTGCCCCCTCGCGCCAATCGACCGAACCGCGCTGACTTTCCGGAACAAACTGTGGGTGTTCGACGAAGCGGCGATAGAAATCGACGACGTACAGTGCGCCATCGGGGCCGGTCGTGCAAAACACAGGATGAAACCAGCCATCGCGCGCCGCGAGAAACTCGCACCCGGATTCGCCGCGCCGCGATACGAACGTCGGGCCCTGGGGCTCGAGCACGCGGCGATGAACCACGCTACTGAGTGACTCGCCCACAAACGCATTGCCGCGATATTCGTCCGGCAGGGCGTCGCCACGATAGATCGTCAACCCGCACAGGGCGTTGTAGAAAAGCGCTGATTCGCGGTTGAACTGCAGGGGCCGCGGCGCAATTGGAAAGATCTGCCCCGTGTCATCGGCGGCCGCGATGTTGCGCACTGCCAACGCCGCCAAGCGTGGGTTGCGCTGCACTTCGCCATAGTCGAGCAGGGCGTGACGGATGGCAATCGTGTTCCACGAAAGAAAGCGCTCTCCCCAATCGTCGTGCGCCTGGCCAAATTGGCTCTGTCCTGCCACAAGTGCGAAGCTGCCATCGAGGCGAAAGCGGAAATCCTGTCCGCGAATCGAAATCGCCAGCTTGGCAGGGTCGTCGGGATGGTGCACGGCGCCATCGCTGCGGCCGTTGGCACCGTAGATCCAGTTGTCGATGCCCCAAGTCAGCCCGTTGACCCGCAGTTGCTGATTCCCTTCGGCGAACCCTGTGAGCACAACGCGGCGCTCGTCGGCCACGCCATCGCCATCGCGGTCGGTCAGCAGCCAGATGTCGGGGGCCGAGGTCACCAGTAGCCCTTGGCTAGTCCACAGCACGCCGCTGGGAAATGCCAGCCCCTCGGCGAAAACCCGAGACGATTCATAGCGTCCGTCACCATCGCGATCGAGCAGCTGGCGGATCCTTCCGGCGGCGGGGCCGGTCGGGTAGTCGCGCATTTCGGCAACGTACATCCGCCAGGCATCATCCCAGCAGATGGCCACCGGGCTTTCGACGTCCGGCTCGGCTGCCACGAGATCGACGGTCAATCTCGGATCCACCAGTTCGAACGTCGCCAACTCGGCGTGAGGATCGAGCGGCGCGGCGCATGCTGGTACACAAAAAAAGAAGCAGGCCGCCAGGAACGCAGCGCAACCAGGCGTGGCAACACGATGCGACACGTCAGTCCTCTTGGTGCGCTGGCTTGAGCTCGTCGAGCATCTTGAGTACCTGGTCCACCATGCGCTCCCCCGTTCCCGGCTCGGCGTAGCTGTGATGCCCCATCCAAGTCTGGTAGCCGCCGAGGTCGTAGGCCTCGCGATCGGGGATGTACCCGATCCAATCGTTCGCCAGTTCGGCGATATACGTGTGCGGAAACGGCGAGCGCTCTTTGATATCCAGGCCCAACTTCGTGAAGAACTCGGCGGGCACGCCGACCAAGGCCACGTCGCCGACGAGGATCACTTGCAGCGAAGTCTTACGCTCCTGCCCCATTTTCGCGCGCAGCTCCCGCCGCTGCGTGCGAAATATGGCGATGACATCGTCGGCGTTCTGCGGAATGCGCTTGCGGCAATAGTCGGCCACCTTGCCGTCTTCGGCCGTTTCGTCGATCGTACGGATGGCAAAGCTGAACGGCCGCAACAGCGCGCGAACTTGCGGCACTTCTTGCCGCTCCGCCTGGCTCAAAGCCTGACGCACGGCGTTCTTCATGCGCACGACAGCCTCGGCCGGCTTGATGTCGCCGTAGTTGTGGGTCGATCCCGAGGCGCCTTCAAGGAAGCTCACCGCGCAGCCGAGTTCGGATTCCAGCTCTTGCGCGGCCAGCCCATAAAAGGCGGGCGACCGCACATTAGGTTTGACGCCGCCAATGGTGTGCGTCGAGTGGTTGTAAATGAGCGCCAGCAGCTTGTCGTCCGCACCCTTGAACGCCCAGATGGGCAATTCGGGATCGAACGGCCCGGTCGGTCGCACCGCGTCGTCGCGCGGACCGACCCAATAAATCGTGCCGTCCGACATCAGCAACCGGCTGTTCATGCCGACGGTTTCTTCCTCGCCCTGCGCGAAGTAGAACCGGCAGTTGTCGACAAGATTCTTGGTCGCCCGCTCGACCGCCTCGACGATCCCGGCCACGACGCGCTCGATAAACACCGGCTCCGGACCGTAGCCGTGCACTCGGACCGTGCTGGGCGCCGAATGCGTATGGGTGGCGTTAATCAACACGTGCTCTGGCGGAATTCCCAGGCGCTCTCCAATCGCGGACTTGGTCCGGTCGACCATCTCGCCGGTCACGAACAGCACGTCGCAGGCAACGATCGCAAATCGCCCGTCGGTGGGGTGGGCGAGCACGATGGCCACGGCCCGGAGTTGCCCCTCCTGTCCGACCGGCTTCCAGGGCCCGATACCGCCGGCAATCACCATGCTGTCGTCGGCCTCAAAGTTCACGGCCGCGGCGCCAACCTGCAGGCCGGCCGCCGCGACGTCGCTGGCCGCAAGGCCCAGCGCGACCAGCAACAGTGCAGACGAAAGCGCTAGTCGAAGTGTGGATGTGCTTCCGATTCGCATTGGTAAGGGTCGCTCTGTCGGACGATGAGTACGACGACTAGCCGAGTGCTTTGTTCGTTGAAGACACCTCTGACTCGAGCTCAAGCATCCACTGGATCGCCTGGGCGAGTCCGTCGTCGTCGAGCGCGGGGGCGACTCGATCGGCGGCGCGGCGCACTTCCTCGGGAGCGTTCCCCATCGCGATTCCCAGCCCGGCCCCTTCGATCATCGGCACGTCGTTGACGTCGTCGCCAACGGCGCAGATTTGTTCCGGCGCAATGCCCCACTGGTGTGCCATGCGGAGCACCGCCGCCCACTTGGTGGCCCCGGCCGGCGCGATCTCGCACATGAAGCCGGTGTATTTCGGACTCCGTAGCACGTGGGTGTAGAGCACGCCGGGGACAAGGCGGTTGAGCTCGTCGGCCAGGGCCTGCATCTGGTCGCGGGTGCCCATCGCGAAACCGGCGAAGATGCCAGGCGGCGGCTCGTCGACCAAGCGCGGCCAAACGTGCGCAAAGGGCGCGTTACGGACCATGAACTCGGCCAAGAGCGGACAGGCGACATCGACCGTGCGGCAGTACAAGTCGTAGCCTTCGTGAAAGGTATCGGCGTAAAAGATTGGCTCAAAACCGGCGGCGTCGATCGCGGCCAGAATTTTGAGCAGCTCCGGCCGGGGCAGCTCAGCGCGATAGAGCGTGCGATGATCGGCCGGGTCCTTGACCAGCGCTCCTGACGAGCTGACCAACGGGCAGGTTTGGCCGACCAGTTCGGTGAGTGTGTGGGCCAGATGGACGGCGCGGCCGTAGCGGCGACCCGTGGCCAACACGATGCGCGTGCCTGCCAGCGCGACACGCTGGAGCGCCGCGCGGGTGGCGGGCGAGATTTCGTCGTCGAGATTGACCAGCGTGCCGTCGATATCGAGTGCCAAGAGCCGAAAGCGGGCCATAGGGGGCCATCATAGCCGAATCGGGAGTGCGGCCACGACACACGGGGTCGCGGGACGTTCTGCGACTGCCCCCCCCAGAATAAGATTGTCCCGGAATTTGCGTCCTAACCGTCCTAAGCGGCTGTCAAAAGTAGTTAAGTCTTGTCTCAGCAACGAGTTATTCTAGGACGCAAAATCAAAAAACGTTGCGTCCTAGATCGTCCTAAGCGCGGTTTTGCGTCCTAGCCCGCATTTCTCACCAACTTCGTCGCGAGCGGAGTTAAGTGCTTGGATGGCAAGAAGCAGGGTGTGGATCGACCGGAAGCGTATTGGCTCATACGTTGAGGATCGAGACGCACCCGGCGACACCGCCATCCAACGACTTGGGCTCCGCGTAGCAGATGGCTGGTGAGAAATGCGGGCTAGACCTCGATCACGCGTAGTCGGGTGGCTTGGGATGGCAGCGGGCTAGCGTGGCGGAGGAATCCATCGACTTCGGCTGCGTGAGTCGCGCGCGTCAACCGAACAACGTGCTCCACGCGGGATACGTCGCGGCGACGACGATGGCCGCGATGGCCAGCAGCACGAGGATGCCCAGCGCCCGCCAGAACGATCGCTGAGCTTCGAGCACGTCGGCGATCGACGAGAGCGTTGGCACCTCAACCGCGCGGTGGATGCGATTCCTGGATTGATAAACCCAATACCCCGGCCACATGACGCTTGAGAAAACCATCACTCCAACACTGCCAACGATCGCAACCTCGCTATTCCATTCACCCAAACGCACATTCTGCACAGCAGCGGCCACTGTGATCGAGATCCAAATCGTAGTCGATCCTAGGAACAGCGTCAGCGAGGCGATCATCCAAGGGATACTCGAACCAAGCAATCGTGAGCAATCGAAGATCGCTACAGATTCAGTAGCACCACGAAGTTCAATTCCGCCGAAATCCTCCGAGTATGCGAAGGGATTGGCAACCGGCGATGGATTCTGGGAATTTGGCATTGCACTTCAGAAAAGTCACAATCCGAGTGCGATTGCCGCAACCGCAAATGCGATCGTCAACATTAGACAGAATACTGCGCCGGCGCAAGCAGCCATTGCGATCCAGACTGCTCGATGGTGCAACAGTACAATCTGCAATGTACGTTGATCCCTTTGTCGATATAGTCGGCCAACGCTGAACCACGTCCGTCCCAAGAAAAACGTCAGGGGAAGGAAGGCAACTCCGCACGACAGTACGGAAATCTTGGCGATCAAGATCAACAGTTCCGTGTCATCTCTGTTCAACTCTTCGAGGATTCCGAGGACGAGCGTAATCGCGGATAGCAGTCCAACCAACATCGCAATTGTCGCCAAGAACAGCATCCACCAGCGCATGCCGCGCAAGGCCCCTTCGATGCGCAGCCACGCCGCGCGATCGGCTTCGCTCAATTCGGGCGAGGTGTTATGTGTCGCGGCGTTAGTCATAGTTGACATTGAGTGCCCCGGTCTAACCGTCGCGCCATGAAGAACACGGATTCTCCTGCATCATGGCGATTTTATTTCGCCAGCCCTCATCCACCGGCGGGCAGCGTGGCGCACGTGCAGCACGTAGACAGTTGAATCGGTAATGGTGTACAGAACACGATAGTTTCCGTACAGGAGCTGCCGAACCGGGAAGTTGACCAGTCGCGCCTCAGGAGCAACCGCGCAACGCTCAGGATGGTGTGCGAGGGTGTCGGCCAACTGACGAAACCGCTCTAACCACGACAGAGCCCGACCGGGCGCATCGGCGGCAATGTACGCGACAATTGCGTCCAGTTCCGCTTTCGCGTCGGCGGTGAACTCAACGCGATAAGCCATGGCGGGCCGCGATCTCGTCGAGCACCGTGTCCAACGGCTGGGTGTCACCGCGACGCACCTGCTCCATGGCGGCCTGCAGATGAGCCACCGAGTCGGCCAGGTCTTCGTCCGATTCGACGCCCGCGAGGCTGCGGTAAGCATCGACCGACATGACGATGTAGGTTGAGCCTTCGGCCTCAACGAACAGGGGACCACCCTGCACGTCGTCAACGGCGGCTCGCAATTCGGGTGTTAGTTCAGGCATAGTGAATTCATTCTATCAAGGATTTCGTGAATGGTGCATTGACCGTTCACTCGTGCCTTACGCCAGCAGCTTCCCCATTACCTCGCCCGCCACGTCGGTCAGGCGGAAGTCGCGACCCTGGAAGCGGTGCGTCAGCCGCAAATGGTCGAGCCCCAGCAGGTGCAAGATCGTCGCCTGAATGTCGTGCACGTGGGCACGATCGGCCACGGGGTAGTAGCCCAACTCGTCGGTTTCGCCCAACACCTGGCCTGCCTTGATGCCGGCGCCCGAGAGCCAGAGCGCGCCGGTTTCGATGTGATGGTCGCGGCCCACCAGATCGCGCGGCTCGCCCATCGGCGTGCGGCCGAACTCGCCCCCCCAAATCGTCAGCGTGGTGTCGGCCAGCCCGCGGCGGCGCAAGTCGGTCACCAGCGCCGCGCTCGCCTGATCGGTTTCGCGGCAGACCCGGTCGAGCCCTTCGTCGAGGTCGACCCCCTTGTTGCCGTGATGGTCCCAATCGGTGTGATACAAAACGACGAACCGCACGCCGCGCTCGACCAGCCGACGCGCGAGCAGACAGTTGATGGCGAACGACGCTTGCCCCGGCTCGGCTCCGTAGAGGGCCAAGGTCTCGGCGGTTTCGTTCGAAAAGTCGGCCAACTCCGGAGCGCTGGCCTGCATGCGGTAGGCCATCTCGTAGGCTTCAATCCGCGTGCTGATCTCCGGATCGCCCGTGGCCGCCAGATGGGCCTGGTTCAAATCGCGCAAGGCATCGAGCGCGCGGCGCTGGCTGGCGCGGGCCACGCCGGGCGGGCTCGACAGGTTCAAGATCGGATCGCCGCCCGAACGCAAGGGCACCCCCTGGTAAACGCTCGGCAGAAACCCGCAGCCCCAGTTCGACGTGCCGCCGCGCGGGCCACGCGGGCCCGATTGCAGCACCACGAAGCCGGGCAGGTCTTGCGATTCGCTCCCCAGCCCGTAGGTGATCCACGATCCCATCGCCGGGCGGCCGAACAGCGGCGAGCCGGTATTGAAGAACACCTTGGCCGGCCCGTGATTGAACACATCGGTCGCCAAGGTGCGCACGATCGCCACGTCGTCGACCGTGCGAGCCAGGTGCGGCAGGCACTCGGAAACTTCGACCCCTGACTGACCATGCCGGGCGAACTTACGCCGCGTGCCCAACAGCGTCGGCGTCCCTTTCAAGAAGGCGAAGCGTTTGTTCTCGATGTAGCTGGCAGGCACGGGCTGACCGTGCAGCTCTTGCAGCTTCGGTTTGTAGTCGAATAGCTCGAGCTGGCTCGGCCCGCCGGCCATGAATAAGTGGATGACGCTGGTGGCCTTGGCCGCGTAGTGGGGTGGCCGCGGGGCCATGGGCGCCGTGCCCGACCGCGGCGGGTTGCGCACGTCCGATGAAGTGGTGCCGGAACTAGTGGCTGCCGCGGCGCGCGAGACCACCCCATCGGCAGCCAGGAGCGAACCGAGGGCCGCCGCGCCGACCCCCAGCCCGCACTGGCTCAAAAAGAAGCGTCGCGTCTGCTCGGCGAGGAGCTGGTCTGCTTCAAGATTTTCACGCGACACAGTTCTCTCCCTCGGCAGTTCAACGAACTCCGTATGCGGGATCAAAGGGCTCTCCATAGGAGGCATCCTTGAAACCCTTTTTGAATGCTGCCTTCCATTCTGGAATCTCACTCTCGTCTCTTGGCAGCACGTGATTTCGACTTATTCTTGGCGTCACAAGTGCCATGTGCGCAAGCGTTTCGAGAAACTCATCGAGGCCCTTCTCGTCGCCATACCACATTACGAGCCCATTTCCGCTTGCCGTGTTCGGGCTTAGCCCCGATCCACCCTCTCTCCAACCAGCCATGTATCCATGCGCGCTTGCGCCTTTGTTCACACCCTTTATTCGATCGAGCATCGTCAAGACCACAATGGTCAAAATAAAAAAGCAGATTGCCGTTCCAAGCTTAAGGAATATGTGACTCGATCGTTTGCGGGGCTTCAGTTTGCGCGAAGTCGAATCAATGACAATTGACGGTGTCACGGCAGCTACTGTGACAGGGGGAGGCACCAAGGGAACTTGCATTTGGCCGCCGCAAAACGCACAAGCAACGACTCGACCAGCCAATTCGCCATCGTCTGACAGAGTGCCTTCGCAATGTGGGCAGTTGAAGATCATAGTTGACACTCGAGCGACTCAAAATAGTCCGCGTTTTATCATACTCTCGCGATGACGCGACCAAACAACTCTCGACTTAAGTCGCACGCAATCGGTTGAGCGAACGGCTCTGAATGCGCGGGATTGCACCAACGCGAAAGTCGTGCGTACGTCTTGGCGCTGACGGAGCCGCTCGCGAGTTGCGAAAGTATTTCATCTCCAAGCATCTTTCCACGGCGACGTCGAATCAGGCGCGTGCTCAAGTTCCGAACCCTTGCGTGATCGCACTCCCCTCGAATCCTGTGCGACATTCTCGTCCTCCAAGAAAGTGGTACATGCACCCAGGGTGTGTAAACTTCACTCTCGCGTGATCGTCTCGTCGAGATTCAACAACACGCGGGCGACAGAGGTCCAGGCGGCCAGGTCCGTCGGGCTGCCGTCGGGCGCCTTTGGCGACGCGTCTGTAGTCTCAACTACCCCCTCACTCCCAACCCCTCTCCCACCAGGGGAGAGGGGAGAATCGGGTGCCACTGCTGGCTTGTCCAGCAGTGCCGTCGCGCTGTCCGCACCATCCGCGAGCTCCGCGCGATACAGATCCGCAAGCCTGCGCGCTTCGATTTCACTCGGCTCGCGGGCCAGGCACAGCAGGAACATCTGCCGGACGCGGGCTGCAACTAAATCGGCAGCAAGTGGGACAGGCACCTCGCCGCCATTCGTCGCCGAGCTGCCGGCCGCAACCTGCTCGGAGCCAGTCCCATTCGGGCGCGGCACTTCTTTCAGCACGCGCGCCGCCAGCGCCTGGGCACATTCATAGAACGCTTCGTCATTCAATAACGTGAGCGCCTGGACGGGAGTGTTCGAACGATTGCGGCGCGTGCAGGCGGCGTTGGCATCGGGCGCGTCGAACAACTTCAACAGCGGATGCGGCGTGCTCCGCCAGAAATAGGTGTACATGCCCCGACGATAACGATCGGCCCCTTCGCTCGGCTTCCAGTCGCGCTTGATCTGCGCCAACTCCATCACGCCCGGGGGCTGTGGAGGAAAGACGCTCGGTCCGCCGATCTTGTCAGTCAATAGCCCACTGGCGGCCAGCATGACGTCGCGAATGTTCTCCGCTTCGAGCCGTACCCGGTTTTGCCGGGCCAGCAGCTTGTTCTCCGGATCAATGTCGACCAGATCGGGCCGGGCGTGCGAACTGCGCCGATACGTGGCCGACGTCACGATCAACCGGTGCAGCGCTTTGAGACTCCAGCCGCGGGCGACAAACTCCCCGGCCAGCCAATCGAGCAACTCGGGATGCGTGGGTGCCGTGCCTTGCGTGCCGAAATCGTTGTCCGTGTCGACCAGTCCGCGCCCGAAGTAACGCTGCCAGACGCGGTTGACCGCCACGCGAGACGTCAGTGGATTACGCGGATCGACGAGCCAGCGGGCCAGGTCGAGCCGCGTAAGCCGCGCGCCGGCCGCCGTCGCACTGGCGGCCTCCAACTGCGGCAGCACCGCCGGCACGCCCGGCGAAATGGCCACGCCACGCCTTAAGAAATCGCCGCGCAGCATCACGTGCGTCTCGCGCGGCTCGCGGCGCTCGGCCACCACCAGGGTCGTCGCCGGTCGCGGCATTTGCTTTTCAAGCGCTTCGATCTGTTTGACCAGCTCACTGCGGGCAGGGTCGGTGCCGCGGTAGAACGTCTGCAAGGTGCGCGACTGCCGGGCGTCGCGCTTGTCGAGTGCCAGCGTCAGCAGCGTGCGGATCTCGTCGGGGAGTTTATCCTTGTCCTCGGGCGAAAGCGATTTCTCCCACTTCTCTTGCAAGGCCAGAAACTCGCGGTCGTGATCTCCTAACTGCGATTCAAGTTGCGCGATTTGAGATTGCAACTCAGCTTCGCGCGCCGCTTCCTCGGGCGTAGGCAGTTCCAGCGTCGGCTCGTCGCAACTGTTGTAGAAGGCGAAGAGTTGATAGAAGTCGCGCTGCGAGATCGGATCGAACTTGTGGTCGTGACACCGCGCGCAGCCGATCGTCAGGCCGAGGAACACCTCGCCAGTCGTGCCCACGCGATCGACGACCGCCTCGACGCGGAACTGCTCGTCATCGGTCCCCCCCTCTTCGTTCTTGAGCGTGTTGCGATGAAAGCCGGTCGCCACGCGCTGGCTGTCGGTCGCGTCGGGCAAGAGGTCGCCGGCCAACTGCTCGGTGATGAACCGGTCGAAGGGCAAATCGCGGTTCACCGCGTCGATCACCCAATCGCGATACTTCCAGATCGGCCGCGGACCGTCGATCGTGTAGCCGTTCGAGTCGGCGTAGCGCGCCTGATCGAGCCAGTGGCGCCCCCAACGCTCACCATAGTGTGGGCTGGCCAGCAGCCGGTCGACCAGCCGCTCGTAGGCGTCGGGTCCGCGATCGGCCAGAAACTCGTCGACTTCCGCAGGCGTCGGCGGCAGCCCCAGCAGATCGAGCTTCAACCGTCGCAACTGCGTGACGCGGTCGGCCTCGGGCGAGGGGGCGATGCCCGCCGCTTCGAGTCGGGCGACCACAAACACATCAATCAGATTGCGCACCGCCGATGAATTCTTGACAGCCGGCAGCGCCGGGCGGCGGATCGGTTGAAACGACCAATGAGCGGCGGGCTTGGCGTCGCCGCCGGTCGCGGTCGCTAGAGCGGGCAGCTTCGCCCCTTCGTCGATCCAGCGTGTCACGATCGCGATTTCGTCGGCGGCCAGCGGTTTCTCACCCTCGGGGGGCATCGCGCTGGCGTCGTCGGCGCCGGTGAGCGCCTTGATTAGCAGGCTCTCGGCGCTCTTGCCGGCTGCGACGGCCGGGCCGCTGTAGCCGCCGGTTTGCAATCCCTGTGCAGTATCGAGTCGTAAGCCCGACTCTTGCTTATCAGGCCCGTGACATTTGAAGCAGTGTCCGGCGAGAATCGGTCGGATTTCGCGCGTGAAATCGACCGCTTCGGCCACTGGCGCGTTAGCCTCAGCCCCCGGCGCGCGCAGTGCCGACACGGCGACCAACAGGAGAATCGCGACAAACAGTGAAATTCGTTTCCAGACTTTGAATTCATGCGCGGCGCCGGGTGCCACTGCTAGCTCGTCTAGCAGTGCCGGGTCCAACGTTGCACTGCTGGGCAAGCCAGCAGTGGCACCCAATCCAGGTCTGGAAACGACTTCGACTCGAGTTCGCGGCATCGTCGAGCGCCCCGCAAGCGGGCTCGTCCAGGCAGGAAACCTCGACGGTTCATGGTAGCCGATGGCCCTGCCGGGGGGAACTTTTGGCCGAAAGACGTCGCGCGAGCTAGCGCGCGGGATAAATCCCGCGGCTAACAGATCCCGGCCGTTCGCTGTTAGCCGCGGAGCTTGCTCCGCGCGCCAACGCGAGCGATTGAGGCATCCGATTGTGAGCCGACTAGCTCTTCAACAGCACCCGCTCGACCCAGGTGGTGTCGACCCGCCCGTCGGCAAAGGCCGCGTGATTGAGAATCTTGTCGAGCAGCTCAGAAGTGGTGGGGATGCCGACGACCTTCAGCTCCCGCAGGCAGCGCCGCATGGCCGTGATCGCTTCGGCCCGCGTCGGGCGATGGACGATCACCTTGCCGATCATCGAATCGTAATACGGCGAGACCTTGTAGCCAGCATACACGTGCGAGTCGAATCGCACGTCGACTCCTCCCGGCGCGATGATCTGTTCGATGCGGCCGGGAGCGGGCTGGAAGTTGCGCGTGGGGTCTTCGGCATTGATCCGGCACTCGATCGCCACGCCGCGATGGACGATATCCTCCTGGCGAAACGGCAGCGCCTCGCCGGCGGCGACCTTCAACTGCATCTTCACCAGATCGATGCCGGTCACCATCTCGGTCACGGGGTGTTCGACCTGGATGCGGGCGTTGGCTTCGATGAAGTAGAAGTTTCCCTGGCGATCGGCGATGAACTCGACCGTGCCGGCGTTCGTGTAGTTGGCGGCCCTGACCAGCCGCACCGCCGCCTCGCACATGGCGCGGCGCGTCTCTTGCGGCAGAAACGGCGCCGGGCTCTCTTCGATCAACTTTTGATGGCGGCGCTGCGTCGTGCAATCGCGCTCCCACAGGTGCACGGCATTGCCGTGATGATCGGCCAACACCTGCACTTCGACGTGCCGCGGGTGCTCGACGTACTTCTCCAGGTACACACCCGCATTGCCGAAGGCGGCTTCGGCTTCGGTCTGCGCTTGCTGCAGCGCGCTCTTGAGCGCCAGATCGTTCGAGGCCACGCGCATGCCGCGGCCACCGCCGCCGGCCGTGGCCTTGATCAGCACCGGAAAGCCGATGCGATGCGCGACCTCGACCGCTTCGTGCTCGTTGGTCAAGAGGCCGTCGCTCCCCGGCACGACCGGCACTTCGCTAGAGCGGGCCAGCCGGCGGGCCTCGTTCTTGTCTCCCAGCTTGTTCATCGCCTCGTGCGAAGGGCCGATGAACGTGATGTTGCAGCTCTGACAGATCTCGGCGAAGTGCGCGTTCTCGGACAAGAATCCGTAGCCGGGATGAATCGCCTGCACGTCGCCGATTTCGGCGGCGCTGATCACGCGGTTGATCTTCAGGTAGCTGTCAGCGGCTTTGGCGGGCCCGACGCAGATCGCCTGATCGGCCAGTTCGAGATAGCGGGCGCCGCGATCGGCCTCGCTGAAGATGGCGACCGTTTCCACCCCCAGCTCGCGGCACGCGCGAATGATCCGCAGCGCGATTTCTCCGCGGTTGGCGATCAGAATGCGCTTGAACATGCGGCGTATCTACCCGTCGGGGCGCGTCGAAGCGGCGAAACGCCTACCCGCGCGTGTCGACCTTGAACAGTTGCTGTCCGTACTCGACGGGCTCGCCCGATTGACACAGCACGGCGACGATGCGACCGGAAATCCCCGACGCGATTTCGTTAAACACCTTCATCGCCTCGACGAGACAAACCGTGGTGTCGGAGCTGACCAGGTCGCCCACCTTGACGTAGGGCGCAGCTTCGGGGCTGCTCGCGGCGTAGAACGTGCCGACGACGGGACTGGTGACGTAGGCCAGGTGCTGGCTCAACTCGGCGGCCGGCGATTCCTTGGCGGCGGGCGCCGCGTCGCGCGGCGCGGCTGGCGCCAAGCTGGCCGGCGCCGCGTAGGCGATCGCTTCCGCTCCGCGCCGAATTCGTACGCGCACGTCATTCTGGCGGAGATCGATCTCCCCCAGATCGTGCTCCTTCATCAACTTGACGAGCCCCTTGAGCCGGCGGAGATCGAAGATATCGCCCGAACCGTCCGTACCCGCCATGCGCATTTACTCCCGTGCCGTGCCCAGGAACCTGCTCGAGCCAGCATTTCGCGCGCGCGGTGGACCAAGCGAGCGCCGTGCGGAGCACGTGGCCTGAAAACTAGCCGGCGAGCCAATGGGACTAGGCAATGACGGCATCCTCGAACGATTTGGTTACGCTGGTGAGCACTTCGTGTCCCCGCTTGGTCACCAGAATATCGTCTTCGATGCGAACCCCGCCCCACCCTGGCAGATAGATTCCCGGTTCGACGGTGACGATCATCCCGGGGCGCAGCGGTTTGTGCTGCTCGGGAGCCAGCCGCGGTCCTTCGTGAATATCGAGGCCCAGTCCGTGCCCCAAGCCATGGCCGAAGTACTGAGCGAAGCCGGCCTTCGCGATCACGCCGCGAGCGACCGCGTCGACGTCGTGCCCCGATACTCCAGGCCGAATGGCGTCGATCGCCCGTACCTGCGCATCGAGCACAACTCTATACACGCGTTCAAGTTTGGGCGGGATTTTACCGGTCACCAAAACACGCGTCAAGTCGCTCTTATACAGCCGGCCGCTCGCGCCCCAATCGACGAGCACAAACTCGCTCGACGAGATTCGCTGCTCGGTGGGTCGCGCGTGCGGTAGCGCCGCGCGCGGTCCCACGGCGACGATCGGCGGAAAGCTGGCCGACTTGGCGCCGAACAGTCGAAGCTGATTCTCCAAATCGTCGGCGACTTGCTTCTCGGTCTGCTCGCCGCGAATCGTCGCGCGCAGCACGCCAAACGCCTTCTCGGCGAACCGCACTGCTTCTTCGGTGGCGCGGATTTCGTCGGCGTCTTTGACCTCGCGCAGTTCTTCGACGAGTCGCGACGTGCTCGCTAACTCAATGCCCGGCAACGCGCCGCGCAATTGTTCGGCTAGCGCCACGCTCATCGAGTCGGCTTCGATCCCCAGCCGCTTGATCTTCGCGCTCTTGAGCGCGGTGGCCACAGCCGCGAGCATCGACACCCCCGGCTTGCGGATCGCCACGTCGAGCCCAGGGCACTCCTCGCCAAGCTGCGTGGTGTAACGCGGATCGCTGATGACGACCTGGTCGGATCGGGTCAGCAACAAATAACTGTCGTCGCCAGTGAAACCGGTCAGGTAGGTGACGTTGGTGAAATTGGTGATGAGCAATGCATCGGCGCCGGTGCCGCGCAGTGCGCGGCGGAGCTTTTCACGGCGCGTTTCGACGTGCGACATGGCCTGGTAACTCGCTGGCGGAGGGGTCCCAGATCAATCGAGACCGGGAAGTGCAGGTCGCTTATTGGTGCGGCGTTGCGGCCCACTCGATTGTGGCGCAACCCGCCACTCGATTGTGGCGCAACCCGGCACGGGATCGCCCCTTGCTATCAAACGGCGGCGGAGCCTGCAAGGGTGGAGTCGGGCGTTACCGGGGGTGTTGTCCGGTGTTCTCCCCGGGCTGTGTGCGTTTTTTCATGGACGCGCCCGACGCGCGAATTAGAATGGCGCGTACCGCCGATTGGCGGGCCGAGGCGGGCAAAACGGTCGCCCTGGGCGGCCGGTTGAAGGGGTATCCTCGCGGGAGCTTTGCGAAGGTGAGACAGCGCACGTTGCCCAGTCCGACCCCCGTGCGGCGGACCAATCTCACGCAGTTGATTCTCGATCAATTGCGCGACTATGTGTTGACCCACGGCCTCAAGGAAGAAGACCGCCTGCCTCCGGAGCGCGAGCTGGCAGCACGCTTGAACGTCAGCCGCCCGTCGCTGCGCAACGCGCTCGACTGGCTTGAAGAGCGCGGGGCGTTGCGCCGCGTGCAGGGTGGCGGCACGTTCTTGCAGGCCGCTTTCTTAAGCGCGATTGTCGAACAACCGGCAGCCCAGCGCAGCGATGCCCAGCGGTTGATCGAAGTCGTCGAAGCGCGGTTGTTTCTCGAACCGCTGTTGATCGGCCTGGCCGCTGAACGAGCGCGACGCGAAGAAGTCGACGAGCTCGCGGCTCACGTCACCGACACGCGCTCACGGATCGACGACGCCGAGGCATTCCGCTGGTGCGACCTGCAGTTCCACCTCAAGCTGGCGCGGTTGGCCGGCAACACCGTGCTCTCCAACGCCGTCGAGTCGATCCTCAACGAAGTGTTCTTGCTGTGGACCAGCCGTCCCGAACACTTCGACAACGCGCAGATGCAGGTGCAGCACGAACAACTCGTCGAGGCCCTGGTGAAGCGCGATGGCCAGGAGGCCGTGTCGCGGATGCGCGAGCATCTGAAACCCTGTGGCCAGGCGGTCGGCATTCCGACGCTTCGCGCGATCGCCTGATAGAGTCGGGCTGGATTCTCAACACCGCGCCGCCGGCACCGGAAACTGCGCGCACAGCTCGCGCACTTGTCCGCGAATCCTGGCCAATTGCGCCGCGTCGTCGTGTCCGCGCAGTGCCGCGAGGATCCATTTGCCGATCGAGAGCATTTCGCCTTCCTTCATGCCGCGCGTCGTCAGTGCCGGCGTGCCGATGCGGATGCCCGAAGGATCCAGCGGTTTGCGCTCGTCGTAGGGGATCATGTTCTTGTTGACCGTGATGCCGGCCTGGTCGAGCGCGGCTTCGGCCAGCTTGCCGGTGGTGCCGACACTGGTCACGTCGGCCAGCATGAGGTGGTTGTCCGTGCCGCCCGACGAGAGCCGTAGCCCGCCCGACATGAGCACTTCGGCCAGCGTTTTCGCGTTCGCGATAATCTGTGCCGCATAGGCGCGAAACTCGGGCCGTAGCGCCTCGCCGAAGCAAATCGCCTTGGCCGCCACGACGTGCATCAGCGGCCCCCCTTGAATACCAGGGAAGACATTGCGATCGACGTCCTTGGCGTACGCCTCGCGGCAAAGAATCAAGCCCGCGCGCGGGCCGCGCAGTGTCTTATGCGTGGTGCTGGTGACGAAGTCGGCCACCGGCAGGGGATTATCGTGCAGGCCGGCCGCCACCAATCCCGCGTAGTGCGCCATGTCGACGAAAAGCTTGGCCCCCACCTCGCGCGCGATCTCGGCGAAGCGGCCATGCTTGATCTCACGCGGGTAAGCGCTCGCTCCGGCCACGATCAGCTTGGGTTTGTGCTCGCGGGCCAGCCGTGCTACTTGGTCGAAGTCGAGCCGCTGGTCGTCGCGGCGCACGCCGTAGCTGTGAAAGTGGTACAGCCGGCCAGAAATATTCAGCTTCATGCCGTGCGTGAGATGCCCGCCGTGCGCCAGATCGAGCCCGAGCACCACGTCCCCTGGTTCGATCGCCGAGAGATAAACCGCTTGATTGGCCTGGCTCCCCGAGTGCGGCTGCACATTGGCGTGCTCGGCGCCGAAGAGCTTCTTGGCGCGGTCACGGGCAAGGTCCTCGACCACGTCGACGAACTCGCAGCCGCCGTAGTAGCGCCGGCCGGGGTAGCCTTCGGCGTACTTGTTGGTCAGCACGCTGCCGGCCGCCTGCATGATGGCGGGGCTGACGTAGTTTTCGCTGGCGATCATCTCCAGGCCGTCTTGCTGACGACGCTGCTCGTCGGCAATCGCGGCCCAAACTTGCGGGTCTTCGCGCTCGATGAAGTTCATAACAGCGAGTTTTGTGAGAAAACTTTGAATCGTTCGATCGGTTGTGCGCCAGGCGGCGCGCCATCCTCGTCGCGATCCCCATTGTCGATAGTTCCACCCGGTTGTCGACCGGGGCGCCAGGTCGTGGCATGGGCTTCCAGCCCATGTAGTACACCGCCATGACGAACACGGCCAAGATGGCCGTGCCACCGGCTGCTGGCTCCGCGCCGCGCCGCAAGCTATTATGTGGCACCCCTGAGGAGGTCGCCGACGTGGAATCTCATGACATGCAATTCATCGAACTGTCGGGCAAGCAGTTGTTGAACATCGTCGAGCCAGACGAGTTGCCGCCGGCCGAACTGGCCGCCGCGGGGGTCAGTCCCGATAGCCTGGTGCGCGTCAACCGTCAGGGAGATATCGAACTACGCAAGCGCGCGGGCTGGGAGATCATCGGCGGGCTCTTGGGCGACTTCGACAACCGCCTGCGCCACGAGACGGGGCTCGACTGGGCGTAGCCGTCGTGGTGGAAGGGGACGGGAGTCGTTTCCGGGCTGCGGCTTGGCGAATCGGTTCGACGATCGTCGGAAACGACTCCCGTCCCCCTCGGAGCAATTATCGGGCGAACAATCGTTCTCGAAACGCTTGCGCCGCGGCTGCTGGTTCAGCGGCGCCTGCGATCGCATCGCGCACAGCCACTCGGCGGATCCCTGCCGTCAGCACTTCGTCGAGGTTGTCGAGCGTGATGCCACCGATGGCGAACGCCGGCAGCGCGACGCGCTGGGCAACTTCACGCAAGAACGTGAGTCCCGGATAGTCGGCGAACTCCTTGGTCGCCGACGGAAACGTCGGCCCGACGCCGATGTAGTCGGCCCCCGCGCGCACCGCCGCTTCGGCCTGCTCGATCGAATGCGTCGACACGCCGACGAGCGACTGCGGACCGACGATCGCTCGCGCGTCGGCCACCGAGAGTTCGTCTTGCCCGACATGCACGCCATCGGCATCGCTGGCGGCGGCGATATCCGCGCGGTCGTTGACGATCGCCAGCGTCGTTGTGCCGCGAGTCAGCGCGCGCAGACGGCGGGCGCGATCCAACAGCGCCACATCGGTGAGCGACTTGTCGCGAAGCTGCAAGACGTCGACCTGGGCGTCAACTAGCGCGGCGACGAGTCGCTCAAACCGTCGAGTTGCCGCCGCGGCGCCTTCAGCCCCCCGCACGCAGCCGTCGATCAGCACATAAAGCCGCGCCTCGGCCAACCGCACCCGCGTTGCGCTAGGCGCGCCGAGCGTCTTGGCCAGCGTATAGACGCGGTAACGCAGCCGCTCGAACTCGGTGGCCACGCCGGGATCGACCAGCTTGGTGTATTCTTCGAGGCTGCGCAGCGCCTCGGCCGCGCGATTGCAGTTCGCCGTGACGACCGCCGCCAGATCGGCGCGCGTCTGCTCGGCCGCCGTCGAAATCGTCGTGCCGACATCGCCGGGCGTGTCGCGCGCCGCCAGCAGCAGTTGCGCCGGCAAGCGACTAAGATTGGCCCTCAGGTCGTGCCGCAACGATTTGAGCTCCGCGACCAGCCGCCGATCCTCGAGGGCGAAGCGGGCAAAGTCTTCGACGACGCGCAAACCTTCCCCCGCGCGGTTGGCGGCCGCATCCAAGATGCGCCACACCGCCTGCGGCGTCGCGGGGCTTGCCATCGCCTCTAGCGACCGTTGCATTGAGCCGACATCGCGCGCCGCTGCTATCTCGTCGAGCAGTGTCTGGTCGAGCTGTGCACTGCTGGGCAAGCCAGCAGCGGCACCCACACCAGCTTCCAGATCTGTCTCTAGCGACTCGACTCGCAGTTCCGCGACACGATCGGCTTCCGCTGGCTCAGTCGCTTCATCCGCATCGAGCACATCGTCGGTCTCTTGGGTTGGCTCGACGCGCTGACTCGTACTGGCCAGCGCCAACCCTTGGCGGCCGGAAATCTCGGCCGCCAGTTGCTTGGTCGCATCGCCCGAGGCGTCGAGCCACTGGGCCAGTGCGCCATCGCTGGAAAGCAAACCCAACATCAGATGTTCGGTAGCGACAGTCGTCGGGCGAAGTTGCACAGCGAAATTGGATTCGGCCGCACGCACGAGCGAGCGAAGCCAGGCCGGCGCAATGCTCGCACCTGCGGATACCTCGGCACGACGCTCCAGCCCAGGAAATCGTGCCAGCACTTTCTCCTGGCCGATCTCGCGAGCGCGAAGCCATTGCGCCGCACGGCATTCCGACTCGGCAATCAGCCCCAGCAGTAGCGCCCCGGCAGCCAGATCGTGGCCGGCGCCGGGAGCCGCCCAACGAGCCGCCTCGTCCAAGACGCGCTCGGCGGCGGCAGTAAGTTCATAACCCTCGTATCCGGACTGCATGCATCCATGTTCGCTTGCGGCCCGGCACGCGGCAAACAGGCATCCGCTAGAATACAACCTAACTTTAGGTGTGGCCTTTACTTGCCTTGATCCGGATCGTCACGGCGGATAGATTACGGCCGCTCGGCGCGATCCGCCTTCGGGCCGCCGCGCGCGACAAGGATGTCACTCCAGTCGGTCGGTTGGAAGTACGGCATGCAATGGTCCACGTGCCTTTGGCCAGGGCTGGCCCCGCTGTGGCTGCGCGGACAATGGTCGGCTTTGACGCTGGCCGCCGGCTTCAGCATGCTCTTTAACGCGGCATTAGCCGTCTCGTTGGTCTGGACCGAACTCGTGTCGCCAACGGCACGTGCAGCGATCTGGCTAGCGGTTGCCGCGATTTGGACAACTTCGCTGATTGTGTCGGCTCGCTGGCTGGCGCTTGAGCGACGCCGCGAGAACTTCGACCGCGCCCAGGACTTGTTACCGCGAATTCAGGGCGAATACTTACAAGGACATTGGATCGAGGCCGAAGCCGGGCTGCTCGACCTGCTCGCCGCTCGACCCCGAGACGCCGAGGCACGCCTGCTCCTGGCGACCCTCTACCGTCACACGGGTCGAGTCGCGGAAGCAGCCCGCGAGCTCGGTCACTTGGAGCGGCTCGATACCGCCCTACAATGGCAGTGGGAGATTGCCCGCGAACGCGAGCGATTGCGCGAAGTACCCAACCAAGACGTACCGACCGACCAACCCGCTCCCGATGAGGAATCCGATTCGCACGATATTCCGATCTCACAGAACCCTTCGAGTGTGACGGCGGCCCCGCTCAGCGAAGCCGCCTAAGCCCGCCGACACGTGACGCCGCCGGCCGCGGCCAACCCAAACCCAACCAACTTCGTAGAATCACAGCACCTTGACGAACTCTCGCCGCGGCAACTCGGCGACTCTTACCTCGAACTAGACCACTCAACCAACACAAATCACCGAGTCGTGGGAATCGCCAGGCCGCTAAGGGGAATTGAACCCCAGCCAGCGCCAGGCTTCCCGCGGCTCTCACGACGGATGGAGGGCTTCGATGTACGAACGCTTCACGGACCGGGCCCGCAAGGTCATGCAGCTCGCCAATCAAGAGGCGCAGCGCTTCAACCACGAATACATCGGCACCGAGCATGTGCTGTTGGGCCTGATCAAGGAGGGGAGCGGCGTCGCGGCCAACGTGCTCAAGAATCTCGATGTCGACTTGCGCAAGATTCGCCTTGAAGTCGAGAAGCTCGTCCAGAGCGGACCCGACATGGTCACCATGGGCAAGCTGCCGCAAACGCCGCGCGCCAAGAAGGTGATCGAATACTCGATGGAGGAAGCCCGCGCGCTGGGGCATAACTACGTCGGCACCGAACACATCCTGCTGGGTCTCTTGCGCGAACAAGAAGGGGTCGCCGCTCAGGTGCTGATGAATCTCGGGCTCAAGCTCGAGGACGTCCGCGAGGAAGTCCTCAACCTGCTGGGCCACGGCATCGAAGGGCCCGAAGGTTCCGAGCGCAACCCCAGCAGCGGTGGCGGCAGTGGTGGCGGTGGCGGCGGGCAATCGTCCGAGGGCTCGAAATCGAGCAAGTCGAAAACCCCCGCGCTCGATAGCTTCGGTCGCGATCTGACCGAGCTGGCACGCCAAGGCAAGCTCGACCCCGTGATCGGCCGCGAACGCGAGATCGAACGCGCCGTGCAGGTTCTCTGCCGCCGCACCAAGAACAACCCCGTGCTCTTGGGCGAAGCGGGCGTCGGCAAAACAGCGATCGTCGAAGGGCTCGCCCAGCGCGTCGTCGACGGCAACGTCCCCGAGCTGATGGCCGACCGTCGCATCGTGGTGCTCGACCTGGCGATGATGGTCGCGGGCACTAAATATCGCGGCCAGTTCGAAGAGCGCATCAAGGCGGTGATGAACGAAGTCCGCCGCGCTAAGAACACGATTCTGTTTATCGACGAGCTGCACACCCTGGTCGGAGCCGGCGGCGCCGAAGGGGCCATCGACGCCTCGAACGTGCTCAAGCCAGCGCTGGCCCGCGGCGAAATTCAGTGCATCGGCGCCACCACGCTCGACGAATACCGCAAGTACATCGAGAAGGACGCTGCCCTGGCCCGCCGCTTCCAGGAAGTGATGGTCGAGCCTTCGACCAAGGCCGAGGCGATCGAAATCCTCAAGGGGTTGCGCGATCGCTACGAGGCGCACCACCGCGTGCGGATCACCGACGCCGCGCTCGAATCGGCCGCCGAGCTCTCCAGCCGCTACATTACCGGCCGCTGTCTCCCCGACAAGGCGATCGACGTCATCGACGAGGCGGGCGCCCGCGTGCGGCTGCGCACGATGACCCGCCCCCCCGATCTCAAGGAGATCGACGAAGAGGTCGAGAAGCTCAACAAGGAAAAGGAAGAGGCAGTCGCCAACCAGGATTTCGAGAAGGCCGCTTCGCTCCGCGACTCGGCCGACAAGCTCAAGAAGAAAAAGCAGACCCTCACCCGCGAGTGGCGCGACAAGTCGCGCGAGACCGATGGCGTGGTCGACGACGAGGTCGTGGCCGAAGTCGTCTCGAAGATGACCGGCATCCCGCTCACGCGGATGACGACCGAAGACTCGAAGCGCCTCATGCAAATGGAGGACGATCTGCACCGCCGCGTCGTCAGCCAGCACGAGGCCATCAAGTCGATCGCCAAGGCCGTGCGCCGCAGCCGCAGCGGTCTCAAAGACCCCAAGCGCCCCACCGGCTGCTTCATCTTCGCCGGCCCCACCGGCGTGGGCAAAACCTTGCTGGCCAAGGCCCTGGCCGAATTCATGTTCGGCGACGAGGACGCGCTCATCCAAATCGACATGAGCGAGTACATGGAGAAGCACAACGTCAGCCGCTTGATCGGCGCCCCGCCGGGCTATGTCGGCTTTGAAGAAGGTGGCCAGCTCACCGAGAAGATCCGCCGCCGGCCCTACGCCGTCGTGCTGTTGGACGAAATCGAGAAGGCCCATCCCGACGTCTTCAACATGCTCTTGCAGGTGATGGAAGAAGGGCGTTTGACCGACAGCTTCGGCCGCAACGTCGACTTCCGCAACGCGATCCTGATCATGACGACCAACGCCGGCGCCGAGGCGATCAAGAACGAAGCCTCGTTCGGCTTCCAGCGCCCCGACGACGATTCGTCGTACGAGAGCATGAAGGAACGCGTGCAGGACCGCATCGAGAAGGTCTTCCGGCCCGAGTTCCTCAACCGCATCGACGACGTGATCGTGTTCCGTCATCTGACGGTCGACGATCTCAAGACCGTGATCGACATCGAGCTCAAGAAGGTCCGCGAGCGGCTCTCCGAGCGCAACCTGAAGCTCACCCTGACCGACGAGGCCAAGCAGTTCCTCATCAAGAAGGGCTCGAACACCGACTTCGGCGCGCGGCCGCTGCGTCGGGCGATCGAGAACTACGTCGAAGACCCGCTCTCCGAGGAATTGCTCAAGGGCGAGTTCGACGGCAAGGACACGGTGAACGTCGATTGCCGCGAGGTGGCCGGCAAGAAGCAGCTCGTGTTCGAAGGGATCATCGCCGAGTCCAAGGAACCGGTGGCCGCCGGCGCCGAAAAAGCCAGCGGCTGAGCGGCGCGCGTGACATTGCCCGGGAGCCGTCCCGTTTTTCGGTGAAACCCGGGTGTGCCACTGCTTGGTAGTCGGACGCTAGGGCGTTGTCTCGGCACATGCGATCCGCCGACGAACAAGCAGTGCCGGGGACTGGTGCATTTTTCGGTGCGCGGCGTTGTGCCCATCAGCCCGCGCCGGCCGAAAACATGTACCTGTCCCCCTCAGTAGCTCGCGCGATGACCGACAAGAGGTCTTTGACCAGCGACGAAGCTGGACAACACGTCGCGATACGAGCAAGTCTCGGAATGAAAACAACTGCCCCCGGCGCGGTGAACTCCCGCCGGGGGTTTTTGCTGCGCGGGGGCATCGCGCGATTACTGTCGCGCGATCGATGATGAGAAGACACGATTCCGTGGGTTTCACCCACGGCTAAGTGATTTCGCCGCGGCGCGGCTCAATGCCACGCGTCGAAGCGAAGTGCTTCAAAGCTCTTTCGTCCTGTGAGCCGCATGCTCGGCAAGGACTTCATCTCGAAACCCGTTGAGCTTCCCGGCCTTGATGTCGCGTTCGAGCTTTTGGTCCCAAAGTGCCGCATCGTAGGAGGTGAACCATTGGCGGAAGTCGGCGAGCTCGTCTGGCGAGAGTGCCTGAACTAGTTTCTCGATTCGCTCGACTTTGGACATGCTTCTTCCCTCCGGTGCCAATTCTACCACGTCTCCACGGCCCTGATGCGTGGGCGATTCGAGATGCGCTACCAAACTCGGGGAATCCTCTCGCGCGAAACAACTGGGGCGCAACAACTTCGGGCACAAGCGGCAGCTTGACACCCCCGTTGCGCGGCTATTACGATCGAAGCGTCGAGAACCAAGCGGAACCGAGAGCTCTCGATCGCACGATTCTTGCGTCCTCAGAGGTACCCAGCGTGATAGTGCGCATGGCAATCGGCTGCGCTCGCGCTGCGGCCAGAAACTCGCTGCCGCCGCCGCCAGCGTCTCGTCGCGGCACGTGGTTTCGGCAGCGCCTTGCGGCGGGCCTGCTCGTTGCGCTGGCGCTGGCCAGTTGCCCATCGACTCGCGCGGCTGCTCCCGGCCAAGGCTACACGCCGGAGAGCCCGGAAGTCGTCGCGGCTGTCGGGCGCGCGATCAAGTTCCTGCAGAAGGACACCACCGAGCGCCGCATTGGCGGCCGGGCACTGATGGGGCTGGCCCTGGTAAAGGGAGGCACCGATCTCAACGACCCGCTCATCAAGGGTGCGGCTGAAGAACTTGCCAAGGCCGTGGAGACCGGCAACGGTCTCGAAGACGACAACATCCCTTACACACTCGGTCTGTCGATCATTTTTCTCGCGGAGCTCGATCCCCAGAAACATGGCGAGCAGATCAACGGACTGTTGAAGCGCTTGCTCGCGTGTCAAAAGCCACACGGCGGCTGGGGCTATCTCGGGCGACCGACCGGCGACACGTCGATGACGCAGTACGGTGTGTTGAGCATGTGGGAAGCATCGCGCGCCGGATTTGCGACGCCAATCGACGCCTGGGAGCGCGTCTGTAACTGGCTCTTGCGCACGCAAGACCCGACCGGCGGGTTCGGCTATCAGGGGGTAGATCCCGAGAATTTCGAACGCACGCGACAGATTGGCGTGCGGCATAGCTTGTCGGCGGCCGGTAGCGGCTGCCTTTATATCTGCCAGGATCACTTGGGGCTCGCCAGCCGCCAGTCGCAAGCGGGCTCGCTCCCCTCGAGCCTCCGCCGCGTCGAAAAACGCGACGCCGAGCAGCGCGGCGTTGTCGTCCGCCGCACGGCGAACGTCGACGCGCAGCGACTGAAGGCCGCCGAGCAGCTCGGCAATGCCTGGTTCGAGACGAACTACGAAATCAATCCTCCTGGCGGGTACATGCACTATTACCTCTACGCGCTAGAGCGTTATCAGAGCTTTCGCGAAGCGCTGGGTGGTCCGCCCGAGAAGCGTCCTTGGTACGACGACGGCGTGAATATCCTGTTGGAGAGCCAGGCGGCCGATGGCTCGTGGAGCGGCATGTGTGGCCCGGCGTGCGACACGGCGTTTTCGATCCTGTTTTTGGTCCGATCGATGCGTAAGAGCCTCACCCGCGCCGGCTTGCTCGGCGACGGTGCGCTGTTGGCCGGACGCGGCCTGCCCAGCGACGGCGAGCTGGTGCAAACGCGCGGCGGTGAAGTGGTCGCCAAGCCGTTGGCTGGCCCCGCGGAGCATTTGCTCACGCTGATGGAAGATGCCGACAACCCCGAGTATCTCAGCGCCGTCGAGGGCTTCGCCGAACTGGCCGGCCAGGCCGATGAAGAGACCTTGAACAAGCATGCCCGCCGCCTGCGCGAACTGGCCGATAGCCCGCGACCCGAAGCGCGTGTGGCGGCGGTGCGGGCGCTGGCCCGCACGCGAAACATCGACGAAGTGCCGACGTTGATCTACGCCTTGAGCGATCCCGACGGTGAAGTGGTGCAGGCGGCGGTCGAGGGCTTGCGCGTTTTGAGTCGCAAGCCGCCCAAATCGCCCGGCACGGTCGTCACCGACGACGCCAGCCGCCGGGCGGCGATCGAGTTCTGGAAGAGCTGGTATCGTGCGCTACGTCCCGACACAAACTGGGACGACTGACGATGGCCGGCACCGCGACACCTGCGATCACGAAACCGCGCGGCGACGCGGGTTCGCCGTCGGGGCTCGGAGTTTCTGCATTCGAAAACGTCACCAGCCTGGTGCTGGCGCTGTTGATTCTCGTGGCCGGCGGCGTGGTCGTGTTGTTCGCGCTTTGGCTGGGGAACCGCATGTTCACGTCGGTGGAAGCCGTGCCGGTCGTGCTGGCCGACGTGGGCGGGGGCCGCGAGGACGGCGTCGTCGGCGAGAGCATGCAGCTCGACGCGCCTGATGCCGAGGAAATCATCCGCGAAACCGATCTCGCGCCGCCGCAAGCCCCCACGGCATTGGCCCTGGTGACGGAAGCGCTCGCCGCGCACGAAGCCGAGCTCGATGATCCGCAACTCGCCGACACGCTGGAAGGGGGCGCCCAAGGCAAGCTCACCGGCGACGGACGGCAGGTGGCCTACGGGCACGGCCCCGGCGAGCCCGGTGTTCCGCGCTGGAAACGGTGGGAGGTCTATTTCGCCGACGGCAGCACGCTCGAAGAATACGCCCGTCAGCTCGACTACTTTAAGATCGAATTGGGTGTGACCGCGCCGGGCAACCAGGTGGAGTATGCCGCGGGCCTGAGCCAGCCGACGCCCGCGCGACGCACCGGCCCGCGCGACGCCGAGAAGCGGCTGTGGATGGCCTGGCGGCAAGGCAGCCTCAAGGCGGCCGACGCCGAGCTGATGCGGCGGGCTGGCATCGATGTCGGCGGGCGCGTGATCCTGCAGTTCTACCCGCCAGAGCTTGAGAATCGCCTGGTGCAACTCGAAGGCGCATTCGCCGGACGCACGCAAGGCCAAATTCGCAAGACCCGCTTCGGCATCAAGTCGGAGGGACAGACTTACACGTTTTACGTGATCGAGCAGTTTCCGCTTTAGAATCGTCCCGACGGTGGCCCTGAGATCAGGCGACGTTTTACCACGAGAAAGCAGACGAACCATGGGTGGAGACGCACTGGGCCGCTTGACCGATATCGCCGGCAATCTGTGCTATGTGGCGCTGGCGGTGGTGGCCGTCTGGGGGGCGTTCATGGTGATCATTACCTGGCGCCGCGTGGCGCAGGTGCGGTTTCGCAACGAGCGCGATCAGAATGCCTTTCTCGCGCAGCTCAATGAGAATCTCGATGCGGGCGATTTCGACGCGGCCGCCACGCTGTGCGCCGACGACACGCGGGCGGTGCCGCAACTGATCGGATTGGCGCTGGCGCATCGCGACTTGGGGCCGGCCAAGCTGCGTCACCTTGTCGCCGATCGCTTCCAGCGCGATGTGCTCGCCGATCTCGAGTATCGCGTCACCTGGGTGCAAACGGTTATCAAGAGCGCGCCGATGCTCGGCCTGCTGGGCACGGTCATTGGCATGATCGGTGCTTTTAGCAAGCTGGCGGCCACGAACAAGGTCGAACCCACCAAGCTGGCCAACGATATCAGCGTGGCCCTGATCACCACGTTTGATGGCTTGGTGATCGCCATTCCGTTGATCGTGGCCGTGGCCGCCATCAACGTGCGGATCCGCAAGATGGAAGACCTGGTGGGGTTGGGTCTGACACAGTTTTTCGATGCCTACAGAGAAGTGGCCGAACGAGAGCCCCAGCTATCGCGCTAGCGACGGACCATGGCAATTGCTCCGCCCACCACCGATAGAGCTGTGCACTTTGCTAATTTGTTTGACCCCGACAGTCGGGTGCCATGCCCACTGAGGTACTCCGAAGTGGGCATGCGGCTACGATTTTGTGCATGCCCACGCAAGCGTGGAGCATGGCACCCCAATCGATCTAGCGTGAAACAGTGAACAGCCCTGCCACCACCGATACAACGATTAACGATCTTGGCCCGGTCTTTCCGCGGCGGCGGCTGATCGGCGACGGCGAAGCAGACATGACCCCCATGATCGACATGACATTCCTGTTGTTGATCTTTTTTCTGGTGACGTTCAAGGCCACGGAATCGGACCTGCTCGAATTGCCTGAAGCACGGCATGGGGGCGCCGTCGGCAAAGGGGAGAGCGTGATCTTCTCGCTAGACCGCGTTCCAGGGCGGGCGGAAGCTCGAGTCTACCTCGGCGAAGACGAAAAGCATCCTCTGCCCGACGATCACGCCCGTCAGGCCGCCGAGATCCGTGCCGCCGTGGAAAGTGGCCAGGCTTCTGGTCGCCCGCATGTGTTGATCAAGGCCGATCGCGCGGTGCACTATCGTGACGTGTCGCGGGTGGCGGCTGTCGTGGGGGAAGTCGAGGGGGTCCAACTGCACTTTGCCGTCGCGGATCCCGAATAATGCTGCGCTTCGCATGTCCCCACTGCCAGAAGCGGCTCAAGGTAGCCGAAGAACATTCCGGCCGGCGGGTGAATTGCCCGCGCTGTGGCAAGTCGCTGGTGGTCCCCGACAGTGAGCGCACACGTACACCGCTGCCGCTGCGCCCCTCAGAGATGCTGGCCGCGGAAGGGCCGGCCGCATCGCCTGGCGGCGCGCCGGTGGATGAAGATGCCGCGCCAGCGATCAACTTTCGCGCGGCGGTATCGACAGACGAAGATCTCGACCTGACCCCGATGGTCGATGTCACGTTCCAGTTGCTGATCTTCTTCATGCTGACGATGGCGGCCGGGCTCACCAAGTCGATCGAGGTCCCCACGCCCGATCCCTCACAGCAAGCGGCGCAAAGTCGCTCGCTCTCGGAGCTCGAGGAGGACGACGACTACGTCGTGGTGCAAATCGACGACGACAACACGATCTGGGTCGATGGGCGCGAGGCCACTAGAATGGAGGTCGTCCCCCGGCTGCGCGAGTTGCGTGACGCCGCTGGCGCGAATCCTCCCTCGAACCTGTTAGTCTTGGCCAGCGGCGAAGCGCGCCACGAAACGGTCGTGTCGGTCCTCGACGCCGGCAGCGAGGCAGGCATGTCGCAGGTCCGGCTGGGGGCGTTGGACGAAACTGAGTAGGGCATGGCGCCAATCGATGAATTTCTCGATCACCTCGACACCAGCCAATTGGTGCCGGCTGCGCTCGTGGCGAAGCTCCGTCAGCGCGTGGCCGACGCCCGCCAGGCGGTCGACCCACGCACGGTCGGCAAGTACCTGATCGACCATGGCAAGCTGACCACCTGGCAGGTCAATCAATTGTTGGCGGGGCGCACCGCGTTCTTCTTGGGGCGCTACCGATTGGTCGATCGCATCGGCCAGGGGGGCATGGGCGTCGTCTTCAAAGCACAGCATGCCGTGATGGATCGCGTCGTGGCGATCAAGGTGCTCAATCGCTCGTTGTTGAGCAATTCGCAGGCGGTCGCCCGCTTCAATCGCGAAGTCAAGACTGCCGCCGCGCTCAATCACCCGAATATTATTGGCGCTTACGACGCCGACGCGGTGGGCAACACGCATTTTCTGGTGATGGAATATGCCGAGGGCTGCGATCTCAACCGCTGGCTCCGCGCGCATGGCCCCTTCGACGCGGCCGCTGGCTGCGAGTGCGTGCGACAAGCAGCCGAGGGCCTGCATCATGCCTGGCGGCAAGGTCTGGTCCACCGCGATATCAAACCGGTGAATCTGTTGGTCACCTGGAACAAGGAGACCGAGCGCCCCGTCGTCAAGATCCTCGACATGGGGCTGGCGCGATTCGCCAGTGAATCTTCGGAAGATGGCGGGCTGACGCGCGTCGGCCAGACGATCGGCACGCCCGACTACATCGCTCCCGAAGCCGCCGAGAACTTTAAGGGAGCAGATATCCGCGCCGATTTGTTCAGTCTCGGCTGCACGCTCTTCAAGTTGTTGACAGGGCGGTTGCCGTTTGCCGGCAACAACACGATGGAGAAACTGCTGGCGCGCACAAAGGCCGACGCACCGCCGCTGTCGGCGGTTTGTCCGTCGGCGCCGCCGGAGCTCGCGCCAGTGTTGGCGAAAATGCTCGCGCGCGACCCTGCCGACCGGTATCAGACACCCTCCGAAGTCATCGCCGCGTTGACGCCGTTTGCCGCCTTGAGCACTGGGCAGACGGCCGCGGTCGAGTTCCTGCGCACCCCGCCCGGCCAGAACGAGCCAGTCGCGCTGACGGACCTCGAGCCCGACGCTGACACCACGTTGGCCGAGTTTTTTCGCGACTGCTCGGCAGCGCCCGCCCGCGAGGAGATCACGCCGGGCGATCGCCCGGCGCCGCGACAAGCTCCCCCCTCGCCGTCGGCGGCGGGGCAATCAACGTCGGCCGACGAAGATCTCGAATTGGCGCCGATCGAGGAGGACGAGAAGGCTGGCAGCCGTCCCACGACCGCGGCGAGTGCTCCTCCTGCAAGCCCGCCGATTGCCACTACGGGACCTACGGCTGGCTCTAAGTCAGAAACCACCAAGGCGGGCAAGAGCGAATCGAAATCAAAGTCGAAGAAGCGCGAATCGAGTGGACGTGCCTCGGCACCCGTCCCAGATCTCGAAGATTTAGGGCCCCTCGGCGGCGGGTTGGTCGACGATGGTTTGGGGTCGCCGGCAGGCGATCTTGCTTCGGATGGCGCGCTCTTGGCCACCGTTGGTCCTGCTATCTCGAAGCGGAAGAAGCGTCCCGACAACATCTGGGATTCGCCGCTCTTATTGGGAGCCGGCGGGACGTTGCTCTTCCTGGTAATCGCTGGCGCGGCGCTGTGGTGGCTAATCGGGCGTCGCGATAGCGATGCAATGCTCACGAAAGCGATGGCCAGCTATCGAGCCGGGAATTACCCGGCGGCGATCGAGTGGTACGCCGCTTTCCTGGAGGCATTTCCGAATCACGAGCGGGCCTCTCTGGCTCGTGTGTGGACTTCATTGGCCAGGCTGCGCATGGCCACGACCCCCGGCACTGACAAAGGCTCCGTGGCGGCGGCGCGACAGATTGTCCCCGAAATCATCGGCGAGAGCGCAGCCGCCGAAGCGCGCGAAGAGTTGGGCAGCATCTTGCCAACGCTGGCTGAAACGCTGGCCGCGGCCGCTGCACGCGAACAAAGCACCGAATTGGTCGATGCCGCGCGCGAGGCGCGCACGCTGGTCGACGATTACGTTCCCAAGGCGCAGCGCCCGGGCCAGCGACTCGCCGAGATCGATGCTTCGCTCGAATTGACCAGCCGACAAATCGCCCGCGGTAGCGCTTTGGCGCAGGCAGTCGCCGAGATGCGCGCGGCGGCTGAGAAGGGCAACGCCGAGTCAGCCTACGCGACGCGACGGCAGTTGCTCAAGACTTACCCTGACGCTGTCAGCGAGGCATCGCTCATCGCAGCGCTCGTGGCCGTGTCGGCGGCCCAGCAGAAGGCCGTCGCGTTCCACGAGGAGCGCAAGCCCGCGGATACGACGCCGCTCGAGTGGCCCTGGGACGCGGCGGCTATTCTAGTGGCGCCTCCCAAGACATTTGGCACGACCGATGGTACCGCCACGCCGACCAATCGCTTGTCGGGCGCGGCCGTTGCGGCCCTGGCTGCCGATGCAGTCTACGCACTGGATGCGACAACCGGAGCCGTTCGTTGGCGACGCCAAGTGGGAACAGGTAACGACATCTGGCCGCAGCCCGTCTCAGCACAACCCGACGCCGACTGGTTGGTCGTCGATCGTCGCCGCCACGAGTTGTGGCGTCTCGCGGCAGCCACCGGCGAATTGCGCTGGCGGCAGTCGATCGGCACCGCTGCAGCCGCCGAGCCCGTGGTAGTCGGCTCGACAGCTTGGCTGGCTACTCGCGAGGGGCATTTGCTGGCAATCGATCTGGAAATGGGCGCGCTCGCGCGGCGGATCGATCTGCCACAGCCCCTCGAGACGGCTCCCGTACTCGATCCCGCCGGTAAGCGCATTTACCAACTTGGCGAGCACTCGAATTTGTACGTGCTCTCGCCCGACGCCGGTACTTGCGATCAGGTCGTGTATCTGGGGCACGAGCCTGGCGCGATTCGCTCGGCGCCGGTCCTGGTGAGCCGCTATCTGTTAATCGCCGAGAATAATCGCCTCGACGACAGCGTGCTCCGCGTGCTGCTCGTTGACGAACAAGGCGCAAACCCCAAGGAGGTGCAGCAACTCCCGTTGGCGGGCCATGTGCTCGTGTCGCCGGTGATCGTCGATCGAGCCTGTCTGGTGGTGACCGATCTCGGGGCAGTTTACACGTTCGAAGTCAATCCGCCCGACCAGCCCACCGCACTTACCAAATTGGCCGAAACTGCTCCGACCGATCGTGCGCATGTGACGCGCCAGTTTGCAGTTCGCCCCGGACAACTCTGGATCGGCTCCGACCGGCTCACGCGCTGGGATCTCCAGCTAGCGCGCGGCAAGCAAACGCCTGGCCTCGTGCAACTTGAGGACGAGACGTTCGTCGGGCCAGTGCGCCTCTACGGCAATCTGCTCATCGCAGCCCGGCACGCCGCTGGCGGCCGCGGCATCGCAGTCGCGGCTGTTGATACCGACTCGGGCAAGCTCCTCTGGGACACGCGACTGGCGATGCCGTTTGTGGGAGGAGCGTTCGCGGAACCGAGCGGAGATCTGCTCGCACTCTCGAACGCTGGTGAGCTGTTCGACATCAAACCCGCCGACCTGGCGGATGGCGACCACATCTTCTCGGCACCGGCGACCACGATCGACGCCACGCCACCCCTGACGAGCGCGGCGTCGGTTGTGCCGATCGGCAAGCAGTTGCGGCTCTACAGCAGTGGCGCCACCGACGGGCGGGTGGTGATCGGCGGCGCCGGCAATACCGGCGCGCAGCGTTTGGCCTGGTTGTCGCTGCCCGACTCCGCGGCCGCGGTGCCGGCGGTTTTGGGGACGAGCCTGCTGGTGCCAAATATCGCCGGACGGGTCTTGCTACTCGATCCGCGGCGTGGGCGCGAGCTGGCTTCGCCGTTCCAGCCACCGCTGGAAGCTGGCGCGAAAATGGCCTGGCGAGATCCTGCCGCGTGGGGCGCGGATCGCGCGGTGCTCAGCGATCAAGGTACGAACGTCTATCTATTGGGGATTGAACAGCAGCCGACGCCCCGCCTGACGTTGCTGCGCGAGGCCAAAGCGCCGGCGGTAATTGCCTCGCCCTGGGCGGTGCTGGGCGACAAGGCGGTGGCCGTCGACGCCACGCAGCAATTGCTGTCATTCGGCCTGCCAGGGCTAGAGGCCGCCGCACCCGTGCCCGTCCCTGGCCCTGTCGTGTGGGGCCCGAAGGTCGTGGATGATCGTCTCTTCTTGGCGACTGCGACCGAGCTCGTGTGCTTCGACGCGCAACTCCAGATTTCCTGGCAATCGCCACTGACGAGCGGAGCACTGGCTGGCACGCCGGCCCCCAGCACACAAGGGCTGTTAATTGCGTCAACCGGAGGGCGTGTAGGGTTGGTTTCGCCCGAGACAGGCCAGGCGACGTGGACCGTCGAGTTAGGCGTGCCGCTCGCAGGCGGCCCCGTTATTTGGGGTGATCGCTTCGTTGTCGCCGGTGTCGATGGCACGCTCTACGTCGTTAAGCCAAAATGACATGAGCTCGCCGGTCGTTGATCACCTGGATGGCCGTGTCGATGTAATGCGATGGCCGCCGCGCAATTTTGGTTCACGTCGTCCAGAAGCGGCGGTTGCCCAGCAGCATGATGTCGCTCCCATGTCCAGTGCGCCGAACACAATCCGCCGGTGCAGTTGCTTCATGCCGACCGCGCTGGCTGTTACGTTGCTGCTGGTAGCTCTGTCGTGCCCGTTATGCGATGCGGCCGACCCGGCAGCCGCCGCACCCGCTTCGGCGGCGCCATCCTCGCCCACCGATGGCAGTCAGCCAGCAGACAAGCCGGCCCGGCTGATCGAAAAAGATCCCTTCGATCAGCTCGTGTTGAAAGACGGTTCGACGCTTGACACCCGGCCGCTCGACTTACCGGAGCGACGCATGCCGACTAATCCCCGTCCTGGGGAGAAGTTGCGATTGCGGCTGGTCAGCGAGCCGGAGCAACTCTACGAAGTGCCCTGGCGCGAGGTTGCCGACGTCAAGTTCTTTGAGCAGCTCGTGCTTGCCGAAGCCGAACGCTTGCTGGCCGCCGGCGAACTTGACGAGGCCTATGAGTATTACGACTTTCTGGAGCGCAATTACGTCGGTTTCGCCCCGTTGGCCGCGTCGTATCAAAAGTTCCTCTTGGCAGACGCGGCGCGTGAACAGGAGCGCGGCAATCTCGACTACGCGTTGGTACTGTTCAACGAGCTGGCCGCGCGCAACACGCAAGCCGAAGGGCTCGATGCCGCGCTCGGCCAATTGGTCGACCGGATCGTCGCGCGCGATCTCGAGCGACAGGATTACCGCGCCGCGCAGGCAGCATTGGCGGCGCTCGAACGACGCTTCGCCGGGCATGAGGTCGTCGTTCGTCGGCAACGTGAATTTGCCGACCAGGCCAACACTTTGGCAAACCGAGCCCGACAAGAGTTCGTGGCCAAGCACTTTCCCGAGGCCAACGATCTGGCTCGCCGCGCCGCCGTGATTTGGCCCGCATCCGAAGCCGCGCAAAGTGTGCTGGCAGAACTAGCCGATCACTATCCCTTGGTGGTCGTGGGCGTCATGCAGCCTGCGGCCAGCGACACGCCGGACAACTCGCGGCTTAACTCCGGGGCGAGCTCCGCCTTCTCGGCCGACGACTGGTCGGCGCTGCGTGTGCGTCGGCTGCTGGCACGCGAGCTGTCGGAGTTTCGCGGACCCGGCCCGGATGGCGGAGAATACCTCTGTCCTGTCGGCGAATTCGCCACGCGCGAACTTGGCAAGCAACTGGTCGTGCAGGTGCGCCCCGGAATTGAATTGTCACCGGCCAGCGGTCCGCTCGATGCCTTCGACATCGTTGAGCTGCTGTTGGCGCGGGCGGACCCGAGGAATCGAAGCGGCAACTGGGCCTGGGCCGAGCTCCTTGCCAGGGTCGCCATTATCGACCCTCTGCACGTGCAAGTTGATTTTCAATACGCCCATTTGCGCCCCATGGCGCTCTTGAACGTGCCGATCTCGCGACGTCCACAAGCCGGCCGAACGCGCCCCGGGGAGCCACCGATCCTCGCCGGCTATCGGCTCGGTATGCGCGAAGCGGAGCGCACGCAATTCTTGTCGATCGACGACTATTTTGCCGCCCGCGCGACGTCGCCGCGCGAGATCGTCGAGCGGAACTTCACCAAGTCAGCGGGGGCTATCGACGCACTTGAGCGCGGCGAGATTGTAGCGCTCGACCGCGTCAATCCGTGGGACTTGCCCCGGCTGCAGGCAATCGAGGGCGTGGTAGTGCAGGCGTATGCCGTGCCGACCGTGCACTGTCTGGTGGTCAACGCGCGTCGCCCGTTGTTGGGACAACGCACCTTTCGTCGCGGCCTGTCGTACGCGCTGCATCGCGAAGCGATTCTGAATACACAGCTATTGCGAGGCGCCACGGTCCCTGGCTGCCAAACGCTGAGCGGACCCTTCCCACGAAGCTACGCCTACAACGAGCGCGTGGCGGTGCGCGGATACGAACCTCGGCTGGCGATGCTTCTGGCGGAAATCGGCCAGAAGGAACTCGAGGCCGCCAAAAGCTCCAACGCCAAGGCAACAACTACCGACGACGCGGCGACTAATCCACCCGCTGAAACTGCGAAAGTAGCCGCGTCTCCGGCAACTGAAGCCACAGTGACGGCTTCAACCTCACCGCCGGCAGCTTCGCCTGCGTCGCCAACGACCGGGGCGACTCAGCCCGCCGCCTCAGCGAAGTTCCCTGAACTGGTGCTGGTCCATCCCGCCGACGAAGTCGCGCGGTTGGCATGCCGCGCGATCCAGCGCCAGTTGGCACTCATCAAGATTCCCGTGCGACTCGTGGCCTTGGAGGCTGGCGATTTACATCTGCCGGCCGACTTTGATCTGGCCTACGTCGAGCTGCAGATATGGGAGCCGCTGGTCGACGCCGAGCGCATTTTTGGCGCCGGGGGACTTGTGCCGCTCAGCAGCCCGCATGTCCAGAGTGCCCTAGGGCGGCTGCGCTGGGCGACCGATTGGGCGCAAGCTCGCGAGACGCTTTGGGAATTGCACGCCCTGTCGGCTGAAGACGCGGCCTTGATCCCGCTGTGGCAGCTCACCGAGCACTGCGCGCTGGGGAGCGAATTGTCGGGTGTCGGTATGCGACCGGCGACGCTCTACCAGGACATCGAGGACTGGCGAATCCAGCCGAAAGGAAAGTAAACGCGATGCTCTGGCCAGTGAGGCAGGCGTGGTGGTGCTCGATTGTCGGCTGCTGGCTGACGATCCTGGCGCCGCGCGCTATGCCAGCCGACCAGGTGTGGGGAGCTACGCCCTATCGAATCGAGATTTGGGTCGCCATCGATCCGGCGTGCGGCGACGACGCGTTGTTTGCCGAACTCTCGGAGGCGCTGGCGACACAGATCGATCGGCTCATCGGCGGCGCATGGGATGCACGCATCAAGCCCGCTCCCGCGCCGCTTTTGCGTGCCGCGTTGGTCGATCTGGATCATCTTCCGGTGGAGTCCTGGCCCAAACCTGAGGCGACTTCTACAGCCGAGCCTGTCGAGTCAATCACTAATCGCCCGCCGAGCGAACAAGCGCACACAGAGTCGGCCGCCATCGACAAACAGATCGTGCTGGCGGTGAGCCGCGCCAGCGCCGGCTGGCAACTGGCGGCACGCGAACTCGACGGCGGTAGCGGATTGCAGGGATGCACCGTACGCCGCACTGCCAACGACCGACAGGGATTGAGCGAAGCAGCTTTCCGCACGCTATTGGCCGCGTTCGCGCCGCTCGCGCGGATCGCAACCGTCGAGGGGAAGGCGATCGAACTCGACTGGCGCGCCAGCAAACTCCCGCATCGCGACCCTGGTCTGCAACTGATGCATCCCGGCGATCTCTTGCTACCCGTTGTCCGTGAATTCGATCGCGCAGGCGCGGTGCGCCGCGTGCAACCACTCGAATGGACGTTTATTCGCGTCGACGACGGTGCAGGATCACCCAATCGCGGCACGCTGTTCAGCGGCCTGCGAGCACCACTGGGACGACGACGGCGAGGGCGAGTCGAACAGGTCGCGATCGTCGTTCGCCCCTCCGCTGGCTCCACGCGGCTTGAGCTTTGTTCTCGCACGCAACCCGAACGGCCGCTCATCGGTTACGAAGTCTACGCGCATGCTCCGGATTCTACCGAGACGCGTTTGCTCGGCGCGACCGACGGTCGCGGGCAGTTCTTGGTCGCTGCCCGCGCAAGCGAACCGTTGCAAATCCTCATCGTCAAGCATGGCCAAGAGTTTCTGGCGCGCTTGCCAATCGTGCCCGGATTGTTCGCCCAGCAGCGTGCTCCCGTCGTCGACGACGATCTGCGCATGGCGGTCGAGGGCTATGTTGTCGGTTTGCAAGAGCGGTTGGTCGACACAATCGTGCGCCGCAAGATCCTGCTGGCCCGCTTGCGAATGCGCATCGAGCAAGGGCGTGCCGGTGAGGCCCAGCCGCTGATGGACGAATTGCGCAAGGTCGAAACCAAGGAACGCTTGCTCAACGAACTGGCCGGGCGCGAGCGGGCCACGGTGACCGACGATCCGGTCAGCACGGCCAGAATTCGCAAACTGTTTGCCGATACCCGCGAGGCCATTGAGCGGTACCTCGATCCGAACGAGATCGACGCCGCCGAACGGGAACTGGCGGCCGCCCGCAGTGGCACGTCGCCGACACCGCCGCCAGCGGGCGACTCGGCTGCAGAGCCCAGCGCGCCACCCGCCTCAACGCCGGCGGCAGAAACACCGGCTGCTCAACCGCCCACCACACCGCCGCCAATCGCGCCAACGAAAGCTGAACCAGCAGCCGCTGGCGCTTCTTGAGAATGACGGCGGCAGGGGCAACGCAGTTAGCCGGCCGCGAGTAGCCGACTTGTGCCTACTGCAAGTTCGCCAGAATCAGGGCCAGGCAGACGATCACTCCCAGCGCGGCCAGCACCACCATCGTCAAGAGCAGCGGGGGAAGTCCCGACTTACGCTGCATCGTGCCCAACGACGATAGCGAGCGCCGCGACAACCGCTGCACGCGGCTGTAGATCTCGCGCGAGTCGAACAGCGGGCGAGTCTCCTCCGATGCCGACGCCAGCGGCACCGTCGCCTGCGAAAGCTGACTCGGACTGTCCCCCGGCGGCTGCTCGGCCGGGGAAAGGAAATCGAACGAGGGCTGCGTGTCGGGCAAAACCGCCACAGGAGGTGGCGTACCGTAACTTGGCGCTGCGCCGACGCTCGGCGGCAACGGTGGCGGCGCGTTCGGCGGCTTCGTCCCTGATGAACTCGCCGACAGCAGCGTCGCTTTGGGAAGCGGCGGTGGCAACAGCGTGGCGATCCCAGCCCGCACGCGCACGCTCGAGGTATCGAGCCAGGGGGCGAGCCGCTCGGCGACTGCTTCGGCGGTCGGTACGCGATGCGCGACTTCTTTGGCCATCATGTCGGCGATCACGTCGACGAACGGATCGGCCAGATCGGGATTCAAGCGCCGCGGATCGAGCGGCTGGCGCGTGAGATGGCAGTGGAGCTTGTCGCGGGTTGTGCCGCCAGGGAAGGGCACTTTGCCCGTCACCGCGTAATACAAGGTGCAACCCAGGCCGTACACGTCGCTGGCCGGCGTGAGCTGCTCGGGGGTGCGGACCTGCTCGGGCGAGAGGTAGTCGGCCGTGCCAACGATGCGCCCGCGACGACCTTCATTTTCCATCTCGGCGTCGAGAAAGTCGACCAACCCCAAGTCCGAGACCTTGGCTCGTCCCTCGGGCGTCACCAGGATATTGCCGGGCTTGACGTCACGATGAATCAGCCCTTTGGCGTGTGCGTGCGCCAAGCCGTGCGCGGCCTGTGCGATGATGCCTGCCGCGGCCGGCATGTCGAGCCGGCCATGGCGACGCACCAGGCGCCGCAGATCGGTGCCGGGCACATACTCGGTCACCAGGTAGTGCACATTGCCGTCGTGCCCCGCGTCGAGTGCGCGCACTAGATTCTCGTGGTCGAGTTGCGCCTGGGCGCGGATTTCGCGCATGAAACTGGCGATCGCCTCGGGGGTCGATTTGTGGCGCGGCAAAACCTTGATGGCGACGATACGCCCCATGAGCACATGCTCGGCCCTGAAAACCTGGCCCATCCCCCCCTGCCCAATCGAGTCGATGACGCGATAGGGGCCAAGCGTGAACTTCGCGCGACCAAGCAACAGTTGGTCGGCCTGCCAACGATTTAGCCAGCCCCGTTCGACGAGCGCCGCGGCCAGCTTCTTGTCGGCCAGGTCGCTGGAACTCGGAGATTCTTCGATGCCGGGCGTAGACGGAGCGGTGCCGCCCGACGAGGCAGCCAGCGTAGCGCTCGCTTCGTCCAGTTGCGCTTGGGTCACCAACCCACTGGTCAGCGCCGCAGCGCGAAACGGTGGTTTCGCGGGTATTTGCATCTCGCTTGCGACCATCTGGCCCGGTCTGGCCAAATCGAGCGCATGAGCCGCCCGCGGGCAGCAGCCATGCGGGGATCGAACACCAACGAAGTCAGTCGAAAACGCGGGGCGAATGAGCTGCCAATTTGATGCCTGCGCGCAGGTCCGCGAACCGATCGCGCCGGCAATTCCAGCCTACCCAAGCCGCAAAGCTTCGCCAAGAGTTGCCGCCGAAACGGACCAGCCGAGTGCCGTCGAATCGCGAGCGAACCCTACGCGCGGAGCTTGTCAGCAGCCGTACATTCCGTATGGTTGGTGCAACCGCGCTATGAACGAACCACTCATTCCTCCCCGCTTTCTGTTTCGGGTCTCGGCCCCCTGCCGATACCGCAATCCCCCGTGGCCCCTGGAGAAAGCGCCACTCGACGACCAGTTCCGGCTCCCGGATTTTGAGCTGCTCGATGGCGGCCGAGCCTTGGCCGACGTCCGCGCCGCCTGGAGCGAAGCGGGACTGGTCTTCGCGGTTCGCGTCGCCGGGAAGCGCACACCGGTGCGCTGCGACGAAGGACGCTACCTGCAAAGCGATGCCGTCCATTTCTGGATCGACACGCGCCACACCTACGACGTGCACCGAGCCAGCAGGTTTTGTCACCGCTTTTACGTGTTGCCGACCGGCGGTGGCCGCCGCCGCGACGAGCCGGTTGTCGAGCAGCTCATGATCAATCGCGCACGTGAAGACGCCCGCCGTGTGCGCCCGGGCGAGCTGAAAGCCCGCAGCGAGCGCCGCGTCGACGGCTACCTGGCCGAAGTGTTTTTTCCGGCGACCGCCTTGGGTGGCTTCGACCCAGTGGAGCACCCACGATTGGGCTTCACCTTCGCCGTGTTTGACCACGAGCTAGGGACGCAAACGTTTGCCAGCGGCGGACAATTGCCCTACGACGACGACCCCAGCACGTGGGGCACGCTCGAACTGGTGCGCTAGCTGCGCCGGTGGCTCTAGTTCACGCCTCGCCTTTGATATAGGTCCAATCGAAACGCTCGATAAACGTCCGGTGAAAGTGGTTCTCGGGCTGCGACACCGTGCGATGCATCCGCTTGACCGCCGAGCGAAAGTCGATGTCGAGCGCCCAAGGGTCGACTCTCAAACCGGAAGCGGTTTCCGTAAATAGCCGGTCGCCGAGCTTCTCGAATCCGCCGTGCTTGACGTAGGCCCCGTGCGCCAAACCATTGCGGAAAGAGTGCCACATCCAGCGCGAATAGGTATCGACGCCCGCCGGTGGAGATTTCGGGCGTTCGAGCCACGAACGATCCATGAAGGCCGTTACGAAGGTGTGAAAGGCCTGGGCGTTGGTGACCATCGACGAGGTCAGGAAGTGCCCCAGCGCTTCGATGGCGCACATTAGCGAGTTGCCCCAAAGGATGAGCACCGAGGCGTCGCGATGGGCCTGGTGCTTGGGCAAATCGTGCTCATCCAACAGGATCGCCAGCGGCTCGAGCACCACGAGGTCGTAGCGGCGGCGAAAGTAGTCGAATTTGCCGGCGTTCGACAGCTTTTCGAGCCGCGGCCGGTCGTAGTCGATGAACAGGCTCAGCGCCTGATCCTCGATCACCGCGCGAATGCCATGATCCTCGGGCAGCTCGCTCATGGGGCGGCCAACGGCGCCGACGGACCGCGCTGGGCAAGCCGGTGCGCGGAGCAGGCCCCGGTCCGGAAGGCTTGAACAAGAGTTAAGTTTGAGGTCGACAGCGTTCGTAGGTCTAACGCGCGCAGGGGAATCGTATCACTCGGGGCGAGGGGCGAGCAAGGCAGGCAAAGCCTGGCGCTGCGGCCGTTGGCAACCGTGAGCCTGGCGCCGACAAAGGTGAGCGTGACTGGCAGCCGGCATTGAGGGGGGGGCCCAGAATAAGATTGCCCGGGAATTTGCGTCCGGGTGCGTCCGGGTGGCTTCATATTGCACCCGAACTCGAATAGCAGGCTCAACTTGG
>JAIESQ010000101.1 GCA_019745975.1 Pirellulales bacterium
CCACCCAACTCGGTTTGCGCGGCACAGGCCAGGCCGCGAGCAAGGCCTTGTCTTCCACCGAACCGCGCAGCCAGCGAGCGAGAAAAGGGGCGAGAAAAGGTGTCAGGAACCGTTTTTGTGCTTTTTCGGTCGGCCTTGCGGACGGGTGGTCGATTCGAGTCCCAGCCGCCGCGCTGCTCTTTCGCTCCACGACTCGTCGCCAAAGGGGCTGCCGCGTCGCACGCTGCGACGAACCGCCGTCAACTCCGCTTCGGTTTGTGGGTTGTTGACCTGATCCACCCAACTCGGTTTGCGCGGCACAGGCCAGGCCGCGAGCAAGGCCTTGTCTTCCACCGAACCGCGCAGCCAGCGATAGAGACTCCCCCATCGCCACTGTTCCGCTCGCCTCGTCAAATGCGCTCGCAAGGCGTTTCGCTCAACATAGCGGGCGACCGTGAACAGATGCTCGTCTTCCTGAATGGGAAACGACTTGAACCGTCCCTGATACACGTGACCCGAGCCGGTTGAATGACGATGCGCGTGCCAACGTTGCGTGTGCGTCCGGGTCAGCCAGCCCATGAAGCGCGATAGTTCGCCGTCCCGGCGCGGCCAGACGACGAGATGCCAGTGATTGGGCATCAGGCAGTAGGCCAACAACCGCATCCGGCTCCGCTCGACGGCTTGACACAGCACCTTCTCGAACGCCTCGTAGTCCTCGGCGTCGTCGAAGATCGTCATCCGCGCATTGGCACGATTGAGCACGTGATAGACATAACCTCCCTCGGCGGCGCGGTGCGGGCGTCCCATGGTCTGGCAGGATATCGAAACCACCCGCTCCCCGTCAAGAAACGGTTCCTGACACCTTTTTACCCCGCACCTTTTTACCCCGCACCTTTTTACCCCGCACCTTTTTACCCCGCACCTTTTTACCCCGCACCTTTTTACCCCGATGAACTCGGGGCTCCTGCCTCCCCGGAAGCGGTTATTTGGTTCCTGACACCTTTTCTACTTTGGTTATTTGGTTCCTGACACCTTTTCTACCACCTGACACCTTTTCTACCACCTTTTCTACTTTGGAGCCTGCAGCCTCGCGTCACGCTTCTCACCCAGGGACTTCGCGATTCAACGAGTCGTTTGTGCTTCGACCCTTCGACGTTAGCTCAGGGCTCAACACAGGTCAGAGTCGGGAGCGAAGAGTTGGTAGAGCGTGCGCACGTGTTGCAATTCGGGAATCAAGAATCGCATTGAACCGCGGAGGCCGCGGAGCAACCGCAGGGCGTTACTCTCTCCGCGATCCTCGGCGTACTCCGCGGTGAAGATCTTTGCCCTGTTATATGGGCTGGTAGGAGGTCTGCGCCGCCCGGACGCAAAACGCGCGGTGTTACATTCGCCCCAACTTGTGCCCTCTAATCGAGTTCGGGTCCAACTTCAAAACACCCGGACGCAAACCGGACGATCACCCGGACGCAAAATGCGCGGTGTTACACCCGCCCCAAGCTGTGCTGTCCATTCGAGTTCGGGTGCAATGGCAACACACCCGGACGCACCCGGACGCAAATTCCCGGGCAAATTTATTCTGGGGGGGACAGTGTGACAGACGGTCGATGGTCATGGAGCCGAAGCCGCTCGATGGTACGGTCCACCGGCGGCGGCATGAGCGCAAAGCGGAGGGCACGGGAGTCGAACCCGCAACCGGTTGCCCGGCATCTGATTTCGAGTCAGACCGCTAGCCATTCGCTTACCCTCCGGGGGAAGCATGGCGCGGCCAGGCGAGCTGGTAACCCGCCGGGCCGCGCTGGCTGTCACCCTCAGAATTTACTGGCCGGCCGGCAAGTGGACAAGCGAGGCGGCGCCGGTTGCCGCCGACCACGACCGGCGCCGCAAGTATCGCTGGCACAGTCGGTAAGACACGCGCCAGGCGTCGCCGGTTCGACCGCCGGACTGGCCATTGCGGCCGCACCAGCGGCATATCCGCTTTCGGCTGCACGACGCTGGCGGCTGTGGGGTGGGGTTGGTAACGAACGTGAACGCCGACGCGAAGCTGCCGATTCTGGCGCGGCTCCCTCTTGTGTCGGGGACGGCAAATCTCTGCGGTGCCGCGGTCGGCTGCCGCCGATACCCTTCACGATCCCAACCCCCTCATCGCTTTCCAGCTCTTGGGAGTCTGACACTGATGTCCAAAGAGATCTTCCGAGTCGTTACTCGCGGCGCCGATGGCAAACTTCGCGTTAAGGATTACCCCAAACAAGACGCCGTCGTGAAGGTCCACACGCAGATCGGCATCGACGATTGCAGCACCGACTTGAGCCTGCGCGGGCTGCCGGTGTTTCGCGGCCTGATCGGCCCGATGCCCGAGGGGGCGAACGTCATTCGCTACGAGTCGCCCGACGTGTTCGAATCGCTGACCAAGGAATGGGTGGCCTCGAAGTCGGGGCGGAAGTCGCGGCGGCGTCTCGACCCGCCAGAAACCACGTAGTTCGAACGGCGCTCGCTCGCGGAACTTAGGCGCTGCGCGCCGGCGGCGACTGTTGTCGAGTTCACTACTGCTGTTGCTGCTGATGCTGCTCGTCGGCCAGCGTGCCGTGGCGTGGGCGCTTGAGTGATGTCGTGGGGACGTCGAGCGGCTGCAGATGCTCGTGCCAGGCGAGCGAGGGGAGCCGCGGTAGTTCACGCGTCGCCACGCGGACGCGAATCGTTTCGTCGGCGCCGCCGCGATGGGTGCCGCGGTTTGGCGGCACGTCGGTGTAGTCGCGACCGATCGCCACGCGGACGAACCAGTCGCTCGCCTCGCAGCAGTTCGTGGGATCGTAGCCGAGCCAGCCGACGTCGGGGAGCCAGACCTCGCACCAGGCATGGCTTTGCGAATCTTTGTCGGGGCGATGGATATAGCCACTGACGTACCTCGCGGGCACGCCATAGGAGCGCAGCACGGCGATCATCAGGTGCGCGAAGTCCTGGCAGACTCCCTTGCCAGTTTCGAGCAGGTGGTCGATCGTCGAGGTGCTGTCGGTGACGTCGCGCTCGTACTCGAAGCGGTCGCGAATGAAGCGGCCGACCTGTTCGATCCAATCGGCGACGCGGCAGCCATCGGCCGGCGCGAGCTGACCACGGACCGACTGCAAGCGCGGGGAATCGCACACCGGACCGCGGAACGGCAGGAAGTCGAGCACCTCGCAAGGATCGGCCGAGCTGGCTAGCGGAAACGTCGCCGCGCTCTCGGCCAGGCGGCGTTGCGGCAAGCCGGTTTCGACGACACTGGCCGCCAGCACGCGCACCTGCTGATGGGGCGCGAGCAGGTTGAAGTGATGCACGCGGTTGCCGAAGCCGTCGAGATACCAGAACACATTCGTCGGCTGGCTGACGGCCAGGTGAAAGGAGTGGCAGCTCTGTTGCTCGTCGCTGGCCGGCTGCATCCGCAATTCGGTGAGCCACTCCGAGACAGGTTCCGAATACTCGAGGCGTGTTTCGTGCTGAATTTCGATGATCATGGGCAAAGTGCGCGTCGAGCGAGGTGTGGTCAGACGAGTGAGTATTGTTCTTGCACGGCCACGGTGGCGCGGGCGCACCGCTGGCTCGTCGTTTCCAGGAAGGAGTGCAGGGCGTCGTCGAGGACTTCGTGCGGCTCGACGTATTCGAGATCGACGATGGCCCGACCGAGAATGCGCCCGGCGCGGCCCCCCGGCTGCGCGGGATCGTCGCCGCCGATGGCCGCAAGATTGTCGGCCGCAGCGCGCAGACAGTATCGCACCGAGTAGGGAAAGTCGGGATTGAACAGCAGGAATTCGAGCACGCGCTCGGGCTCGACGCGGCTGATGTACAAGCGCTGATAAGGGTGGTACGCCTGACAACACTCCAGCACGCTGGCCCAGTGCAGGTTGGCGAGCGAGAGCTCCATGGTATCGGCCAGGGCCCGCAACTGGCGATAGCGAGTGTTGAGAATGCGCAGGGTTTTGTCGGCGCGTTCCAGGTATTTGCCGAGCTGAATGAACCGCCAGCTTTCGTCGTGGATCATCGTGGCGTCGCAGACGCCCTGGAACATCTGATTGCCGGTTTGCACCGACTGGTAGAGCTCGTGGGGCGAATCCTGCGCGCGGCGGCGGAACTCGGGGTCGGTCAACTGCCAGTAGAGCTTGTTGAGCTCGCGCCACATGTCGGAGCTGATCGAGCCGCGAATGCTGCGGGCGTTGTTGCGCGCGCGATTGATGCAGGTCATGATGCTCGTCGGATTGGCGCTCGAGAAGGTGAGCGCTTCGCTGACGGCGGCCGACAACGGGCCGTCGGCTTCGCCCGGCGCTGGCTGCTGCAGGATCGCCAGGACGGCGGCCCATTGCAGTTCCTGGGCACCGGCGACCACGCCATGGAGATCGAGCTCCAGATGAAAGCTGACTTCCAGCAAGCGCGCAACGACGTCGGCCCGCTCGACGTAGCGGCTCATCCAGAACATGGCGTCGGCGACGCGGCTGAGCATCTTGAACGGGTCGTGTTTTAGGGCTGGAACGTGACGCCAGAGTTGCGTAGTAATTTCATTTGGCAAAAGCACGGGCAGAGCCCGTGATACACGAAGAACTCTCGGATGGGATTCAATCCTGGTCGTTGTCGGCCAACACCCAGGTGTCTTTGCTGCCGCCACCCTGCGAACTGTTCACCACCAAACTGCCGCGGGGCAGCGCTACGCGCGTCAGGGCGCCAGGCACCACCGTGGTCCGCTCGCCGCAAAGGATGAACGGGCGCAGGTCGACGTGCCGCCCTTCGAGCCGGCCATCGACGAACGTGGGATGCGTCGAGAGCTGAATCGTCGGCTGCGCGATGAAATCGCGCGGCTTGGCGCGCAACAGCCGGGCAAACTCGGCGCGCTGCTCGGCTGTCGAGGCCGGCCCGATCAGCATGCCGTAGCCCCCCGACTCGTTGACGGTTTTGACTACGAGTTTGTCGAGATTCGCTAACACGTGGCTCAAATGGCTGGGCACGAGCGGCCGGAAGGTTTCGACGTTCGGCAAGATCGCGTCTTGCTTGAGGTAATAGCGAATCATGTCCGGCACGTACGGATAGATACCTTTGTCGTCGGCGATGCCGGTGCCGATGCTGTTGGCCAGCGAGATATTGCCGGCTCGGTAGGCATTCACGAGCCCCGGCACGCCGAGGATGCTGTCGGACCGAAAGGTCAGTGGGTCGAGAAAGTCGTCGTCGATGCGGCGATAGATCACGTCGACGCGGCGCAGCCCGCGGGTGGTGCGCATCCAGACGCGATTCTGATCGACCACGAGGTCGCGCCCTTCGACCAACTCGATGCCCATGCGCTGGGCCAAAAAGCTGTGCTCGAAGTAGGCCGAGTTGTACATGCCGGGGCTTAAGAGGACGACGGTGGGGTCGGTCGCGGCGGCCGGCGGAGCGATGTACTTGAGCACGTCGAGCAGCACCGCGGGGTAGTCGTCGGTCAGTCGCACGTCGTACTGATCGAAGATCTGCGGGAAAACTCGCTTGAGGACCTGGCGGTTCTGCAGCATGTAGCTGACGCCCGATGGCGTGCGGCCGTTGTCTTCGAGCACCAGGTAGCGGCCGTCGCTGTCGCGGATTAGGTCCGAACCGCAGACGTGGATGTAGATTTTCTTGGGTACGGCCGCGTTGACGAACTCTCGGCGAAAGTACGCTCCGCCATAAACCAGGTGCGGATCGACGACGCGATCGCGCAGGATATGCTGCTCGTGGTAGACGTCGTGCAGAAACAGGTTCAGCGCCGTGATGCGCTGGGTGAGCCCGTTCTCGATTTGCTGCCATTCACGGGCCGAGATGATCCGCGGCACAGGGTCCATCGGCCAGACGCGTTCAATCCCCTCTTCGGCTCGATAGACGGTGAAGCCGACGCCATCCTGCCGCATCGAGAGGTCGGTCATCGTTTTTCGGCGACGGAACTCCTCGGGGGCCAGCGATGCCAGACGGCGGAAGAGTGGTTCATAGTGGCGCCGCGGCGTCAAATCGCGGTCGAACATCTCGTCGTAGGCCTGACCGAGCGCGTACTGGCCGAACAGGCCCTCACGGGGACGAGTTGTGGCGAAAGTCGGCCGCGAGGATTCGATCGTCGACATGGCGTAGGGACCGCCGGACGCTGGGGATATCACTGAAAGAGGATCGCGAAAAAACTCGCGGCCCACGATCGTTGGCTCAATGTACAGGCAGGCAGTGCGTTGACCAAAGGCAAATGCGCGAGGAGGTCGCTGGCTCGGCGCGCCAGGCGCGAGCGCCGCCGAGATTGAGACCATCGCCGCTAAGTCAGGATGGCGTTTGTAGTAATGGACATTGGGGCGGCCGGTGATTCCCGCCAGACCGGCTTGTCTTAGGCAACTGGTGTGCCACGTCCGAGGTTTGCAGCGTTGCTCGCTAGCATTGCCGCGATAGAGCTCCTGCGCAACAGGACGCCTCGCTGGGATTAGCCGCGCGAACCGCCACGCGGCGGCACATCGCGGCGCGTGCCTTGCTCGTCGGCGTGATCGATCACTCGCCGGCAATCGGGCAAGGATTCGAGAAACACGCGACCGTAGTGTTTCGTGCGCACGCGCGGATCGAGAATCACTACCATGCCGCGGTCGCGGCGCGTGCGGATCAACCGGCCGAACCCTTGCTTGAGCTTGATCACCGACTCGGGCAATTGATACTCGGTGAACGGGTTTCCACCCCGCGCGCGGATCGCCTCGAGCCGGGCTTCCAGAAGTGGCCGGTCGGGGACGCTGAAGGGGAGTCGGGTGATGATCACGTTCACGAGCGCATCGCCGGGAACGTCGACCCCTTGCCAGAAGCTGTCGGTTCCCAAGAGAACGCCGCGCGGCTCGGCCTTGAACTTTTCGAGCAATTGAGTGCGCGGCAGCCCTTCGGCCTGCGAATATAGCTTTAGCCCGCGCTCGCTTAGCCAGCCGGCGAGCTCGGCCGCCGCCCGGCGCAGCAAGTCGTAGCTGGTGAACAGCACGAAGGCGTGGCCGTCGGTCTGGGCGACATAGCGCCGGATAAGTTGCAGCACGCGCTGCTGGTAGGCGTCGGCGTCGGCCGCGGGGTCGGGCATGCCGTCGACCAGCACCAGCGTCGCCTGCTCGCGGTAGTCGAACGGGCTGCCGAGCTGCACCTCGTCGGTATCGTCGAGTCCCAAGCGCGACCTCAAAAACTCGAACGAGCGCGACCGCCCCACCGCCAGCGTGGCGCTGGTCAGGATCACCGACGGGACTTTCGCAAACAGTTGTTCGCGCAAAGCCGGGCCGACATCGAGCGGAGCCGCGGCCAGCACCGTGCGCGGGTTGCGGCCAGCGACGGTCTCCAGCCAATAGACCGATTCATCCAGACTCTGATCGAGCCAGGCGTTGAGCTGACTGGCCAGCGCATCGAGCCGATCGGCGGCCGCGGTGAAATCCTGCTTCTCTTCTGCCCGCAAGTTCCGACCGGCGTGGCGTACTTTCTCGGCCAGGTCGACGAGGGCCGGCGAGAGGTCGTTTTGGACGATCTGCGGCTGTTCGATGCGGCCGTTGGGGGGCGCGTGCGATTGTGCGCAGTAGCGCACATCGGCGAAAAAATCGTCGCAGAGCCGGCGGCAGACCGCGACATCGTTTTGCAGGTTCAGCAAATTGTTCGACGCCAGCAGGCCGCGACCGCGATCGTTGAACAGTTTGCCCAGCATGTAGTGCACCTGGCTCGACGTGAGGTTCAAGCCCAAGTGCTCGCTGGCGACGTGCTCGAGCGTGTGGGCCTCGTCGAAGACGACGATGTCGTAGTCGGGCAGCAGGCTGACTCCCAAGCGCCGCAGCGCCAGGTCGCTGAAGAACAAGGCGTGATTGACGATCAGAATCTGCGCGTGCTGGCTGCGCAATCGCGCCTGGTAGTAGAAGCAGTCGCCGTACGACGGGCATTGCCGCCCCAGGCAGTTGCCGTGATCGCTGCGGACTTCGTCCCAGACGTCGCCGGGCGGGCGGCGCGGCAAGTCGGCCAGCGAACCATCGTGCGTCTTGTTGGCCCAGGCGGCGACTTGCCGCAGGGCGTCCTGGTCGCCGCGGTCGAACAAGTTGGCGCCGCGCTTCACAGCGTTGTCCAAGCGCCGCAGGCTCAGATAGTTGCTGCGTCCTTTGACTAGCACGGCCGAGAATTCCAAGGGAATGACCGCGTTCAGAAAGGGGATGTCCTTGCCGATCAGTTGTTCCTGCAAGCTGATCGTGTGAGTCGAAACGATCGCTCGCAATCCCGGAGTGTCGGCATCGTCGTCGCGCGAACGGGGGTGGGTGCCGCGTGCAACGAAGCCCTCTTGCGCGGTCGCCAAGATCAGCGGCACCAGGTAGGCGAAACTCTTACCGACGCCGGTCCCCGCCTCGGCGACCAGATGCCGACCGCCGCGAATCGCCGTGGAGACGGCTTCGGCCATGTCGAGCTGCTGCGGGCGATGCTCGTAATGCGCCAGCCGCGCGGCGATGCGCCCCTCGGGGCCGAGAATGTCGCTGGCCGAAAGCAGGGTCATCGCTTAGAGCCTATCCGAGGACCCATCGCGGCAGCCCAACGACGCACGACTATTTGGCGCCGATCAATTGCGCTTTGCGCTCGGCGATGACTTCCTGCTGGATGCTCGCCGGCACGCGACGGTACTTGGAGAACTCCATGGTAAACGTCCCCTGCCCCTGCGTCATGCTGCGCAGGTCGGTCGAATAACCGAAGGTTTCGGCTAGCGGAATCTCTCCCTCGATGGTGGCGGTGTTGCCCTTCATCTCGGTCGCGACGATCATACCGCGGCGGCTGGTCAAGTCGCCGACGACGTTCCCCTGGAAATGCGTGGGGACCTCGATCTCGATCTTCATGATCGGTTCGAGCAGCACGGGCTTGGTGGCGAGGAAGGTCTCGCGGAAGCAGTTGCGCGCGCAAATCTGGAAGGCCATGTCCGAGCTGTCGACCTCGTGGTACGAACCGTCCTCGAGGATTCCCTTGACGCCGACAATGGGGAAGCCGGCGACCGGCCCCTTGTGGAGCGATTCGCGAAAGCCCTTCTCGACCGACGGGATGTACTCGCGCGGTACGCGCCCACCCACGACCGCCGATTCGAACTCGAACGTCTCGGGAGCATCCTCGGGGAGGACTTCGAGCTTGCCCTTGATGTGCGCGAACTGGCCCGAACCGCCCGTCTGCTTCTTGTGGCGGAAATCGTAGGTGGCAGTTTGCGTAGGAGCTTCGCGGTAGCTCACCTTAGGAGCGCCAACTTCAACCTCGACGCCGTATTCGCGCCGCATCCGTTCGACGTAGATCTCCAGGTGCAGCTCGCCCATGCCAGCGATCAGCGTGTCGCCCGTCTCTTCGTCGGTCGAAGCTCGGAAGGTGGGGTCTTCCTTGGTGAAGCGGGTAAGGGCCTTGCTCAGGCGATCGGCCGTTTCACGATTCGAACTGGTCACTGCCATCTTGATGACGGGCTCGGGGACGAACATCCTTTCGAGCGTGCAGTATTTGTTCTCACCGGCGTAGGTGTCGCCGCTGGCGCTGTCGATGCCCATCACGGCGATGATGTCACCCGCCTCGGCGCCGGCGATTTCTTCCTTCTTGTCGGCGTGGATGCGGACCAGGCGGCCGATGCGCTCCTTGCGCTGGGTGCGCTGGTTGTAGTAGTTCTCGCCCTTGGAAAGGCGACCCTGATAGATGCGCATGAACGTCAACTGGCCGTAGGGATCGTCGACGATTTTGAAAGCCATGCCGACGAACGGCTTCTGCGGATCAGGCTCGAGCGGGAATTCGCTACCGTCCAGGGTGCGGGCCTTGACTTGGCGGTCGAGCGGCGACGGTAAGTAGCGCACCACGGCATCCAACAGCGGCTGCACGGCCGTGTTCTTGTAGGCTGAGCCGATGAACACCGGCGTCATGTCCTGCTGTTGCACGGCGGCCTTCACAACCGAATGAATCAGCTCCTCGCTGACCGGTTCTTCGGCCAGGAGCAGTTCCATCAATTCGTCGGAGTACATCGACAGCGCTTCGAGCATGTGCTGCCGCGCGGCGGCCACTTCGGCTTGCATGGCGGCGGGCACTTCTTCCTCACGCACCTTCTCACCGTTGCGGCCGTCGAAGTACAGGGCCTTTTGCCGCACCAAATCGACCACACCCTGGAACTTGTCTTCCTTGCCGATGGGCAACTGCATGAGGATGGCGTCGGCGTCCAGCTTTTCCTTGAGATCGCGCACGCACCGGTGCGGGTCGGCGCCGGTGCGGTCCATCTTGTTGACGAACGCCAACCGTGGCACGTGATAGCGCTTCATTTGCCGGTCGACGGTAATCGACTGCGACTGCACGCCGCCGACAGCGCACAGCACAAGCACCGCGCCGTCGAGCACGCGCAGGCTGCGCTCGACCTCGACGGTGAAGTCGACGTGCCCGGGCGTGTCGATCAGGTTGATCTGGTGGTCTTGCCACTCGACCGTGGTAGCGGCGCTGGTGATGGTGATACCGCGCTCGCGTTCCAGGTCCATGTGGTCCATGGTCGCTCCGCCGTCGCCCTTCACCTCCTGCATGCGGTGAATGCGACCGGCATAGAACAGAATCCGCTCGCTCAAGGTCGTTTTGCCCGAGTCGATGTGAGCGGAGATCCCGATGTTGCGAAGCTTGGTGAGGTCCATGGTTGAGTCTCTTCTTCGGGCCGAGGCAACGCGACGTTACCAACCGGCAAGGTTCCAGGTCCTACTAGGGTGCTGGCGCTGGCTCCCGCCGGCTCGCGTGCCGGCGCGCCTGTGGTTTGTTGGAAAGCCAGCGGCGGAGAGAACCCGCCGGGCCTGCCGACACGCCCCCGGGGGGTGGGACGCCGCCTGACTAGGTAGGACCGTACTGGCTATATCCTACTCAAATTCGTCTGCTGGCGAAGGGCAAATTCAGTCTCCTCGGCAGAAACGGCCGAATTCACGGCACCTTCACGGTCCACCCAGTTTCGCGCCCCAATTGAGGTCCTCCTTTCGTAACCGGCAATTTCGTCGAGTTGTTGACGCCCGCCAGACCAGGGGATTAGCCTTGGCCGGCATGCAAGCAGACGACTCCCGAGGCGACGAGAGCGACAGGGCTACACCCTCTGGCGACGGTGGTCCGACTGCCAGTGGGGGTGCAAACCCGGGGCCAGCAACTGGGAGTTCGGTTGCCGCAGGCTCTGCGGTGCCCGACCAGTCGGTCGAGTCCTCCGCGCCACTGCGTACCTGGCTGGCGTTTCTGCTGCCGTTCGTCCTCTACATGCTGCTCAATTCGCTCGAGCCCCCGGCAGCGCCGCCGGCCAAGCCCGCTGCCAGCGACAACGCCCAAGCTCAAGACACGCCAGGCGGCAATTGGCTCGGTCTCGAGCGACAGCATTACCCACTGATCTACATCGTGAAGATCGGGCTGGCGGCCGCCTGCCTGGCGCAGTGCTGGCCGGTCTACCGTGGGCTCGGCGGGCGCGTCAGTCCGTGGGCCTGGCTCGTCGGCGCCGTCGGGACGGTGATCTGGGTCGGCATTTGCAAGCTCGGGCTCGAATCGCGGCTGCTTGGCCCGCTGGGGCTCGGCAGGTTCGTCGAACTGGGGACGCGCACGGCGTTTAATCCGCTGGCTGAACTTGGCGAAAATCCTGCACTAGCTTACGGATTCCTGGCGATTCGGTTCATCGGCCTGGCCGTGATCGTGCCGATCATCGAGGAACTATTTCTGCGCGGTTTCGTGATGCGGTATCTGACCGATCCCGACTGGTGGAAAGTCTCGCTCGGCGCGGTCACCCCCACGGCGATCGCGATCACGACGGCGCTGGCCATGGCGATGCACCCGGCCGAACTGTTCGCCGAGCTCGTGTGGTTTTCGTCGGTGACGCTCTTGATGCTGCGGACGCGCAACCTGTGGGACTGCGTGGTGGCCCACGGCGTGACGAACCTGCTGTTGGGCATCTACGTGGTCGCCACCAATGAGTGGCATTTTTGGTAAGGGAATCACTTTCAGTGGTTGCCGCTCGCGACAATGCTGAGAATCCGTACCGACCGCCGGAAGGAGCAGGCATGCCGGCTGCACAGAGCTGGATGCGGCCGCGCTGGAGCACTTGGTTGGTGTTGGCAGTCATCCTCGGCTGGGCGTTGGCGACACGGCCCTACACACATCTGGCTTGGGACGAGCGAGGCAGACCGATCGATCCGATGACTCTGCCGTATCACGAGATCCTGGATGCGCGCGCTCGGACACCGATCGAGCGGTTCGTTCACGAATCGAATCCGCGACTGAAGTGGCCGGCATTGGCCCTTGCGGCGCTGGCGATGTGGAAAGTTGGCTCGATAGTCGTTCCGCGCTTTTTAATGAGAGGGCGACAGACCGAATAGGTTCGCGGCGGCCGCTGATTTACGACCGGTGCCACTGGGGATTAAACTAGGCGGCCGTGGGGGCCGTCCCGAGCCAGTCGTTTCTCAAACCGATTCGATAGCAACAACTCTTCGAGGAGCGTTTCGATGCACGCACGAGCTTTGGCAGTCGCGCTGGTCGCGGGGATCGTCGCCTGGGGGGCCGGCGCGACCAACGCCGCCGAAAAGAAGGCCTCGAAGATCACCTTCAAGAAAGTGCAGCTCGACAGCAAGTTCCGCAGCGAAGGGTGCTGCATCGGCGATTTCAATCGCGACGGCAAGCCCGACATTGCGGCCGGCAGCGTCTACTATGCGGCGCCCGATTGGAAGCCGAACCTGATCATGGATCCGCCCGAGGAGTTCGACCCGTCGCGGTATAGTCACTCGTTCTGCAACTTCGCGCAAGACCTCAACGGCGACGGCTGGCTCGACTTGATCGTGGTCGACTTCCCCGGTGATCCAACGTGGTGGTTCGAGAACCCGCAAACCTCGGGCGGGCCGTGGAAGAAGCACGAGTGCGTGCCGGTGACGAATAACGAAAGCCCAACGTTCCTGGATGTCGATGGCGACGGCCGCCGCGAACTAGTGTTCGCAGACGGCGAGCATCGCATGGCGCTGGCCCGGCCGGGCGCGCAGCCCGCTGACAAGTGGAACATCCAGGCGATCTCGGTTCCCAAGGCGCCGGGGACCGACAAGTTCTCGCACGGCTTGGGCGTCGGCGACGTCAACGGCGACGGCCGCAACGACGTGGTCAGCACCGGCGGCTGGTGGGAGCAGCCCGCAAAGGGTGCCGCGCCGGGTGAGTGGAAGTTCCATGCCGGCGAGCTCGGCCCACTGTGCGCCAACATGTACACGTACGATTTCGACGGCGACGGCGATAACGACATTGTCAGCAGTAGCGCGCATCAAACCGGCATTTGGTGGCACGAGCAAACACCAGAGGGCTGGAAGCGCCACGAGATCGACGCGAGCTTCTCGCAGACGCACAGCATGTGCTTCGCCGACGTGAACAGCGACGGCCTGCCCGACCTGATCACCGGCAAACGCTGGTGGGCGCACGGGGCCAAGGGCGACCCCGGAAGCGAGCAGCCGGCGGTGATGTTCTGGTTCGAGTTCAAACGCGAAGGGGGCAAGCCCTCCTGGACACCGCACCAGTTCGATCACGACAGCGGAGTGGGGACCCAGTTCGAGGTGGGTGACATCAACGGCGACGGGCTGCTGGACGTAGCCACGGGCAACAAGAAGGGGGCTCACTACTTCGAACAAGTGCGCGAGTAGACACATCAAGGGGGACGATACGCGATCGTGGCACGGCCATCTTGGCCGTGTACTCCATGAGCAGGAAGCCATGCCACGGCGACCCCAGCCCCGTCAGCAAGACGCTGCTGCTACCAGCGGGCGGCGTGCCTTGCGCCTGGCGTGGGCGAGGTTTCGGCGCAGTGCCCTGTTTGCGCAAAGAGTTGGTTGATGAATAGCTCGACGTTGTCGCGGCCGCCGCTGACGAAGACAAATATCCACAAGGTGGCGATTCTGTTTGCCGGTGGCCCGGCGCCGGCCGCCAACGCGGTGATCTCGACCGCGGCCTCGTCGTTTCTGCGCAACAACATCGAGGTAGTCGGCGCGCTCTACGGCTACTCACAACTGGTGAATTACTCGCCCGATCGCCCGCTGCAAGAGGGGCGCGACTACATCAACATCACGCAGCGCACGCTCAAGCGCACCCGCAACACTCAGGGCATCCTGATCGGCACGGCCCGAACGAACCCCGGCAAGCAAGTGACGCACCGCGAACACCTGGCCGATCCCGAGCGCACGAAGGAATTGCGGACAGTGCACGCGGCGCTGTCGTCGATCAACGTCGACGCGCTGGTTTCGATCGGCGGCGACGACACCCTGAAGACAGCCAACAAGTTCCGCGGCTTTCAAGAGTATCTACCGCCGGGCTCGAAACGCATTCCGGTCGTGCACGTCCCCAAGACGATCGACAATGACTACATGGGGATCGACTTCACGTTCGGCTACTTCACGGCGGTCGAGACGCTGGCCAGCGAAATCCGCAACTTGCTGGCCGACGCCGAATCGAACCGCAGCTACTTCCTTACCGAAACCATGGGGCGCAGCGCCGGCTGGCTGGCCTACGGCGCGTCGATCGCCGGCGAAGCGAGCCTGGTGATCAGCGTCGAGGACATCCACGGCAAGTACCTGACCGAAGAAACGACGACCGACGCCGACACCGGCGAAACGCTCACGCGGCGCGTGATGATCATCGATCAGGTGGTCAAGCGGATCGTAGCCACGATGCGGGCCCGCGACGAGCTCGAGGGAAAGGAGTTCGGCGTCATCATCCTGGCCGAAGGGCTGGCCGAATACTTGCCGGCCGAGTATCTGCAGGGCGTGGGGCGCGACGAGCACGGCCACATCTCGATCTCGAAGGTGAACCTCTGCAAGGTCTTCTCCAAGCTCGTGACCGACGAGTACAAGCGGCAGACCGGGCGTTCGCGTCGCGTGACGGGGCTGCAACTAGGCTACGAATCGCGCTGTGCCAGGCCGCATGCCTTCGACGTCATGCTCGGCAGCCAGTTGGGCGTGGGAGCGTACCGGGCGCTGGTCGAAAAACAGCTCGACGGCGTGATGGTGTCGGTGGCCGGGCAACTTGAGCTGAACTACGTGAACTTCTCCGAGCTGGTCGACGGCGAGACCCTGGTGACGCACGTGCGCTACGTGGCGCCAGGGAGCGATTTTCATCGTTTGGCGCGGTTCCTCGAGACATACGTGAACGAGCTGCGCGAGTAGCGCTACGGGTCACACGCTAGAGCGGCTTCGCGCTCGACGCACGATTGCCCATATGCACACGGCCAAACCGCCGACGAAACCCACGCCATACGCGGCGCTGTGGGCCCAAAGGTCGGCGAGAAACGTCACCTGTTTTTCGTGCGGCACGCGGCTGGCCAGCGGTTCGACCAGCCACACGTGTCCGGCGCGAGCGGTGAAGTAGCCGGCGACTCCCGCAGCCAGCGACGCGACGGCCATCGCCATCAGCAGCATGGCAATTGGCTGCACCAAGTCTGCCGCCGTCAACTTTGGCCAGCTTCCGACGCGCGCGGAGAGCATGGCCGGCACGGCCAAAATCGCGCCGACCCACCAGGTAGCAATGATTCCCCAGCCCAGTGCCAAGAACGTTGGCGACTCGGTGTTAAGAACCGGCGGATGTCCAATCGTAAAATACTCGACGCAAACCCGCGCGGTCACCTGATCGTGAACGATGCCGTAGACAATCGCGGAGCCGATACATAGCGCGGCGATCTTCAACGACGGCATTATGTATTCGCGTGCGTAGCTTTGGCGATTTCGCCAAGAAACTCCAAGAGATCGAAGGCCGCTTCTTCGTCGTCGCGCTTGCCTCCAGCGCGAACAAATGCCTTACCGAATAACCCCCCTATCTGACTGTCTTCCATGTGTGCCTCGTACGCGCGGTTTACGAATAGGAAAACCGCGCCCTTGAGCGCTTCAGGATTAGACATGGCGCGCCTTAGCGACTCGACAGTCGCATGCTCAAGCCACGTCATGAATTGATCTGCCGAATCTCCAATCGGCTGCTTGCGAAAGTCGTGTTTCATCTTGGCGCGCTCGACTCGGGCTGGCGCTCGGCGATCAAGGCGTCGAGTTCCTGCTTCAAGCGCGGCAGAATCGCATCGTAAGGGAACGCGCCCAATTCCTCACTACCGCGCTTGAGATTGACGTGGTTGGGCCCGCACCATAGCCCCAGGTCGGCGTCGTCCGTTTCGCCCGGGCCATTGACGCGGCAACCCATCACCGCGATCGTGATCGCGAACTCATCGGCGTAGCGCGTCATCTCCTTGACCTGCTGTGCCAATTCGATGAAGGCTTCGTTCTCGACGCGCGAGCAGCTCGGGCAACTGATGATATTCATCGAGTTGCGGCCGAAGTCGACAACCGAGCGGACGCGCCCGGCGGCGATATCCGCCAGTATCTGTCGGCCGGCCGCGATCTCCTCGGGCTTGCGGTTGTTGGGCACGGTGAGGGAGACGCGGATCGTGTCTCCAATGCCGCGGCTGACCAACTGCTCGAAGGCGATGCGAGTTTTGATGATGCCGTCGGGGGGGAGGCCCGCTTCGGTCACGCCCAGATGCAGCGGCACGTCGGGGCGCTCGGCCGCGAAACGGCGATTGACCTCGATCACCTTCTGGGGATTGGAGTCCTTGAGCGAGACGCAGTAGCGCGTGTAACCAAACTGGTCCAACAGTTCGCAGTGCTCCAGGGCGCTGGCCAGCATCGGGCCGATCGAATCGTCCTCGCCAAAGCGCTCGGCGGCCGCGGGATCGACCGAGCCGCAGTTGACGCCGACGCGCATCGCACAGGCGTTGCTGGCCGCGACATCGGCCAAGAACTTCACCTTCTCCTGCCAGGGCTTGTGGCGCTCGTGATGATAGAGATGCCCCGGGTTGTAGCGCACCTCGTCGACATGCGGGGCCACCTGCAAGGCCAGGCGATAGTTCTCTTGCAAGTCGACCGAGAGGTTGGCCGCGGTTTGCTGGCGAATCTCCGCCAGGGCCGCGGCGTCTTTCGCGCTATCAACGGCGATCCGCACCAGGTCGGCCCCCGCGGCGGCCAGATCGTTCACCTGGGCGACGGTCGCCGCCACATCCTGCGTGTGCGTGGCGGTCATGCTTTGCACCGAGATCGGGTGGTCGTGGCCGATCGAGTGCGACCCGATGCGAACGCTACGCGTGGGATTACGGGGCAGGTCCACCAAGTGGCTCCGAACGAGTGGTGACAGCGAAGCGGCGGCCGGGACACACCCGGAAACTCCGATGTCTTGATTCTTGCGGGTTGTCCCCGAGTTTGGCAACCGCGAAAACGGTCACAGCGGCAACGGGTTAGGTTCCGGTTGTCAGCCGCATTGAGTTCGTACGAAGTAGCCCAATTCGCGGATCGGTGGCCGGCAAACTTTACCCAACCGGCGTGCGGGGAATTTCTGGCACGAACGCCGTAGCCTGCCGTCCCTTAGTCTTAATCAATAAATAAGTTACAGCCGCTTCGCTCGGCACGCGATGAATTCTTAGACGCATTTATCGCACGCCGGACGACCATGATGCGCGCTGCTGGCCGACGTAATTTGGCAATCGCGGGGCTGCTGGCCAGTTGGCTGGCCGCGGCAGCCCCCAGCATGGCTGACCACCCCATCGGCAGCGGCTGCCCCGATGCCGAGATGCTTCCCCTGGTCGAGCGAGGGCGGTTGATTCCGCTGGTTGAAGACCTCCCGCCGCTGAACCCGATGGCGACGGGAGCCGAGGAACTGCCCGAGTATCGCGGTCTGACGCCGCTCGAAGCCCAGTGCCTGGCGGTGATGCATTCGGCGTTGGGCAATCTGCTCTCGAACGAGCGCCGCGCGATGCGCGAGAAGCCCGGGTTGTGTCATCCCGACCGCGTGGCGGAGATCAAGCGCCGCGTGCTGGCGTATGCGTCGGCTGAAGCCCGTAACCATTCGGGGGGCGTGGGGCTGGAACTGTACTTCCGCCTGGCCGAGGCGGAAGCCAAGCGCGACATCCTCGCGGCAAGCCTCGGCGAGATCATGGCCGGCCAGGAGCGACTGGCCGAGGCCGTCGAACAAGGGATCGAAGCGGCCGAGGCCCGCGATCGCTTGTTCCCGCAGCGCACGCAGTCGATCGACGCGCTCGTGGCGGTCGACCTGGCGATCGAGCAGCTTAACGGTCAATTGCGGCGACAACTCGGTTTCCGCCAAGATGGTTATCCGTTCCGGTTCTGGCCAGTGGTCGAGCTGCAGGTGACCGCCGAGCCACTCGATACCGAAGCCCTGGTCGCCAATGGCCTGGCGATGCGCCCCGAACTCAACGCGATTCGTGTCGTCGGCAGCAATCTCGACCGCAGCACGCTGCCGGCCGTGCGTGACTTTCTCAAAAGCATCAGCCCGCTATTGGGCAACGATTCGCCTGAGAGTGCCTGCAAGCTGCTTTCCAAGCTGCTGGCGCTATGCTCAGGCGCAGTCGGGGAAGAACTCGCCGAGCGCCGGGCGCAGATCATGCGGCACCTGGCCGAGCGCGAACAGGCCGTGGCCGAAGAGATCCGCCAAGGGGTAATCCTGGTCGAGGCGCGCTTGCGGCTGGTCGCCCTGGCCAAGGAGAAGCTCGAAGAAGCCAGTGAAACGTTGCGGCAAACCCGCTCGCAACACGAGAACGCCGAGGCCACGTACTTCGACGTGCTCCGCGCCACCTTGGCCGAGCAGCAGGCGCGAGCCGACTTGATCAGCGCAGTGGTCGGCTGGGAGATCGCCATGGCCAAATTGCGCGAGTCGCAGGGGCTGCTGGTCTACGAGTGCTGCGACTAGTGGCGCCGCTTGGCACTGGCTATTTTGCCGGAATCAGCTCCATGCAGACCAGGCGATCACGCCCGCGCACGTAGAGCAAGCCGTGCGACAGCACCGGCGCCGCCCAGGCCGGGTATTCCAACAGCGGCCGCGGTCGAAAGCTCGATTCGGTCTCGTCGCTGCGCAGCGGCCGCACGCGGGCAAGGGGCGCAAAGCGATCGGGCGTGGCCTCGAACAAAATCAGCTCGCCGTACTCGGTAAGGCAGACGAAATGCCCATCGACGTATAGGAGCGACGAGCGCGTCAGGTCGGGTTGGCTCCACGTAACGCGGCCGGAGCGTAATTCGATGCAACGCAGCTCTGCGTTCTCGCTGTGCCGGCCGCTCGAGGCGTAGAGATGTCCGTCGTGATGGATGGCGGTGTTCCAGTGGGTTTGCAGCGCCTTGTCGCGGCGTCGTTCGGCGTCGGACCAGACGACGTCGTAGCCGCTAGCGCGGACCTTCAGAAGCGCGCCGCCGGGCCCGTAGGTTTCTGAAACGAAGACCAGATCGCCAACGACGACCGGGTTGCTGGCATTGACGCTTTCGAGCACCGTGGCGCGCCAGGGAAAATGAAAGTCGATCTTGCCCGTCGCCGGATCAAATCCGAGTAAACCGCCCCGCGCGAAGTGAAAACACCAGCGGCGATCGCCGATCGTCGCGACCACCGGGCTGGCGTAGCTGGCCAACTCGTCGCTTAGGTTGTAGCGAGGCTGCCCGCTGCGCTTGTCGAAGGCCACGATCGCCGTGCCGTTGCCTTTGACGAGATTGAGCTGCCCGCGCGGCACTTGCTGGGCCTCGGGGGGGCTGCCGCCGATCGGCACGATCAACAGTTCGCCTTCGACGAGCGGCGTGCTGCCGACTCCAAAGAAATTCTCGACGACGCCGAATTGCTTCATCGTGTCGAGGCGCCAGAGCTGGCGGCCGTCGGCGACATTCAAGCAATGCAGCATGCCTTGCGCGCCCATGATGTAGACGCGATCGTCGTCGACTATGGGAGAACCGCGCGGGCCGTTGTCGTAGCCGTACATGTCCTCGAAGACACTGGGGTAGGTGAACTCCCAGAGTTTCTCGCCGGTCTCGCTCGCCAAGGCGACGAGTCGCTCGTTGTTGCCGACGCGGTCGAACTGAAACAGCCGGCCACGGCTGATCGCCGGCGAGCCGTAGCCGGTGCCGAGCTTGCGCTGCCAGACGATCGCCAGCCCGTCGGCCGGCCACTTGGTGCGGATGCCGCGCTCCGGGGACTTGCTGTCGTGCGTCGGCCCGAGAAAGCAGTGCCAATCGACGCCGGGGCGCGACGAAGGCTTGACCTGAGCGAGCGCGGCGTTCTCCGGAGGCACTTCAGGCGACGTGGGCTCGGCGCTCCACGACAATGAAGACGTCGTCGTGGCGGCCAGGAACAAGAGTAGGAACGGCCGGATCAAGCCTCCAGCAGTTGACATCGAGGCGATACCTGCGGATTGGTGTCGATGGTGATGCGGCGTGCGTGATCGAGCCGGCGATGCAATGATGCGTCGCTGGGGGCGGGTTGGGCAGGGGCTGGCGTAGGCACTTCTTCGGTTGTGCGGCGGCGGCGGTCGCGGAACCGCCGCCAGGTATCGCGCAGCGGTCGGCGTGGCGCGGCTTCGGACCCGTCCGGAGCCGATTCGGTGGCCGGCGCGCCTTCGGGCGCGGCGTCGCTGCTCGGCGCAGGGGGCGTACCGTCAGCGGTCGGGGGAGAAGTCTGTCCGCGCTGCCGCCGCTCGCGCCAGGCTTTGAGCAGTTCCTCGACGATCGGCATCGCCACGGCCGCGGCTTCGCCCGCAGCATTCGCCGGCGACGATGTTGTCGCGGGTTCGTCGCTCTGGGGCGCCGAGCCTTCCGCCGTCGGTACCGCTGGGGCAGCCGGCGCTTCGTCGCCCGCAGCTGCATCGGCAGGCGCTGGAGCCGATTGTGCATCGCTGGGTGGAGCGGCCGGCGTGTGCGCATCGGGAAACGCCGGACCACTCTGGCCGGTCAGGCGATCGAGCAAGCCGCCGAGCGCGTCGTCGAGAATGCCCATGCCCGAGTGGGCCAGGGCCTGTCCGTCGAGCTCGGGCTTGGCCAGGGTGCCGTGCACGGGGACTTCGATCGTCTTGCCGCTGAGCGCGCGGCGCAACGGGCCCGTGTCATCGGCAAAGGTGGGGAGCGTGATCTCGGCCACCAGATCGAGCGTGCGGTCGAGCCCGACGCTGCCACTGGTGTGCACCGGTAGTCCTCCCAAGCGGAAACCAAGGTCGCGATGATAAACACGCCGGTTCTCCATCTCAAATTCGATACCGGTGTCGCGGGCCAACAACAACTCGGCGGGCACGCCGACTAACGATGCAAGATAGGTGACCATGGGTCCCGATTCGACGACTAGCGAATGAATGATCACGTGACCGCCACAAACTGCCTCGTCAGGGTGTTCCAACGGAATGCGCCACTCGGCCAAATCGACCGAGAAAGAACCGTCGACCTTGGCGGAGCCTGACAGCACAGGGGCGATGAATTGCAGCCATTGCGCGGCGACGGCGCGCGTGAGTTCCGCGTGATCGATGAGTTTGCCCGGCGCGACGTATGCCTCGACACCCTGGCCGTTGGGGATCGGTCGCAGGCCAGCCACGACATGGATGCCGCCGACCTCCCAGCGGGCGCCGGGTTCGAGAGCGGTGGCGGGTGGCGGCGCGGCCGTGGGTTGTTGGGCAGCTGCCGAGACGATGGCAATTGGGGAACCCGTGTTCGCCGCTACATCCTTTGGCGTGAGCGCAGCGGTGGAGCCGTCGCCCGCGACGCGCTCAACGATGACGCTGGCATCGGCGATTTCGACTTCCGCGCGCACTTGCGGTACCCCGGTCCACGGGCGCTCGTGCGGCTCAAGGTCATCGGGCTCGTCCTTCTGAAGTGGAGCAAAAACGCGCCGGAAGTTGCTGCCCGTGTCGTCGACGATCAAGTGGGCGACGGGCTTCTCGCAGACGACGCGCCCGCAGTCGGGCCAGCCGGTGATGAGCCTCCAGAGCGGTCGGTCGAGCTCGATTCTGGCGATCGACAGGAGCGGCGGCCCGTTGGGCGGCGAGATCGCAATTTCGTGGAACGCGGGAGCGGAAAACCAGCCCAGGCGCGCCTTGCCGCAAGTGATTCGACCGTCAATTTTCGAGACCGCGATGCGCAAGAACAGGTTGCGCACCGGAGCGCTGCCCAAGATGTACGGAGCGGCGACGAACAGCAACACAAGAAACACGCCGCCGATAGCAAATCGGCGCGACCAACGCCTTGGCGGGCGATTGGCGACCCTCGCCGTGGGGGGTGGCGAGCCTGGCGATTGTTGTGACATGCCCGGGAGCCTCGCGAAGTGGAGTTGCGGCGGCCGCGGCCGCAGGGCGCAGTCTAGAGCAGTCGCGGCCGGACCGGCAAGCAGGGGAACCTTGCGGATTGGGTAAGCCAAATCCCGGATGGGATGTCCGGCGCGCGGCTGGATGAACCGGGTCGGACAGTCGCGGTGTTCAGGCAGAGGGGGTTGGGTTTAGCAAGCCTGACGGGTGGCCGTGGCGACACCTGGCAGCTTGGACGGGAATCGCCTGACGCGCTTTTCCAGCCTGCTGGCAGAGGTCGATGATACCAACAGCCGACAGGCATCGATTCACCCTGCGATCGTAGCCTGCCGGTCGAGCCTGAGCAGATCGGCGCAAACACCAGTAACAGTTGGGAGGCATCATCCGCCTAGTAGACAAGTGCGTTTGCACCCACGAATTGGCTGTCGCGCCGAGCTGGCGCTCCCAGCCGAATGGGCGGTGTGTCGCGCGCTAGGCAAGCAACAGCAACCCACGCAATTGGACTCCCTAGTTCTTCGTGCAACCATGAGCGATCGACTGCGACACAACCACTCGCGCGACGCGCGCCGTGAGCACCCCGGTCAATCGCGCGGGCGGAGCCGGCTGGCCGCCGCCGAAGTGGCGCACAAAACCGCGAGACCTCATCGCCCCGCGGGAGACGACCTCAGCCGCTCGCATCGATTACCACGGTCGCAAGCTAGCCAAGGCCCCGAATCGCAACGTACAATAGCAGAGACGAACGCGCAGCAAAGCGCGCCCTCGACTGACCCCTGGCGAGATGAATTCGTGCAACACGAGTCGTCGCGGATCCACCTGCCGACATTGCGCAGCGTCGAAGAAGAGATCGCCAACGTGCTGACGCACGGCGTCGGCCTGGGGTTGGCGGTTGCCGGCTGGTGCGTGCTGTTGGTGTTCGCCGCCATCGAAGGGAGCGCCTGGAGCATCGTGGGCTGTTCGATCTACGGCGCCACGCTCGTCATGCTCTATGCGGCCTCGACCTTTTATCACTCAGTGACCAGCCCGCGTTGGAAGCCAACGCTGCGACTGGCCGATCACATGTGCATTTTCCTGCTGATCGCGGGAACGTATACGCCATTCCTGCTTACCACGCTGCGCGGTCCTTGGGGCTGGACGCTGCTGGCGCTGGTGTGGGCGTGCGCCATCGCGGGAATCGTGTTCAAGCTTTATGCCGCTGGTCGGTTTCGCTCAGTATCAGCCATGCCTTACCTGGGCATGGGCTGGCTGGTGCTGCTCGCGGCCAAGCCCATTGTGCAACTGATGCCCGTCGGGGGAATTGCCTGGTTACTGGGTGGCGGTTTGTTTTATTCGGCGGGGACGCTCTTCTATCGCCGCGATCACAACCGCTTTTACCACGCGGTTTGGCATATCTTCGTGCTGCTGGGGAGCTTGTGCCACTTCTGCGCGGTGTTTTTCTACGCCATTGGCGGGTGAAACCGTGCTAGGCCGGCGTGAAATCGCTTGCTCGCCACGGTGACCACATGCAGCTTGGACTTGCTGATCGCGCGTTTATCTTCGACGTGCTCGGCCGCGATTGGCGCAGTGCGATGAGGCCATGGAGCTCTCGGTCGTCCAGATCGGCAATGTCCTGACGCGCACGAGCGGCTATCTGCGCACGGTGTCGTCGCATTCGCTGCAGCCGTATCGCGGCTGTTCGTTTGGCCGGGCGCTTTGCGGAGTGGGCTGCTATGTGCAGCACAACGGGCATCTGACCCGCGGCCGGCCCTGGGGCGACTTCCTCGAAGTGCGGGAGAACGCCGCGGCCAGCTACCGCCAGCATGTCGCCGGGGAGCGCCGCTGGGCGCGCGCGGCGCGAGGACAGTTTTCCATCTTTCTGTCGAGCGCGACCGAGCCCTTTCTGCCGCAGGAAGCCCGCTATGGTGTGACGCGCGGCGTGCTCGAGGCGATGCTCGAGGAACCGCCTGATCTTTTGATTCTGCAGACGCATTCGCACCGGGTTACAGATTACCTGGGGCTCTACGAACAACTGCTGCGCGTGGCCGAGTTGCGGGTCCACATCTCGATCGAGACCGATCGTGAACGAATCGCGGGACTGCCGCCGCACGCGTCGTCGGTCGCCGCCCGCTTCGCCGCGGCACGCTTGCTCAAGCAGGCGGGCGCGACGACGGTAATTACCGTTTCGCCGCTGCTGCCGATTGACGAGCCCGAGCAGTTCTTTGCCCGCGCCGCCGAGTCGGCCGATGCCGTGGTGATCGATCATTTCATCGGCGGCGACGGCTCGTCGAATGGGGAGCGCACACGACGCACGGAGCTGCCGGCGGCGATGGCAAGCGTCGATGAGCGATCGCTACGCATCGAATATCGCGACGCAATGGTCGCGATTGCCCAGCGCTACTTGCCCGGTCGCGTGGGGGTGAACATCGACGGCTTCGCCGGGCGTTGGTTGCCGGCAAAAGAGGCAGCGACCGAGCTCTGACGCAGGCGGCGCAAGCGATGGTTGTCAAGCGGGCGAGAAACCGGCCGAAGTTCTCGATCGCGCGGCCGCCATTCCCCCATCCGCGGCGGCGGCATCTGCGACGACTTGTTCGAGCACGGCGATGTACTCGAGAAATCGCGCGCGCCCCTGGCGCGTCAGGCGGCACGTCGTCAGGGGTCGATTACGGTCGTAACCCTTTTCAATCTCGACCAGCCCCGACTGTTCGAGCAACTGCAGATGCCGGCTGAGGTTCCCGTCGGTCAGCGCGCAGAGCTCTTTCAGATCGTTGAAGGGCAAGCCGCCTGGATGCGTGGCCAGCGACGTAAGGATCCCCAGCCGCGCGCGTTCGTGCAGCACGCGATCGAGTCCGTCGTAGGCGAAACGTCCGACCTGGCGTGACGTGTCATCAGCGGTCGAAGAGTGGTTTCGCGTCGCGTCGCTCATGCTCGTCGCTCCAAGGAAACGTAGAGCACAACGGCGCTGAGCCCTTGTCCGATCGCGAAGGGAATGGCCATCCGCCAGGGGGAGAGGGGCGGCAGGTCGCCGAGGCCGCCGAGGTTCGCCGCGCCAGCCAGCAAATAAAACAGCGCGATTGCATATCCCGCGCGCGGCAGTTGACGCGCGATCGCGAAGACCCCCAGGCTGAACAACACTTGCCAGCAGCCGGGCAACATCCAGGCAGCACCGGGCGCCGTCGCGGCGATGGCCAGCGTCACGAGCGCGCCGGCCGCCACGCACGGGAGAAACTGCTCAACCAATAGCCAGGTCGCTTGCCGCGCCAGTGGCGAATGATCCTCACACAACCGCAGTGCGATGGCCAGCGCCGACAGCGTGGCATTGACACCCGCGGCCGCGCACCAGGTCGCCAGGTATCGACTCAGTTCCGCGGGAGAGCCGCCGATCGTTAGCGCTTGAAACGAGCCGGCGGCCAAGGCGATCAGACCGGTGCAAGCGACCGGAGCGGCGCGTACGCCGCGATAGACCTCCACGCGCGCTAATTGGCGGCGGATCAGGGCAATTTCGGCGAGGGCGTCGTCGAGTCGCATGGGTTGATTGGGTGATTGCTACAGAGTCCTTGGCAACACAAAGCGTATTCGCCCGCTTACTCCCTTGTCAACTGTCGCTTTGGCTTGTCCGCTGACGCGGCTGGCGGTTCGCTGCTTATTGTCCGCCCGCAGCCGCAGCGGGCGTTGCGGCCATCTCCGCCGCGACCTCGAGCGGCATAGCGGTGATTGTGCCGACGACGTGCTGAACATTCCCTTCGGCATCAGCTACGGGGAAAGCGCGCAGATGAATAGCTAGCAGCTCTCCATCCCTGTGCAGGGCATGAAATTCGCGCTGACGGGGCTCTCGTGTTTCGACCACCTGCCGCAGCTCGCCGCGGAAGTCGTCACTTTCGTCGGCGCGGACGACTTGCCCCCACTCATCCAAATCGCGTGGTACCGGAGCGATGGTTTCGCCCAACAGGGCCGACCAGGTCGCGGCGACCTCGAAGTGGTCGCTGGCCGGCGCCCAACAGAACGCGGCCTGCATGCCAGTCGCCAGGCGGTCTTCGTACAAACGGCGCCATTGCGCGGCGCGCTCCGCCAGAATACGCGCCCGTTCATCGCTTTGGCAGAGCGAGAGCCAGTTGCGCTGGGCGCTTTCGGCCTCGCGTTCGGCCTGCACGCGCGCGGCATGCAGGGCGTTGATAAATAGGCTGACGCAAACCCCCAGCAGGACGAACATGGTGCAGTTGAGCTGATCTTTCGATTGATGAACAATATCGGGGATGAAGAAATAAGCGCCGAGCGCCGCCCCCAGCGCCGTGGCTAGGAGGCCAGGGCCAAGACCTCCCCACCAAGCGCTGACGATCACGGCGATCGTCAGGAAGACGTACGGCGCGCGATCCTCAAGCGCCGGCGCGAACCAGACGCGCAGCAGCACGCCCAAGGCGAGCGCGACGATCAATACGGCGTAGCGCGCCGGGAGCGAGCGGGTAACCACCGGCATGTGGCGAAGCTCTCGAGACTTGCGGAAGCAGAAGCAGATGGGCCCAGAGCGCGGGCACCCTCTCCGCGGGCCGCGCTTGACTGCCATTCTATCTCACAGTCCGGCGGCCGTGACAGGGAACGTGCCGATGGCACGTCGAGAGTTTTTATGAAACGGCGCTAACGAAGTCGCTCGCGACCGGCAGCAGCTTCGACCCCGCCGACGGGAGCGGCCGGCTCTTCGGCGGGGGCCGAATCCTCGTCTCCTGGCTGGCCCGAGTCGAACAACAGGTAGCCGGCCCAGAAGAACGGATGTTCGGCCTTGGGTGGTTGTTTTTTGGGACTGATTTCGACGCGCGGTTCCACCGCCGGATCGACCGCAGCAGAAACAGCCAGCGACACGGCACGCTGCCAAGCACCGGCAGCCGACTGATGCGGCAACTCTTGCACGAATTCGCGGACCAGGTCGTAGCTTGTCTGGCCGCCGGGTCTCCACAACGAAATGAGCGTTGTCCGCACCCCCGCCGCCGCCAGAGCGCAGCTCGTCAGAAACAGATCCTGCCCTGCGCCGTCAGGCCCCTGACGCCTTAAGGCCGCCTCCGCGGGCGAGTGGAATCCAGGCAGGACCAGTTGCTCCGGCCCCGGTAGCGATAGGTCGATCCAGGCAGCCAGCGAGTCAACGGCTGAACTACGATCGAGCGGGAGGGGATTCCAACCGTAAGGCCCCTTGTCTTGTTCGTTGATGTCAGCCAGCACGATTACGCGATCGAAGAGGCGGCTATAGACGGCGCCGGGCACCTGCAAGCCACCACGCAGCGCGACGGCGCCGGGGAGCGCCGCGGCGAGGCTGTCGAATTCGGTGGTCGCCACGTCGTCGTCGTCGCGCGGCAGCAAGCGGCCGAGCACCACGGCCGACCGTCCGCCTTGATGGCGCGGCTGCGCATCGCCGAATGCCAGACTTACGAGCGGCGCGTGCCGCAGCCGCACCACCGTGGCCAACGGCTTTGGTCCACTGTCAGCCTCGACGGGAATCGCACCCCATGGCACGTACCACAACGATTCGTCGGGCACGATCACCAGTTCGGCGATGTCGGAACCGGCCGGAAAACTCGTACGGGCGTCTTGTGTCAGGCGCTTCCAGAGGTCGGTCGCCGTTCGCTTCCATTTGTCGCTGGTCAGTTGGTCGAAGCCGATCGGGCGATTGGCGTCAGTCAGTCCCAAGTCGCGCAACAGCGCGGCCACACGTTTGTGCAGGCCGGCAGCCGGCTCGATCGTCCACGAGTCGATCCCCTGCGCGGTGACCAGAAACGCGTACGTCTGTCGCGACGTGGCGAAGAAAGTGAGCAGCCCTTGCCCGGGCTTGATCGCGGCTTGCAGTTCGGCCGCCTTGCGCCGCGGCGGAAAACTCAAGCTGCCAGGGCTGCGTCGCAAGCCCATTTCGCCGCGCAACGCTTCTTGCGCGCCAAGCGTGGCCGCCAGTTCATTCAGTGCGACGACTTGGGCGCGCCGCGCTTTGGGGTCGTCGGGCAACGGAGGCTGCGCGGCTAACGCGGCGAACTGCTCGTGAGCCCGCGCTGCAAGTTGGTCATAAGCCGGATAGCGCCCCATCAGATCCTGGCGTTCGAGCTGCGCAGGTTTGTCGAGCTCCTCGGCCGGGGTGTCGAGCGTCCAGTGTAGCCCGAGCAGCCGGCCACCCAAGGGGAGCGTCGACAGGAATCGGTGCCGGCGAGCCAGTTCCGAGATTCCCAAGGCGAGCGCCTTGTCCTTTTCATACACGAGTTCGAACCAGTGCTCGAACGGCGCCTCGTGCGACGTGCAGACGAAGGCCAGCGCCTCGAGTGGGTCGCGCGTCCAATCGGCCGTGTCGGGATCGCGCAACAACAACTCATACAACGGCAGCGCGATTCGAGCGCCGAGTGTCCCCTGCTGCGTCATCACATCGGCGGTCAGCAGTTGAAACAAGCGATGCGACGAGCCGGCCAGATAGGGCATCAGGTTGGCGAGCGCCGCAGAAGCTGCCTGCTGCTGGCCGAGTTGATAGAGCGTGAGTGTGTTCAAGTAATGCAGCCGAGCGCCGACGCGGCCGCGCATCATCTGGCGATTGCCGATCAAGCCGCGCGCCTGTGTCAGCAGGCTCGCCGCCGCCTTGGCTTGTCCCTGCAAGGCGAGATTCTCGACGGCCAGCAGTTCGAGCGAGGCCTGCAATTGCCGGTAGCCGCGGGCGCGCGCCCAAGCAACGGCGGGGGCCAGTGGCGGCCAGGTTTGATTGCCACCCCCGGCCAGAAACGCGACGAAACCGTAGCGGAACGCCTCCTCGAGCACGCCCGGATCTTCGTATTGCAGGGCGGCGATCGACGCTTCAAAGAAGTGCTGGCCCGCGGCAGCGAAATCGCCCTGGGCGTACGCCAGGTGCCCCAGCTCGAGAAACACCGTCGACGTGAGCGGATGATCGAACTCGCCCGCCACGAGCAACGCCCGCTCCAATACCGGCTTGGCCTGGTCGGGCTTGCCGGCGGCATAAAAGGCCAGCCCGAGTTGCGCGTCGATGAAGGTTTCGGACCAGTGATTGGGCTGCGTCAAGCGGCGCGTGCAGGCAGCCAATACGTCCTTGGTCAGCGGGTCGTGCTCGCCGAGTGGGCCGAGCAACTCACGGCGGCGGCGAATCGCCAGACAGGTCGAACGGAGGACCTCACCGTAGCGCAGCGGGAACATCTGCGCCTGCTGCACGACGCCCCCTTGCTGCACGACCTGGTTGTTATTGACCTGTCCTTGCAGAGTAAGGAATGATTCGCGATAGGCGCCATAGCGTGTGTTGCGCGTGCGCTGTCCCCAGGGGATGGGGCGAATCTGATTGGCCACCAACGGCGCGACGATGGGGTCCCACTGGACGCGGATCATCCAGTCGGCGAAGGCGACATAAAGCTGCAGCGCCGAGCCGTAATGCGCCAGCGCTTTCTGAAGTTGGCCGACCTGATAGTAGCACTCGCCGGCCATCGTGTGATAGCAGATCGAGTCGATCCAGTTGCTTTGCGCGGTCTTGATGCCGCCGCGCCCTTCAGCCAGAAAGTTGGCCAGCGCACGGTCGTAGTCGCCGTCGAAGAACAGGCCGAACGAAGCGAAATAGGTGTCGCTAGGCACCACGCGCTGACCGAGGAGCCCCTGCCCGGGAACGGGCTGCGTGACTTGCGCCGCCGCGCGGGTAGCCAGCGCGCCGGCAATTGCCAACAACGCGAACCAAACAGCGAGTCGACGATCCGACATGAGATGTGTTCCAGCGCCTTGCGATGGGCGATTGGCCGATGCTTGGGTTCCGGTCCGCGAATTACCAAGGCAGGGCGACCGCCGGTCGCTTCCGGCCGCCGACCGCCTTTACTCCCAGCGTAGCAACAGGCGGGCTCTCCGCGCCCCCTCGTCGCGGCCGGAAGTCACCTGCGGCAGTCCGAATACGACGATTCTATCGGGCAGGCGGTGCGCGAGACAAACTGCTGGCAAGTCAAGCTGAGGCGCGGCGCGGGCCTAGGCGAACAACTTCTCGATCACGCGACCGCTGTTGGCAATCTTCATCGGGCGGCCATTTTTGCTGGTGAACGTCTTGTCAAGGCCGATGCCGAGCGCCTTGAGCACCGTTGCCATCAGGTCTTGCGAGGCGTAACTTTCGCCAACAACTTCGGTGCCATCCTCGTTGGTCTGGCCGACGGTGATGCCGCCGCGCAAGCCGCCGCCGCCGAGTACCACGCTCCAACTGCGAGCCCAGTGATCGCGCCCCACATTGGCATTGATCCGAGGGGTGCGACCGAACTCTCCCATCCACAACAGCACCGTGTCGTCGAGCAAGCCGCGTTGGCCCAAGTCTTCAACCAAGGCGCTCATGCCCTGGTCGAGCTCGGGCAATTTGTTCGTCTCCAGCGTGCGAAAGACGTCGGAGTGATTGTCCCAGCCGCCGAAATCGACTTCGACGCAGGCGACGCCCGCCTCGACGAGCCTGCGTGCCAACAGACAGCCACGTCCGAATGTCGAGGTGCCATAACGGTCGCGAACCTCCTGGGATTCCTCGTCGGTCTTGAAGGCACGCATCTGTTCGCTGGTCATCAGCGCCAAGGCCTTGCCGACGACGTCGGCGTGCTCGTTGCCGGCCAACCCGCGACGCTCGCCAATGAAGCCGCGTTCGATCGTGTCGAGCATGGCCACGCGGCCGCCGAGTCGTTCAGCCATAGGCGGTTTCGCGTTGCGCACGTTGCCGTCGGCCCCGACGATGAGCGGAGCGTAGGCCAGCCCCAAGAAGCCTGGCCCGGAGCTGCCACCGCCGACGGCGACGAACGGCGGAATGGCGAGGTTGCCCAGTTGCGGCGCCAGTTCGTGGCCAATTACCGATCCGTAACTGGGATGCTCAATTTCGGGGATGGGCACATAGCCCGTATGCAGATAATAGCGGCCCCGATCATGGTCCGCCTCGCGCGTGCTCATCGAGCGGACGATCGACAGCCGATCCATCACTTGCGACACCTTCGGCAGGTGCTCACAGATCTGCATGTCACCCTTCGTGGCAATCGGCTTGAAGGGACCGCCGGTGTTAGCGCCGGGCTTGAGGTCCCACAGGTCGATCGTGCTGGGCCCGCCCCCCATCCAAAGAATGATCGCCGACTTGTGCCGGCGCTTGCCGTCGGCGGCGGCCGCGCGAAGTGCCGTGGTGAAGGTCGACGCACTAGCGGCCAAGGCCGAGCTGGCCGCCAGGTGTGATAGAAAATGCCGCCGCGACATCCCCAGGGGCGTGCCAGTTCGATTGTTCATGGTCGTGCGCTACCGTGGGAAGCTAGTGATTCAGAATGAACTCGTTGCTGTTCAACAGCGCCCACCATAGGTCTTCGAGCGCTTTGGTTGTATCGCCGCCGTGCGCGACCCACAATTTTTGCGCGGCGACCAGTTCATCGCCCCCCGGTGGCCGGGCGACCGCCGCCAGGTAGAGCGTGCGCACCTTGTCGCGGTCGGCAATGGCCGCCGAGGCGACCTCCTGCAGAAACGTGCCCGGTGCCGACATGGTTGCCCGGCGGATCAGATCTCCGTTCATCAGCATCAGCACTTGCGGGATCGTGCCGTTGAACGTGCTGGCCTCGTCGTTTTCGTCGGTGCCGAAGTTGGTGGCGAACTGAGCCAGCCACTCGCGACGATCGCGCTCGCGCTGGGCGGGATCGACGTTCGCGGCCTTGGTCGCCACGAGCAGCGACTCGTAAAGCTCTTCGGGACGCATCTGCCGCAAATAGAAGCGGCTGAACCTGGGCGGATTTCCCAGCGAAGGATCGTCGTCTCGGTTCTTCGGGCCGCTGCAGCTCGAGAGCGCATACGGTTCGCTGAGTACGATCCAGCGCGATAGCTGCTTGAGATCGAAGCCCGCGGTGACGAATTCTTGCGACAAGCGATCGAGTAGTTCGGCGTGCAGGACCGGGTTGTGCGGGCCCATGTCGTCGATTGGCTTGGTGAAACCGAAGCCGAGAAAGTGCGCCCAGGTGCGGTTGACAATCGCCCTCGGCAGCTCGGCCGATTTGCTGATTAGCCGGGCCAGCTCGTCGCGGCGATTCACGTCGTCGACATAACCCGATGGCTCAATCGTAGTGCCATCGAGAAAGGTCGGCCGCAAGATGGCGACAGCCGTGTTGTCGCGGCGCTCGAAGTAGATTTCCGCGGTCTCGGGATCACCCGACTCACCGGCGAAATCCTCGTCTTCGAGGCGGGCACTGATGATCTGCGGGCCGTCAAACGTACGCAGCGCGCGCGCCTGGCGAAAGAACGCGTTGAATCCCCAGAATTGTTGTTGCTTCCAATTGTTGAACGGATGGTTATGGCACTGCGTGCATTGCACTTGCACGCCCAAAAAGATGCGAGCGGTTTTGGCCGTGGCCGAAGTGCCCTTGTCCTGCAGGTTGTCGAGCAGAAAGTTGACGGCGCCGTTGAACCCTTCGCTCTCCGGCTGATTCGCGCCGTTGGCGCTGATCAACTCGTAGACGAGGCGATCGTAAGGGCGGTTCTCGAGAAACGCGGCGTGCAAATACTGCTCGAGCCCCTCGCGGCTGACCAGCCCTTGGCGATCGCGTCCGGCCGCCGCGCGCCCGATCAGCAGATTGGTCCAGCGCGTGGCCGCGGCGCGGGCGTATTCGTCTGCATACGACGACGAAAGGAGGTCGTCGACGAGCCGTGCCCGTTTGTCCGGGCGCTTGTCACCCAGATAGCGCTCGGCTTCGACCAACGTGGGAATCCGGCCAATGAGGTCGAGAAATGCTCGGCGGAACCATTGGCCGTCGGTGGCCGACTCTGAGGGGATGATCCCCTGCTCGCTCCAATCTTGTTGCAGTTGGGAGTCGATGAGCGAGACGAGTTCAATGGTCTTGGCGTCGACACCCGACAGGGCCTGTGCCGGGCGCGCCGATTTCTTATTCTTCGCAGTGGTCGGAGTGCGTCGGACCGGCGAATCGCCTGCCGACGAGGTCTCAGGGCGAGACGCCGTCGCGGATTGAGACGGGAGCGGCTTATCGCCAGGAGCGTCGGAGCGTGGCTCCGCGGCTCGAACACCACGCACACACAGCAGCAAGGCGGCGGCTAGCACCAAGGAGAATATGATCTCAATGGTCCGCCGGGCAGACATCTGGAGCGATCGCCGGTAGGCGGCCATCGTTTTCGCCAGCTTAAGCGATTGACAGTTCTAGATTTATGCCAGCAAGCACGATTCTATGGGGGGAGGGCGGTCAATTCCAGAAGAAAAAAATGACCCCGCGACCTCCCAATGGGCTGTCGCGGGGTCGCGCTGTTCAATTCTGCTGCAACCGCTCAATTATGCTACAGCAGTGAGGTACATCTGGGTTGCTCAGTTTCTCTTCTCGTTGATCTCACTTGTGCAACCCTGATCGGGCATGCCCGACCACTTCTCGCAAGGTTGTTCGTCGCCCATCACGTGTTCCAAGCGTGCCGGGCTCTGTCACATTCTCGCGATTACCTGCTCTCCGCCGGCCCCAACAGCTAGATGCCTCTTCGCTGTTTGGCCTTTCTCTGTTCCGACCCCGCAAAGCCGTTGTGCCTCGTTTCCGTTCCGCCTCTTCAGGTCCCTGTCCCGATTTCTCGAGGTTCACGTTGTAGTGAACCGCCAAATCTCTGGCCGACCTCTCTCGTTCCTGCTCGGCCCGCCATCTGTTCCGCAGCAGCGAGCCTGGTTGGTTAAATATCTAGCAAACGGTGTGCCACGAGTCGCGGACCTTGCCAGATGCGCCTGTGCGTACGGCCCAGTTGTGGGGAGCGCGATGCGATTGCAAGCGATATCGGTTCGCGCGCTACGTAGTGACGTCCACCGATTTCAGCGTGCGAGCCATTCGCGTACTCACGCCGATTCGCGGAATTCGAGTTGATGAAGCCGGCCGTAAAAGTCCGAGCACGCCAGCAGCTCGTCGTGGCTTCCTTGCGCCACAATGCGGCCGCGATCCATTACCAGCACGCGCTGCGCCAGGGCCAGCGTCGCCGGGCGATGCGTGATGATGATTGTCGTGCGATTGCGCACGAACTGTTCGAGCACACGCTGGATTAGACGCTCGCTCTCGGTATCGATCTGGCTCGTGGCTTCGTCGAGGATCAGGATGGCCGGGTCGCGCAGGATGGCGCGAGCCAACGCGATCCGCTGCCGCTGCCCGCCTGAGAGGCGGCCGCCTTTGGGCCCGACGACCGTATCGTAGCCGTTGGCCAGTTGTTCTTCGATGAAGCGATGTGCATGGGCCTGGCGAGCGGCCTCGATAATCTGTGCTCGCGAGGCATGGGGTGAGCCGTATTGGATGTTGTTGGCCACTGTATCGTCGAACAGCAACGTTTCTTGCGTCACCAAGCCGAGCTGGCAGCGCAGGTCTTGCTGTCGCACTTCGCGCAGGTCATGGCCGTCGAGGCGGACAATCCCGGCGGTGGGATCAAAGAACCGCGGGATCAGGTTTGCCAATGTCGTCTTGCCGCAGCCATTCGGGCCGACAATGGCGACCGTCTGGCCGAAAGGGATCCGCAGGTCGATGCGATCGAGCGCCAGGTGATCGCCGCCGTAGCTGAACGAGACATTCTCGAAGGCGATCTCGCGATGATGCCGGCCGATGCGGCGCGGATGAGCCGGGTCGCGCACCTCCGGCTCGCGATCGAGCAAGGCATACACGCGATCGGCCGCTGCCGACGCCCGTTGCAGCCGGTTGAAAATGTCGGAGAGCTTGCGGGCCGGATCGCTCGTGCCGGCCAGCATGGCATAGAACATCATCATGCTCACCAGGTCGAGCGGCTGGTTGGTCATGCGAATCCCCAGCAGGTGGGTTCGCTGCCCGATCACCAGGTACGCTCCGGCCAGCATCGCCAGAAAGATCGTCAGCATGCCCATGCTTTCGGTGAGCGGATGGGTGAGCGCGTCGTACCAGGCGATGCGCATGCTGCGGGCGTAGAAGCTCTTGCTGGCCAGATGAAAGCGACGGCGTTCGTGGCGCTCCATGGTGAACGCTTTGACAACCTTGATGCCTTGCAGCGACTCGTCGAGGATGCCGTAAATCTGCGACATCTCCTCCATGGCGCGGCGATTGGCGCGCTTCAGGTGCTTGGAAAGCCGGCGGATGAGGATCGCGGCCACCGGCGCGATGATCAGCGAAAACAACAACAGCCGCCAGCAGATGAAGGCCGCGCCCGCCAGACAGACGACCATCTTCAAGGGCTCGCGCACGGCCTTGCCGAACAACTGGCTCATGCCGGCGGCCAGGCTCTCGAGATCGGCCGTGAAGCGGGCCATCAAGTCGCTGGTCCCTTCACGCGTGAAGGTCGCCAGGTCCATGCGTAGCGTGCGACGGAAGAACGCCTTTCGCAGGTCGTGAATGGCGGTTTGCGTGATGCGGTCGACCAGCACCGACTGGGCCACGAAGAAGACATTCTTGACTAGCAGCCCCGCCAGCGCGACCGCCAGGATCACGACCAGCGTCGAAAAGGGATCGGCCGGAGTGTAGTGCTTGACGTACGGTGCAGCGGTCTCGTAACGCGCGAGCTTGAGCTGCTCGCGGGCCAGCCGCGGGGCCACGAGTTGTCGATTGGCACCGGGTGCTGCCAGTGCAGCTTGCTCGTGGGCGACGGCCTGCTGGCTGGTCGCGATCTTGCCGTCAATCCAGTTGTGCAGCGATTGGCCTTTGAGCACGACATCGACGATCGGATAGACGGTGCCGATGTTGCCGCCCCACAGCACGCCGACCATCAGGGCGCAGACCATCGACGCAGCCAAGAGCCAACGTCGACGAATGGCCAGCCGCAGGGCACGAGCGAAGTTGTCCATCCTGGAACCGCCTGGGCGCGAGAGGGTGTGGCCCCCGGAATTCCGGCGCGGATACGCGGTGGGCCCGCGGCGCGCGGACCCTCCTGGTAGCTCGCGCGCTAGCGTGTCGCAGGTTTTAGCACACGGCCGTCGGATCGGCCAAGGGCAGGCAGAGTGTCAGCAACGCCTCTCGAGCTAGCAGCGAATTGCTAGCTGCCAGGATGACGAGGGACGAATCTACCGCTCGATGCGCAACCGAGCGCCCGAACACCCTCAGCGGGCCGCTTCGAGCGCTGTCTCGATCTGCTTCGCCAGGTATTTCCTGGACGCACGCTCGAACACCGCTTGTTGCTCCGCTTCGCTCAAGCTCTCAGGCAGTGGCCAGGTTTCGCCGACGGCTGCGAAGCGGCTTTGCATGAATTCGTTGGCCAGCTTCTCGAAATCGGCAATCACCTGCGGGTCTTCCTCGTCGCACGGTGGGCCTTCGATCTGTGGATCGACATGGGCGATATTGCCGTCGGGGCCGATGACGAGGGTTTCAGGAAAACCACGCACGGCGTAGGCGTTGGTCGTCACCGAATCTTCGGTCATGCGGCCCGAGTCGATCGCGGCCACAAACTGCCAGCCGTTGGACTTAGTGAACTCGGAGATTTTTGCCGCGAGCGCGTCGACGTCGCGCTCGGCCGGATGGATGCTGATAAACGTGACTGGCTTGCCTGCGAACTGCTCCTGCAATTGTTTGAGCATGGGAATCGAGGCACGGCAGGGGCCGCACCAGGTGGCCCAGAAATCGAGCACCACGACCTGGCCGCGCAAGTCTGCGAGCGAACGCGGCTGGCCGTCGAGCCAGCGGGCGATCGACAGCGGTGGTGCCTGCTGGCCAATTTCGAGCGGCGGTTTCTCGTCGAGCGCACCAAGCGTTTTGCCGGCATCGTGGTCGTAGATCTGTTGATTTTCGGGGAAGGGCAGGTCGAAGAAACCGGCGGCCAGCGCCGGCTGATTGTCGACCAGTGAGCACGTCCAGGTGTGGCGGCGGTGCGCGACCAAGGCCATCTTTCGCTGGCCGGCTTGAACTTCGGCCCATTGTTCCGGCGTCAGTTGGGGCGCGGCGGGGTCGATGCTCAGCCACTCGCGCACCGTCTTGACGGGATAGAAGCCGCCGTCGGGTAGTTCGCGAATTTCGTGCGTCGTGGTGATTTCGTTCGGCTGATGGCGATCGAAATGGTCGTGTGGAGTTGTCTTAGTCCCCTGCGCTTGAAATAACCGTATCGGGATCGCGCCGCGCTCGAGATCAAGCCAACCGCGATAGCACAGCCGCCCCTCGTCGTTGTCGGCGCTCAAGGGCACGTCGACGTCCACGACCGTCAGTTTGCGGCCGTCGACTTCTTCCTGCCGAATGACGCGGTACTTGTCGGCCGGCTGCGAGAAAAACCCGTCGATCGGATGCCAGGTGTCCCAGCCGGCATGCGTCACTTCCGTAAACGGCGGCAACTCCACGTGCATGATCTCGCCCAGGTGTTTCTGCATCACATAAGCGTGTCCGTCGACGCTGTGATGCCACCGGCGTGCGGTCGGCTGGTTGCTGGGCGAGCGCGAGTAGATACTGATCTCGCGATAAGTCGTCAGCAATGCGTCGACGGAGAGGGGTGCGTCGGGAAACACCCAGGCCGCGGCTTCGTCGGCCTGCTTGGGCTCGATGATCGGTGTGCGCAGTTGGTACGCCTCGCCGTCGCGGAAGAATTCCATTGGCTTGAACATCTGAAAAGGCTTCGACTGGGCGCGCAGCAGCTCGATATGCTCCTTGGCTGCGGCGCCGCGCAGTTGCTCGAGCATCGCCAGCTTTTCTTCGCCGGTCAGCTCGCGGTTGTCGGCTTTCAGCGGGATTTCTTCGGGCTTAAGGTTGGCCAGCGCGTTGAGGATGCGTTCTTTCTCATCGGCTTCCTGCTGCGCGCGAAGCGCGGCAGCCTCGGTCGACTCGTAGAGATACAGGGCCTGCAGGCGCAACCGCGCAAAGCGCGCGTGATTGGCACGATAGATTTGCAGCACGCTCTCGGCGCTGGGGAGCTCGGCGCGGGCACTGGTTGCGATCAACGGGGCCAGCATCAATGCCAGAATAACACGCCACGATGCGAAGAACTGCCGCATGACAAGCCTCCTTGAAATGGCGTTACTCGACGCTCGTCATGCTACGCGACCAAGTAGCGTGCCAGGAAGATCAAGTTGCCGCGCGGTGACGGCAATCGGAAGTCGACAAACCAGAGACAAGCCGACTGAATTCAATTGCGACAAGCTAGCTAGCCGAGAGCGCCGGCACGGGCTGCGACAGCTCCGCCAAGGCGCTTTCGAAATCCCCAAAGGCCGCCGAGTCGCTCAACTCCGCGCCGCGGCGCAAATCGGCCAGCACGGGGCCGAGCAGCTCGCGCTCGAGCCACCCGGCGAGCCACGCGGCACGCTCGCGGGCGTAATGCTCTTGCAAACGCGTGAAAAGCCTCGTGGCGGCGCGGCGCACGCCCGTCGTCGTGGCGTCAACCAACGCCTCGCCGCCAGTGGTCACGCCGCCGGTGACGGCCGCCTCGGTAGCCAATTCCATCGCCGAATGCGTGGCTGCATGCACCGCGGCGCCGTGCACCAGGCCGGCGGCTAGCACCCAGCCGCTGACGGCCAGCGACACGGTAATCGCCGGCCGGGCGACGGCCGTGACCTGGTCGATCGAGCGCAGCGTGGTGATCGCGCGAGGATTGTCGCGCCCCCAGCGATCGAGCTCGGCGCGCAGGAACGTGCGATAGTCGTCGTCGACCGGATCGAGCGTGGCATGGCTGGCTTCGATGCGGCGCAGCAATTGGGCCCGCGCGTCGCCTTGCAGCAGAGCGGCCAAGCGCGGGCGGAGCGTGTCGTTGCCGACGCTGGCCAGCCGTTTCAATTCGTCGAGTAGTCGCTCGATGGCGGTCAGGATGGCTGCCCGCTCCCGCTGGCGGAAAGCCACCAGCGGATCGACAGCCGGCCCCGAGATCGCCTCCCAGGCGGTGCGCACCGGCCACGTCACGCCGCGCCCCACGCGGCGATACACCGAGTGAATGTTGCGCGACCACGGGCTGCGGTGCAGATTCCACCACTCGCGGATTTCCTGCACGAGCAATTCCGACGGCAGACTCGGCCAGTCGACACGCGCCATGTCGGTGGCCGAGAGGGCAGTGGCCGCCTCGTTGAACTGCCGCGAGGTAGCGCGCACCGCCGTCAGATAAGCCGGTGCGCCGCTACCTGTGTCGGTCACGCGGGCCAACGCCCCGCGCAGGGTGCGCAGCTTGATCCGATCGAACTTGAGGCTTGCCAAGTCATTGCGGAGTGATGCGGCGACATCCGGCGCGCCGCTACCGTCGGAGCCGATCTCGTAGAACGGCAACCGCCGCTCGCGGGCGCCCGCACGGTCGTACGGCACGATGTACACCAATTCGGGGGCGGCGCCGGTTTCGTCGGCGAATGTCGCCAGCCATTGCGGCCAGTACTCGCGATCTTCGCCGAGATCGCACTGGTTGAACAGCACGACTACCGGCTTGTCAGCCTGCACCGCTTTGCGAAAGAACTGTTTCACCGCGGCGTCGTTGTATTTCTGCTGCGTGAGCACGGCCACCAGCACGTCGGCCACGTGCCGCACGCCGTCGGCGCGCCGCCAGTTGATCTGCGCATCGGAATCGATGTCGGGCGTGTCGAGCACGAGCAATCGCTCGGGCACATCGCGCCCGACGCGCCAGAACAGCCAGTCGGAGTCGCTCTCGATCTGCGGATCCGTGGAAGCGTGCCAGGGACGCAGCTCGAAGCCTTCAAACAAACGCACGAGCAGCCGCTCGTCGTCAAAACTCGGCGGCACCAGGCAGACAGGGTGCTTGGTGCCGGCCGCCAATGGGCTGACGGCGCTGGCTTCTTCGCCGACCAGGTGATTAAAGACGACCGACTTGCCGATATTCGTGCCGCCCACGACCGCCACGACAAGATACGGCGTGCCCTCAACTTGCGGTCGCAGCTTGTGTTCGAGCAGCTCGTACCATTCGCTGCCGACGGGCGAGCCGACGCCCACCGCGTCGGCCAGCGGGCGGAGCGCCGCCAGAGCGGCATGCAAGCGCGAAACGGCGGCGCTGCATTGTTCAAAATCGTTGGGCATCGGTCGGTGTTCGGCAGGCGAGGTCGACGAGAAACTCCACGCCAGTCTAACACAGCGGGGCGAAGCGGCCGGACGTCACTTCGCAGCGACGACTTGATCGAAGTACGCTTGACACATGGCGACTGTACTAGTATTGTTAATACAGTTCGGAGGCGACACCTTAGTTCGCGAGCGTTTCGTGGAATTCTCGATCAGCCCAGCCACCGGCACGCCGATTTACCAGCAATTGGCCGAACAGGTGCGCGCGGCGGTGGCCCGCGGTCGGCTGCGCCCCGACGAGCGCTTGCCGTCGGTGCGCGAGTTGTCGCAGCTCTTGGTCGTGAATCCGAACACGGTTGCCCGCGCTTACACCGAACTGGAGCGCGACGGCGTGCTCTACACGCGGCCGGGGCTCGGGGTGTTTGTCGCTGCCGCCCCGCCCCCCTTGTCGAAGCGCGTGCGTCGCGATCGACTCGTGGTTCACCTCGATCCCGTGCTGGTGGAAGCCGTGCGGCTAGGATTCGCCGCCGAGGAACTTGTCGAGCTGGTCGAAGAGCGCGTGGGGCAATTTCAGTGGAATGCAGTGACCGCCCGCACGACATGAGGAAAGCATTGCACTCGCGGAACGAGTGTTGAGCTAGAGAGGCCGAGATCGCCATGTCCGATCCGATCGTCATCGACCGATTGACGAAGTACTACGGGCCGAAGTGCGTAGTAAACCAGGTGTCGCTGCGTGTGCAGGCCGGCTGCGTGTACGGCCTGTTGGGTCGCAACGGGGCCGGCAAGAGCACGCTGATCAAAATGCTCACGGGGCTCGTGCAGCCCGACGCTGGCCGCGCAACGTTATTAGGTGACGACATTGCCGCGGTGCAGCCGGCCACGCGGGCCCGCATCGCGTACCTGGCCGAAGGGCATCCGCTCTACCGCGGCATGTCAATCGACCAGGCGGCCCGCTTCACGCGGCAGTTTTATCCGACCTGGCACGAGAGCTTTCTGAGGGACATTCTCGAACATTTCCAACTTTCGGGGCGGCAGAAGATCAGCCGATTATCGAACGGGCAGCGAGCCCAGGTCTCGCTGGCGCTGGCCCTGGCGCCCGACCCGGAGCTATTGATACTCGACGATCCCACCCTGGGGCTCGACACCGTGGTGCGGCGCGATTTTCTCGAATCGATGATTCGGCTGATCCAAGGCTCGGGGCGGACCATTTTGCTCAGTTCGCACGTGTTGGGCGATGTCGAGCGCGTCGCCGATCGGATTGGCATCATGGTCGACGGCGTGTTGCGCGTCGATGCGCCGACCGACCAGTTCAAGCAAGCCCTGCGGCGGGTCGTCCTCGATTTCGTCGGCAGCGTGCCGCCGGTGCCGGCGTTCGCCGGGCTGGTCAATCACCGGCACCATGGCGGCAAGCTCGAGCTGGTCGTCATCAACTACGGCGACGAACAACGCGCCATCGTCGAAGGACTGGGGGCGGCATCGATCGACGTGCTCGATATGAACTTGGAGGACGCCTTCATCGCGTACACGCGCGGTCAGTCGCGTCCACTGCCTAACCTGGAACGGGAACTTGCGCCATGTTAAGGGCCATGCTTTGGAAAGAGGTCCGCGATTTGCGCGGTTGGTTCGCGCTGGCAGTCGTCGCGCAGCTCTACCTGGCCGGCGTCGCCACGGGATTGGAGTTTGGTCCGCTGCGGGCAGGCGGAGGCGTGCCGTTTGTTGACGACTTCATTACCTACTACTTTTTTTTCGTGGCCATTCCCTTCGCGGCCGTGGCTGGTCTATGGCAAACACTGCTGGAATCGTTGCGCGGCACCTATGCGTTCCTTTTGCATCGACCGGCCCCGCGCAGCCAATTGTTTGGAGTCAAAATCTTGGTGGGGGGCCTGGCGACGTTGATCGTCGCGGCGCTACCCGTGCTGATCTATACGTGCTGGGCAGCCGCGCCCGGCAACCACGCCAGCCCGTTCTTCTGGCAAATGAGCCTGTGGGCGTGGCAATTGGCGATCGCAACACCCATTGTTTACTTGGGGGCCTTCTTGAGCGGGCTGCGCCCAGCCCGCTGGTTCGGCAGTTTGCTGTTTCCGCTCGCAGGGAGCCTGTTTTTCCTGGTGCTGACGCAGGGGCTACAAGCGACCTGGATCTGGCCGATGGGTATTCCGATCTGCCTGGGAGTGGAGGCGCTCTTGGTGCCAGTGATCTTGTACGTCGCCGCGACGCGCGACTATTCCTGAAAGGTCTCTGCCCACCTGGTCGACATCGTCTGGGATCGCCACATAACGAGGATCACCCGGTCATGCAAGCAAAACGCGCCACCTTGCCAGCGATGCTGCTGGCCTTTGTGATTGGCACCGGAGCGCTGTTGATCTGGTTCACCGGTGCGATGTGGATTACCACGATGGTCGAGCAGTGGCTTGCCAAATCGCAGCCCTACGTTGTACTCACGATCACGAAGCAAGGAGAGCCGCTCTTAGGCTGGGTCGAATACGACCCGCCGTCGCGCGTTCAGCACTATCGCACGCTCGACGGGCAGGAACCGAACAACTTTAACGGCATCGGCTCCGCACAAACCGCCGGGCTACCACGTGCGCCAGAAACGCCAGAATTGCTCTCCTGGAATCAGCGACTGGCCCCCTTTGCGTCGGGCACATCGGACCGGCGCGAAGCCTGGTACCTGGTTCACGATGGCGCGGAGCTCAGTGGCCACGCGTACTTCGTGGGCTACGACGATCGCACCAGGTCGCGCATCGGCTTCCTGTCTCGCGGCGGGTTTCGCATGGACTTGCCCCCCGCGGAGGAACAATACGTCGTCGATCGACCGCTGGGATATTACAGCGGCGGCTATGCGACGGCGCAGTCATCTCGAATATCAGTGAGCAGCTCGGTGAGGCACGTCAATGCGGAAAACGAGACGCTAATCTACCTGATCGATGAAACGGGGTTGTTCGTTGTCGGTCTCGACAAGCGCAGCGTTGCCAAGGTGCCGCTGCCCGGACAACCGCTATCGGTCGCCCACCTGTCTGTGCCCGTCACGGTTAAAAGCGAAGCGCAAGCGGGGCAGGAAGAACGCACCATCGAAGTTAATGAAGATCGCGTGTTGGTGTTGCTGAGCGACCGGATCGAAATGCTCGACTGGCAGAATCGCACGTTGCTCAGCACCCCGCTGCCCGAGGCGGCGCGCGACCGCACGATCGATTACCACTTGTGCGAGGGAAACCGCGTCGTATTGCAGGTGGCGCAGAAGCTGGAGCGGCGCAAACCCGATCTGTTCTGGTTTGATGCCGAGGGCAAACTCGAGCGGCAACAGAGCGTGGAGCTGCCCCCTTACTGGAACGAGCACCTCGGCGCCATGGCGTGGGCGCCGGCGCTGGCCTTTCCAACGCCGGCGATCGTTCCGCTCCTTTGGTGGCTGTCGGTTCGAGAGTTCACGCTTGTCGAATTGACGCCGACGATCGTGCTGCAGTTGGCGTTTTCGGCAGTTTCCGCGTGGCTTGTCTACCGGCACGCCAAGCGATACGCCGATCGTGGCGCTGCGATCTGGGCGCTGTTTGCCGTGGTGTTCGGCTTGCCGGCGCTGGTCGGCTACCTATTGCACCGCACATGGTCGCATCGCGCGCGGTGTGCAAACTGCGCGGCGATTGTGCCGCGCGATCGCTTGAAGTGCTCGGCTTGCGAGGCGGAGTTCTTGACGCCCGCCTTACAGGGGATCGAAGTTTTCGCCTGAACCGCGGCGCTCACACCGACCGACAGCCGGCGAACGACGCGCTTGCACCGTCCGCACGCCAGCCGCGGGCGCGCTCGGCACGCGACGGTTTACTCAACGCTCAGCATTTCTGCCGGCGATAGCGCCGACGGGCCCCCGCCGCGATCGCGCCGGCACCCGTCATCATCAGCAGCCAGCCGGCGGGTTCAGGAATGACTTGCAGGCTGAAGCGCACTTCGATATCGCTGATTCCAGACAAGACTCCTCCCGCGATCGTGACGCCGAAGTTATCAAGATCGTTGTTTAGCCCGTCGATGACGGCGCCATATACGTAGTCGGGCCCGAGCGTCAACTTCAATTTGCCGACATCATTCAGGATATCGCTATAGACGTTGACCTCGACCGAATCGGGGACCAGCCCGCTGTAGCCGGTGCCAACCGAATCGACATCCGAAATGGCCAACTGCAACAGAGTCATCTTGCCCAGTGGGCTGTGCGCGTGATAGTAGAACGCGAACCGACTACTTCGCCGCGGCGGGCCAGCGCAACTCGGCCTCGACTGCCGAATGATCGGACAGCGCACCAACCTTCTCGTCGAGGTACGGGTTCACGCGAATCGCGGTGAGCACGAGCCCGCCGCCAGCCGCGGGATTCGACAAGAAGATCATGTCGATGCGGCTGCCCCGCTCAACGTCTTCCTGGTTCGTCGTGCCGCCGTGGCTGTCGTGCAGTTTCGGCCACAGATCGACGAACGGGGCGCCCGCGCGGGCGTCGTCGAAGAGTTTTTTCATGCGGTGGTACGGTGCGTCGTCCTTCGCGCGATCCTCGGCATCGCCGTGCGTGTTGAAATCGCCCATCACGATCGCCGGGCAATCGGGTGCTGCGTGCTGTCGGATGAAGTCGGCCAGCTCTGGATACTGCGTTTCGCGAATCTCGTCGGCGCGCGCTTCGAGATGCGTGATGAACACGTCGACGCAACCGTTGGGTTTGCCATTGGCGGCGCGCTCGGCCGACTCCGCGTCGCGGGCGATGCGGGCGTGCAGCGCCCCTTTCGCGGCGAAGCCATCGGCCAGCACGCCGTACTTCTTGGGGCTGCTCCCCTGGGTGTACGTGAGCGTGTGCGTCTCGACCAGCGGTCGGCGCGTGGCAATCGCCAATCCTCCGTTGAAGCGACCGTCAGGCGGCTGCGGACTGACGAGGTCGTGATACGAATCGCCCCAGGCAGCCCCGAGGCCAGCCAGCAGCATTTCCCGCGGACGGCGTTCAAAAACCTCGTTCAGTCCGACGATGTCAAAAGCCGCGAGCTTTTCGCCGATGGCTTTGGCGCGGTAAAGGGGCTCTTTGCGTTTGTTGGCGATCGCGGCAATGCCGGGGAGGAATTGCACATTGTAGGTGACGATCCGCAGCGTTTCGGGGCCCGCAGCCGCGCTTGGCGCCGGAGTCTCTTCGGCGCCGCTCGGCCGCGCCGCGAGCCATCCGATCACGAAGACGACGAGGATGAGACTGGCGGTCTTCGGTCGGCGCATGGTGCTTCCCCTTGGCTGTGGACGACCCGCGATTGGTACATCATTCGATTTCAGGCACCGCCTCGCGGCCGCGTCGCGTGGCGGTTGCCAGCCACACGGTCATGTCGATTTCGTTTCGCGCGAAGCGAACTGAACCGTCAGCAAACAGCACGTTGACGCCCCCCGGGTGCCGGCTCCGCGCCGCACGCCAGCCATAGGGCGTGTAGACGAACTCGGGTCCGCCGCTGAGCCGCACGCCGATGCAATCGAAGCCGGCGTGATTGGGCGGATAGTAGTGATTATAAAGCGCGCAGCGCAGCTCCCCGCTGGCCCAGGCAAATCCGCGTCGATTGGTGACGTTGTATCGCCGCGCGCTGGCGCACAGCGTGTCGGTGAGGGGCGCGGTTTGCGAAAACTTGTACGCCGTTTCAACACTGACGAGCGTGGCGTCGGTCGTGCTTTCCGGGCCATCCCCCAAGGTGCTCTCCGACATCATCGCCGTATGCGAAGTGCCGTCGACGATGTCGGCCGTGCGCGTCTCGGAGTTTACGTAGAAAACGCCATCGGCCTCCAGTGGCGAGCCGCCCCCGTTGCCGGTGCCGGCGCAGGCCGCGTAGTTCGTCGGTCCGAAGCCGTCGGCCACGACTTCGCCCCGGTCGCTGGGACACAGGAACAGCGAAACCACCAGCGCCACGCCGATCCGATTCTCAGGCGTCACCTGCAGGTTCGGCCCATAAAGCGGTAGGTCCAACTTCAAGGCGTTGTGGGCGGCCGTCTGCTCGAGATACGGCGTGAGCTGCGCCAGCGCCGACCAGCGATAAAACGTAAAGGGATTAGCTGGCACGGCCGAATACTGCCGCGCTTCGGCCCCCATAGGGTAGTGTCCGCGCGCTTCATAGAACGAGTGTGCCGCGACACCCAACTGCCGGAGGTTGTTGGTGCACGACATCCGCCGGCCAGCTTCCCGAGCGAACTGCACGGCAGGCATGAGCAGCGCCAACAAGATGCCAATGATGGCGATGACCACCAACAGCTCGACGATGGTGAAGGCGCGTCGGGCCATGGGGATAAAGCCATCCATCACAGGGCTTGTCGGGGCATTATCTTCGGGACCGCCCACGGCCGGCTCGTGCTGCGACGCACGCGACGCACGCGAGCGCGACGGCTGCCAACGCGCGGCTGGCGGGCTCCGGAACTGGTAACGCGGCCGATGCGGCTGGCGTCGTGAAGTGATCCGCCCAGACCGTGTAGTCGGCTCCGGTGACCTTACCATCGAAGTTGAAATCGCCGACGGTGGGTCCAAGGCGAACAGTTTGCTCGAAGTGATCGGCCCAGACGGTGTAGTCGGCGCCGGTGACCATGCGATCCCCATTGGCATCGCCCAATACCGGCCGCCAGGTGAACTGCGCTGGCTGCAAGGCGCCGCTGGTGAGTGGCGTTGTCGTGAGCTTGTGCGTGATCGAGTCTTCGTGGTAGCGATACACGCCGCCGCCAGTGAGCTGTGAGACCAACAGGTCGCCGTTGTAGTCGAACTGCACGTCCGACGGAAAATCGACGTTCAGGGTTCCCGGCACATAGACCGACAAGCCTGAATTCGCGGCTCCATTGTCGCGCAGCACCGGGCCCAGCAACAAGCTGGCCACGTACAAGCGGTTGGCCGAGTCAAAGGCCAGACCCGCCGGATAGCCCAGCGCCGCGCCCGCTGCATAGGTTCCGACAAACCCGCCGGCCGCGGTAAACTCAAGCACCTGGTCGACCGATGTTGCGCTGACATACAGGTTGCCGTTCCTGCCAAACTCGAGAAATGTCGGCCCGTTCAATGGGACCGACGCCGAGGCCGACGCGAAGGTGCCCACGTAGCGCGCCGCCGGCGTCTTCGCCCAGGGGTCGAAGACCTCGATGCTGGTCCCCGAAAAATTGTCGAAATTCGCGACGTAGAGATTGCCGTCGGGACCGACCTCGATGTCGGCCGGACCGTGCAAAGCACCCCCCGTGGCAAAGACGTCGACGAACTTTCCGTCGCGATCGTAGCGGAGCAGCTCGTTGTCGTTGCTGCTTGCCACATAGAGATAGCCGTCGGGACCGAACTTCACGCCGATGGGGCCGTCGGGTTTCGTATTTCCCACAGCAATGAACGAACCCAGTGGCGTCCCCGTGTCGCTGTATCGCAGCACATCGTTAGTGAGCTTATCGGAAACCAGGATGTCGCCCCGCGCTGATGCCCCGGCGATCAGTAACCACGCGGCGATTGCCAGCCACGACACTCGCCCGAGCCTGCGAGCGGTTCGAAGCGTTTCCAGAATTGTCGGTGGCATGCGGGCCGAGCCTCGGCTGGTCAGGTTGTTCCGATAGGGCAGGCGCAACGCCGAGTGACCGCTGCGCTCTGAGTGGGGGGCTGGCGACATCGCCCGCATGCGCCGCGGGGGAGAAACGCAACGTCAAGCCCGCTGGTAGGCTTGCAGGGAGACTTCCGTAGCCTAGCCAGGGGCGCATTAGGTCGCAAGCAGCCGGCTCGGGGCGCCGCGCACCAAGCTTGGCGTATAGTTGACGAAGCTCAGAGAGCACTCGGCCGGGCGACCACGGGATTGACGATTGGGCGGCCATTTCTTACCGTAACCAGTTCAGCCGCTTTGACCTGCCGCCGACACGCCAGCGTAGCTTCAATTGGCAGAGCACCGCATTCGTAATGCGGGGGTTGTGGGTTCGACTCCCACCGCTGGCTCTGGTTTGCACCGCTAGCCGCTGGCGTGTGCCGCGGCGAAAAGTGGTCGCTCGCCGCCCGATGACGTGGACGTCGGCGCGCGGGGCCGTCGGCACGTCGGTCGGCGTCGCTGGAGCGAGAGCTCGAAGTCCGTCCAGTTACCCACCTCAGTCCGTAGCGCTCGTTCACCACCACCTTCTATTTCGCGTTGGATGGAGATTTGTACATGCCCGCATCGGCCACCGAGGTTGATCTCAGAGAGCTCGTGCTGTCGAACGCGCCGTTTGGCCCGCAGACGATCCAACAGATCAGCGACGCGCTGGCGGCCGGCGCTGCCAGCTTTCGCGCGCTGCGCGACGCGGTGCAAGAGCTGGAAATGAAGCCCGATCACTCTCCCGCCAGCCGGTTGCGGCTAGGGGTCTGTCAGTACCTGCTGGGTCGCTACCAGAAGGCGATGGAAAGCCTGAACGAGTCGGACGGCGGTCCGCTCGCGCAGTTCTACAAAGCCAAGTGTCTGATGGGCCGGCAACTTTATGCCGAGGCGATCAAAGCCTTCGATGCGGCGGCCGCGGCCGGTTACCCCGCCGACCAATGCGCCTTAGGCCGTGTCGAAGCCCTGCGCTGCTCCGGCGACCCGACAAGCGCATTGGCAGCGCTCGACAAACTCTCAGGAGCCGTCGAGCAGTCGGCCGAGTACCTCTACCAGCGCGGCGCGACGGTTGCCGCCCTGGGTGGGAACCCCACGGAAGTCTGCGCGCTCTACGAGCGGGCCGTGGAGAGCGATCCGCAGCACCCTGGTGCGCTATTCGGCGCGGCGCTGGAAAACGATCGTCGCGGTAACGACGACCTGGCGATCGAATATTACGAGCGCAGCGTCGGGCGGTTTCCGCCCCACCTTGGCGCGTTGATGAACCTGGGCATCCTGTACGAGGATCGCAATCAATTCGATCGCGCGATGGTCTGCTTCCAGCGCGTGCTCGAGGTGTATCCCGATCACTGGCGGGCGCGGCTGTTCGCCAAGGATGTGAACATCGCCGGCGACATTATCTTTGACGAAGACGCCCAGCGCCGCCGCGACAAAGTCAGCCAGATGCTCAACGTTCCGGTCACTGATTTCGAACTCTCGGTGCGCAGCCGTAACTGTTTGCAGAAGATGGGCATCATGACCCTCGGCGACCTCACGACGGTCACCGAAATCGAGCTCTTGAACAGTAAAAACTTCGGCGAGACGTCGCTGGTCGAAATCAAGGAAATGATGGCCTCCAAGGGGCTGAGCCTGGGACAGTTCGCCGGCGAGAAGACGCGTCCCGAGCCCATTTACGAGCCCGAGAGCATGTCGCCCGACGAGCAGGCGCTGCTCAGCCGACCGATCTCGGACCTCAATCTGTCGGTGCGTGCGCGCAAGTGCATGATCCGCCTGGGGCTGTCGACGATTGGCGAGCTGGTGCGACACACCGGCGACGAGTTGCTGGAGTGCAAGAACTTCGGCGTAACCAGCCTGAACGAAGTGCGCGAGAAGTTGACCCAGCACGCACTGCGCCTGCGCGGCGACTGAGCACTACTGAGAACCGTCGGCGGCGGTCGATCTTCGTTCTCGTCGGAGCAAGCACATGACTCGCCAAAGCTGGGTGTTGTGCGATACCTCGCGCGCGGTCTACACCGCCGAGCTGCAATTGACCGGCAAGGACCTGGCAGCGCTCGCGCCCGGTAGCTCGATTCACAAGCGAACGCTGCGCGGCGGGCTCTGCGACGGCGTCGATGTCGTCGAGATCGACAACGGTGTTTTTCGCTTCACGGTGCTCCCGACGCGTGGGATGGGACTGTGGCGCGCGGCGCTGGGCGATTTCGAGTTGGGATGGCGCGCGCCCGTTCCAGGTCCCGTGAACCCGCGCAACGTCAACCTCTGGGAGCCCAGCGGCCTCGGCTGGCTACGCGGATTCGATGAGGTCTTTTGCCGCTGCGGGTTGGAATCGAACGGCGGTCCGGTGTTCGATTCCCAGGGGCGTCTGCGCTACCCCCTGCACGGCCGCATCAGCAACACGCCGGCCTGGAAGCTGGAGTTGGCGATCGATGACGGCGAAATCAGCTTGACAGGAGTCGTCGACGAGGCCTGCCTGTATCACAGCAAATTGCGGCTGACGTCAACCGTGCGCACGCGCGTCGGTGAGTCAGGCCTGCGAATCGAAGATACCGTGCAGAATGTGTCGGCCGAACCTGGCCAGATGGAGCTCTTGTATCACACGAACTTCGGTCGCCCGCTCGTCGAACCCGGGGCCGAGATCGTCGCGCCGGCGAAGACCGTCGTACCCTGGACGGCGCGCGCGGCCGAAGGAGTCGATCACTGGAACAGCTACGGGCCGGAGGAGCCCGGCTTCACCGAGCAAGTTTACTTTCTTGATCTGGCGGCAGGCGCCGGCGGCGAGACTGAGGTGCTGTTGCGCGACGCCCGGGCACGCCATGGCGTGAGTCTGCACTTCTCGAAGCGCGCGTTTCCTTACTTCACGCTTTGGAAGAGCACGCAAGCCGTGGCCGACGGCTACGTGACGGGCCTGGAACCTGGCGTCAATCTGCCGAACGAGCGCCTCTTCGAGGAAGAGCAACAGCGCGTCGTCAACCTGGCGGGTGGCGAATCGCGCACCTTTCACTTGCGCCTCGAAGCGCATGGCGACACCAGCGGTGTCGCGGCGGCTGCGACGAGAATCGCGGCGCTGGTGCGTGGCGCCGCGCCGCGCGTGCTACCGCGGCCAGAACGACCCTGGGCGCCGGTCTAGCGCAACGACGCGAAGTTCGCGACCAACTCCAGCTTGCGCTGGCTTAGCCGTGCCATTTGCGCGAGCGCTCGGCGGGGCGCAGTTTGACCAACAGAATCAGCGCGACAATCGGGATCACGCCGAGGAGGAGCTCAATCCCTGGAAGCGACATCGGACGCCCCCTTAATGCTCAGGGCCGGGAGCGGGCACGGCTTGATGGTGCGGCCGCGCGGAGTATGGCCGCCTATAGCCAGCATCGGACACCTGCCGACCTGTCGTTGAACCAACTATCGCCTCGCGGCAGACCTTGCCGGATTGGTGCCGCCCGCCACGGGCAGCGCGGCGTTGCGAAACTTTGCGGCCTTACCACGGGCCTCGCACGTAGTAGACGCCAAACTGGTCGGTATCGCTCGGCCAGCGCGGCGTGCCGCGGAACGGCGGACCGGCAAACTCGACCGGGCCGGGGAAGCCTCGCGAGAACTGGTGGTAAATCGGCGTCACGCGCAGGCCCCCGACCCCCCAGTGGTAGTCGGTTTGCAACGCCGCGGTGGGTGGCACGACGAGCGCGACGGGCCGGCCCCAGGCCGTGTGGTAGTAATCGCCGTGCCAGGTGTAGATGTCGGCCGCTTCGGCGGCGCGGTAGCGCCAGCGCCGAGCGGCTTTCGTCTCGAAGGCGTCGGCCGTATCCAACGACGCGCAGGCCGTCAGCAACAAGACGACCAATCTCAGCGGTCGCGCGATCATAGGCAGGTTTCCTCGTGCTCGGGGGTTCGCATGTCTCGACCGCCCGCAGTTTCCTTTCGACCCATCGTGTCCTACCAGTTACCACTTGCGGCAATTCCAGCCCGGGAAGGCCGGGAGTTCGTCCAGGCAGCAGTGTCCCCAGCGCACGCGCGTGATCGTCGTGCCGGGGCAATGCTTGCAGCAGCACGGTTTCGTGCAGCAGGTTCCGCAACAAGTTCCGCAACCGCCGTGACCGGTTTCGAGCGGCCCCAGTTCGTCATCCGATGTGCCGAAGTGCCGGTAGTAAGTGCGGTGATGCGTGTACAAGAACTCGTGCGGCATCAGCGGCTGATACGTGATCCACGTGTGCCCGACGTGCGGCGGCACCGGGCGCGGCGACAGGTACATTTGCGCCGGCACGCCGCCATAGGTTGGCGAGGGGCCCACGTAATAGTTGTAGAACAGGTCGGGCCTGCTAGCGCCGGGCCGATAGCCTTGCGCGGCAACGGGCAGCGCCGCCCCAGCCATCGCGGCCAAAAACACAGCGGGCAGCACCACGCAGCGGGCACGAGTCAGCGCTTCAGACATCGGCGAGCTCCTCTGGGTCGGAGAGGTTTCTGGCAGGCGCGGAGTCGGTTCAGGTCGGCGAGGACAACGGCTCCGGGCAGCCAGAAACAATCTCGGTCAGGGCCGGTCGCAGGAATGAATCTTTGTGTGCCGGGCGTGTCAGAAGCGCTTGACGGATCGAGTTTAACGACACGCGGCCTTGGGTGCCGGGCCGGGCAGCCGCTATAATCGATACCACCCGCACGACAGGCAGAACCGGCCGCCCAAACGCGGTGGCCAACTGGTTGTCGGCGCGGATGTAACCAACAGTCGACGACGGATTCGTGACGGTCACGGGACGACCTGCCGGCTGGTCGCTTCTCGCCACGACGGCATCCGCTACTTGGCCATGAGAGGGCCAGTCGTCCCCGTGTCGATTCGTGATGCGTCGCTACAATTCGCATCGCAGCGAATGCAAGTTCGAGACCTTGGGGAGTATTCGCTTGGCAGATTCGAGAAGTCGCAGAGTTTCGGCGGCACGCGCCAAGTCGCCTGCCAGCAACGGCCACGCCGCCAATGGCGCTGTCGTCAAACGTCGCGCCAAGTTGGCCAAAAGCGCGTCGGCCGATGCAGCGAACGATGTCGAAGACGTACAAGAATCGCACGACAACCCCGCCGCCGCGCACGCCGAAGCCAATGGCTCCGCCGGCAAATCGCGCCGCCGGGCGACGGCCCAATCGATGGCGGCCAGCCAGCGCGATATCTCCGTCAGCGAGTTCTTCGCCAAGAATCGCCATCTGCTGGGGTTCGACAATCCACGAAAGGCCTTGCTCACCACCGTGAAGGAAGCGGTCGACAACGCACTCGACGCCTGCGAAGAGGCCGGCATTCTGCCGGAGGTGTGGGTCCACATCCGGCAGACCGGTGAGAATCGCTTTCAAGTTGGAGTGCAGGACAACGGGCCGGGCATTTTGAAGCAGCAGATTCCCAATGTGTTCGGCAAGCTGCTCTACGGCTCGAAATTCCACCGCTTGCGGATGAGCCGCGGGCAACAAGGAATCGGCATCAGCGCCGCCGGCATGTACGGGCTGCTCACGACCGGCAAGCCGGTCAAGATCATGTCGAAGGTGTCGCCGAAAAAGCCGGCGCACTACTACGAGATCGCGATCAACACGAAGGTCAACCGCCCGGAGATTCTCAACGGCAAAGGAGAGGGAGTCGACGTGCCGCCAGGAGCGGCCGGCCAGACAGCGATGGAGAAACACGCCATCGAATGGGTCGAATCCGATCACGGCACGCGCGTGACCATCGAGCTCGAGGCCCGCTACCAGCGCGGGCGCGGCAGCGTCGACGAATATCTCGCGCAAACCTGCATCGCCAATCCGCACGTGCGGCTGCACTATGTCGATCCCGAGGACAACGCCACCGAGTACGAGCGTTCGACCGACGAGTTGCCGCCGGAAGCCAAAGAGATCATGCCGCACCCCTACGGCATCGAGCTCGGGCAATTGGTCACGATGCTCAAGGACTCGAAGCCGATGTCGCTGTCGCAGTTCTTGAGCAGCTCGTTCTCTCGCGTCAGCTCGAGCACGGCCAAACGCATCTGCGAGACGGCCAAGCTGAGCACGCGGGCGAACGTACACCGGGTGGGCCGGCACGAGGCCGAGTCGCTCTACAAGGCCCTGCAGGAGACGCGCATCCCGCCGCCGTCGACCGACTGCATCGTGCCGATCGGCGAACAGCGGTTGCTCAAGGGGCTGCATCAAGTGGTGCCGGGCGACTTCTACGTGGCAGTCACCCGTCCGCCGGCCGTGTATCGCGGCAACCCATTCGTGATCGAAGCGGCGCTGGCCTATGGCGGCGCGCCGTCGGCAGCCCGCGTGTCGCTCGAACAGTTGACCGACTTTGTGCAGGAGAGTGATGCCCGCACGTTGCGGCAGTTTCTGGCCACCACGTTCCAGGGGATCGGCATGGAGGGAGCCAACAAGATCGTCAAGGAGTCGGGGCTCGGCACCCGGCAAACGCCCAGCAAACTCAAGCCCAAGGAAATCCTCAAGCTGCACGAGGCCTTGCAAAGCGTCAATCTCGAAGAAGGGCAAACCATGAACGTGCAGCGGTTCGCCAATCGCGTGCCGCTGCAGTTCCAGCAGGGCGCCTGCGCCATCACGCAAACGGTCGTCGGCACGAGCTGGCGGGCGTACGGACTCACCCAGTCGCGCAATTCACTTCCCAGCGGGCCGGTCACGATCATGGTCCACATGGCCAGCGTGTGGGTGCCGTTCACCAGCGAGTCGAAGGAAGCGATCGCCGGCTACCCGGAGATTCAGCGCGAGCTGCGGCTGGCCCTGCAAGCGATCGGCCGCAAGCTCGGCCTGTACATGCGCCGCAAGCTCAAGGTGCGCGACGCCGGCGCGCGGCGCAACACGTTCCTCAAGTATTTGAACGAGATCGCCGAGGCGGTGACCGTCATCAAGGATTATCCCGACAGCCGCACCAAGCAGCTTTACGATCAGCTTTGCGCCGTCGCCAAAGTGAAAACGCTGCACGCCGACTTGAGTGTCGACAAGCAAGGGAATTTCGTCGAAGGGGAAGACGAACAAGACTTCGGCGACAACGTGCTGATCATCGACCGTGAAGCGGGGGCCGCCGCCGCCGGGGCAGCGCCGGGGGCCACTGACGGCGCCGAGAATGAAGCTGTCGGCCCCGCGTCGAAAAGATCGAAATCCAAGGCGAAATCTTCCGCTAAGAAACGCGGCTAACGACATAAGCCCAGGGATGGCAATCCCTGGGCTTATCGCGCATTGAACCAACTCACTTCGCATCGCGATCAACCAACCATGGCCAAAAAAGCTCGCAGCAAAGCGACCTCCGGCGGTTCCAGCACCGCGACCGCCCGCGTCAAGCTCAACGACCGCGATAAGAAAACGATGGGCGAGCTGCACGGTCTGGCCGGCGGCGTCGAAACGGCCGCCGAAAAGAAACGCGACCCCTACCTCGACATTCCCAGCCGCACCTTGTCGAACGTCAAGTTTAACAAGGCCAAGCGGTTCATCGAGATGGGTAACCTGACTAACCGCCGGCAACTGTTTAACCTGTCGCAGGCCAAGGCCTACATGCAGACAATGTTGGTGGCCAAGGGTTCAAAGGAGATTATCACCGAGGGCAAAACGGCAAGCTTGCGGCAGCTCTTTTACATGCTCAAGCATACGATCAAGGACACGAAGGAGGAGACGTTCGACGACCAGACTGAAAGCGATGCGATGATCGAGGATCTTGAGGTCACGATCAACGCGCTGCGTGAAGAGTTGCACGTCTTTGCTTCGAACCGTGGCAGCATCGTCGGCCCGATCACGCTCATCGACAGCGGCGACGAGATCGATTGTTCGCGGATGGGCTCCGGCGGTTACAGCATCCCCTCGATCGTCGAGCCCTACGTGATGCAGTTCAAGAACAACCGGGCGAAGTTCGTACTTCACGTCGAAAAGGACACCGTCTGGCGGCGCTTCAACGAGGACAAGTTCTGGCAGAAATACAATTGCATTCTCATGCACGGGCAAGGGCAACCTCCTCGTGGCGTCCGACGACTTTTGCACCGTTTCAATAACGAGCTCGGTCTCCCCGTTTATTGTCTGCTCGATAACGATCCCTGGGGGTATTACATCTACAGCGTGATCAAGCAGGGTTCGATCAATCTGGCCTTCGAGTCGAAACGCATGGCCGTGCCGGGGGCCAAGTATCTCGGGCTGCGGTCGATCGACTTCGCGCGCTGCGAATTGTCCCCTTCGGTGCAGATTCGCATGAACGATTCGGATGTGAAGCGGGCCAAGCAGATTGCCGCTTATCCGTGGTTTGCCGACAAGAAGCCGTGGCAGAAAGAAATCGAGCAGATGCTCAAGAACGGCTTCAAGCTCGAAGTCGAAGCGCTGATGTCCAAAAACATCAGCTACGTGACGGAGACGTACGTGCCCCAGCGGCTCCAGGAACAGGACTGGCTGGACTGAGCGGCGTGCCGAGGGGCGGCGCAGGCTGATTCGAAGGCTCGCAACGAGCTGGGCGATCTGCATCGTGGGGCTGCTGGCAGCGTTCTGTTTGTTGTGATCCCTGGAGTTGCTCCATGATGGTTCGCACCGTAGTGCGTCATCACGTTTCACGATCTCGCAATGCCGCACTCATGGACAGGTTCAGTTTCTACGCGGTCGTGATCAACTGTTTCGGCCGCAGGCCGCTCGTCCCCCGGGGGTCCCCCAGAATAAGATTTCCCGGGAATTTGCGTCCTAACCGTCCTAAGCGGCTGTCAAAAGTCGTTAAGTCCTGTCGCAGCAACGAGTTATTTTAGGACGCAAAACTCAAAACCGTTGCGTCCTAGATCGTCCTAAGGGAGGTTTTGCGTCCTAAGAACTACGACGTCGCGCCAAGGCGCGAAGAGTTCACTCAACGAAGGGATGATCCGCAGATCTCGCAGAAGACGCAGATCCGCCAGCGG